>JAEESF010000015.1:0-43140 GCA_016286205.1 Paludibacteraceae bacterium | reverse complement strand
CAACCAAAACAAAAGACCTGCTTGCTCAAGTAAACTTGGACAGACAGGTCTCATGTTTTGTTTGCGGAAAGTGAGGGATTCGAACCCCCGGTACGACGTAATGCGTACACCGCATTTCGAGTGCGGCTCTTTCGACCACTCAGACAACTTTCCCTCGCGTTCGGCGCACTCAGACACGGACTGCCGCTAAGCGGCATTGAAGTCCTCGTGGCCTCCGCTCTCAAATCGAAATATCGCTTCGCTAGCATTTCGATTTGGCTAATAAAGGCCGATTAAAACGCTAGAGAAACGATGTTTTAATCGGAGAGGAGATTTCGCGAACCGCCTCGATTTGCAGGGCAAATCCACTTGGGCGAGCCGAAATCGACGACAAAAGTACTGCTTTTTTTTGAATTGACAAAATTTTTCGTCAAAAAAGTAGTGAATTATTTTTTAATGGTATCAAATCCTGCGCCAAAGACACCCGCCACATTGGCCTGGCTGACAAAAGCATTCGGGTCGATCTGGTGGACCAACTCGAGAATAAGCGAAGCTTCGGGTTTACGAGCTAGGACAGAGATGACCTTAACCGGTTGCTTCGAATACCAACCTGTTCCGTCGAGAACCGTAACGCCACGATTGACCGTAGTATTGATAGCAGTAGCTATCTCAGCGTAGCGGGCAGAATAGATAAAGATATGAACCGACTGGCGGAAACGAGCAAGGAAGAAATCAACCGCCGCCGTATAGGAGACCGTCATACACACACCGCACAGCACACGCTTGATCTGCAGATAGAGAGGATTTGCTCCTTCACTCATCATGCGCTCAGGTATAGGCAGGAAGAAAGCAGAGAGGATAATCAGTATATCACAGAGCAACATGATATTACCCATGGAGATATTGCGATAGTGGTTGATGATCATCGCCAGAATATCGGTTCCTCCGGACGAACCGTTGCAAGCAATAACGGCACCCAAACTCAAACCAAAGACAAAACCGCCGATGATGGCGCCCAGCCACGGATCAGCTATAATCGGTTCGGGCAAGATAGGAATAACGCGATACCAGAACGTAATAGCCGCTACGCCAACCATAGTGCGGATACAGAAACGCCAACCGACAGTGAAGCCGGCGATGAAGAGCAGAATGGCATTGAAGACGAATGTAGTCAGCCAAACAGGTATCGCGCCACCGTACTCAGGAAAGAGAGAAGGAAAGGCACCACCGGTAACATAATAAATAATAGAACAAATACCGGTCAGACCACCTCCGACCACCGCGTGAGGCAGCAAAACCCAATTGACCATCAGCGCCATCGGGAAAATACCGAAGATAATAACCAGATACTCGAATATGGTGCGCACAGTAAAAGTCTGAGGCGCGATGTGAGGATTGACAAAAGAGCGATAGGAGAGCATGGGTTAGCGGTTAGGGGTTAGGGGTGAGGGGTGAGGGGTGAGGGGGATTTAAAATTTCAAATGTGCAATGTCAAATATTAAATATAAATATAAAATATTTATTTGCCGTTGGCCATCGGATCGAAGCCCTGACCGAAGACACCACGAACTTGACTCTGGCTAACGAACGCATTGGGATCGATAGCTCGTACAAGACGGAAGATAGTAGCCGATTCATACGAACGGGCGATAGTAGTAACCACCTTCATCGGTTGTTTGTTGAAACCGCCTTGCGCCTCAAGGAACGTACAGCCACGATGAGCTTGGGTAATGATAGCCTCAGCTATCTCATCGGGTTTCTGGGTGAAGATCATGAACTGAACCGACTGACGCATACGATTCATGACCCAATCAACAGCGGTCGAGCTCATAAAAGTATAGGTAAGACCAAACAAAATCTTCTCGATAGCGCCTTGTGTGCCTGCAGCCTGGATAGTAGGCAGGAAGAATGCGGACGAAATTATCAGCAGGTCGGACAAGAGCAACACACGGCCCATCGGCAGATGGTGGTACTTGTTGACAATCATCGCCACGATATCGGTTCCTCCTGTAGAGCCGTTATTAAGAAAACATATACCCAAGAAGCAACCGGTGAACAGACCGCCGATAACTACTGCCATGAACGAATCGGTCAGCAGCGGCACGGGTGCGATAGGTATCAACTTAAACCATACAGTCAGCCACAAAACGCCCCAGACCGTTCGGAGCGCATAACGCCACCCGACAGTGAACGCAGCGACCAAGAGCAACACCACATTGAGAATAGCGGTACTTACCCAGATAGGCACATACGTATTGGTTGCGAAATAGATAATCTCACACAGACCCGTTACTCCTCCGCCGACAATAGCGTGCGGCACCAGTAGTTGGTTGACTACCAGTGCATAAGGAATAGTACACAGTACAATCATCAGCAATTCCTTGATGGTGATGAAGGGCAATGTGCGTTTGTATTGCCTCAGTTGCTCGCGCAGTTTCTGATTCTTTTTCATCATGCAAACTTAGCTACCAGATTACGATCGCCGAACCCATTATCCACACGACCTACGGGACACCAGAATTTAGTCTGCTCTACCCACTCTGTCGGATAAGCCGCCTGACGGCGGGAATACGGATGAGTCCACTCGTCTGCCACCACCTCATACTCCGGGTGCGGTGCATTGAGCAGCACATTATCCTCTTTGTCGGCCTTGCCGGACTCGATATCAGCTATCTCCTGACGAATCTGGAGCAGCACATCGCAAAAACGGTCAATCTCTACCAGTGATTCACTCTCGGTAGGCTCTACCATCAGTGTGCCGTGTACAGGGAATGAGAGCGTAGGTGCGTGATAACCATAATCCATCAGACGTTTGGCTATATCAGCCTCGGTGATGCCGATGGCGTGGAACTGGCGGCAGTCGAGAATCAGTTCGTGACCTACCCGACCGTTCTTGCCCGTATAGACAATACCATACGCATCTTTCAGACGCTTGGCCATATAGTTGGCGGACAGGATAGCCGCAGCCGTAGCATGACGCAATCCTTCTGCGCCGAGCATAGCTATATATCCCCATGAGATAAGCGCCATATTGGCATTACCGTAGAGCGCCGCACTGACGCGGTTGAGATCTTCGGTAGGCAGACAGTCGGCCATGGCCTCGGTACAGCAGACTGCGCCCGCACCAGGGCCACCGCCGCCGTGAGGCGAAGCAAACGACTTATGCAGATTCAGGTGACATACGTCTGCACCGATAAAGGCAGGATTGGTCCAACCTATCTGTGCATTCATATTAGCGCCGTCCATATAAACGTAACCACCATTAGCGTGAATGGTATCGACCATTTCACGTATGGCTTGTTCGAAGATACCGTGCGTAGAAGGGTAAGTGATCATACATCCGGCCAACACCTCTCGGTTCTCCTCTGCTTTCTGACGCCAGTCAGCCAAATCCGTATTGCCTTGTTCATCGCAACGGACTACACAAGGCACGAAACCTGCCTGTACACACGAAGCAGGATTGGTACCATGGGCAGAAGCAGGAATTAGCAGCACATTGCGTTGGCTCTGGCCCAAACGGCGCAGATACTCTCGAATAACCACTAAGCCCGTATATTCGCCAGCAGCACCGGAGGTCGGTTGCAACGTACATGCGGCAAAACCGGTGATTGCACAGAGTTGGTCTTGCAGTTCGTCCAAGATAGTCTGATAGCCGAGAACCTGGCTCTGCGGTGCCATCGGATGGATGGCCATCAAGCCGGAGAGCGTAACAGGAATCATCGCCGCAGCCGGATTTAGTTTCATCGTGCAAGAGCCTAAAGGAATCATACTGGTTGCCAGACTGATATCCTTGCGGTCGAGACGCTTGAGATAGCGCATCAGTTCGGTCTCTGTATGATAGAGTTGGAAAACCTCGGCCTGCATATAATCGACTTCACGCACACGGCTCTCGTCAATAGCCCATAAGCCCTCAAAAGCCTCGTCCGACTCTTCGTAGCAAGGCATATTACCGCTAACGGTTGCGAACAACTCAATCAGGTCGTTCATATCGTCCAGAGTCATCGTCTCATCGGTCGAGAGTCCTACCCAACCTTGCGGATCGTAGTAAAGATTGATACCCATCGCTTCTGCGACCTCACGTAGTTTTTTCGGATTCAATTTCTCTCCTGTGATCTTCAGCGTATCGAAGAACTCCGCATTCTCCTGACAGAATCCGTAGGCTTGCAACATTTCACTCAGATAAACCGCTTTGGAGTGAATCCCTTCGGCTATCTCACGAATACCTTCTGCGCCGTGATAAACGCCGTACATGCCCGCCATCATAGCCGACAGGGCTTCTGCGGTACAGATGTTCGACGTAGCACGTTCGCGTTTGATGTGCTGCTCGCGGGTCTGCAAAGCGAGACGATAAGCAGGATGTTCATACTTATCCTTACTCAAGCCGATGATGCGTCCCGGCATCTCACGTTTGTATTCATCTCGCGTAGCCATATAGCCGGCTGTCGGGCCACCAAAGCCCATCGGCAATCCGAAACGCTGAGCTGTACCGCATACTATATCTGCATCTAGCGGTTTGAGCAGCGCTAGAGCCAAGAGATCGGCCACTACGGTCACTTTTAAGCCCTTAGCGTGGCATTCGTCAACAAACGTCTCGTAATCCTCAATCGAACCATCGCTATTAGGCCACTGAACCAACGCACCGAAAAAGTCCTCTGTCGGAACAAAATCAGCGTAGCTTCCCGTGACAATCTCGATTCCCTGACCCGCAGCACGAGTGCGGAGCACAGAGAGCGTATTGGGCCAGACTTTCTCGTCCACGAACACGCGGCAGACGTTGTTCTTCACCTGGTCGCGGCTACGCAGATTGCGCATCATAGTGACCGACTCGGCCGCAGCCGTAGCTTCGTCCAACAACGAACAGTTGGCCAATGGCAGGCCGGTCAGGTCGCTCACCATCGTCTGAAAAACGAACAAAGCCTCGAGACGTCCTTGGCTCACTTCTGCCTGATAAGGCGTATAAGAGGTGTACCACACAGGATTCTCCAACATATTACGACGAATAACAGCAGGCGTGATGGTGCCGTACCAACCGCGGCCAATATACGAACGGAAAGGTTCGTTCTGTGCAGCCAAGGCATCTGCAGCCTCCAAATGTTCTTGCTCTGTCAGCGGTTCGTCCAGTTGGATAGGTTCCGGCAAGAGGATATCTGCCGGCATCGTTTCGCGTACCAAGCTCTCGAGCGATTCTGCACCGATGGTTTTTAGCATCTGTTGTTCGTCTGCAGAGGTTAAGCCTACATGACGAGATTCTAGATAATTGACTTTCATATATGTGTAATGTTTGTTCTCGAACAAAAAGACGCGCAAAATTACGAAAAATTTATCAACTACGCAAACTTTTTCGACGATAAATGTATACAAATTGTCATATTTCCACAAAAAATGCAAATAAATTTGCTTACTTACAGAAAATACATTACCTTTGTACGAAATTTTGACAGCAATATATCCATTATGGTAAAACGTGTTGAAGAAAATTTTACTCCTATTTGGGAATTGAATCCCATATGGGATATACTGACAGAGGAGCAGAAGCAATGGGTTAATGACGACTTAGAAGTGGTCTATTACGCCAAGAACGCAATCATCCACCACGACGGTGATGAGTCGGACTGTATGTGGATGCTACTGAGCGGAAAAGTGCGTATCTATAAAGAAGGAATAGGTCAACGCCAACAGATTATTCGTCTGCTCAAGCCCTACGATTTGTTCGGTTATCGTGCTGTGATAGCTGACGAGCCGTACAATTCGAGCGCCAGTGCCTTTGAACCATGTACCGTCTATCGCTTGTCAAACGAGTGTTTCCGCCGACTGGTAAGCGAGAATGGTCAGTTCTGCTACCAGGTGATGCTAACGATGGCGAAGGACCTAGCTATATCGGAGATTCAGACTGTCAATCTTACCCAGAAACATATACGCGGCCGTTTGGCTGAATCGCTTCTGCAACTTCGTCGTAACTATGGTTACGAGAGCGACGGTTGCACCCTAGCCATGCTTATGCCGCGTGAGGATCTGGCCAACATGAGTAACATGACCACCAGCAATGCTATTCGTACCCTCAGTCAGTTTGCACAAGAGGGCTTGGTAGCAGTGGATGGTCGTCGTATTCAGATACTCAACGAACCGGAATTGGAACGCGTTTCGCGTCTAGGTTAGTCCATCATATTTCCCGCATTGCTGGATAGTTGCAGCATACGGTCATAGTCTTCCGGACTAAGATCGTAGAAATAGAAATTACGCGGATCGATAGGTTGTCCGTGGTAATGCACTTCGTAGTGTACGTGCGGGCCGGTCGATTTGCCCGTATTTCCCACCAGGGCGATTACATCGCCACGTTTCACTTTCTGACCTACATGAACAAATATCTTCGAGCAATGCGCGTAGCGCGTTGCGTAGTTGAAACCGTGGTCTATCTCGACGGTCTCTCCGTACCCCTGGCGCCAACCGGCATAAACCACAGTACCATTACCCGTAGCATAGATATCCGTGCCGACTGGTGCAGAAAAATCCATTCCCTCATGAAAACGGCGAATATGATATACCGGATCCACACGCCAACCGAAGCCGGATGCCATGTGTTTTAGCGTCTTGTTCATCACCGGTTGAATGGCCGGGATATTCTCCATGCGGACTTCCTGAGTTTTAGCTAAAGCCAATAGTTCATCGTACGAACGAGCTTGCACATACAGTTCCTTCTCCAATATATCCACTTTGCGTTGCAAGTCAACGGCCAGTTCCGAATTGGTCATACGGGCTAGCGAATCATAATAGGCGGCCTGACGAGCGGCACCAATACGCGCACTCAGCGGAATTGGTTCTGCGCCCAGAATAGCACGGTAGAGGTTGTCGTCGCGTTCGGACATATCGCTCATCACTATCTGTATCTGATCCACCTGATGCTCCATTACCTCGATCTGCGCGGCCAGGTTGCGATTCTGCTGAATCAGCGCCGCCTCGCGTGGAGACGGGAAGAAATAGAAATAGATAAAGAAGAACACTACGCCTAGGCATATACCTCCTATGATATATCCTCCCGATCGACGCAACCAATAGCGGATACCATGTTCTACGCGTTCCAGTTGCAAGGTTTCGGGATTGATACGATACCTACGTTGACCTGATAATTTATTCATAATGTCTTACTTATTTTCTATGTTTTCTGTTGTTCGGTTCCTCCTTCTTGTACCAGAAGAAGAAACTATTTTGTTGTTTTTTCTCTTCAGCCGTTTTGGCGACATATATCTGCTGCCCGGTGTATGGATTGATGCCAGTGTAGAACATTGTGGTTGACAATGTCATCGGTGTAGGCGTAAAGTCCTGTACTTGCTCCGGATGGTAATGCATCCTTTTGGTCTCGTCGGCCAACATCCGCATGTCGTTTCGCGTACAGCCCGGATGCGACGAGATGAAATATGGTATCAGTTGCTGTCTCAGCCCCGCCTCATCGTTGATGCGGAGAAACAGTTCTCGGAAGCGCAGATAGTGCTGCCACGAGGGTTTCCGCATTAGTTTCAATACGCTGTCCGAGCAGTGTTCCGGTGCCACTTTCAGTCGTCCCGACACGTGACGTGTGATCAGTTGGCGGGCATATTCGTCGCTCATTAGGTCGTATCGAATACCCGAACCGACAAAGGCGTGCTTGACGTAGGGCAATCGGTCAACCGTTCGGTATATATCCAGCAGCGGTTCAAAATCCTGATTCAGATTCTTACATATAGCCGGCTGCAAGCAACTGGGGCGTGCACATTTCTCGCATAGCGTCCTGTCCTTGCCGTGCATGCCATACATATTGGCCGACGGACCACCTAGGTCACTAATCACTCCGTGCCAGTCCGGCAAACGGCTGAGCCGCTCTATCTGACGTAGTATCGATGCCTTACTTCGGCTAACTATCTGCTTGCCCTGATGTGCCGAGATAGTGCAGAACGAGCATCCTCCAAAACAGCCACGATGCATACAGACGGACCATTTGATCATCTCGTATGCGGGTATATGTTTCCCTTTGTATTTAGGGTGCGGTGCATACAGGTACGGTAGGTCAAAGACGGCGTCCAATTGCTCCGTCGTCATAGGCGGATAGCACGGATTTACCACCACAAATTTTCCTCCTACGGCCTGAACTATCGTCGCCGGACTTATCTTGTTCGACTCTATCTCTATCAGGCGGAAATTCTCCGCATGTTTGCGTTTGTCGCGTAGCGCCTCTTCGTGCGAAGCCAATCGTATGGCGTCCTCGGGTGTCTCCTTCGCATCGTCTGTCAGGTAGGCTGTCTGCGGTATAGAGTGCAATACTCTAGCCTCTAGTTTCTCGCCCTTCGCCTTTTGCCTTTCTACTCTCCTCGCAGCCTCTGTCATCGCCTGTTCGCCCATGCCATACACCAATAGATCAGCACCGCTTTCCACCAGTATAGAAGGCATCAGCCGGTCCTGCCAATAGTCGTAATGTGTCAGTCTCCGCATCGACGCTTCGATGCCTCCGATGATGATCGGCACGTCCGGATAGAGTTGTTTCAGTATGCGGCAATAGGTGATGGTGCAATAGTCAGGCCTCATGCCGGCCTTTGCTTCCGGCGTATAGGCATCGTCCGAACGACGACGACGTGCTGCCGTGTAGTGGTTGACCATCGAATCCATACTTCCTGCCGAAACAGCGAAATACAGACGCGGACGGCCCATTTTGGTAAAATCCCGATGATCGCCTCGCCAGTCGGGTTGAGGAACAATGGCCACGCGATAACCGGCGGCCTCTAGTGTGCGGCCAATCACAGCCGCTCCAAAAGATGGATGATCAATGTAGGCATCGCCGGTAAAGAAGACTATGTCCACCTCATCCCAACCACGCAGTTCCAGTTCTTTTCGTGTGGTCGGCAGATATGCCCTCAGGTCGTTCTGCATCAATCGATCACCAGGTCCAGTTTCTCCTTCAGCGTAGCCAACATGGGGTTAGCTTCAGCCATCAGTTTGTATTGTTCATCGGCCGTAAAAGCCATCTGTTCGGCATTATATTCAGCTTGTACAGCGCGTATCTGCAGATGGTCGTTCTGCAGCCGGTCGCGTATCTGTGCCACCAGTCGTGGCAGGGCTTTCTTCATCTCCTCCAGTTGCCAAGGATTAGGCATTGGTACTTCCGCCAACTCCGTCTCCACCAGATTCGGTTTATACAGTTGTACCAGTTGTACCAGACGCGGTTCGTCAGCTAATGACTCTTTCAGACCGAACCACGCGTCTCGAAGTTGGTCAAGAGTAAAAGGGTTGTTACGCTCCTCCTTGGGCGTAGCGGGTGTTTCTGTCGCAGGCGTTGTAGCAGCCGGTTTCTTCACACCGAAACTCAGGTTCACCGTAGGAATTTTGGGTGCCGCCTTGGGCGCCTCTTGTTTGGGTGCCTCTGGCTTTGGCTCAGCCGGCTGTTCTGCCGGTTTTTCTACGGGTTTGGCCTCCACTGGTTTCTGCGCAGCAGGTTGTGCCGCAGGTTTAGTAGGTGGCATAGGCTGAGCGGCCGGTTGTTGCATTTGTACCAATCCGCATAGTTTGACCAGTCCAATCTCCACCATCAGTCGTTTGTTGCGTGCCGTGCGATAATTGATGTCACATGTATTCAGCACGTCCAACGCACGGAAAATCCAAACGGGTGAACAGTTACGCGTTTGTTCCGCATAGCGTTTCTGCACGGCCTCACTGGCTTCCAGCAGCACCAAGGTCTGCGGATCTTTGCTCACCAACACATCGCGCAGGTGTTGCTCTAGTCCGGTAACAAAATGCCCTGCATCAAATCCGTGACTCAGCACATCGTTTAGCAGAAGCATCGCACCTGTCACATCGCCGCGCAAAGCCAAATCGACCAAGCGGAAATAGTAGTCCGAATCCAGTACGTTCAGTACGGCTATCGTCTGCTCGTAACTAATCTGCTTGTTGCAGAAGGCTACCAGTTGGTCAAATATAGACAAGGCATCGCGCATTCCGCCATCGGCTTTCTGCGCCACGATATTCAGCGAATCCGCATCCACTGTCACACCTTCGTTCTGCGCCACTTTCTGGAGATAATCGACCGTATCCCGTACGGTAATACGCTGAAAATCATACACTTGGCATCGGCTCAGTATAGTTGCCGGCACTTTGTGCTTCTCCGTAGTAGCCAAAATAAAAATGGCGTATGACGGCGGTTCCTCCAAGGTCTTCAGCAACGCGTTGAATGCACCTTGCGACAACATATGAACCTCGTCTATGATATAGACCGAATATTTGCCAATCTGCGGTGGAATACGCACTTGGTCAATCAGCGAGCGGATATCCTCTACCGAGTTGTTGCTGGCAGCATCCAGTTCGTGGATGTTGAATGACCGCTGTTCGTTGAAGGCCTTGCACGACTCACATTCGTTGCAAGCATCGTGCCCCGCTTGCGGATTCAGACAATTGATGGTCTTGGCGAAGATGCGCGCACAAGTGGTCTTACCTACTCCACGCGGTCCGCAGAACAAGTAGGCGTGCGCCAGATGGTTCTGTCGGATGGCGTTTTGCAGGGTCTGTGTCAGCGCGCCTTGACCAACAACGGTGTCAAATGTCTGTGGACGGTATTTCCGTGCCGAGACAATGTAATTTTCCATATGCTATACTGTATATATATTTTTCTTGTTCAAAACTTTCCACGTTCCACTTTTGTCTTTTGTCTTTCGACTTTCCACTTTCGACTTTTGTCAGCACGTTTTTCAGTTGTTCAAACGACTGTATGCCTGTTCCCTGTGCTTTTAGCACAGCCTCTTTCTGAGTCCACAACCGGGTGAACCACCGGTCCTTCTCACCACTAACCGCTAATCCGCTAACCGCTAACCGTTCCTCCTCATTCATCACCTGTTCTATCAGGTCGTCTTCCCAATGCCTAATCCCCTCTATATCAATTCCCACAGGCTCATCCGCCACCACCACTGCAATTCCTTCCTTGCAATGACTGATGCTGAAATAAGGAGTAAGGGAGTGAGAGTGTGAGGAAATGAGAGAGGGTTTCCCGTATTCATCATAACTCCATTTGTTCATTAATTCGCTAACTCCCTCATTCTCTAATTCACTAATTCCTTCATTCAATAACTCATTCAGCATCTCCCACGAACGCAAACAGCAGTACTGGCCGAACACATGCTTGTAGCGCAAAGCTTGTTCGCGCCGTTGAGCGGACACCAATGGCAGCAATCGCGCCACCTCTTCTGCCGTACAACGGCTCATATCGTCATCTATCAGTATCTGCACTTTTGACAAGTCCACAACCTTTGCGGCCGCAAAGGTACACAAAAAAATTGACATACGCAAATTTTTAGTATTTTTTACAGAAAATTGAACTTTTATTTGTGCATATGAAAAATTATTCATAATTTTGCACCGCAATAACCACAAAACACCAATGTTATGAAAAGAATCTTTCTGGCACTGATGTGCCTCGCTAGCATGACTGCTTTCGCCCAGTTTATGGAACCACTTATCCTCGAAGAGGACGAATCTACGCTCGAAGGCTATACGCTCGAGGAAAATCTGCCCGCCGAAGTGCTGACTGCGTATGGCATCGAGGATTTTGGTCGCGCGAAAGGCTTTGATGTAAAACGTGCAATGAGTTTCAGTGGAGAAGGAGAATGGGCCGACCTAGCCGATGCTTTCCAGTTTGAATTCGTACCGAAAAATGGTGGCACATACGGCCACGACATCTACATAGGCTATGCCAAAATCATCTATGACCGGTGCAAGGCAGCCGCTGATGATGGTAAAATCTACGATGGTTTCTGGGATGGAGCCAAAGAACTCACCTTTGAACAAAGTGTCAAAGTGATTAACAAGAAGCAAGACCGAAAGACTTGTTCGCTATATTACTATCACAAGGGCATCAAACGCCAAGTGGATATCACGGAGCGCCAGTTCAAAGAATCGGGCCTTTTCGGTTCGCTCTTCGTTCACATGAGACGATATCAATATTAATCATTGATGGCATACGCAAACGTGTATGCCATTTTTGTTATATCCTTCCGCCAAATAGTCCTCTCCTTCTGTATTATATACTTTGTATATAATACTAACAAAATTGCACTACAAATTTAGTGCGTTATAAGTGCGTTATAAGTGCGATATAAGTGCGATATAAGTGCGATATAATCGAGACATTCTGCTACCAGTCTGCCTATCCCAACCTACTTCTTGGGCACATAAAACTTCCCCTTTTTGACAAAAAATATTCAAAAAAAACGCACACGCACTTGCGTATGTGAATTTTTTGTTGTAATTTTGCACCGGATTTTAGAAATAGAGTCCGTTTCTAAGTAATTTCTTATTTAATTTTATGCAATACGATTTACAAAAACTCGAGCGTATGTCGCTCGACGAAGTGCGTGAGGTAGCTGAGTCTATGGGACTTCATCCTCGACGCAGTCAGTCTATTAGAGAGATCAGTTATGCCATTCTCGATGCTCAGGCCGATCACCGCGCAGCCGTAGTAGAAGCACGCGAGGCTGAGAAAGGAGCCAAACGTGAGCGCACTAGGGGCGTGAAGCGTACGGCCAAGAAAATCAGCACCGCTAACATGAAGAGCGAGCAAGTGGTAGCCACCGTAGGCACCGAGAAGGAGCAAATGGCTGAGATGCAAGAGCAACTCAAGGCCAACAACCACAAGCCAAACAAAACCGTTCAGCGCAACAATGACTGGACCAAGTTGGAACCGGAAGCGCCTGTTGCTCCAACTCTCTTCGAAGAGGAGAAAGTTGAAAGAGAAGAGCCGAAAGTAGAAATTCAAGAGGTCAAAGTGGAAAGTGCCGAGGCACCCGCTCCTAAGAAACGCGGACGCAAGAAGAAAGAGGAGCCGGAGGCTAAAGGCGATGAAAGGCTAGAGGCGAAAGGCGAAAGTCAAGAGGAGACTGTTGAGAGTCCAAAGGCGAAAGCTAAGAAAGAGGACGAGGAGTTCCAATTGCCTAGCTTGGGCGAGAACGTCATCGCGCTCGGCACACTCGAGTGTGCACCGGACGGTTACGGATTCCTCCGTTCGGCCGACTACAACTACCTCTCTAGTCCGGACGATGTATATGTCAGCAAGGAGCAGGTGCGCCAATACGGACTCAAACCCGGCGATACCGTAGAATGCTCTATCCGCGTCAATCCGCAGCCGGACAAGTTCTTCCCGATGGACAAGGTGATTCGCATCAATGGTCTGGCACCGGAATTGGCTAAGCAACGCGTAGCGTTCGAGAACCTGATTCCGCTCTTCCCGGATGAGAAATTCAAACTCTGTACAGGCAAGAACGACCCGCTCAGCGTGCGTATCATCGACCTTTTCGCTCCTATCGGCAAAGGTCAACGCGGACTGATTGTCGCGCAGCCTAAGACCGGTAAGACCGTGCTTCTCAAGGAACTGGCCAACGCTATTCTGAAGAATAACCCGGGTGTGTATATGATTGTTCTCCTCATCGATGAACGTCCGGAGGAGGTAACAGATATGTCGCGTAGCGTAGATGCAGAAGTGATAGCATCTACTTTCGACGAACCGGCAGAGAACCATGTTAAGGTGGCCAATATCGTTCACGAGAAAGCCAAACGACTGGTGGAGAGCGGTCATGACGTAGTCATCCTGCTCGACTCAATCACTCGTCTGGCTCGTGCATACAACACCGTTGCGCCATCCAGTGGCAAAGTGCTGAGTGGTGGTGTCGAGGCCCAAGCGCTACACAAACCCAAACGCTTCTTCGGTGCTGCACGTAACATCGAGAACGGCGGTTCGCTTACCATCATCGCAACGGCCCTGACCGAAACAGGTTCGAAAATGGACGACCTCATCTTCGAGGAATTCAAGGGTACGGGTAACATGGAATTGCAACTCGACCGCAAATTGGCGAACAAACGTGTCTTCCCCGCAGTAGATATTCCTGCTTCTAGCACACGTCGCGACGACCTACTGCTGCCGCAAGATATCCTCACTCGCATGTGGCAAATCCGCAAACAACTGAGCGATATGAACAGCCAGGAGGCAATGGAAAAACTGAAAGCCTACATGGAGCGCACCGAAGATAACGATGAGTTTTTACTAGTTGTCAATGGGGCTCGCTAATAAAAAAATTGAAATTTGAAATTTGAAATTTGAAATTGAAGATTTTCATTCTCAACGGCCCAAATCTGAACCGGCTAGGCAAACGCCAACCGGATATCTACGGATCAACATCTATGGCACAGATTTTGCTGCAGATTCAGCAACGATGGCCGGATGTACACTTTGTGTATCGTCAATCCAATCATGAGGGAGACCTGATTGACTGGATCCAGGAGGCCAACTTGGATACGGAACCGGCGAAAGGTATTGTGCTCAACGCAGGCGGTTACACCCATACCAGTGTGGCTCTCCGCGATGCCGTAGCAGATAGCGAACTGCCCGTTGTAGAAGTGCATATCAGCAATATTGCTCTGCGCGAACCGTTCCGCCGAACCAGTCTGCTGACAGACGTATGCGCCCACTCCATCATCGGTCACGGCACAGACGGATACTCGGAAGCAGTAGAATGGCTCATACAGAAACAAAAATAGATGAAACGAATCACTCTTATACTATGCCTTGTGGCGATTAGCATGGCTACATGGGCGGCCAATGCCCTCACGGGAAACGTGATTGACAATGGCACCAAACAGCCTATCGACTTTGCTAACGTCAGCATTACGCGTTCGGGCGAATCAACGCCTATTGGTGGTACTATCACCGACACCAACGGCCATTTCTCTATCGAACTGGCCGACGGCAAGTATACGGTGGTCGTTTCGTTTATGGGCTACGGCGAACAGACACGCGAAGTGACTATGGCCGGCAAGCCGGTCAATCTGGGACGTATCGCGCTGAAAGAAGATACGCAGACACTGAGCGAAGTGGAAGTCGTAGGTCAGAATAGTTCGATGCGGTTCGAACTGGACAAAAAAGTCTTCACGGTGGACCAGAACATCGCTTCTGCCGGTGCTAGCGTGACTGATGTATTGGAGAATATTCCGTCCGTCGATGTGGACCAGGAAGGCAACATCTCGCTTCGCAACTCTGAGGATGTCGAGATTTGGATCAATGGCAAACCTGCAGGCCTCACTAGCGAAAACCGCGCACAAGTACTGCAACAGATGCCGGCCGGCACTATCGAGAAAATCGAAGTCATCACCAATCCATCGGCAAAATTCTCGCCCGAAGGTTCATCCGGCATCATCAATCTGGTGATGAAGAAGGACAGCAAGGCCGGTTTCTACGGCTCGCTGCAAGCGGGTATTCACTATTCGCTCGCCGCGCCATGGAATGTGCCGCCCGGAGGAAACGTCGGATTTAGTATCAATTTCAACTCGGGTGTGGTAGATGGTTATTTCAATATCGGTTACCGTTACCACGTCAGCAACGGAGGAAGCAAGACTGATCGATATAATCTCTCTGGTGAAGGAAGCAAAGATCTAGACTCTACGCTCATCCAGTCGCGACTCTTGCAGGACGGACAACAGACTCATCGCGGCGGAGGACTCTTCGCTCGCGGTGGACTCAATTTTCGCGTAGCCGAAGGACATACGATCGGTATTTCGGGCTTTGGTATGGTCAGCGAACCGAAAGTGATGAGCGGTCAGAACACCTACACGCGTACCTATACTCTATTCAATCCCGCCGGCGATACCTTGCGTTCCTACACGCGTCTCCAGAGCGGTAAGAACTGGCATCCGGGCGGAAACGCTACGCTCGACTATACCTTTGAGATGGATGAGCACCGACTGATGCTGAGCGGTACGTACAATAATTTCGGTTGGTACCAACTGACCGACTACATCCAGATTGAGGAAGGAGTAGACACCGCCTACCAGTCGCAGAACAGCTACAATGGCAATCAAGGTATCGAGGTGAAAGCCGACTACGAGTGGAAACCTACGCCGCAGAGCCGACTGGAAGCCGGATACGACTATACACGCAACTGGAGCAACAGTCTGAGCGATGCGTACGATATCATCGGTGGCACGCCACAAGAGATAAACGCCTACTACGCTTCGTTCAACGGACTGACACAGAACCACGCGTTCTACGTCACTTACGGCAACCGTTTCTGGGACAAACTATCCATCCAAGTGGGTCTGCGTGGCGAATACTACATGCGCCACCTGGAGTCCTTCTACAAGGATGCCAGTGGCACCGAGCAAGATTCGTATGCGGCGTTCCCTAACAAGAAAGATACGGCTTATTTCCAAGTTTTCCCGAGCGCATATATCAGTTACGATTTCGGCAATGGACACGAACTGCAACTCAACTATACGCGTCGTATCAATCGTCCGTGGGGTCATCAGATCAACCCGCGTATGGATTTCAGCGACTCTACCAACATCAGTTATGGTAATGTAGACTTGCTACCCGCCTACTCCAACAATCTGGAACTCAATTACCTCAAGACCTGGGAACGCCACACCCTTTCGGCCGGCGTGTTCTGGAAATATCGCGAAGGTGCGGTACAGAATATCAAGTACATGGATGCTGACGGCAAGACGATGAAGAACACTTACCTCAACGTTTCTACACGCCAGGAACTGGGTATCGAAGTGGTGGCTAAGAATCGCCTGTTCGGCGAGATACTCCAACTCACCACTAGTGCCAATTTCTACTGGAACAACATATCGCCTATCGACGAGATGATCCTGCACCAAGACACGACAATCCATGTCAACCTACCCGGGCAGAATATCTTCGCCGGTTCGGTACGACTGAATGCGCAATTCATGTTCACTAAGAATTTCACAGGTCAGATCTCGGCTAACTACCGCAGTCCGCGCGTAGTAGCACAAGGTACCACCAGTCATAGTTATTCCATCGACATCGGTCTGCGCCATACTTTCCTCAACAAGCAGTTGGCTTTGGCGCTCAACGTACGCGATCTGTTGGACAGCCGTGCGCGCCGCAACACCACTTGGGGCGACGGATTCTGGCAGTTTAGCGAGAACCGTTGGCATTCGCGTAGCATCAGTCTGACACTGACCTACAACTTTGGTAACAACCGTCCGCGCCGAGGCGAACGAGGCGATATGCAAGGCGGAGCAGACGATATGGACGATACAGGCAATAGTGCAAGTGAAGATTAAACGATATATATTGATATTGAGCGGCTTGTTGCTGGCATATGCGGCACAAGCGCAACTGGCGATGAATAGGCCTTACGTGGATGACAAACTCTTCCACTTCGGCTTCCAATTGGGATTGAATTTCGCTTCGTTTGGCGTGACCGACTCCGAACTGCCTATCTACAACGAGATAAGTGGTGAGACAGAGATCTACCACGCTCGTGTTAGTAGTGTGATGCCCGGATTCCACGTGGGGTTTGTTAGTGACGTGCGTCTGTGCCGTTACCTGAATCTGCGTTTCTGTCCCGGCCTACAGTTCAGCAGCCGTACGATTAGCTACAAGACCGAGAGTGGCAATCCCGTAGTAGGTACGCCCGGCAAGACCGGTGCTACGGTGGATGTACTCTCTATTCCTGTTTATCTGCCGCTCTACCTCAAATGGTCTGCCGCACGTGAAGGTAACTACCGCCCGTATGTTATTGCCGGTGGTGGTGCCAGTTTCAATGTCAGTCGTGACCGCGACAAACCTGTACTACTCAACCTGATGGACTATTTCTGCGAAGTAGGTTTTGGTGTTGATCTGTATTTCCAGTGGTTTAAGTTCTGTCCGGAGATCACCTATCGCATTGGTTTTGCCAATCAGCTCTGCCCGGCAGACCAACGTATGGAATTGCCGCCACAAGATGCATTCTACACCAATGCTATCTCACGGCTCACCAACCATTGTGTTTGTCTGACCTTCAATTTCGAATAAATGCGTCGTCAGTGGCTATACATATTATTGTTCGCGCTTGTCTGCGTAGGTTGCCGCGAATATAAGGTCAGCGACGATCCTACGCTGCGCTTGGCTTTTTCGCGAGACACGCTCTCGTTCGATACGGTCTTTACCGAGCAAGGTAGCGCCACGTTGCAACTGATGGTGTACAATCCCAATCGCAATGCATTGGTGATCAGCCACATAGATGGGCTAAAAGACAGTTCGGCTTTCCACGTCAACATCGATGGCGAGCAGCAACTAAGTCGTCTGCGCGAGATTCAACTCAACGGAGGCGACAGTCTCTACGTCTTTGTGCGTGTTGATATCAACCCAACTTCATCTAATCTGCCGGTATTGGTCACTGATCTGCTTTCTTTCCATCTGCAGTCGGGTGCCACGCAATCGGTGGTACTGGAAGCCTATGGCCAAGATGTCACACGCCTGAGTGGCGAAGGAGGAAGACTGGTTTTGAACGGATATACTTTTACTGCGGACAAACCCTATCTGCTACGCGACACCATCATCATCAATGGCGATTTAGTGCTCGATGCCGGTTCACGACTCTATATGCACCGCGATGCTGCACTCTATGCGCTCAAGAACGTAACCGCCAATGGTTCGCTAACAGAACCTATCATCATCAGCGGCGACCGACTGGACCGACTATTCGACTCGGTGCCTTATCGCTACGCTTCCGGTGGATGGAGTGGCATCTATCTGCAATCGGAAGATGCGGGCATTGCTTACAATCTCTCGTACGTAGATATCTTGTCCGGCAATGTGGGTCTCTATGCCTATAGTACTCGCACCGACCAACTGCCTATGCTTCGCATGGATGGATGCCGAATCCATAATCATGCGCTCTACGGACTGGTGCTGATACACACCGACGCACTGGTTACCAATACCGAGATCAGTAATTGTGCGTCCTATTGCGTGTACTGTTCCGGCGGACATCAGCGATTTATTCACTCCACTATCGCCAGTTACTACGGTTCCACCAATATCCGTATTCACGCAACCGGAAAAGAAACTGTCTCGGCGGTCTATATCAACAATCTGAGCAAACTACAACCGCAGACCAACTGCGAGTTCTACAATAGTATCATCACCGGTTATCTGCGCAACCAGATAGTAGTAGCGACACCGTTCGATCGCTACTATCCCGGTGCGTTTGTCGGCAATTATCTGAAGACCGACACACTGCAGATACCTAATGCCCGAGCTAATACCTATTGGCAATCGACCGATACGGCAGAAGTATTCCGCAACACTTTCTACCGCTACAAGGAATACGAATACTACGATTTTCGTCTGGACTCACTCAGCCCCGCTATCGGCATCGCCGACAGTCTGACTGCCGTAGATTACGACACGGACAGATTGGGCCATACACGCGCTCTATGCAAACCCGATGCCGGATGTTATCAGCACGAATAGACTCGCAAGCGAATGGGCAAAAAACTGCTGATATTATTTCTCTTGGCGCTAGTCTGTTTTCCTGTACTGGCTCAGCAGAATATCACGGGAAAAGTGGTTTCTGCTACGGATGGCGCTATACTGGAGATGACCACTATTCGCCTGTTCCGCTACTCGGGCCAGGACAGCGTCTTGGTGCAAGGCGGCCAAACGGGTATGGATGGCCAGTTCACGCTACGTGCCATACCGGACGGCGAGTACAAACTGTATGTCTCCAATATCGGTTTTCGCGAGCATCATCAGTCGCTGCGCGTTCATGGACAAGACCTGAATCTGCCCACTATCCGACTGACGGAAGATGTGCAAGCCCTCAAAGAAGTGCAGGTACAGGGCCATGCGGCCGAGATGACTGTCAAGGGCGATACCATCGAATATAATACCGCTGCCTATCAGGTCAGCGAGAATGCGATGGTGGAAGATCTGCTGAAGAAGATGAATGGCGTCACGGTGGACAAGGAAGGCAACGTGACTGTCAACGGCGAGAACATCACGGCCATACGTGTAGATGGAAAGAAATTCTTTGGCAACGACGTGCAGTCGGCCACCAAGAATATCCCTGCCGATATGATTGACAAGGTGCAAGTCATTGACGAGAAATCCGACATGGCCAAACTGACCGGTTTTGATGACGACGAAGGCGAGAAAATCATCAACCTGACGCTCAAGAAAGACCGCAAACGCGGAGTCTTTGGCAAATATACCGGTGCTCTGGGTGCTGATATGGTAACCGACAACGGAGGATGGTTTGATTATGGCAACCCCGCCTATGGCGCTACCGCACTAGACCGAACACGCCATTTCTTTGAGAACGATTTTCGCTACAACCTCAACCTCTTCACCAATATCCTGTTGGGTGAAAGCCAGACCACTATCATCGGCGGAGCCAACAATACCAACGAAGTGCGTATGGGACGCGGTCGTCGCGGCTTTGGTCAGTCGGCCAACTCGGGTATCACTTGGTCCGAGTCGCTAGGTATCAATACCAACCTGGATCTGAATAATCGCATCACGCCTAAAGATAACGAGACCGATCTGCTCTTTGGTGGCGATGTAGCCTTCAACCACTCCAACAACAATACTCTGTCTGAACAAAGAAAGACTGAGTATGCAGGAGAATCGACCTACGAAAGCTATCAGACCGCACAAAAACTGTCACGAGCATGGGATGTCAACCTGCGTCTGGAGTTGGAGTACCAGATAGACACTCTCAACAAAGTGCTGATACAACCTAACCTATCCTACTCCACCAATTCGTCCGGTTCGAACCAGGACTATGAGTATTACCAGGACTCTGTCCGGATCAACCTGGGTAATCAACAGAAGATAGACACGGCGCGCGAAGTGAATGCGGGAGCAAAACTGACCTACAACCATAAGTTTCTGCGCCCTGGACGCTCCATCACCCTGACCGGTAATTACAGTTTCTCCAACAGCACCGGATACAATCGCACACTGGCCACCGGAACCAATAGTGTGGACCAGTTTACCAATTCAGGCAACACCGGTCACAACTATTCGCTACGCGTATCGTACGTTGAGCCGGTCTATCAGACCAACCATCTTCTGGAGATAGCGGCAGAAGTATCCGGACGCAACCGAAGCAGCTACAAAGATCAGTATTCGATGGATAGCGTCAGTGGCGATTATGCGTTCGACTCGACCTATTCAAATCAATTGCACAACCACTACTACACCGAGCAGCTCGACTTGAACTACCGTTGGATCAACGAGAAAATCGACCTGACGGTGGGTATCCGTGGCTTGGCCACACAAACGCTCACGAAGACCTACTACGGAGGCATTCTGCTGCGCGACACCACGGTCTATTCGTACAACGTAGCTCCTAGCGTCAAATTCAAATACAAATTCGGCAAACGCCAGTTTGCCCGCATCAACTACAACGGCAAGTCCACGCAACCGAGCATCAATCAGATGGAACCGGTGCGTAACAACTCGAACGTGATGAACGAGACTGTAGGTAACCTGGGTCTAAACCCATCGTTCACGCACAACTTGCGGTTCATGTACAGCAATTTCAATCAGGACCTCTTTTCATCCATCATGACCGGTATTCGCGCCAACATGACGCAGCGCGCCTTGGTCAACAACTCCATCTACGACGAAACCGGCAAACTCTATCAGCAGACTGTCAATGCCGAGACATTACCCTGGAGCGTAGGAGGCGACCTGATGTACAATATTCCTTTCTGCAACAAGATGTTCCAACTGAATACCCGCACTACGCTATCGTACAACCAACGCGTGGCATACATCCTACGCGGCATGACGGCTACAGAGATTGCCGATATGATTGCTAACAATGCGTTCGTACTGGGCAACCGGTCGCTGACGGGCAATCTGATGGCTTCGGAAGACCTGAGTCTGCGTTTCACTCACTCGATAGTAGATGTCGGCGTACGGGGTAATTTCACCTATAGCCGTACCACCAACAGTCTGACTACGCACAGCGCCTCTAATGTGTTCAACTGGGGTGTGACGGGCGATATCGAATTTCATCTGCCTAAGGCATGGACTATCAGTGCCGATTGCGGCTATACCGCACGCTACGGATACAACCTAAGCGATGTGGACGAAGTGATACTGAATGCAGCGATAGAGAAAACATGGAGTATTGCCACTCTCTCGCTGAACGTATACGATATACTCCACCAGAAAAAGAACATCGTACAAGTGGTGAGCGACAACTCGATCTCGTACGCCAAATACAATACGCTCCCAACCTATTTCATGTTGACCTGCACGTTCAAACTGAATAAGATGGGCGACCTGAAAGCCAAAGGTGCTGCAGGATTTATGCAAGAGATGATGGAGAGTGGATTTGATCCAACCAAAGGTCCTCCTCCCGGTGGTCCTCCTCCCGGTGGTCCCCGTCCCGGTGCAGAACCGCCTATAGGTCCTCCGCCTGGCATATAACCCTAACCACTAACCACTAAAACCACTAACCACTAACCACTAACCACAAACCACTAACCATTACACATTAAACGGATAGCTACCATAGGATTTTTCGACGGAGTACACCGCGGTCATCAGTATCTGTTCGACCAACTTCGTCTGGCTGCGCAGCAACGCGGCCTTGAGCCGTTGGTAGTGACCTTCCGCCAACATCCGCGTCAGGTACTGCAGAGCGATTATATTCCCCAACTGCTCACTACGCCGGACGAGCGCATCGCGCTGATTCGCTCCTACTCTCTGTCGCTGAATTGTGAGGTGTTCGATTTCGCAGAGATACAGCAACTCACCGCTGCCGAGTTTATGCGTCTGCTACGCGACCAATACGATGTAGCAGCACTGCTGATGGGTTATGACCATTGCTTTGGTTCGGACCGGATACAACATATACGCGACTATCAGCGCATTGGAGCAGAAGAAGGCATAGAAGTGCTCTCTCTCAACGAATTTACTGACGGCGAGATGCATATCTCTTCCACCGAGATTCGCTTGGCTCTGGAGCGAGGCAATATACTGATAGCCAACGAACTGCTGGGACGTCCGTACCGGATAACCGGCACCGTGGTGCACGGCAAGGCCTTGGGACGTACTATCGGTTTCCCGACGGCGAATATCCAACCGGACGATGCGTACAAGATCATTCCGAAACCGGGTGTTTACCGCGTCAGCACGCCTAGACAAGGTATATGCAACATCGACGCGCGGCACACGATTGAGGTTCATCTGCCTCAGTTCGAGGGAGATCTGTACGGTCAACAAATGACGATTGAGTTCGAGCGTTTCATCCGTGATGAACGTCCCTTCCGCAGCCTACAAGAACTACAGGCACAGATAGAGGATGACCTAACACATTTGCAATAAAAAAAATGAGACAAAATTTGCACATGTAAAAATTTTGTTGTATCTTTGCACTCAAATTCAGAATAACCTTTTAAATCACACACATATGACACTGACTATCAATGCTGTTAATTTTGAAACAGCGAAGCCGTTGGAAGACTTCATTGACAAGAAAATCAACCGTTTCGGTCGCCATCTGAACGCGGATGACAAAGTGGAGATTCGTATGTCGGTCATCAAACCGCAAACCAACAACAACAAAGAAGTGAAAGTGCGTATCGGCAACCTCTTTGCAGAGAAGACGGCTGACACCTTTGAAGAAGGTATTGACGCTTGCCTCAATGCGCTGGAAGGCCAACTGGAGAAACGCAAAAACGGATAACGTATCACGTACATACAACGAGGAAGGATTTGACTGCTTGCAACCTCGATAAAAGAATGCTAAAACTTGTGCCACAAGAGCAAACAGTCACTTGTGGCTTTTTTGTATCAGTTAACTATAGAGAATGAATTATCTTTTTACATCCGAATCGGTGTCGGAGGGACATCCTGACAAAGTCAGTGACCAAATATCTGACGCCATCCTGGACAATATGTTGGCCCAAGACCCACAAGCGCACGTAGCATGCGAGACACTCTGCACCACAGGCCAGGTGATTATAGCCGGCGAAGTGACATGCAACGGTTGGGTGGACGTACAAACCATTGCCCGCAAGACGATAGCCGAGATTGGTTACACCAAATCGGAATACAAATTCGAGGCCGAGAGTTGCGGTATACTGACCGCGCTGCACGCTCAGTCGCAAGACATCAATCGCGGTGTCAATCGTGCCACAGAAGATGAGCAAGGTGCCGGAGACCAAGGTATGATGTTCGGTTATGCCACAGACGAGACCGACAACTATATGCCGCTTACACTAGATCTGGCACACACCTTAGTATATACGCTCGCACGTATACGCAAGGAAGGTCAGCAAATGACCTATCTGCGTCCGGACAGCAAGAGCCAAGTGACGATTGAGTACGACGAGCAGAATCGCCCCGTACGTATCGATACGATTGTGCTGAGCACGCAGCATGACGAAGGTGTAACACCGGAACACATTAAGAAGGATATCATCGATATCTTGTTGCCACGCGTAGCTAAGCGTGACTCGCGTTATGGCCATCTGCTCCACTCTTTCTTGGAGGACCCAAAAGCCAAACTACTGGTCAACCCGACCGGCAATTTCGTGGTAGGTGGTCCTCACGGCGATACAGGTCTGACCGGTCGTAAGATCATCGTCGATACCTACGGAGGTCGTGGCGCTCACGGTGGCGGTGCTTTCTCCGGCAAAGACCCGTCTAAGGTAGACCGTTCGGCAGCCTATGCTGCACGTTGGATAGCCAAGCACCTGGTAGCTGCAGGTGTAGCGCACGAGGCACTGGTGCAAGTCAGTTACGCCATCGGTGTAGCCGAACCCGTATCGCTATATGTCAACACCTACGGCACGGCACAAGTGCCACTGAGCGATGCAGAGATAGCTCAACGCGTCAGCCAACTATTTGACCTGCGCCCGGCAGCTATCATACGCGACCTGAAACTGACGCAACCTATGTACCAAGAGACGGCTCGCTACGGACATGTGGGACGCACCAACGAAATAGTAACCAAGACATTCATTGACGCAGACGGCAATGAATATAGTCGTGAAGTAGAATTATTCACATGGGAGAAACTCGACCGATTAGCCGAAGTAAAGGCCAAGTTTGGCTTGTAGTAGGCATCGTGCTGCTGGCGGTACTGGCCGACCAAGCGCTGAAACTATATATTCATTCGCATTTCGCGGTAGGCGAATCGCGAATACTGACCTCGTGGTTCTGGTTGTGCTATGTAGAGAACAACGGTATGGCGTTTGGCATCGAGTGGTTCTCCAAGTTGGCACTCACCCTATTCCGCCTGATAGCCGTAGGCCTATTGGGATGGTATGTCCATCTGCTCATCTACAAGCATCAGGCCCGCACCGGATTTATCGCCACCATCGCCTGTATCATAGCCGGAGCGCTAGGCAACCTGGTTGACTGCGTATGCTATGGCAAACTGTTCGGCTACGCCGGATGGTTCTACGGACGCGTGATCGATATGTTCTATTTTCCGCTAATACACAACAGTGCAGGCGAAGTGATTTTCTTCCGCCCGGTATTCAACTTGGCTGATTCGTTCATCACTTGCGCCGTAGCAGTTATATTTCTCTTCTATCTGAAAGAACTCAATCGCACCCTGGATAGCAAAAAGGATGAACAAGCCTAGCAGACATAGTCTGTGGCTGATAGCAGCCATGCTGATGACGATAACAGTATGCTTATCAGCCTGCCGTCCGCGCGAAGTACTCTCGTCGCGTCAGATGCGCCGTGTATTGGTCGATCTGCATAAGACGGATGCCGTACTCCAGGCTAACGGTCTGCAGCACGGTCATGATGCGCAAGAGGACGCATGCTATGCACTGGTGCTGGAGCGTCACGGGATTACCCAAGCACAGTTCGACAGTTCGCTGGTATGGTACACCAACCATCCGCAGATATTCGACAAGATCTACCCAAAGGTGGTAGCCGAGTTGGAAAAAGAGAAAGAGGAGTTCGCTGCAGAGCACGCAGCAGAATTAGCTCATTTGCTCGGTGGAACCGATAGCGACGAATCGGCCAAACGCAACCAGACACCGCTACGCGATCTACGCGCGGTGGAGCAGACAGTGGACAGCCTCATCTGGGTGTCGCTGCACGGTGCACCTAACAGTTGGAACGAGATGCCGATGCCGGAACCGGAACCGAATCAGTGCATCATCTTGTAGATCAGTTCTTTCCAGAGATCCGCTTCCTTAGCCGAAGGATTGTTGATTCCTTTTAGTCGGGCATCTGTATCACGCAGATAGCCTATGATGAGGAATGTCTTGCCGGCATTGTAACGACGTGCTGCATCGGCATAATCACGCACGAAATAAGGGTTGATACCCAGTTCGCGCGCCACTACATCCTTGCTCTTGTCGGGCAGATAATGGTACATCAGCAGGTTGGAGAAGAAATTGAACAGCGGAGCCAATTCGCGAATCATAGGATGGTCTTTGGCACTGGCGAAATAGCGCGTGATACGGTTCGCCTTGACCACATCGCCCTGGATGAGTGCTTTCTGCAGTTCCAGTGCGTTATAGTCTTTGGATATACCTATATTGCGTTCCACCAGCGCTGCATCTATCATGTGTACGCCTTCCGGACGACCGTCTATCAGTTTGCGCAGTGCCCCGACGATAGCCGACAGGTCGGTACCTATATGGTCGGCCAGTACGGATGTCACGCGTGGATCTATCTGCACATTATCGCCTTTCGCTTTCAGCTGATTATTAGCCTCGACGATATAGTCGGCTATCCATTTCTCTACCTCGTAGTCGCGTAGTTTATCGCTCTGCATCCATACGCACTGCGGATGGTCCGCCAGCCGTTTCCATATGCCTTGCCGCTTGTCCGGCTTACCATTGTAGCAGATGAGCAGCAATGTCTCCGGCATCAGATTCTCCAGATAGGCAGCCAGGGCGTCCCATTTCTTGATAGCCTGTGCCTCACGCACAATAATCACCTTCTTGCCCCCCATCATCGAGTAGCCTCTGGCGGCACTGATGATAGGCGCAATGTCAGCTCCCTGCACATCACGACCATAGACCACCTGCTGGTCAAACTCACGCGCCATAGGGTCCAGCACATGCTCGGCTATGTACTGATAGACACGGTCGATATAGTAGGGTTCTTCGCCGCAGAGCAGATAGACCGGTGCCAACTGCTCAGCCTGGAGCGAACGCATAATGTCATTGTATTTCTGTGTCATGAGGAGGGATGTAAATGATGTACTTGTATTTGGTTCTATCTATCTGGCTATACCCTTCGTCACGCAGCATATCTTCCAGCGCACTGTGACCATCTTTGTACTGCGGTTTGGTCTTGAATCCGGGTGCGAAGGAGCATATGACTATAGGATGGTCACGCTCGATCAGTTCACGATATTTCTTGGTATATACCGCATCGAAGATATTCGACCAGAACTCGTTGTAGTAGGCGGCATGGCAACCCGTCAGTTGACGTATGCGGTGCATCTCACGTCCCACTACCCATACGGGGCCTTGCGCCGATAGGCTGTCGTAGTCGGCCACTACCTGCTCCATCCATTGGCACTCTTCGGCACGCACATAGATGCCCTTGTACGGCGACGTCGTGGACTGAGTATCGGCATATTGCATATTGCCGGAGCCAATGCTATTCATATGGAAACGCACCATCACCGTGATAGCGAATCCTAAGGCCAGAGGCCATATATAGCGCCGCCATTGTGGGGCGAACTGCACCGCAGCCACAGGCAGCAGACAGAGCACAGCGGGGAACAGTTTCAGCCAACCGGTATCAGTACCCAGACTGGCGACTACCAGCACTGCTGCACCCCATAGCAATGTCGGTTGACGACTCCAGAGGGCGAGTAGCAGGCAGAAGGCCGATACCATATACGTGACGTCAAAATTGTACCATTGGGTCATCACCGGCACAAACGTGATGTAGTAGCCCACTATCAGTCCGGCCGCTATACCCGGCACTATTTCTCTCCATCGTCCCCAACGTTCCGGCAGGCGGCGAGAAGCCACATAGCCGACGCCCATCAGTCCGCACCAGAGCAAGAGCATACCTACCATCATCGCTCCTTTCTCCCATAGCAGGGTGAACATAGCGCCGAAATGATGGCTGTTCATTGCCGGATCTACATAGGTAGGCACGATCAAGTGGTAGCCTACTCCGTAGAGAACGCCGGCCGTCAGAGCGCATGCCAACAGCATCCACAGAAGGTCCAGCCACTGGTGTAGAGACGGCACTCGTTCCTGGCGTATCAGCATAGCCGCCAAGAGCACAGGGACCACCAGTATATTGGGGAATCGAGCAAACACCGCCAGAGCAGCGACTGCACCAAGGGCGATAGCCAGCCCCGGACTCTGTTCCCTACGCCGATAGAGCGCCAGTAGCACCCATAGCAACGATAGCAGGGGAACTGTCAACGTACCGGGACTGAATTCCTGGAACGCACCGTAACACATCAGCGCGTAGGACAGCATCAGCCAATGCAAGTTAGCTCGCCGTTCGTCACGCGACAGCAGGCAACAGTATGGTAAACCGATAGCCACCACTACGCATAGCCATGCCAGCACACGCAGCCCGATCAGTTCCGCGCCGAAGAGTCGCACCCATGCGCCACCTACCAGGATCGTACCGATAGACAACCAACCGGTTTCCAGCGTGCGATACTTATGCAGCCAGTAGCAGGGGTCTTGCGGATTGCCAAAACCCTTGAAGATATAGAGCATAGTCCAGCCGATGGCGAAGAGCAACATCAGCCATGAGGCAGACCGCAGAAGCCATATACGCGATTTATCCGACATGAGCAGTAAAATATTGTTCTATCAATCGGCATATATCGTCTACCTGCTCTAGCGACAGGTCATAGAACAGCGGAAGGCGTACCAGGCAATCGGCAAACCGATCGCACTGAGGCAATACACGTCCGTCGTGCTTAGACTGATAGTAGTCCGAACTATGCAGACTCAGGTAGTGGAACACCGCCAATACGCCGTGCTCCTTCAGATAGGCAATAAACTCGGTGCGGGTCTCCAGCGATGGGAAGACCAGATAGAACATATGTGCATTGAGCGTAGCATAGCTAGGCAGATCCGGAAGGGAGAAATAGCCCTTCTCCGCCAGCGGTTTGAGCGTCTCGTAATAACGCAGCCATAGCTGTTTGCGCTTAGACTGAATATCTTCTATATTCTCCAGTTGTGCCCAGAGGAAAGCAGCATTCACTTCGCTTGGCAGGAAACTGGATCCCATATCGACCCAACCGTACTTATTGACTTCGCCACGGAAGAACTCAGCTCGGTTGGTACCTTTCTCCCAGATGATCTCCGCACGACGTACCAGCCGTTCGTCGTTGACTACGAGCAGACCACCCTCTCCTCCGGATGTGATATTCTTGGTCTCATGGAAAGAGAAGGCAGCCAGATGACCTATGCTACCCAGCGGGCGTCCATTGTAGTAACCGTCGATAGCTTGTGCCGCATCTTCCACCACCAGCAGGTTGTGTTTCTCTGCCACGGCCAGTATAGCATCCATATCGCAAGCTACACCGGCATAGTGAACCGGCACGATGACACGGGTACGAGGTGTGATGAGCGACTCCAGCAGGTCCGCATCCAGGTTAGGATTGCGCTGCATAGAGTCCGCGAAAACCACTCGGGCTCCTTCGCGCAGAAAAGCCAAGGCGGTAGAGACGAAGGTATAGCTAGGTATGATGACTTCGTCGCCCGGCTTCAGGTTGCACAGCATGGCGCACATCTCCAGTGCATCGGTGCCGCTAGTAGTCAGCAGACACTTGCGAAATCCGTAGCGCTGCTCAAACCAGGCCTGGCAACGCTTGGTGAACTTACCGTTGCCCGACAGTTTGCCTTCGTACACAGCTTCGTACATATAGTGGGCTTCTTTGCCCGTCAGATGAGGTTTGTTAAAAGGAATCATATCTTTTTTTTAATAATAATTTTGCGTTATCAAATAGCGTATCAAATACCATATGCCGCAAGCGACATGGAACATATACAACCCTATCATCAGTTTTTCTCGTTTGGCTATCCCACTCCACTTGACAGCCGTAAGACGAGGATATATATGCTGTACATTGCGTACAATAACCTTCAGTATATAATAGTAGATAAACCACATAGCAATGTACATTTGCCATGCGAAATTGCCATGAGAGGCTCTGATGCCCGTTTCGGCACATAGCAGAAATATCCCCACTGCCACAGCCAGCATTCCTACCAACGCGTAGAATTCCAGGTCTCTGCGTATCTCTTTCTTATACAGGGTAACGAACACTATCGGGAACAAGAGAGACACCAGCCATGTCTGCCAGCGTATCTTCCAGAATGACCAGACGGCCAGACGGCTCAACGATATCACGACACCGTCCCCTTCGTTGGACGGATATAGCAGAAAAATAGTAAGATATTCGTACAGAACAAAGAACACACCAATAAAGATTGGCAACATCAGATGCCAAAATTCCTTGCTGAAACGATAGCGAATCCAGTAGATAACAGGAAATACGACGCCATAAACGAAATAGAAACTCGGCTTGATCAATATGCTGACAATCAATGCCAGACCTATATAGATATTGCGTTTGGCGTCATAGTGTTCCAATTGCTTGAGTGACAGAAGATAAGCCACAATAGCAAAAGGCATCATACACAGCACTGTGCTGTTATGCCATACGTTGGGTACGATGTAGCCCAACAGCATATTGTCTATCTCCGGCCATATACCGCCGAAGAGATATAAGAGCGGGAAGATATACACAAAGAGCAGTGCTGCTGCCGCCATGCGCGCCCACCGCTGCTCTACCTCCAAAGCAAAGGCATTACGGACAACCACATATTTCGCTGTGTTGCACAGAGCTATAAACAGAGGAAACACGATAGCTATAGCTAATTGGTTACCGGAGAAAAGGGTCAGCAGGTTAACTGTGAAATACAATATGAAATTCCCCGAAAACATGTGTGTTCCCTCCACCGCCACTTTCTTCCATACCGCATAGGCATGTTCGAACATATCGGTAGTTTTCTCTCGAAAGGTAAACATCATAAATGTGAAGATTGCCGCCATTACAACAAAGACAGCTATCACATCCCAATGCTTGCAAATACTATTTACGAATCGGTTCTTCATTTACAAAAAGAATACTACGACGCCGGTGATGATAAGGGCTATCGCCAGCGCTTTGCGTATGGTTATTGATTCATCAAAGAGGAACCATGACAGTGTCGGAACGAATAGGTACGAGGTGCTCTCTATGATACTCAGTTCCTTCAGTTGCAAGCCGTTATGCATACACCAAATATTGATTACCATCGTCAGGAACATAACTGCGTAGCCGGTTATCACCCATCCGTTGACATACTGGCGCCACCAGTGTTTGTGCTGGTAACGGGTGGCACGCTTGAGCAGCATCTGAGCGCAAGCCGCCATAAAAACGGATAATAATGCGATAAGGATATAAGTCATGAGCGCGCCAGAATAACTATTCCTATGATAATGATTACCGATCCGACTATATTCGGTATCGTGATTTGCTCACCGAAAAGCAAGGCGGCAATGAGCATAGTAAAGACAAGCGTTGTGCCCTTGAACATATACGCCGTACTCAGTTCGATACGCTGCAACACCTGTTGCCATAACAGCGCATACACCCCAATGATTGCAACTGCTCCGCCAAACCATAACAGATACGGCCAGGACATCGTTGCCTGCTGCGAAGCCATTTTCGTACAGATGGCTACGCAGGCATATATCATATTAACGCCTATCAGCGCCAGGATTCCTTTCCAGTTTATAGATTTGCCGGCATTCATAATCACTCTGCTTTGCGTAGGAACTTAGCCGGATTACCGACCCATATCTCTTTCTCTCCCACGTCCTTGGTCAGCACAGCTCCCATGCCTACCGTTGCATAATCACCGATAGTAATATTCTCGCGAATAGTGGAGTTCAGACCGATATGCACGCCACGGCCTATTTTCAGGTAACTTCCGACACAGGCTTGCGCGGCAATATGCGTAAACTCGCCTATCTCGTTATCATGGCCAATCGTGGCCGCCACCATCACCAAACATCCTCTGCCGAAATGTGTACCGGGCGAAACGCATACCTGCGGCATGATAACCGTTCCGGGCTCCATCGTCACATTGGGTGCCACATAGGCCATCGGATGAACAAACGTAGCCAGATGAGCATCGTCAATCCCCAATTGAGCGAACAAATCCAAACGCTCGTTCTGACCGTCTATACGCAGAATAGTATTGATAAACATATACCCTTCTTCTTGAAACTTAGGCGCATCGGCCACCATCCCAACCACAGGATAGTCGTCTATATATTCGCCTATCGGCGTGCGGTCATTCAGAAAACCGGCACACTCCAGATCCGTAGCGCCTAGACGCTGGGCATGGGTGATGGCATTAGCTATCACCGAACCGTTTCCCAACCCGCCTAATATAAGTACTTTACGCATAATCAACAGATTTTTTCAATAATATAATTCGGACGTTGTTTGGTCTCAAGAAATACCTTCCCCAGATATTCGCCGAGTACACCGAGAAACGCGAAGTTCAATCCGAAAAGGAACAACATCAGCACTATCGTACTGGTCCAACCGGTCACCACATTGCCGAATATCTTATAGAATATCAAACCTATCCCCACCAGAAAACTGATTAGACTCATCAGTATTCCCATATACGTCACCACGCGGATGGGAAACATCGAGAACGAGAAGATACGCGCGAAGGTAAGTGCGAACATCTTGCGCACGTTATAACCGCTTTTTCCTGCAAAGCGCGCATCGCGGTGTAGGGGTACGATAGCATAGTTGGCTCCTATATAATAAAGCAGGCTGAGCGTTGTGGATGTTTTTTCAGGAAATTTCTTCAGTTCGTCCACCACGCTGCGTCGGATAGCACGGAATACTCCCAGGTGCGGCTCAATATGAATAGCCGTGATGGTATTCGATACGCGGTTGAAGATATTGGATACCGTACGTTTAGCCCACGTGTCCTGACGCGTCTGCCATTGGGCGATTGCCATCGAAGCACCGCTCTTCTGCAGCGTATCTATCAACAACGGAATATCCTCCGGCCTGTCTTGCAAATCACTGTCCATCAGAACGATAATATCGCCTTTTGCGATATGCAGCCCGGCGGCGATGGAATTTTGCTGACCGAAATTACGAACCAGCTTAACAGCCACGATATGGTTGTCTTTCTCCCGCAATTTCATGATTTCTTCCCATGAATGGTCCTTACTGCCGTCATCCACCAGCACCACTTCATACTGCGCTGCTATATTCTCCAAAACCGGTGTGAGGCGGCGATGCAGTTCCTGTAATACTTCCTGGTCGTTATATACGGGAATGACTACCGACAGGTTCTCTACTGTTGCTGTTGTCTGTTTCATTGTTTGGATTGAATCATCTGATGTTTATCTAGTATATTACGCGCCATCTTCAGCATGGGCGGGCCGATAAATTTGCCTTCTTTGACAGCAACTCCCTTCCCTTCCCGTATCGCTTCTTCGGACAGCTGCACCATCTCTTGTGCCCATGCTACTTCCTCGTCCGAAGGCGAGTAGTAACGGTGTACAAGCGGCAACTCTTTGGGATTGAGAACCAGCATGCCTTCGAATCCCAGTTTCTTGCTTAACTGCAGATTACGCTCCAGATCTTCCAGGTCATGCACCTTGATATGTACTGTATCGATAGGCTGCACACCGCAAGCTCGGGCGCCCATAGCTATCATCGTGCGAGCGGAAAGAATGGATATCCCTTCCTCGTCATGTTTGCCTTGCAGGTCAGTCACAAAATCTTCGCAACCGAAAGCCACTGCTACCACACGCGAACAGGCCTGGCAGATAGACTGGATATTCATTACCGCACCGGTTGTCTCAATCAGCGGAATCAGTTTGAATGTACCGATAGGCAATCGTTTCTCATACTCGATTGTCTCCAGCAGTTTGCCGATGAAATAGATATCCTCCGCTTTGGTAGCTTTAGGATACATAAAGCCGGTTATACCCGGTACAGTCAACTGGTACACATCGCGCAACAATTCACCGCTCTCCCGGTCATTGATTCGCGGATAGACGGCACGCCCGGCGAAACGGCCTTCGCGTATATAACGCAATATATTGTCCCGCGCCACTTGTTTGTTCTCGTACGGCTGCACCGAATCTTCGATATCCAACAGCAGCACATCCGCATTGCAACGCGTTGCTGCGCTCTCCATCAGACGCTCGTTATGCGCCGGGACAAACATCAAACTTCTAAACAAATGATCCATTAGATTTCTTGTTTTTTGACCAACACATTACGACGGAAAGAAATAACGTCCTCTCCACGCTGATTGTATCCGATAGTTTCTACATACACGATACCACGATCCGGTTTCGTCTGTGACTCGCGTTTGCTGAGAATACGTGTCTTGGCGTAAATCGTATCATTCACAAATACCGGTCCGAGATGCTTAACATCCTCATAACCTAAGTTAGCAATTGCCTTTCCGCTGATATCCGGAACCGTCATCCCTACTACAATGCTGAATACCAGCGTACCAACCACCAGCAGTTGACCATGCTGGTTCTTTTGCGCATAATCGATGTTGGTATGAACCGGATGATGGTTCATAGTAAGCAGACTAAAGAAATTATTGTCGCTTTCAAAAATCGTTTTCGACAGGCTGTGATGAATCTCCTGTCCCACTTCGAATTCCTCGAAGTACATTCCCAATTTGCTCGGTTCCATATATATAACAGTTATTTTATTTCAAATCGTTTGTCAGCGCAGTAGATGAAGTATCCGCTTCGGTCGGCGCTGCAGGTCAGCGGACGCAGTTCTGTATCGGTCTGTTCGGCAGCCACTATCTGCGGATAGCGGTCAGCATGCTGTATGTACGGCAGCACTTCCGGTGTCTCGCCGCTGAGAAAATAGACTCCGCTGTGGGCGATGGTCCTAGGTTGAGGATGAATCGTCTCACCCAGGGCTACCTCTATCACACCACGTAGAAAATCGTAGCCCGTGCTGAGTTGCACCAAATGGCTGCCGATGAAGTCTCCTCCCATTCGTCCGCCTATCTCCATCACGGCTATGCGTCCTTCCGCAGTGATCTTATACTCCGCATGACATGCGCCTTCAGTCAGTCCCAGTGCATCCAGCGCACGGCGTGTCAGGTCGAAGATATGGCGCTGCATGTCTGCCGGCAGATCGGACGGCTGATGGTGGGCCAGTTCGACAAAATGCGGAGCCTCGGTGGTCACCTTGTCGGTTATCTGGAGTGCATAGTGCGTACCACGACAGGAAATCATCTCCACACTGATCTCGCGTCCCTCTATATATTCCTCCACCATGGCTTCGTGGCGGAACGACACCTCTTGGGCATGGCGTATGGCCTCGTCCAGTTGGTTCCATTCGGTCACTTTCTGCACTGCAATACTGCCGGAGCGATCAGAAGGTTTTACAATCAAAGGCAATTCTAATCCGCTAACCTCTAATCCGCTAACCTCTAACCCTTTTATGCAAACATACTGAGGACAGGGCACTTCTGCGGCATCGAGCGCTTCGCGCATCAGATACTTGTTGTTCGCACGCAGCGCTGCCTCGTAGTTGTTGCCGGTCAACCCCATCCTATTGGCCACATAGGCCACAGTCGGTGCTGCCACATCGCTGGCGATAGTGCATATGCCGACTATCTGTTCTTGCTGGCAGATGCGCAGTATCTCTTCTTTCTCAACGATGCTGACGGGATAGAACCAGTCGCATAGGTCGCGGCACACGGCCCCTTCGGGCCATGCGAAACAGATAGTGCGCAGCCCCATCTCGCGGGCTTTCTCCACTAGCGGCCGCTGCAGGTAACCTGCTCCTATGATAGCTATCGTCTTCATTCTGCTCTCAACTGAATCAATGCGTATTTACCGTTGTGACAAATCGGATAGACATAGGTAGCTATCCCATAGTGTTTCTCCATCTGCCCTTGGATACGCGAAACGACATTCTTCTCATGAGCGTAATCGGTGGACGTAAATATATACATATCCGGCCGGAGCAATCCTCTATGGCTGCTGGCTATGGGAGTATTGAATGGGATCCAGGTCATCCACCCCAGCACATATTTATGGAACGGATATTGCCACACATGCCATGGGTTGACAGCCTCCATATTCATGTATGCCCCCAGCGTGACAACATAGGCATCGTCCGGTACATAATCGAGTATAGGTTGCTGCAGACGGGTCCAGTTATAACGGGCATAGTATTTCTCTATCGATGTCTGCGTCGTCTGCCATATATACTTGCCGCATAGGAGCAGCATAACGATGATGATTCCCCACTTGCGTTTCTTGCCCGTGGTGCTGGGCAGTAGCATAAAATCGGTCATCAGTACAGGCAGTAGCATACAGAGAAAAACGCGATTCTTAAGGAATCCGTCCAGACTGACATGCACTATCAATCCTACCACGAAGATGCTGTATACTATCAAGAAGATATACTTGCGTCTATTGCCGGTGGTCATGATCATCAGCACCAGCAGGCCTAGCAATATACTTAGTTCGACCGCATATTTGTCCAGGCGGTGGAGGTTGCGCCATTGTTGACGGTAGGGCACGCTATCGACCATAGCATACAGTTGACGTATCCTGACCAAATCTATCTGTTCCGGATCGGGAATAAAGCCCATCAGCAGACGATAGTCATTCACATCTACTCCTTCAGGCAACTGATTCGGGTACAGACGATACGCATTCGGATTGTCGTTGAGTTGTGCACGCAGTTGGTTATACTCACGGTAGTTCTTCCATTCTATGTCGCTATCGTAAACATAATTGTTGATCGCGCGACATCCTACGACCAGCACCAGCATGACCACAATGGGGATGTAGGTGCGCCAGCGGCGTCCCAGCGTATAGATGATGATAGGCGCCATCAGCAGTCCTACCAGTCCGGCGGCCATGAAGCGTATCAAGGCGGCTATGACTACCATCGCTGCACCGGTCCACTGGCTGCGCGGTGTACCGCGAAGCAGCAGCACGCAGCCTGCCAGACACACCAGTCCGGCGGTGGTGGTAAACTGTAGAGATACGATAAAACGCGCCCACAGCACATACACCAGCACCAACCACAATGCTCGTTCCCAACGAGCGCGATTAGGAATGGTAAGCAGATTGTAGCATAGCACGCTCATCGAGAGTATCTGCAGCACCACGAACGACAGTGTGTACCATTCGATGGCGGTAGTCTGTCCGTACAGCCATGCCAGCACATAGCCGTAGATGACGTTGATATAGACCAGATGGCCGTCCGGAGTTCCGCTATAGGTGCCATTGGCTATCATGCACATCATGACATCGTCATTGACATCGTACTGCATAGGCAGAACGAGCGCCATCAGCGTGAAATACGCGATGTTGCACAATAGCACCACCGCCATCAGTATGTAGCGGTTCTGCAGCCATCTATGTATATCTTCAAACTTCAAATCTCAAATCTCAACTTCTTTAGTTTATAGGAGCTGCGCTCCGTGTAGTGCCTTTGGCGTTTACGCTTTGCTGTTTAATTAAACGTTGCCTAGCAACACTAAACCTCTAAACGCGACGCAGTCGCTCTCCCCCCCCCCATACCTCACGCACTATGCGTCTTGCGTGTCAGGATTGATTTCATCGTCAGGAAGAAATACCGCCAGTCGGTCCGGAACGGGTGCTCCAGATAAGCCGTCAGGTAGGTATCTTCGTTGGCAAACAGTTCGTCGAAGGTCTCCGGGTGGTCGATATAGAACGGCGGTATCAGGCCGGGTTTGCACCGTGTACGTTTCTCTTGCAGCCATTCGGGATAGGTATCGAACATAGCCTTGCTCAGCGGTCGTACGCCCACCAGTTTGACATCGCCCTTGAACCAGTTGATCAGCATAGGCAATTCGTCCAGCCAGTAGCGACGCATGATACGTCCCCAGGTGGTAATACGCCAGTCGTCGTTCGACTTGTCGGCTATATCCATCCCGCCGCGGCTGTCGAACACATACTGCTGGATATACTCGGCATACGGGTGCATAGTACGGAATTTGTAGAAATAGCGCACCTCGCGGTCCTTGCATATACGCGGCAACTTGATCAGCGGTCCGTAGAGCTTCATCTGCTCCTGCGGATAAGGCTGCGAATGACGATGGGCGAAGATATACTCGATGTGTCCCATCGGCACGATCTCGTCTACCACAAATCCGCAGTAGTAGAGTCGTCCCAGCACTTCGGTCTTGCTCAGCATACGCTTGCGGCCGTTGGTGACGTCGTAATAGAGACGACTGGTCAGCAGCAGACGTGGTATGACGCGCTTGCGGAGGAAATAGAACGAATAGACCAGATAGTTGATGCCACGCGGATAGCGCGTCATGATCTTCTGCTTGATATACTCCTGCGGACGATAGCAGCATACGTAGCGTCCGTCGTCCGGCAGTTTCTGATTGACCATACAGAGCCGCTTGTTGATACCGCGTGTATCGTTCAGCAGCGTCAGGTCGACGATGGTGGCATACTGGTAGTTAGGTATCTGCAGCATGCTGAATCGGTTGCGATCGCATACCACACGTGTCTGCATTGAGTTGAGTCGTGCCTTGTCGCGCAACATGAGGTAGTCCTCTTCGGTCGTCACCGACAGCACCGACTGGTGAATCGACTCGACCGACTCGACTGTACGCGGTGTGTCCTGACGGGTGACAGTAGCATTCGAGCGCTGCTCTATCTGCATAGGAGGCACCATCATGTTGGTGGCATATTTCCAGTAGTGCTCGCCTATGACAACAAAGAAATCCATTGCCCCGACTATCAGCACCATCCATATAGCCACCTTGGGCGAGAACTGCCATGGCAGCAACGGTAGTACCCAGTAGCACAGGGCAACCATGATACCCATGGTCAGCAGCAGCGACATCACCGACTGCCACAGCCATGTGGTACGGTACGAACGGTAGAGTTGCGCCGCCCAGGCTATCAGCGTCCACACGACAGCCATACCGGCAAACAGCAACAGATAGACACCCACCTCGTACTTAGCATCCAGCCATCGCCACAGCATACACAGACCTGTAGCTATGCCCCAGATAATCCAGTCGACCGACGAACGTCGCCACCAACGCACCCATCTGCTATCTTCTGCGGAAACAGTCATTCGCACCCATCTTTACAAAGTGGGCGCAAAGGTACAATAAATTTTGCATATATGCAAATTTATCGTAAAAAAAACGAAATATGCGTGCAAAAAGACTCTTTTAGCCTCTATACTTCTCGACAAAATCGACCAGAAAGGCCGTTACATCGATTTTCTCGCCCAGCATTTTCCTGGCTCTGTCGTGCATCTCTTCCGCCAGCTGCACGGGATTCTGTGATAGCAGTTCAACAGCTTTGGCGATAGCCGCCCGCTGGTCAGCCTCCGACTCGGTGTAGCACCAGCACAGACCGTATCGATCCTGCAGGTCGCGGGTGTAGAAACGACCCGTATTGTCGATGTAGATACCCGGAACACCCAGCATAGCGGCCTCCGAGACCATCGTAGCCGATTCGCCGAACACCAGGTCGGCATGAGTCATCACATGGCCTATCATCTCCGGACGTGTAGGTAGGCGGTAGGCCTGAAGTTGCTTAGGCAGATTGGCTTCGGAGGAGATGAAGACGCGTGCATAGCGGCTCATCTGCTCTACCGCAGCTATCTTGTTGCTGAGCGACACCCCTTTGTGACCGCGGTCGTGCGTAGCGTGCCACGATACGAACCGAAGCACTACGTATCGCTCTGAAGGCTTGATTCCCAGCAGTTTAGCCACTTCGCTACGCGACTTAGGCGTGAACCGATTGGGGTGCATATAGAGCAGTTCGTTGTAGCCTGCGTAGCGTCTCACCTTGGCGGAATGGAGCGGATGGTCATAATCGCTCGTCAGGACCACGGATGTGAAGGGCAGATAGAGTTTGACCTGCTCCATGTTGAATGTATCTTCGAATGCAATCACCGGTTTGCGCATCAACCATCCTACGTGAGCGGCTACTATCGATCCGTGACTGAGGAACACATCCGCCCCAAAGCGGCGTGCCGTGCGCCATAATCGCCACTCACACAGCAGGTTAAACCGAATCTTGCCTAGCAGCGTATCGCGTTTTCTGCCCAGATTGACATACGGCAGTTGTTCCGCCTCCAGCAGCGAAATCTCAAACTCCTTGTCGCGTGTGGAGAACAGCACTTGGTGTCCGCGTGCTATCATCTCGTGCGCAAAGCAGCGGAACATGTGCACATGGGCAGGATGAGCTATGTCGATTAGAATATTCATTCTAGAAATCTTCAATTTGCAATCTAAAATTTTAAATGCTTCAAAATCCGTACGCCAATTGTACCGATTTTGAAGAGCATCGGCCTCAGGACGCACATATAGCGTCCGTGCTCCACTTCCTTGCCTCCGAATTTGGCCTTAAAATCGCGTACGCCGTAGTCTTTGCCAGGTTTGCCGGCGCCCATCATGTCGAATCGCGGACAGCCGTGTTCAGCCGCATAGCGGATACCTGCATAGGTAGCGTAGCACGAAGGGAAAATATGCGGATAGACGCCGTCTTCGCCACAAGCGAACCACTCGTAAACTACACCGGCGGGTGTAGTATTTGTAGATTGGAGATTTGACATTGGAGATTTTTGAAATGCCACGCAGACCGTTCCGCCGATGATGCGACCTTGGTATTCCGTCAGCAGGAATCTTCCGTCCGGATGTTTTGCGAGTGCCTGGAAGAATGACAACGGGAATAATGGTGTCTTGACTTTCGTACGATACAGCCGCTGCAAAATAGCGTAAAATTCACTCACTAACTCACTAACTCTCTCATTCCCTAATTCCTTCACTCGTTCATTCGTCAATTCGACTATCGTCACTCCTTCGCGAACGGTAGTACGTATATCGCGTTTGCGGCTCTTGCCGAGGTTAGTTTCTACTATTTCCGGCGAAGAGGTATCGACATGGAAATTCAGGTGAGGCTGATAGGCGAAACCGGCCGTCTCAAACGCCTCGCGCCACTGCGAGTAATCATTGAAATTGCGGGTTTCGATGTAGATGGGAGTGCGCAAAGCGCATTGCACATTGAATATTGAAAATTTATTATTTTTGCCTCCTCCCATTCTGCAATCTGCAATCTTAAATCTCAAATGGGAGCGCACTGCCCTCATCAGTGTCTCTACTTCCTCCAGAGTGCAATCGTCGGCCAGGCACGGTCCGCCGATGATGATAGCGCGTCGGGTGAAGAACTGACGAAGCGCGTTCTTCTCTTTCGTCACATACCCAACGCAGATAGCACGGAGCTTGCAATCTTCATTCTTCAATCTGCAATCTGCAATACCGACGGCGAAGACGTCGAATAGCTCCGGCAGGGAAGCAAAGAAATCGTACGCATCGGGCGACTGAAACCATGTTCCCGTCTGGCTCTCCGCTACCAGCCGGCTCCAAGCGCGGCGGTCGATATCCTTATCACACACTACATGCAGCATTGTTTCTGACCTTTGCGACTCAGCAGAGTCGCTTTTTTCTCCCTTTAACCTCTCGTCCTTTCGCCTTTCTAGACGAGTTCATCATCTTGCGAAGCGCCGGGAACGTATTTCTTCAGGGCGCGAGCCACACCGGTTGTCCAGTTGTTGATCAGATCCGAGTCCATCTGCAGGCCGCTAATCATCTTCACCACCTGGTCGATAGGCATACCGTAACGCAGCACGCCCGATATCAGCTTGGCGTAGTTCCAATACTCGCGGTCAAACTTATAACTCAGTCCCTCCACAGTGGTTTTGAATCCGCGTGTGTTGACAAACTGGAAATCGTACTGATGGCTGCCATCTTCGCGCGTCACCTTGATGATCTTACCTTTCGTGACCGACTTAGGCAGGGCTATACCTTCCTCGTCGTCTGCCAGCCCCGTGAAAATCTCATACGGACGCCCGTCGAGCAGCCCGACGAAGGCAATCCATTTGTCCTTCTGGTTCTGAAAGCGCACCACGTCTGCCTCCAGTTCTGCCGGCCGTTTCAACGGCGCGTTATTTTCTTGAATATCCATATTGATTGTTTAATGAATTAGTGAGTTAATGATAGTTTGACAAAAACAGTTTTTATTAACAATTCATCTCGTGCTTCTCTTCTTTTTCTCCCTCTAACCTCTAACCTTTAACCTCTAACCTCTAACCCCTAACCGTTAACCGTTATCTTCGCTGAACAGCTCGTTTCGCCATCTTGGTTCTTCTGCTGATACTGCACGCCATCGTCGGTGACCAGATAGAGCGTCTGCAGCTCATCGCCCTCCATCACCTCTTTCTGGTAGTTGATGTCCAGTCGCACACGCTTGCCGATATAGTCCGGTCGATAGGCATTGAGCATTGTCTCCAGATACTTGCAACTGTTGCAATGGCCGTTGTAGTCGAGGTCGGAATACGTGATTCGATGAGGTACCATGCCCGTTGGTTCGGGCAGCGTAGTCATACGTATACGTGCCATGTCAATGGTCTCACCATCCACGGCATTGGCAAACATAGGATGGTCGAAGATATTGGCCACCTCGCGCTTCTCCAGGTCCAGTATGGCCCAGACGCTCTTGCATTGACCTATTAATATCTTCTCCTCCCTTCCTTTCAGGGAAGGGTCGGGGTTAGGCTTGTAAATCCTAAAATCACGCGTGCTGAGCATGTGTACGTTGCTCTCGATCCATGTCTCGAACCATATCCGGTCGCCATGGGTCGGCAGTTCGTACATCTCCACCGACAGACGCGAGAGGATCCATGTCAAGCCCATCGGATAGAGGGTGCGGATGCCGAAGCCGAGCTCGTCGGCCACATCACCTGCCGTCTCGAGGAAATAGTTCTCCAGGTTGTAGAGTCGCAGACGACGACGATCGTCCACGTCCTGGTATTTCACCTTATATTCTCTCCAATACTTCATGTTTCGTTTATTATTACAAAAATAGTAATGATACCGCTTCGCGGCGAATAATATTAAAAATAAAACAAAAACATTAAAAACACCCTTGTTAATCAATAACTCTATGAGTTCCCGCGTCTCCGCCCCAGCAGTCCTACTTGTAAGTAAACTTCCCGTAGTCCGTTAGGACGTAACCGCACCTCCGAGGGAGGTAATTGCTTAACAGCGGGCAAAAACATTTTATATTCTCTAATGGTTAATGAGTTAGTGAATTAATGAATTAGCGAATTAACGATTTCAAAATTATAATTAATATTTTTCGCTGACGTGGAGAAGTGCTGTGACTTAGCACTTTGAAAAGGGAAGGCAGGCGGGGAGCCTGAGCCGACCGAGAGTAAACAAGTGATTTACATCCCATGGATGTGAGGGTATGTCCTAACGGACTACGTTAAACTTGTTTATAAGTAGGCTGCT
>JAEESF010000006.1:0-146757 GCA_016286205.1 Paludibacteraceae bacterium | reverse complement strand
GCCTGCGGCATAGAGTGGCGTTTCTCGCGATAATAATTGGCAAAGAGGATACCATAGTCGATGGTAGCACCCATGAGGATAGCCTGGACGATGAGGTACGCCAGATAGAGCATCTGACCGCTCACCAGGCCGGCTACGACCACATTGACATAGACCGCCGTCATCACCGTAACGACAAGAATAGTAGGTACGATGACCGAACGGAATGTGACAGCCACGATCAGGAAAATAGCCAAGATAGTCAGCAACGTGACCACATTCATCTCATGGTCGAACCCGCCGCGCATCTCAGCATACATCACCGACTCGCCGACATAATAATGATCGTACTGCAACCGCGCATCGGCCAGGGCCGTCAGCGTATCGACGAAGGCATAGGTCTCGGGCGACTCGACCGGCAACGAACTGAGCACTACCAGCAGCGAATGGTCGGGTTTGCGCAACTGGCCCATCTGCTCCTTGACCTGAGCATTAGCACGCACCACTTGCGCACGGATACTGTCGTCGACAAAAGACGCCAGACGCGGATCGTAGATAAGCGTATCGCTCAGGTAATCAAGCAGTTCGCCCATACCCATCCGCATGGTGTCGCAATGGGAGAAGACCGAACCATAGTAGGTATAGAGCAGCGAGACATACGCCGGCTCGATAGGATGACCGAGGCGACGGAAATTGTCCGCCATCTGGGTGTCGGTATAGCTCTTACCCTCGAAGAGCAGTTCGGCGAAGAGTTCGGCCTGACGTTCGGCCGCCGTCTTTCGTTTCCGGGCCGGCGAAGGGTTAGTGGTTAGCGGATTAGCGGTTAGCGAATCGCTGGCAGCCTTCGCCTCGAGGGCTGAAGTGGTAGATACCGGATCCTGGATCAGCGGCGAAGGATTGATAGACGTAGTGGTGGCCTCTATTGGGCGGCGCTCCGCAGGAAGGGGGCCTACCTCCGACTCCTCCCTAGAGGGAAGAGAGGATTGGTTATCGGTAATTGCAGATTGCTGATTGGCCGTATGGGGATAGGCGATAGCCAGGAGCTGCTCGTCGGTATAGTCGGTCAGGCCAAAGGCACGGAGCATCTGGTTGATCTCCGACAGCGGCAGACGGGCATTGCGGTCAGCCAGATCCATGAGGTAAGCACGCTGCTCAAGCATAGTACGTTGCTCGACGGACACCATACCCTGGAGCGCCTTGCGCTGGAAGAGATCGTCCACCAGCAGATGGACATACTGCAGAGGCGTGAGTTTAGATGCCTTGTTAGGCGCATAGCCATAGACGATACGCGTCTGGGTAGGCGTAGAACCGATATAAGCCGACATCTCGTTGACCGTCATCGGCATACGGATAGTGATAGTATCGGTCAGCGAGCGCAGATGGAGCGACAGCGCGCTCGGACGAGCCGCATAGAAACGCTGGATGAATGGCACCACCGCCAAGCGGGATATATCGATCTCAGGCATCTCGACCAAGTCGGGATTGAGACTACCGGCCGAAGAGATAGTGATCGGGTCAACCGGATCGGTGCGGACGACGACGGAGTCTTCGACTTCGTCGGAGGCGAGAGGCGAAGGGCTAGAGGCGAGAGGTTCAGGCTCCGGTTCGAGGATAGGCATATCGAGCATCTCGTTGAGGAGCGCTATCTGCTCGCGCATATCGTCGTCGATATAGGCGGCGAAAAGCGGATTGCTGGCACAATAGGTATTGAGGAACCGTCCCAAGTCGGGGAACGTGATACGCAACGGTTCGTCGTTGCCGCTCTGGGAACGAGCGTAATAGAGCACCTGGACTATCTCCGGCGAGAGAACAGCCTTGGCTTCGTCGCTATTGATCACCTTGACACCCTCGCCCATCTGGTCAGCAAAGAGCGTAGTGATAGATCGCACATGATCGATCATCTCGGCCGGCGTCAGCGGCTGCTGAAGCAGCGTAGGATACGATATGACAGCCTGGACACCCGGTTGGAGCGTCAGGCTATCGACCAGAGGAATAACTCGGTCTTCGTCACGCGTGTCATAGACCAGCACAAACGGATTAGGCGACGGGAAGACCTCTTCGATCTTAGACTCCGCTTCGGCGGAGAAGAAGATAGTGGTGCGGCGCGAGAAGAACCACGACGCAAAGAAGAGAATCACGGCGCAGACGGCCATAGAGACCTTATGGGACGTGACGAATCGTGCCAAACCATCGGTAGGCGGCACGAAGACACGCTTGGCCGTACGATTGATGACACGGCGGAAGAGCAGCATCAGCGACGGCATGACGGTGAACGTACAGATGAGCGAGCAGAGTACACCCTTAGCCAGGACAACACCCATGTCGGTTCCTATCTTCAGCCGCATGAAGCAGAGCATCAGCAGGCCGACGACGGTAGTGAAAGCCGACGAGAGGATAGACGGTGCCGCTGCCCGGAGGGCGCGGTTAGCCGCCAGCACTGCCGTATTGCGGTCGGTGCGCTCGTCCTGCTCCTGACGATAGCGATTGAGCAGGATAATACAATAGTCGAGCGAGAGGACGGCCTGGAGGATCGATCCGATGAAATTGGTGGTGATAGACACCGACGGCAGCAAGGCATTGGTACCCATATTGAGCACGATAGCCATGAGCGTGGAGATAAGTATAACCACCGGTTCGAACCAGGACTGGGCCATCAGGATGAGGATAAGCATGATCATGACCGCCGCGATGATCATAACCGCCATAGGCGGTGTAGCACCGTCCTGACTGGTCTCAACGACGCAGTTGCCACCGAAACGATTGCTGATCTGCTTGCCCAGCGCCTTCTGGTCGACCGACTTAGGCACATCGAGATCGAAGACCGTATGGGCGCTATCGGCGCTGAAGCGATAGGTGACGCCATGCACGTCGGGATAAGCCTCAAGCAGCGTGCGCATACCCGGCACCTCCTTAGGACTGAGGTGGTCGAACATGATATGGACATCGGCGCCGGACATCTGGGCCGACGAACCAAACTCGGTAGTGACGATCTCCAGACCACGCTTCATCTGCGACTTGTCGGGCAGATACTTGGTCATGTCGGCATTGACGTTGACATGCAGCATCAGGTAGCCGCAGAGCGCGACTAGCGCTAGCGTGACAGAAAACAATATGTAGTGGAAGCTGCGCTTCATTGGCGAGAGGGCGAGAGGACGAGAGGACGAGAGGACGAGAGGCTAGAGGTTAGAGGATGTAGGACGAAGGCGCTTACTACGCAAACCGGAGAGCAGCGAAGCTACTTCTTCAATTTGTTTTTTAACACCGGCAAATTGTTCCGTAGATATATAATTCAAATCCACAGCTATATCTAACTGCGAGAGCACCTCCATCAAAGAGCCATAGGCAATTTCCAGAAAATGTACCTGTTCTTTTTCAGAATATCTACCCATTCCTTCCGCTATATTTGAAGGTATAGAAACGACAGACCTACGCAACTGATCGCACAGAGCGAACTGCTCGTAAGCAGGAAACAATCGTAACAAACCATAGACCTGCAAAACTAATTGTTTTGCTTCTTGATATGCCTTTAGATTTGTAAATCTGTCTTCCATCGTCAATGAAATACTCTCGCCTTTAACCTTTCGCCGTTAACCCTTTATTAATCAAAATTGCCCATTTGGAGGAAAGCAACCTCTTTGGGGGTGAGGAAACGATATTTGCCACGGCCGACATTCTTCTTGGTCAGTCCGGCGAAGGAAACGCGGTCGAGGTTGACCACCTTGTACCCCACTTTCTCGAAGATACGGCGAACGACGCGGTTCTGTCCGGAGTGGATCTCGAGGCCGATATGACGGCGATCGCCCTTAGGGAACTCGAGTGCATCGGGAACGACGCGTTCGTCATCGAGCGTGACGCCGGTGCGAACGATAGCTTCGTCTATCTCGTCCAGTTCGCGGTCGAGCGTAACGGCATAGATCTTCTTCTTGTGGAACCGCGGATGGGTGAGCTTGGCAGCCAAGTCGCCATCGTTGGTCAGCAGCAGTACGCCGGTCGTATTACGGTCGAGCCTGCCGACCGGATAGATACGTTCGGCACAAGCATTGCGTACGATATCGATAACCGTATGACGCTCCTGCGGATCGTCGGTCGTGGTGACAGTATTCTTAGGTTTGTTGAGCAGGATATAGACCTTGCGTTCGCGGCGAACGGGTTGGTCATGGAAACGTACCTCATCGGTAGGCAGCACTTTAGCTCCGAGCGATGTAACGGTCTCGCCATTGACAGTGATAACACCTGCCTGGATGAAATCGTCGGCTTCGCGACGCGAGCAGATACCGGCATTAGCCAGATACTTGTTCAGTCGAATCGGTTTGGTAGGATCTTCGTTCTGCTGACGATAGGTCTGACGCTTGCGTTCGGAATAGACCGAATCGTTGCGTTTGGGTCTTGGTCCGAACGAATGTTGCGGACGATCGGAGCGTTCGCCGAAGGAACGTTGTGGGCGTGATTCGCCGAAAGGACGTTGTTCGCCATCGCGTTGAAAACGTGGGCGGAAAGAGCGGTTAGGGTTTAGCGGTGAGTGGTTAGAGTTCTCACCCTCGCGGTGAAAGCGCGGTCTTGGACGGCGTTCACCATCGTTGTTTGAATTGTTGTACATACAATGTTGAATGTTGTTTTGCCTTCGGCGTTTATAGTCCTTCGGACGTTTAGAGGCTTTGCCGTTTATAGCCGTTGGCGTTTAACTACTGTGACCTTCACAGGCCACTTACGTGCTCACGCACGCATGATAAAAATAATAAGGTAAAAAAGGCGAGAGGCGAAAGGCAAAAGGCGAGAGGACGAGAGGACGAGAGGACGAACGGCGAAAGCTTTAGCCTCTAACCTCTAACCTTTAACCTCTAACCTTTAACCTCTAACCTTCAGCCTTTTAGCCTGTTAGAGATGATTGCCACTTATCAAGCTTCAGCTTGCTCAATAGCCAATTTGCCACGATAGTAGCCGCAAGACGGGCATACGGTGTGGTAGATGTGAAGTGCGCCGCAGTTAGGGCATGTAGCCAATGTAGGAGCTTTCACAACGTCATGGGTACGACGTTTGGCTTGACGGGTGTGGCTTTGTCTTCTTTTAGGATGTGCCATGTCGCGTGAACTATGGCTTAATACGATTCGCGACCACGTCGCTCATATGAATCTTCGCCATGTTCCCGCTCTTAGCTCGGACTATCGTTGCACTAGCAGTCCTCGCTAGGTTGAGGGAACTCCTCTTAGTTCGGAGAGGGGTTAAATATTATACAATATAGTTTTCAGTTATCAGTAGTCAGTATCGGTTTCGGGATCCGGTTCGTCACAAAGGTGATCATGGAGGAGAAGTTCCATTTGCTGGTTGCATTCACCCGGTTGGTGACTGTGTACGAGCGGGATATTGATACTTACTATTTCATAGGCGAGCCAGGACAAATCGATTGCTCGATTTGTATTTGAGATTGAAGATTGGAGATTTGATATTTCAGCCTCATCATCATTCTCGATTTCTTGCTCGTCGTTGATGTCAATGTTCATAGGGTCGAGGCACCGGTCACACACCACAGAGACCGTTCCATGAACGGCTATGGTGAGCGTGTGATAGTCCTCGCGGATATTTAGCGTTGCCAGGCAGTCCACTTGTCCGCCGAGTATTTCCGTTTTTTCCAGTGCCCCGAAGAAGGCGTCATCCAGCTGAAAATCAAAGCGATGAGTGCCTAACGGGAGGCGCTGTAACTCGACGATATAATGGTTCTGCTCGCTCATAAGCGCAAAATCGCTAAATGGCGATTTTTCTCGTGTCATAAGACACTCGATTAAAAATCGGCTGCAAAATTACTACAAATTTTTCATATACGCAAATTTTTATGTGATTTTTTATAGTCAAAATATCATTTTGACATTATTCAAAGGCTGGTGGAGGAAAAACCAGTTCGTTACGCGGAGCAAAAGCCAAATCGAGGATATTCTTTTCCTTATGACGATGCGGACGGAAAGGCTTTCCCTGCACGATAGGCTCAAAAGTGACGGTGTCTCCCCAACTCTCTCCTACGGAGAGGAAAGATTGGGCATCGGTTGCTTGTGGTTCCTCGGCTTTCTCCTGCTCCGCCTTCATCTCTCGGTAAATCGCAACATACGTATATTGATAAAAACGCGAATACGCTTTCATGCCCGCTTCCGGCTTCTCACCGCCCTTGAAAACCCGGAAATAATGGTGCAAGAACCGCGTCCGCCATTCCAGCGCAGCCAAGGAATGGTCACGCTCCAGCGCATGTGCCTGCCGCTGCGCCTCTTTAATCAGTTCCCTATTCGCCACGCAAGCCGCAGACCAGTGTTTCGGAAAATGGTAAGTGTACAGTTGCAGCAGCTGACCGCCATTGCGAGGCACACGCCGAACCACAATATGTTTCCGGTAATGCCGCCCCTCCTTGACCATATCCATTTTGCCCCAGAAAATATTGATGGCGGTCACAGGCATGATATAGCGCACTCCCCGCCGGTGGGAAGCCGCAATCTCCGAATATGGGGCGTAATACGAAACAACGCGCTCCAACCGGTTCTGGATAATATTTTTCAAGTGTCGCGACATAATTTCAAGGGCGGAATCTATCCGCAAGCAGGCCGTTCCCTGCCAATCCTAGACCATGCTTCTTACAACAAAATCGTAATCTACTCTAATTCAAATAATTACGAGTTATTATCTTCATTCGGAATTCGGCACAAAAGTAATACAAAAAATCGACATATGCAAATATATGCCGATTTTTTTGTAATTTTTTCGTATTTCTGCCTACTTGTGTGGGGCGAGTTTGGTTAACGGACGAGACGGACAGACTGACCGATGTTCCGATAGCTGATGATCTGCGGATAGAGGTAGTCCGAATAGAAGTCGAAGCCGTACGCGTAGTACGCGTCGCCAGGCGTAGCCGACCAGTAGGAACCACCCGAACCGACACTGCTCACACCCGTGCCTTCGCGGTAGCCCGCAGCAGGCAGAAAGACAGCACCTGCGGCTTCCATTGTAGCCCATTGGGCTGTGGTGTAGGTGTTGTGAGAGAAATTGTCTTCGTTATTGTTGTAATAGTATCCGCCTTGGTCTGCTAATCCCTGCGTGGTACTGGCAGTGAATTCAACGCCTGCGGGAAGTGTCCAGTTGTCTGGCAACAGAATGGTACCATTCACACCATTCACACTTCCTAAACCAAATTTTGTTGCAGCATTAGTTCTTGTGTAGAATAGATATACCCACTCGTCCTTGGTCAGCGTACGCCACAAGTTGGCTGTATTGCCACCATTGGTAATAGCGTTTACGCCCCAGTCGGTGAAAGTGGCATAATCGTTGTTACTGGTGCTTACCTTATTTGGAGCATCACCTGTGCCCCAGCCGAAGAGGTCGCGGTGGTTGTCAGACTGAGATTCTCCGAAACAGTCCCACTGATTGGTCGCAAACTGCCATGTACTGACATATTGCAAATTGCCTTGAGAGAATTGTACTTTCTGCGTCGCACTTACCGAGAACTCACCAGGCAGTGCTCCCTTAGCGGTTCCGGGATTTGGAGGAGTAACACCTCCGCCACGAGTAATAACAAGTGTAGCAGTACCTTCCCCGTTGCTAAAAAGCACATTGGCTGTACCTTCTTCACCAGCAGCGACTGTGATTGTCACAAAAGCATCCCCTTTACCGGAATTAGGAGATAAAGTCACCCATGATTGGTCAGTCGTGGCCGACCATGCAGCAGTGGATTTCAGAGTTACGACAAACTCCTCACCCGTTGCCGCGACGGTCTTGCTCGTCGGGTCAATGGTGATGGAGGCCGGCTGGTTCTTGTCCTTGCAAGCGCATAACAGCGCAGCCACAAGAGCGAAAAGAAAAAATTGCTTCTTCATAATTGTTTAAATTTTTATTGGTTGTATATTGTTGTTCATTGGCTCTCCTATACTTCTATACAAAACGCAAAAGCGACCGGGATATAACGTCCCAGCCGCCTGTATTAGTCGATCACAAATTGCCCGTGAGCCGCGCATTTTTTTTTGTGTGTAGAGCATATTGTGCAATATTAGCAACTCTCGAATTGGCGGAGGAAACGAACATCGTTCTCGGAGAAGAGACGAAGGTCCTTGACGCGATACTTGAGGTTGGTGATACGCTCTACGCCCATACCAAAGGCAAAGCCGCTATACTCCTTGCTATCGATGCCGCACGCCTCGAGCACGTTCGGATCGACCATACCGCAGCCGAGTATCTCCACCCAACCGGTTCCCGTGCAAAACGAACAGCCCTTGCCGCCACAGAGGTCGCACGAGATATCCATCTCTGCGCTAGGTTCGGTGAAGGGGAAATAGCTGGGACGCAGACGAATCTTGGTCTCCGGGCCAAACATCTCCTTGGAGAAATAGAGCAGCGCTTCGCGCAGGTCAGCAAAGCTGACATTGCGATCGATATAGAGTCCCTCCACCTGATGGAAGAAGCAGTGGGCACGCGCCGAGATAGCTTCGTTGCGATAGACACGACCGGGGCAGAGCACGCGGATAGGCGGTTTCTGGCTAGTCATGACACGCGTCTGAACCGACGAAGTATGCGAGCGAAGCAGAATATCGGTCGGCTTCTGTATACCCGGTTCTTTCTCGACGAAGAATGTATCCTGCATATCGCGTGCCGGATGCTCGGGAGCGAAATTGAGCATGCCATAGACATGCTTGTCGTCCTCGACCTCCGGTCCCTCAGCTACCGTAAAACCGATGCGGGAGAAGATATCGATGATCTCTTCGCGCACCAAAGACAGCGGATGGCGTGTACCGAGACGGATAGGATCGGGAGTACGGGTCAGATCCTGGCGGACATTGCTGATTGCTGATTGCTGATTGCTGATTTGTTCTTTGAGGTCATTGATGCGGGTCTCAGCCTGCTGACGAAGCGTATTGAGCAATTGGCCCAGTTCGCGCTTCTCCTCAGCCGGGACGGAGCGGAACTCATTAAAGAGGGCCGTGATCTCACCCTTCTTAGAGAGATATTTGATACGCAGGGTCTCCAGTTCTTCCGCATTAGCGGCAGACATCGACTGGACTTGCGTCAATAATTTTTGGATAGTATCTTTCAAAGCCATAAGCCGTATATTGTTAGCGAAAAATCGTGCAAAATTACTACAAATTTTTGATATATCAAAATTTTAGTGGTTTTTTTTGCATTTAGATAGGGCAGCAAATGAAAAATGTAAAACAGGTTTTCGAAAATGCAAAAAGTAACAAAAAAACTTGCATATCTGCAATTTTTGTAGTAATTTTGTGCCATATTTCAATAGCGAATTACAAATTAAGTTTATTGATATGAACCGAGACACCGAGATTTTTGACGTGATCCGCCGTGAACGTGAGCGTCAGACCAAAGGCATCGAACTGATTGCCAGTGAAAATTTTGTGAGCGACCAGGTGCTGGAAGCTATGGGCAGCGTGCTAACCAACAAGTACGCAGAGGGTTACCCGGGCCACCGTTACTACGGAGGCTGCGAGGTAGTGGACATAGCCGAGAATATCGCTCGCGAGCGGCTGAAGAAGCTCTACGATGCCGAGTATGTGAACGTGCAGCCCCACAGTGGCGCCCAAGCCAACATGGCCGTCTTCATGGCCTGTCTGCAAGCCGGAGATACCTTCATGGGCCTGAACCTAAGTCACGGAGGTCACTTGAGTCACGGTTCGGCCGTTAACTTCAGCGGACTGATGTTCAATGCTATAGGTTACGACCTGAAAGAGGAGACGGGTCGCGTGGATTATGATGACCTGGAGCTGAAAGCCCGTACGCACAAGCCGAAACTGATCATAGCCGGTGCGAGTGCCTACAGTCGCGAATGGGATTACGCCCGTATTCGCCGCGTAGCAGACGAGATAGGTGCTATCTTCATGGTCGATATGGCTCACCCCGCAGGACTGATAGCTGCCGGTCTGCTGGACAATCCGGTGAAGTACGCACATATAGTAACCAGCACAACGCACAAGACCCTGCGTGGGCCGCGTGGAGGTGTCATACTGATGGGTAAGGATTTTGACAACCCTTGGGGCAAGACAACGCCTAAGGGCGAGATTAAGAAGATGAGTGCCCTACTCGATTCGGCCGTATTCCCCGGCACACAAGGTGGTCCGCTAGAGCATGTGATAGCCGCTAAAGCTGTAGCCTTCGGCGAGGCACTGACGGACGACTTCAGATGGTATCAGACGCAGGTAAAGAAGAACGCAGCCGTGATGGCTCAGGCCTTTATGGACAAGGGATACAAAGTGATCAGCGGCGGTACGGACAACCACTCGATGCTGATAGACCTACGCACCAAATATCCGGAGTTGACCGGTAAGGTAGCCGAGCAGGCACTGGTAAGCGCCGACATCACGACTAACAAGAATATGGTGCCGTTCGACAGCCGTAGTGCCTTCCAGACCAGCGGTCTGCGGTTCGGAACCCCGGCCATTACGACACGCGGACTGAAAGAAGGTCAGATGGAATGGATCGTAGAACTGATTGACCGTGTGCTGCAAGACCCAACAAGCGAAGCAGTTATTGCCTCGGTACGCGAAGAAGTGAACCGCGAGATGGTGAAACATCCGTTGTTTGCGTGGTAGGAGCAGCGAAGCTGCGTTGAGAGAGACTGCGTCCCGTTTACGCCTAACGGCTGTTTAGTGCGACTACGTCGCGTTTACGCCTTGCGGCTGTTTAGTGCAACCAAAGGTTGCGTTTAGAGCGCCTACGGCGCGATTAGTGCGGCAGAGCCGCGTTTAATAAACAGGGAGAAGCCCGTAAACAGCGAAGCGTAAACGCCGAAGGCACTACACTAACAAAAAAGGCTGAGCGGAAGGCTCAGTCTTTTTTTGTATTCAGCAGGACGGTTAGTCCTTTTTCTGCTTGCGGAAATGATTAGGGGTCATGCCGGTATGCTTCTTGGTATACTGGCAGAAGAAGCTGGTATTGGGAAACTCCAACTCGACTGCGACATCGTGGATAGAGGCCGTAGTATGGCGTAACAGATGGGTGATCTCTGCCACTGTGATCTCTGCGATCCATTCGCTAGCCGACTTGCCGCTACGCGCCTTGCAGATCTCGGACAGATACTTAGGCGTGATATTGAGTTCGGAGGCAAACCACTGCACCTCGCGCTGATGCGGATGCTCGTGGAGCATAGTCATGAACTGATGGAAGATATAGTCGCTCGAGTTGACCGACTCGCGCGGCATAGCGTCATCGCCGATAACATGGTCGAGATAGAGCATGATCTCTGTGATTCCGGCACGTCCCAGCAACTGCTCAATCTGACGGCGGTAATCCGTCTGCGGCTGCGTCAATTGGAGGGCAACCAGATTGTGATAGGCCATACAGAACTGCTTGACACGTTCGTCCATATGGAAAACCGGATGGAGACGCAGGTACTCCTGCTTCTGCCACCAGCGCGGCTCGGTTCGCATATAGGAGAACATGATCTCCTCGTAGATGGACTTAGATACCGTCAGCTGGCGGAATTGATAATCGGGCGAATACTGGTAGGGGCCCAACTCCTGACCATAGGTCGGAATACGGATAAAGATATCATCCTTGCCAATATGGACAGTCTGGCCATTGAGCACCACATCGATGTAGCCTGCTTCGCAGATGATGATAGTCATCGCGTTGACAGAACGCGTCTCGCGACAAAACTTGAAACCCTCAATTTCGTCGGTCAAGAAAAGAGTATCTGTAGAAAAGGTCATAATAGATATTAGTGTTTTTCGACTGCAAAAGTACTACAAAAAATCAAAATACACAAATTTTAGTTCATTTTTTTTGCATTTTTCAGTTTTTTTGTATACCTTTGCACGCAAAATTGAACATCAACATGAAAAAGTATTTGGTTTGCGCCCTAGTTGCGCTGGTATGTATGAGTTGTGGCAAGAACGAGCGATTGCTGACTTCCGCCACGGGTACGATATACGAATGTCTGGTGGTAGCCGATCCGGCAATATACAACATTGTGAAGCAGACTCTGGCAGAAGATATGTACGCTCTGCCCCAGCCTGAACCCTACCTGGTACCGATGCAGGTGAGCAAAGCTCAGTTTGACTCGTACCTGAAGCCGACGCGCAACATACTGATGATCGATATAGACGGGCGGAAATATACGCAGGTGAGTGCCAAGACCGCGAGAAACACATGGTCGAAGCCGCAAGCCGTTTATCGCATCACCGCGCCCAGCGAGGAGGCCCTAGTTGAATTCTGGTCGGAACACGGAGAGGCAGTACGCGAGTGGTTTATTCGCGAGGAGCTGAGCCGGCAGATACATTTCTATCGCGCGAGTACCAATAAGGACGCACGTGAACAACTGGGCAAGCAGGGCTACGATATGCTGATTCCGGAGGACTATGTAACGGTTAAAGGCGAAAGGTTAGCGGTTAGGGGGGACAGTGTAGATGTTCTCTGGTGCTGCAACAACAAAGGTCCTATGCGCAAAGACGTAATCGTATATAGCTACCCGTACACAGCGCAAGAGCAATTTAGCAACGACTCTATTTGCGCCATGCGTGACCGCGTGATGGGGCAGCTGGTAAGCGCACAAGTAGCAGGCAGCCATATGGGGACGGAATACAAGTATTTTCCTCCGCAGAGCCGTCAGATAGCTGCGCTACAGGACAGCGTAGGCGGATTCTACGCCATAGAGACCCGTGGCCTATGGAAGATACTGGACGGCGAAGCTATGGGTGGTCCGTTCGTCAGTCTGACCCGTCTGGACCAAGTGAACGGACGTGTAGTAACGGCAGAGACCTTTATATATGCCAGCGGCCAAAAGAAGCGCAATGCGCTACGCCAGGCAGAGGCCATACTCTATACGCTGAAAATGCCGAATGAATGAATGAATGAATGAATGAATGAATGAGTGAGTGAATGAGTGAGAGGCGAGAGGCGAGAGGGTTTAGTCGCTGCGCTGTTTAGTGCCTTCGGCGTTTAGTCGCTGCGCTGTTTACGCCCTACGGGCTGTTTAAAGGGTTAGAGATTTCCAACGGTGGAGACCATAGAGGCAATTGGCGCACCAGAAGATATACTGCGCCATCATGCAATAATCTCCGGCACGAAGCCACAAAGCCACACTCAGCATATCGACAGCGAGCCATAGATACCAATGCTCGCGGAAGACAAGAATCATCAGTACCTGCGCCACCAGCGCGGGTACTGTTGTAAATGCATCCAGGTACGGCTGGGTGTCATCGGTCCAGGTGGCCAAGCCCCAGCCCACAAGCCAAGAGAAGAGGAGTGTCGCTATACCTATTCCTATCAGTACAGACAAGGGCAAACGCCGAGTAACGACGGTGGAAGAAGCGGGCGTCAGATGTTTGCGCCATACATACACACCGTAAATCATCGTAAAGAAATAATAGGCATTGATTGCTATTTCGCCGTAGAAGCGTTGTGTCCAGCAAAGCCATGAATAAGTCCCCACCTGGGCAAAGCCGAAGAAAAAGGTCCAGATATTACCCTGCGCCGTGAGGCACACCGAACAAATGCCCAGCATTCCGCTGACAAGCGACAAGGGCGTCAACGAATCAGGGTTGAGCGCATTGGAGATAAAATAGGTAACGACCTGAATAAGGAGGCCCACCGCTATGAAACCATAATCGAAATAACGGTGAGCGGTTAGGGGTGAGGGGTTAGAGGACATGGTTACTTCGTCTTATTCGCCGTCTTGATCAGTTCTTTGGGTTTCGCCTCGAGTTGCGGAACGGCCGTATAATCCCACGACTCCTCAAAATCCCAATTGCTCTTGGTCTGGATCTTCTGCGGGAAATAATAAACCTGTTCCGGTTGGCGATGATGATCCCAACTACCGGTGGTCCAGTGGCCATCGCCATCGGCATCTATGTAGAGACGCAGATAGTAGGTATCCGGTTTGAGGTATTGGAACAGCACTTCGCCTGCCTCGACCGGCTGTTCACGCACCACATGATCTTTGGTATCGAGCAGTTGGAGCCGTGCCTGCGGACAAGGAGTGGTCAGATGGATGCGCAACGTAGAATAATCCTCAGGCGTCTTCAGCGAGAGCGAATAAGAGGTATAGAGATTGGCAATACCGTACACATCGCGCAAGGCAGCACTATCTATCTGCAGTTCGTAGCGTTTGCCCTGGCCCAGATTGGCCAACACAAGGAAAGACATCTGTGAGGTCTCGAGCGTGAACGGCACAGGGGTCAAGACAGAGTCGATGCGCTCGTAGAGACGGATAGAATCGGTCAGTATCTGCTCGAGCGGCGTAGTGCACGTCACGCGCAGCGTGTCGTAGAGTTCGAAATTCTGCCGCGCATTGCTCTTGAGTTCAAGCCGGCGATTGCGATTACGTCGCTCCTGCGCTTCTCGTGCTTTAGCTGTCAACCTCGGCGCACGCCATATAGCCCGGAGTGTGTCGGTATACCACTCAAGGCGATAGAGCGAGTCGGTACGACGATAGCGTGCCTCGAAGAAGAGTGAATCCTGGCGAATAGCGATACTATCGGTCAACCAGAGCGTGACCGTATCGTTACGACGCGAATATTCGGGTAAGATATACGGCATCGGATCGACCCAAGCGCTATCGGTAGCAGCCGTATCCACTTCGGACGGCCGCAAGGCACGCAACTGAGGTACGCTGTCGACTTCGGCAGAGAAGAGCAACTGGATCCTATGCTGCTGCTCGCGCAAGGTACGCTGCAGATAGAGTCTCTGGTATGCTTCGGAGAAGAACCAGAGTTGAAGGTCGGCCGGCGAATACTCGTACCCCACCAGCGAATCATTGCCAAGCGAATCGGTATGAAAATGCGGGCGGACAGAAGGAGTGAACGGTTCGTCGGCATAAGCCAGACCTTCGCTGATAGTAAACCGATAGTCACGGCTGACATCGTTCAACGCATAGAGGCGATAGGTGCCCTCGTGGATATTACCTATGCGGAACTGCCCCGCCGAGTCGGTACGTGCGATGCGATCGAAAGGCTTGGAGGAAAACGCGTCGTCAGACTGATCGGAATGGATACCCACCAGCACTCCGGGAACAGGATTGAGATTTTCGGCATTGACCACGCATCCCCGCGCCTCGAGCGTGTCGATGAACGGACCGGTGGAGAAAGCGAACGAATAACCCCGCAGGGGATTTTTCTCTGTGAAATCGCAGACGGCATTGCCGAAATCGAGCGTATAGGTAGTATTCTCGCGCAGCGAATCGACAAAGGAGACCGTGAGTTTCTTGCCTCGCGCCTTGACTTCCGGCGGGTTCTGCTGTGGAGGCGACATCAGCAGATTCTGCGACACATTGTCTAACTGGAGATACTCGTTGAAGAGCACCTCTATCTGTTTGCCATCGAACGACACCACCCCATTCTCCGGAACGGAACGAACCGGTTGAGGAGGGATAGTATCCTTAGGTCCTCCCTGCGGACCGATACCTCGGTTAGCGCAACCGACCAGCGCCAGCGCACCAAGCCATATGAATATAATCTTCTTCACGCTATAAACTTCTTAACTCATATCCCTGTGCCAAGAGCCACTCGATAGCCTGCGGCAGGACCGTCAACATGCGCTCGTTCGACTTGAGCGAATCATGAAAATTGATGATTGATCCGGGACGCGTCTGCCGCTGGATCTGGCGAAGCATCGCTGCGGGTGTTCGGCACGGATTGTAGTCACGCGTCAGCACATCCCACAGGTAGATACGGTAACCCATCTGCTGTACCGCCCTGCGTTGCCACCACCATGTACGGCCGTATGGAGGACGGAATAAAAGGTTAGCGGTTAGGGGTGAGTGGTTAGCGGAGAGTTGACGATCTCTAGCTTCCTCCCACTTCTGCACATTTGCAATATATTCCGCTGTGCTCACTTTCCAACCCTTCACATGATTGTAGGTATGGTTACCCACGCTATGGCCGGCACTGACCACCTGGCGATAGACCTCGGGATACTTGTCGATATTCTCCCCCACCATGAAGAAAGTAGCCTTGACTCCATAGCGATCGAGGATAGCTAGCACCTGAGGCGTCACTTCGGGTATCGGGCCGTCATCGAAGGTCAGATAGACTGCCTTGCCCACACGGCATATACCGTACGGATAGAGGCGTTGCAATATGGATTTGATAATGGCTATATGGGTTAGCGGTTAGTGGTTAGGGGTTAGGGGTTAGTGGTTAGTGGTTAGGGGTTACCAAGCTAGGGACGAGGCGCCTAGGATAGCGGCATCCGAATCCTTGAGCACAGAGATAGATACCGGTATCTTGCCTTTCCAGATAGGCATCAGATTTTCGTCTAATGCCTCGCGAATAGGATCCATGATCCAATGGCCGGACTTGGTGAGTCCGCCAAAGAGGATAATAGCCTCAGGACTGGAGAAATGGACGTAGTCGGCCAGTTTCTGTCCGAGCAGATGGCCCGTATAGTCGAATATCTGTTTAGCTACCAGGTCGCCCTTCTCTGCTGCATCGAACACATCCTTGGATGTAATATGGTCGATATCAGCCACTTGGCGCAGCAAGGTAGGTTGCGTAGTGGAGGTCACAATCTCCTTGGCCGTACGCGCCACGCCGGTAGCCGAAGCATACGCTTCGATACAACCTTTCTGGCCGCAACCGCAGAGACGTCCCTCACCCGAATGGTCGATTTTGCAGTGGCCCAATTCGCCGGCGAAACCATCATGGCCATACAGCAGTTTGCCATCGATGACGATACCCGAGCCCACACCGGTGCCGAGGGTGATGACGATGAAATTTTTCATTCCGCGTGCCGAGCCGTAGATCATCTCGCCCTGCGCCGCAGCATTAGCATCGTTGGTGATGGTACACTTGACGCCCATCCGCTCGCTGATCAGTTTGGCAAACGGCACTACACCCTTCCATGGGAGGTTAGGCGCTTGCTCGATACAACCCGAATAAAAATTGGCATTGGGCGCACCGCAGCCTACGCCGACGATGTCGCTCATCTGCAGCCCCTGGTCGGCCACCAACTGTTTGAGCCCTTTGCAGAGCGCATCGCAGTAGTCGTCTATATTCGGATACTCTTGCGTCGGGATAGAATTGCTGCGAAGAACTTGTCCCTCTTCGTTAACCAGACCGAACTTAGTGCCTGTACCGCCTAAGTCGATTCCTAAAGCGTACTTCTTCATAATATATAAATTTAAAATCTACAATATCCGATTTTAATCGATCTTAATATCTTTGTTCACGTTCTTGCTTCCCCAGAGGGCGTAATAGAGGATATAGGCTAATGCAGCAATAGTCACTACATAGCTACCAATATATCCTATAGAATCTGCCACAAGACCTTGTATGAAAGGAATAATTCCACCACCACATACAAGTGCCATAAAGATACCTGATGCTGCAGGTGTGTATTTACCAAGTCCCTCCGCAGCGAGATTGAAGATAGCCCCCCACATAACGGATGTACACAAGCCACAGAGTACCATCAATACCATACTAACAGGTAACTGAACGCCACGGAATGTAATAGCAACTGTTTCTGGTATAAACATTACACCGATGAGCAACAGAATACCTATTGATGCGACAATACTTAGCATAATTTTGGATGACACTTTGTTACCTACAGCGCCACCAATAAGTCTCCCGAATAACATCATTAGCCAATAAAAACCTACAATAGTTCCTGCGATAGCAGCTCCTACTAATGGATTATTAGACATATATAAATTGGCCATATTCGGGATTCCCACCTCTACTCCGACATAGAAGAAGATAGCAATCGCTCCTAAGACAAAATGGCGGAATGAGAGTGGAGAATGAGATTCTTTCGCTTTTTGCCCATTTAACCGTGCATTTTTTTCTTCAATAGTCTCCATATGTGGTTCAGGGATCTTTGTGAAGAAAATAATGATAAATGCTAATATAAAGATTCCCATTGCTATCAGCATTGCCGGCGCCGCGTCAGACACAGACGCACTCTCCACATTACTACCAATTAAATAACCCAATAAAATTGGAGCAATCGTTGCTCCTATTGAATTACACGAGCCACCAAATTGTATCAGTTGATTTCCTTTGTTTCCTCCTCCGCCAAGTGTATTTAACATTGGATTTACCACAATATTGAGCATACACATAGAGAAGCCCGCGATAAATGCGCCAAGAACATAAACTCCAAATGACTCCGCATAGCCCGATAACCATTGAATAGCAACACCGATTAACCCCACAGTAACGGCTGCCAAAGAAGTAAATTTGTACCCTTTACGTTTTAGGATGATGCCCGCGGGAATTCCCATACATGCATAAGCAATAAAATTTGCAAATGTGCCGAGTTGCGACAATGCATTGCTCGCATTGAACTGATTTTTCACAATGACGCCCATGGAGCCTGCAAAGTTCGTAACGAACGCTATCATAAAAAATAGCGAGAACATGACTGCTATAGGCAGGATGTTTGATTGTTTCGTACTCATAGATTATAGATTTTTTTGTAAAAAGTTGATGATTCGGTTGTGCATATGCTGCGCATTGTTTCCTTTGCGCAGATGGTGGTTGTCGTCCGGATAGAGTTGCATCTCAAACTGCTTGTCGGCCCGAACGAGCGCATCGATATATTTCAATGTCTGCTGAGCATGTACATTATCGTCAGCCAGGCCGTGGATAATAAGCACAGCGCCCGTAAGGTCGACCGCCTTGTTGAGCAACGACGCAGCATCATAGCCGCGATCGTTGACCTGCGGACGACGCATATAACGCTCGGTATAAGCGGAATCGTAGAGTCGCCAATCGGTAACCGGTGCAATAGCCACGCCGGCTCGGAACGGATGGGACGGCTGACTCATCGTATAGAGTGTCTGGTAGCCGCCGTAGGACCAACCGAGAAGCGCCATGCGCTCACCGTCTATATCCGGTCGTTGTGCAGCCCAGTTAGCCGCAGCTATCAGGTCTTCCGCCTCTTTCTGGCCCAGATTCATATAGGTCTCATTGCGCCACGCGCGACCACGGCAGTCGCTACCACGCGGATCGACGATCAGTACTGCGTAACCGGCCTCGACCAATGCATATTCGAAGCGTTTGCGCCAACGGTTGAGCACACGCTGACTAGCCGGACCGCTATAGTGCATGACGATTAGGGGTGAGGGGTTAGGGGTTAGAGGCGAGAGGAGCATGGCTTCCAGTTGTTGGTTATTGGCATTCGGGATTTGCATCAACTGCGGTTCGGGCAGTTTGTTCGCCTGCCAAGCCCTGCGTATTTCCGCGTTATCCTCCAGCACACGCTCTTTCTTCAGTTTGCCCTTCTCCACCCTATAAAGCGTATAGGTATTAGGCGTATCGAAGGACTGGTAGCAGTCGATCATACGCTTGTAGTCCTTGGCGAAGCGTGCGCTATGGAAACCATCGCCGCTGGTCAGCTGAACGATATCGCCCTTTTTAAGTCCAAGCGCATAGACCTGGCGCGTAGCCGGCGTAGGAGCAGCCTGGTAGTAGAGAGTCTGGGTAGCTTCGTCCAGACCATAGATAGTGGTCAGGTCGATTCCTTCGGGCGTCAGCACTTTCTGCTGCTGGCCTTGCGACGAATAGAGGTAGGCACGACGCCATCCATCTTTCTCGCTCAGCATGACGAAGCGGTCGTCGGAGAGCCACTGCCAGCTATCGAACAGACTATAATCGACAAAATACTGCTTGCTCTCTTCGCGGCAAAGCGGATGAGCGATGGTAGATTTAGCATTGCATGCCAGCACCTCCATGCGGGTCTGGTCGCGGTTGACGCGTAGCACCAGCAGGGATTGGGAGTTCCAGCGCAGACGAGGGAAATAGACATCAGCCTGATCGTTGTTGACCTGCATAGTCAGTATGCCCTTGGTAGCCACATCGTAGACACAGACACTAGCTTTAGCGTTGTGGCAGCCGGCCTTCGGGTAACGCAGACTCTCGAGCGCAGGATAAGCGCCGTCCAAGACGGTCTGCCAACTGAAAGTCGGCACTTCGGTCTCGTCGAGACGGACGAAGGCCAGCTGCTTGGAATCGGGCGACCAGGCGTAGAGGGCCGTAGCCCCGAATTCCTCCTCGTAGAGCCAATCGGCCACACCGCTGATGATATCCGGGTTCTCGTCCTTAGTGACTGCCACTTCGGTACCGAAATCCAACTTGTGGATATAGAGATTATTGTCCTTGACAAACGCCACGTAGCGTCCGTTAGGGCTCAGCTGCGCATCACGCACCTTGCCCAGCCCCAATCCGGCGCCCAGCTGACGGCGTGTATGGCGCATGGTATCCACCACGAACCAGTCGGCCACCTGCGAATGGCGGAACAGATGCTCCTCGTTCTCACACTCGAGCCGATAGCGCGTAGAGACGCCTTCGACCTCCTCCACCACAGGATTGAGAATACTATCCTGCTCGGCAGCGGAGAGCGTCTGCGCATTGTAGTCGCCGGACAAGATGCCGGACAACACACTAAGTATCAATAATAAATTCATCATAAACGTATATATTTTTTCCCATTGCGGATGATCAGTCGGTAAGTACCCAAGTGGATAACGGTCTCTGCCTTGGGTTCATCCGTCTGCTCTACAATATCTATGCCTAAACCTACCTCGGGGTGGCAGGTATAGATAGTTCGATTAGCTTCTTCCACTGGCAACAAAGCCGTTGTGGCGCCAGATAAGTCATTCGTCTTCATCATGCCCGAAATGAAAAAATATTGACTATCTTCCACATACATTGTCCAAGGTAATAGCACATATATTTTCCCGCTGATAGTAGCGTAGAATATCGTTTTATCTCCTCCGTGCCACACCTGCCAGGTGCTAGGTGTTGCGGCCAGTTGCGTACCGGAATAGCCAATATAATAGCCTGTGGCCTGATGGCGAATAGTAGCTGTTTGTGCCGTTTCGTCGAATGTAATCAGATAAATTTGATCCACATTCTCCGCATTCATTACCGCTGTGCCTGCTATGCCCGATTCTGGGACACCACTCATGGCATACAGTTGCGTTGTTTCCACATACAGATATTCGCCTGTTTGCAGGTCTGTAGCATAAGATATCTCGCCGTCCGCTTTGCGCCATAATGCCCAAAGCGTCGTGTCGGTCGTTGGGTAGTATTTCGATCCTGCCGCATACATCTCAGGCTGAAAATCGATATTCCAGCATTCAGTTGGAGTCCATCCCACGAACGACCATCCTTCTTGGTCGGCCAATTGCGGCAAAGTCACGCCAGACAAACCCGTCGTCTCGGTCAGCGTCGTATAGGTTTTGTCCGCATTCTTCAGCGTCACCGTACGAGGCAAGGGTTGCTGGTACGTAATTACATACTTCTCGATATGCAGCGAACTCACTGTGCCCACCAAACGAATAGTCATCTCGTCCACATGATGAATGGTGCGCGACAACAGACTGATAGCGTGATAGTTCTCATTGTCCCAACTGCCTGTCCAGTCCTTGAATGAACCTTCTTTCTTCGCCACCTGAGCACCATTCACATCCATCGTCATGACGCCTGCACCGCTTTTCTGGTTCGAACGGACGTACACATCTACCGATTCAACCGACAATCCATCGAATTTCGTGATGCGCAGCGTAGCCGTATCCTTGTCGGTCACACTCCCTTTTCGGCCCGTGTTGGTGTACGAAAATTCCGCATCGTAGGGAAATTCACCCGAACCGGACACACTGTTTTTCGACTCAACCGTCAGCGTCATCACAGCTAGCAATATGGACAAAAAAAGATGCATAGGCACATAAAAACCCACGCAAAATTAGTAAAACTTTTCGAAACATAAAATTCGATTGCCTAAAATTTTACATTTTAGTTGTCAAAATCCACTTTTTTATATATAAAAGTTCCCGCGCGCTTGTGTATGTAAAAAACTTTTTGTAATTTTGCCGGCTGATTGTGGAAATCTCAATACAAAAACAATAAATAATATTCATTAACATGCAAACAATCAAACTGAAACGTGGTTTGGACATTCCCTTTGAAGGGCGTGCGGCAGAGGCGCTCGGTAGCGTTCGCAGGCCGGAGGTCTTTCATATAGTGCCCGACCATTTCGCCGGCATTACACCCAAACTGGATGTCAAAGTCGGCGACGCAGTGAAGGCGGGTTCGCCCCTCTTTCACGACAAGGTGTTTGAGGAAATGCTGTTCACGTCGCCCGTTAGTGGTAAGGTGGTTGACATCGTTCGCGGTGAGCGCCGCAAGGTGATGTCGATTGATATCCAGGCGGATGCGAAGATCGTCTATGAGAAATTCGATCTGCAGCAAGACGTGAAAGCGCTGCTCCTCCAATCCGGTTTGTGGCCCTTGCTTCGTCAGCGCCCGTACGACTGTATAGCGCTGCCTAACAAGACGCCTCGTGCTATCTTCATCTCCTCGTTCGACACAGCTCCTGTAGCACCGAACTACGAGTGGGTGCTGAAAGGTCAGCTACCTACCCTGCAAGCCGGTGTGAGTGCACTGAATCAACTGGCGCCGGTGTATATCGGCATCCAGGCCGGAGCGCGTGCCACGGAGTTCCGCGAGCTGAAGGACTGCACCCTCTTTGAGGTATCCGGTCCGCACCCTGCAGGCAATGTAGGTGTGCAGTTGAACAATTTTGCTCCTATGGCCAAAGGCGAGACGGTCTACACGCTCAACATCCAGGATCTGGCCCTCATCGGCCGCCTGTTCCAAAAGGGCATTGTAGATCTGCAGAAGAAGGTGGCGCTGACCGGTCCGTTGGCTTACGGACGCCAGTACTACAACGTGCTGCCGGGTATGCCTGTGAGCGCAATTTTCCTGAGCAACGTACACGACGAGTGCAAGTGTCGCTACATAGCCGGCAATGTACTGAGCGGATGCCAGGTATGTCCTGAGAACGACATCATCTCGGTGTATGACAATCAGTTTACCGTGCTTGAGGATGGTGCCGACAAAGCTGAGTTCATGGGCTGGCTGCTGCCGCGCTTCAAGGACTTCAACGCAGGCAAGACCGATCCGGCCAAGATGTTGGACAACTGCCTGACACGTTGGCTCTTTGGTCCGAAGAAGTACCAGTGGGACGCTCGTCTGAAGGGTGGCCGCCGTGCTATTATCGTCAGCCACGAGTACGACAAAGTATTCCCGATGGATATCTATCCTGAGTATTTGATCAAAGCGATGATCGCCGGCAATATTGACCGTATGGAGGCCCTCGGCGCATACGAGGTGGCTCCGGAAGATTTTGCGTTATGCGAGTTTGTCTGCACCAGCAAAATGCCGCTGCAGGCTATCGTTCGCGAGGCGTTAGATAACTTAAAAAAGGAGATTGAGTGATGAAAAAGCTTTATGACATTTGGAAGAAGTTCGGCAAGAATTTCGAAGAAGGCGGTAAGCTGGCTAAGCTCAGCTCGTTCTACGACGCCTTTGATACCTTCCTGTTCTCTCCGCAGACGACCGCTAAGAAGAATGGCGTACACATCCATGACGGCTCGGACAGCAAGCGTACGATGATTCTCGTCGTAATGGCACTGGTTCCGGCTATGCTGTTCGGTATGTTCAATGTCGGTTACCAGCACTTGCTGGCCACCGGTCAGTTGGCTGCCGGTCTCAGCTGCGCATTGTTCTGGAAGGCCTTCGGCTTCGGTCTGCTGGCCGTGCTGCCGTATATCATTGTGGCATACGCAGTAGGTCTGGGCATCGAGTTCATCGTAGCTCAGATCAAGCACGAAGAAGTGGCCGAAGGATTTTTGGTAACAGGATTTATTATTCCGCTGATCGTACCGATCAACACTCCGCTGTGGCAAGTAGCCATTGCAGTAGCTTTTGCTGTTATCTTTGCCAAGGAGGTATTTGGCGGAACGGGATATAATATCTTCAACGTAGCGCTGATCACGCGTGCGTTCCTATTCTTTGCATACCCAAGTTCGATGACGGGTGACAAGATGTTCATCCGCACCGAAGGCACATGGGGCTGGGATGGCGGTCATGCACTGGTGGACGGATTCACGGGTGCTACTCCGTTGACCCAAATGGCTACCGGCACACCGGTGTCGCAGAGCTTCTGGGATATGGCTAACGGTCTGATTCCAGGTTCGGTAGGAGAGACCTGTATATGGGCTATCCTGCTCGGTGCTATCCTACTGATTAGTACAGGTGTAGCCAGTTGGAAAACCATCGTGGCTGTATTTGCCGGTGGTGCGCTGACGGCGTTGCTCTTCAACCGTTTCGGTTCGGAAACCAACCTGGCTGCGCAGTACCCATGGTATATGCATCTGGTTAGCGGTGGTTTCGCTTTCGGTGCTGTCTTCATGGCTACCGATCCTGTGACCTCAGCCCGTACCGAAGTGGGTAAGTGGATCTACGGTCTGCTCATCGGTCTGGTGGCTGTGCTGGTACGTGTACTCAACCCGGGTTATCCGGAGGGTATGATGCTCGCCATCCTGCTGATGAACGCTTTTGCTCCGCTCATCGACTGGTGCGTAGTACAGACCAATATTCATAAACGTGCTAAAAGGGAGGCTGCAAAATGAAACTGAATACTAACAGCAATATATACACCTTCGTCTATATGACGATTGTGGTAGTGATCGTAGCCGTTCTGTTGGCGTTGGCCAACCAGGCGCTCAAGCCTCGTCAGGACGCCAATGTACTGCTCGACAAACAGAAGCAGATACTCGGTGCGCTCAAGGTGGACTACTCGACCGGCAATCCGGCAGAGATCTACCTGGTGCTGGTACAAGACACACTTGTCTTTGGTGACAAGGAGGTCTACGTGGCCAACCTAAACGGAGAGATCAAGTATGTCCTGCCGCTGAGCGGTAAAGGACTGTGGGGCGGCATAGGTGGTTACCTGGCGCTGGACGAAGACAAGAACACCATTTACGGTGTTAACTTCAACCACGAAGGCGAGACTCCGGGTCTAGGAGCCAAGATAGTAGAGATGCCTTTCCGCGAGCAATTCGAAGGTAAGCACATTCGCAATGCCGAAGGCGAAGTAGTCTCGGTAGCTGTGCTGAAACAGGGCAAACTGGCCGAAGGCCAGGAGCAGGTAGATGCCATCAGTGGCGCTACCATCACCTCGTCCGGCGTCAGCACCATGCTCAATGAGGAACTCGTGAACAACTATCGTGAGTTCTTGAATGATGCCAATGATGCGAATGATGAGGCCGAGGCGAATGATGAAGTTGAACCAACTAAAGAAGAGGAGGAGTAATTATGGCACTTTCACAAAAAACAAAGGACACCTTACTTGGTCCTCTTAATATCAACAACCCTGTGGTAGTGCAGATTCTGGGTATCTGTTCGGCTTTGGCCGTAACGGTGCAACTGAAGCCTGCGCTCGTCATGGGTATAGCCGTAACGATCATCGTGGCTATGGCCAATGTGATAGTTTCGCTCATCCGCAACACGATCCCGATGCGTGTACGTATTATCGTGCAACTGGTGGTAGTAGCTGCGCTGGTAACGCTCGTGAGCGAGGTGCTCAAGGCGTTTGCCTACGACGTAGCCATGCAGCTGAGCGTCTATCTGGGTCTGATCATCACCAACTGTATTCTGATGGGTCGTCTCGAGGCCTTCGCCATGACCAACAATGTATGGGATTCGTTCCTCGATGGTCTGGGCAATGGCTTTGGTTACGCCCTGGTACTGGTGGTAGTAGCTTTCGTTCGTGAGTTGCTCGGTTCGGGTCAACTGCTAGGTTATCAGGTTATACCTGAGAGCTGGTACGCTGCCGGTTACGAGAACTGCGGAATGATGTTGATGCCTGCTATGGCATTGATTCTGGTAGGATGTGTAATATGGGTTCACAGAGCCGCAAACAAGGAGGTTAAGTGATGGAACACGCATTGAGTTTATTTGTTCGCAGCATATTTGCTGACAACATGATCTTCGCCTATTTCCTGGGTATGTGTTCGTACCTGGCTGTGTCGAAGAATGTGAAGACCTCTTTTGGTCTGGGTATAGCCGTTACGTTCGTGCTCATCGTTACCCTGCCTGTCAACTATCTGTTGCAGACTTTGGTACTGGAGCCGTTGCACTTGAGCTATCTGAGTTTCATCCTCTTCATCGCCGTCATCGCTGCTATCGTGCAACTGGTGGAGATGATCATTGAGAAATTCAGTCCGTCGCTGTATGCCAGCCTGGGTATTTTCCTTCCGCTGATTGCGGTGAACTGCGCTATCATGGGTGGTTCGCTCTTCATGCAGCAGCGTATAGGTCTGCCGGCTGTTGACGCCAAGGCCATTACCAGTTTTGGCGATGCCTTTATGTACGCGTTCGGCTCGGGTCTGGGCTGGTTGCTGGCTATCGTTTGTCTGGCCGGTATACGTGAGAAAATGGAGTATAACGACGTACCGAAGCCGCTGCAGGGACTGGGTATCACGTTCATCGTGGTAGGTCTGATGGCCCTCGCCTTTATGTGCTTCAGCGGACTGGAAATTTAACGAAAGGAGGCTATTATGTTGAAGACAATTCTTATATCAGTTGCAGTTTTCTTGGTAGTTATCCTTTTGTTGGTAGCTATACTTCTGATTGCCAAAAGATACCTGGTATCTTCGGGCAATGTAAAAGTTGTCATTAATGGTGACAAAGAGTACGACGTGGCAGCCGGTGGCAGTCTGCTGAACCAGTTGGGTGAAGCGGGTGTTCACCTGCCTTCCGCTTGTGGCGGTAAGGGCTCGTGCGGACAGTGTAAGTGCCAAGTCCTCTCCGGAGGCGGCGAGATTCTGCCTACCGAGACCGTACATTTCTCCCGCAAGCAGCAGAAAGAAGGCTGGCGTCTGGGTTGCCAGGTTAAGGTGAAAGAGGATATCCAGATGAAGGTGGACGAAGCCGTACTCGGCGTCAAAGAATGGGAGTGCGAAGTCATCTCTAACAAGAACGTGGCTACGTTCATCAAAGAGTTCAAAGTGCAGCTGCCTCCGGGCGAGCACATGCACTTCGAGCCGGGTTCGTACGCACAGATCATCATCCCGGAGTACGACATCGACTACGACCGCGACATGGATAAATCGCTCATCGGTGACCTCTACCTGCCGGCATGGGAGAAGTTCGGTCTGTTCCGTCTGAAACAGAAGAACACCCAGGCAACGGTACGTGCCTACTCTATGGCCAACTACCCTGACGAGGGCGATATCATCACCCTGACCGTACGTATCGCTACCCCGCCTTTCAAACCGAAAGAGCAGTGCCCGAACGGACCGGAGTTCATGGACGTACCGTGCGGTATCGCTTCCACGTATATCTTCTCGCTCAAACCGGGCGACAAAGTGCGCATGAGCGGTCCTTACGGCGAGTTCCGTCCTGTTTACGACAGCCAGAAGGAGATGATCTGGGTCGGTGGTGGTGCCGGTATGGCTCCGCTGCGTGCGCAGATCATGCATATGCTCAAGACCCGTCAGTGCCGCGACCGTCAGATGCACTATTTCTACGGCGCTCGTGCTATCGACGAAGTCTTCTTCCTCGACGATTTCCTCGCGCTGGAGAAGGAGTTCCCGAACTTCCATTTCCACCTCGCGTTGGACCGTCCGGACCCGAAGGCAGACAAACTGGGTATCAAGTACACCCCGGGCTTCATCGCTCCTGTGATGGGCGACACGTACCTCAAGCAGCATGACGCACCCGAGGACATCGAGTACTACCTCTGCGGTCCTCCTATGATGGCGAAGACCGTCCTCGACCTACTCCATTCGCTGGGTGTCGATGACGCAGACATCCGCTTCGATAACTTCGGAGGATGATGAATTAATGAGTTAAGGAATTAACGAATTAATGAAAAAGAACGCGCGTACACACGTGCGTTCTTTTTTTTGTTACACATAACCTAGCGTATTACGCATAGGAATGTAATCCGCCAAGGAGATAAGAGACTCCGAAATAAGTGAAGAGCACAAAAGCGAACGCTACTACACAGAATATGTGGTAACTGATTTCATATTTCGGATTGGATATTTTCCATTTGCCTTTCAATAACGGATAATGCAGCAAAAGTGCATAGACGAGCATGGTGATAAGTGCCCATGTCTCTTTAGGGTCCCATCCCCAATAGCGTCCCCAGGACATGTTTGCCCACACAGCACCGATGAAGATGCCTGCAGTAAGACAGAAAACAGCAGGATAGAGCAACAATTGCGAAAGATGCATCAACTGCTCGCGTTTAGTAGGCATTGCAAGCCCTAATATACCATTTATCATTATGACTGCAAAAAGCGTATAAGCCAGCATAATAACCGATACATGTATACCTAAGAGCGGTGTTTGCAGAACGGGCTGTAAAGGTGGTTTAGGCGTGACCACTTTAGTCATTACAACAGCCAATACCACTGCAACGACACCTAGAGCAACCATCAGCCATGTGTGTTGTTGTTTGAGCAACGCACGGAAATAAGTGCGAGGTTGGAAAAAGAACGCAATCATGGCAATAAGCAGCAAAGCATAACCGGTATACGTAATGCCTATGCCCCATGGATCGTAGTTGTAGGCCAATACGACACCCAATTCGTCGCTATCGTAGTCGGACTGGCAAAAGCGGAAGCCATGATACTTGAGAGGCTTATTCATGCGGACGGTACCTTCGTCCACACGAAGAGATTGGTGAGTTCTATCTAATAAGCGCAGTTCGGTAATGAAATCCGCAGGGTTGTTGTCTGCGTCATACACCACCTGAAAATCCCAGAGGAACAAACTAACCGAATGAACGAGTGAATGAGTGAATGAATGAATGGTGAGTGTCTCCGCTTTATCGGCCCTCAAATGTAGTTCACCCTGTTCGCCAAAGAAATGCGTCACACAAGCCCCCACGACAATAATCGTGAGGGCCATATGCAACAAGAAGGTGACCGGTTTATATCGCATTAATGAAAGCAACCACTGCATCTCTATCTTCTTTTGAGAGTTTATAGAATTGCTGAGTAGGCCAATAAGCATCGCTCTCAGTACTATAGCCATGCCACATGATAGCCTCAATCACATTGCGGGCACGAGTGTCGTGCATACGTGCTTCGTAAGCATCGCCTGTGGCCTTGCGGTGGAGACCACGTCCCCAGAGCGGCGTCGTACGGCACCAACCGGTACGGATATCGTTCTCCATACAGAGTTTATGCTGAATCATGTCGGTGTACGGCCAAATCTTCTGATTAGGATAACGCGGCATAGCGGCCGTGAAACCTTGGAAATTGTTCGGATCACGCACCTCATCCGGACCGGTCGTCCAAGTAGGACGGTGGCAATAGTCGCAGCCGATCTGGGTAAATAACTGCTTGCCCTTGAGGACTTGCTTGTCGGTTACGTTACGTGCAGCAGGAACAGCTAAACCGCGGTGCCAAATCATCACTTGTGTAAACTCGTCATCACTCATCTCTGCCGGCAGAGTCTTGCTGGTCAGATAACTGTAGATCTCCTCCTCCGTACCAAAAGCTGCTTGTACCTCAGGATCTTTGGATGCATACTCAGCATAGATAGTGCCATTGAGATCCAGATAATGATACTGACGGTCCGAACGAGTAACGTTGGTAATATTCCAGATAGCATTCGCACCTGCTGCATCCATCAGCGGTCCACGTGTCAGCGCATAGGTAAAGCGTTTAGGTCCCCACTGCGGGTCGTTCTTGTAGTACCCGCTGGTCTGGAAGCCCCCATTCCAGAATGCAGGGTTCAGACCATTATGCAGTTTACCATCGTTCGCCTCTTTCTCGTACTGAGCTATAATATCCGCATCGGTGATGGCATCGAGCAGTCCCGTACCATACACACCGATGGTGTTCTCAAGTTTAACCTCATATCCTTCGCTCTCAAGCAGTCCATCCGGATCGCGATAACCTCGGTTATACACATAAACGGCCGTGTTCGGCATATGCACCTCCGGATAACGCAGTTCGTACGTCTCACCATCGGCAAACTTATTGCCATGCTCATCGGTAGCGTTCTTCCACTCCACCGTAATCTGGTCCGGATCAAGCGGAGCCTTGAACGGAGCGGCGCCAAAGAGTTGCGGCATACCAGCCAGCCAAGGCACATAACCCTGCGTAGCAGGATTGATGACGACGAGTAACGTACCGTTACCTACGTTCGCGGCATCATACTTACCTGCCGGTACAGACGTACCATGACTGTAGTTCGGATGGCAGTGCTGACAAGAAGAACGAACGTAGATTGGGCCAAGACCATGCTGACGGCCGGTCTCGTTGGTAACGAAAGGTTTCTCAGCAATCTGGTCTCCTTGCGCAAACGCTGTCCCTAAACCTGCATTTTCGGTAGCAGGAGTCGGCTGACGAAAGGTCATAGACGTTAAGTTGGTCGTCGTTCCTAATTTACCACCAGTGTAGTACCAGTCAGGCAAATCGGCCTGAGGATCAGGTTCCGGATTTGGTTGTTTACACCCCACGATAGCGAGAGCTACCAGAGACAAAAATAGATACTTCTTCATAGCATTCATATTAATTATTATTTAGATAAAAGTGGCATTACTTCGTCATTAAGAATATCTTCGAGTTCAGCCACACGGTCGATGGCAGTTTTGACGAGCGGGTTGTTCTGTGCCGTATTCTCAAAGTCTCCAATAGCCTCTATTGCCTTGATAGCATCTTCAATTGCTTTGCGTACTTTAGCATCCAGTTCGCCATCTTGACGATAGACATAGTTGGAGATAGAGTGGTCGCCTGCCTGAGAACCGCAATAAGCATGCTGAATAGAGCGAATATTATCGGCAAAATCAATAGTGGAAGTACAGCTATATGGAGACTCGATATAATCGCGTTCCTCGGCCGTGCTACTGATATACGGATTACCCATCTTCAGTTCTGCTACCTCGCCGGCGATATCAATACATCCCGCAATAATTTCTTCGGCTGCCTCCTGGTAGGTCACGTAGATAGAACCTGCCTTACCGGCATTCATCATCTGCCATCCATAGTTATCTTCCCAAGCCTCAACTTCTCCTTCATCTAAGATAGCCTGCTTAGCCGCGCTGATTTTTCCTGCCCAGCAATACTCCAACAAGATAGCCTGCTGGGTAAGATCTTCTACGATACCAAGGAGATAAACCGCCTCTGCGTGGGTCAAGTTAGCTGCGTGAGGACGTCCAGTACCGACAGCGCGGCCCTCTTTCTCCACACTTTCGAATAGTAAGTATTCTGCCGCATGGAATCCCTTAAGTGCATAACCGAGTTTGTCGCCCACATAGGCGCCCCCTTCCTCCTCAATAGCAGCCATACGATCTGCGTCGTGCAGCAATGCATTCATTGCATTAAAATCCAATGGCCAACTGTCGATATGCGGATCTATACTATGCGTACCGGCAGGACCGTACAAGAATGCCTCACTCTGCTCCCAATGCTTACGCATGAGTCGCCATGATGTTCCGGCATCAGCCATCAATTTGCTGTAATCTTCACCATTGGTTACCTTGGTCAGAATCTCGCGGGTCTGCTCGAGAAGCGTGATACCGGCATCCGCCATCGCGCTATAGGTAGCAATTACCGTGTTGTTAACATAGGGCGTCACAGCCTGCTGCAACGCCGCTTCCTTGTCAGAAGTTACATTTCCTCCCTTACCTCCGCATGCCACCATTGCCAATGCGCATGCTGCAATCAAAATAAATTTTTTCTTCATAACTACTAAATATTAAATTGTTGATTAAAGTTGATAAAAGCCTGCATAAACAATGCCTACCGCCAATTGCGGTTCGTCATTGTAAATCTTTCCGCGTGTTCCATCTGCACGAACGCCATGCTTGAGAATTCCATATGAGAATTCCGCTTTCACGCCGATTTGAGGAATCGGAAAATAGTTGATTCCGACCGCTGCGCGATGGCGTCCGCACCAGGAATACATGTCGGTTGGTTGGTTGTCGTACCGGAACATGGAATCATAATAGTCATAACGTCCAAAGAGATAGAACTGCTGCTTCTTCTCCACCAGTTTCTGATTGAGAGAAAAGAAATCATAGCCCATTTCAAACCCTGCAGCAAGCGCATCGGAAGCTACCCATTGCTTGCTAGAGACAGAGCCTTTGCGCATAGAGATATTGTATTGGGTAATAGCCGCAGCATCGCTCAAATGGCCATACGTGAAACTTCCGCGTAGAACAACACCATAATTCTTGTACGCGAAATCGAAACTACCTATACTAACCGTTCCCTTAACATCCTTGTACGCACTTGCATCTAGTTCGGCATTGGTTTTGCTGAGAGTATTGCGAAACGAATTGCCACAATAGCCGGAGAGCGACAAACGCAGACCTGACACACCGGTATAATCGATACGAGCAGCACCGGCAAATACGTTGGCTAGCTTAAATTCATAGGGGCTACCTGTACCGGGTTTGATCCAGTTCTTGCGATTGAATCGGTCACTATCCAATCCCGGGAGAAACATAGCCTGATAGTGCCATCCGTTGGGTGTAGATCCCATAAATGTCAACGCCACTTCGTGCCATGTACTCGGTATGATAGTAAACTCGCCTTCGTTACGATATACTCCGAAATACTCTGTTGACTCGTGATGAGCATTGAGTGCCCCAACAGGAATGACCTGCATACCGGCACGAATAATAGCGTAGCGGTTGAATGCTTTTTGTAACCAAAATTGCTCTAATGCCACTTCACCGCCGCGTTCAATCTCGCTTTCGTACTCTCCGCCCTCTTCTTCCTCGATCTCAATGGCCGATTCCGTACCACCATGCTCGAACTCTATCTCCGTGCCAACACTCCAGCCTTTGCCAAAATCGTAGCCCATATAGATAACCACGTGCGGCAGGTCGAATTCACCGAAATGGTCATTCGCATATTTCTCCGGATTCTTGCCGTAACGCAAGTAATTATTAGAATACCAACAATGCTTTGCCGTTACCTCGCCGTAACCACCTATAGTAAAGTGCCCGCTACGCGTCACTACTTTTGGGGATACGGAATCTTGGGCTGCTTTTTGCTCCAAACGTTCCACACGTTGCACAAGTGCCTGCAAATCGGCCGCACTGACCTTGATAGAATCTTCAGAGCGCACACTTAATACACTCAGAATCAGCAACGTAGAAACAAATAAAAATCTATACATAACCTTTTCTTGCTTACCTTAAAAAGACAGTACAAAGTTACTACATTTTTTTCTGTATGACAATACCTATTTGTCGTGAAAATTAGGCAGGATTTGCACATGTCAGAAAAAAGCAGTATTTTTGTCGTCGGAATTATGTACAGCGTTATAACCGACCATATTGAGATTGACCGTGAGCAACGAAGTGTTAGCATAGACGGGCAGCCGATTCATCTCACCGGACTCGAGTACGGACTGCTGGATTACCTCTCCGCACATGCTAACCGAATATGTTCTCGTCAAGAGTTGCTGGATCACGTATGGGGGCCGCGTTTTCAATACGATGCGGGCACGATAGATGTGCACCTCAATGCTTTGCGTCGGAAAATGGGCTGGAGCAAGAACCGACCGATAGAGACGATACGAGGCGCAGGACTCATCTTCCGCGTAGAGCGTGAAGTGGCGCACTATACGATAGACCTGCAGACCTTCCTCTCCGCATGGTTGCGGACCCACGAGGTAGAGATACAAGCAGCCGGACTGACCGCTCAACTGCAACTCACGCCATTTGTCAACGAACTGACCATTGAACCAGAATCACTGCGTCGCATGCTTGACGGCACGCTAGCGGCCCTGCTACCTGCGGCGCAACCAGGAGTGCTACGACTAAGCACTAAACTCACTATGCGCCATTTCTCGCTTGCGCTCGATCTCAATGGCACTATCAGCGAACTCCGCATCCCTATTTATGGGGATTTTGCTGCTTCTTAAGAAAATCTTAATCTTTATTTAAGAAAAACTCTGTATCTTTGCACCGTTTTTGGACTAATTATGCGAGCAAAGGTACTTTTTCTGAGTCTGTTGATAGCCGTTTCTCTCACTGCGCAAGTGAGTGAAGGTATAGAGAAGAACAAGGTTTATCAAGGTTATTCCGGTGGAATGATGGTTCATGCGGGCTACCTATTCGGCCGCGATCGAAACGCTCCTGTCACCACCGATGGCATCTGCACCAGTCCGCAGGGTGCCACATTCGGCATAGGCGGTGCGCTACGCGTCCATCTATGGAAACACCTGCGCACAGGTTTCGAGGGATTTGTTTCCACCATGCCGAGCAACACTACTGACAGGCACACCATACTCAAACCTGGCAGTTATGTCCGTACTGGATGTGGAGGTATACTGGCCGACTGCTGTTGGCGGTTAGACAAAGCGTGGCCGTACATAGGCGGTACCATAGGTGGAGGGGCTATCAAAGGACTCTATATACTGGATGGAGACCAGAACAGTTGGGACAAAGATGCCAATAGCACCTTCCACAAACAGTCGTTCTTTTACATCACTCCATATGTCGGCTGCGATTACTGCATCACTCGCAAGGTGCATATCACCTTCCGTCTGGACTGGCTGCTCGCCATTCACAAGTCCGAACTCTGTCTGCCTACCGGTCCACGGCTCTACTTCGGTTTTATGTTCTGTCACTAATATATTTGAATTATGAATTTCACTGGCATTATTATTGGCGCCGCCGTATTCTTGAGTATCGGCATCTGCCACCCCATTACGATAAAACTAGAGTATTATCTTGGTCGCAGAGGATGGTGGGTATTCTTTGTGATGGGATTGATTAGTACAGCCGTATCGCTATGGATAGAAAACTATATCGGTTCAACCATCTTGGGGGCATTTGCATTCTCCTGTTTCTGGGGTATCGGCGAAGTGTATAAACAGGAACAACGCGTACTGAAGGGTTGGTTTCCGGAGAACCCGAAACGCCACGCGTACTATGAACAGAAACGCAAAAAACTGAATATCAAAAGCTTATGAACAGACGATATCTATACATTGCAGCAGGTCTGATTTGGGGGATACCAGGAGTTATGATTACCGCCAAAGGTATTCGCGCCTATCTGACCATGCCCTCCGGCGAACTATGGTGGCTGCTGCTGATTACGGCAGGCGTCCTGATTAGTTTCTTTTGGATGTTCGGCAGAATAGTGCGGCGGTACTGTGCGCTGATAGCTAAGGAACCTGAACAAACCACCCTCTTGCATACTTTTCCGTTGAAAGGCTGGATTTTGGTCATTTGCATGTCGTGTTTGGGCATGATACTGAAGTTTATTCCTTGTATTCCGGCAGAGTTCATTGCCTCTTTCTACAGCGGTTTGGGCCCCGCACTCGTATGGTCCGGAGTATGTTTTTGTTCTAAAAGTATGAACAACGCATAGCCATCCCCATTTGTTGTGATTTTGCTTCTCACTATTGCTCAAACGGGACATTTTTCGTAATTTTGCAGCGATTTTTGCAAAATTACCATGTACAAGGCGAGTGACAAGATATGTGATTTGATGTCGCACGAAGAAGATGCGATACAGATTATCAGTCGTTTCGGTCTAGAGATGGGAGTTGGAGAGCAAACGATAGAACAGGTTTGCGAATCGCACGGAGTTCACACACCTACATTCTTATCGATTGTCAATTATAAAATATTCAAGCAACGTGCAGTAAGCACTGACATTGACATACCTACCCTACAACGCTATCTACACAACGCCCACACCTACTTCTTGGACTTTCGTTTGCCACGTCTGCGCCGCTCGCTGATTGAGGCCATCATACCAGCCGACCCGACAACAAAAATACCGGGCCTGATCTTACGTTGCTACGATGAGTTTGTTGATGAGATTCGCACACACATCGAACATGAGAACGCGGGCCTATTTGATGAGCACGAGCATGACGACCAGCGCATCACCGACAAACTAAGCGAAATCAAGAATCTGATCATCAAATACTATCCAACCAAGCCCACCTCTACAGAAGGCACGGTAACCTATACGCTCATCAGCGTTATGAGTGACCTATGGCACACAGAGCAGGATTTCGCGGACCATTGTGCCATAGAAGATGACATTCTCCGACCGGCATTAGCCAATGTACGTCCTCACTACAAACAGCAGAGGGAGATTACAACATGCGAAGAACTAAGTGATCGCGAACGCGATGTGCTGATTCAAGTGGTACGCGGATTAAGCAACAAAGAGATAGCGGATGTGCTTTGCATATCCATGCACACGGTTGTGTCACACCGCAAACATATCACTAGGAAACTCAATATTCATTCTACCGCAGGTCTAACTATCTACGCGATAGTGAACCATCTGATAGATCTCAACAGCTCAAAATAAGCCAGGTGGCGATAGTATGGCTCAGCGAGCCCAGCATGATGAACACATGCCATATGGCGTGCCAGTAGGCATGCTGCTCGTCACCATGGAAGAAATAAGCACCTATCGAATAGAACACTCCTTCCGCCACTACCCACCAGAAAGCTGCATGGGACATATTCTGCCACATAGGTACGATAACCAGCAGTGCCACCCACCCCATAACCAGATAGAGCGCCAGCGAAAGACGAGGATGGCGCCCCAAGGCAATGAACTTGCTCACCGTTCCGACCAGCACGCACGTCCAGAGAAAAGCAAACAATGTCCAACCTATCCAGCCCCCCAGCACACAGAGACAGATAACCGAATAGGAACCGGCTATCATCACGTAGATAACCGCATGGTCCACTATACGCAGCCAACGCTTCGGCTTAGGCGCCGACACTGCATGATAGAGCGTCGAAGCCAGGTACATCAGCAGCATACCGAGCAAGAACAGCCCGGTTCCCAGAATTTGATATTTGTGATTGGCGGTTTGGGACAGGTATGCTAGGCGCAGCAACGGGTATGCCACGGCCAGCGTCGCCAAGGTTGCTACCAGGTGAGTCCAAGTGTTCGCTTTCTCTTCTTTGGTCATTTTATTGAAATTTTGTTGCAAAATTAGTAAAATATTTGCATATACGCAAATTTTTAATTACCTTTGCCACCAAATTTAATACCTACGTTAATTATTTCATAAAATACTTCCTACTATGACTACACAAGAAATGAAGCAAGCTTTCCAAAAAGCTTACGACAAAGAGGCAGAAAAAATCTATTTTTCTCCAGGACGAGTTAATCTAATCGGCGAACACACAGATTACAATGGTGGTTGTGTATTTCCTTGCGCTTTGAGTTTTGGTGCTTGGTTACTAATTGCTAAGAATAATGATCGCGTGCTGCGCTTCCATTCGCTGAACATGCCGCAAGTGTATGAGATTAGCATCGACCACATCGCTCCGCAACCGGATCGTGCGTGGTGCAACTATTCGCTCGGCTGTATGGAAATCATCGCTCGTCGCCATCCGGAAGCTAAATTGCAGAGTGGCTACGATCTGCTCTACTACGGCAATGTGCCCGCAGGAGCCGGCCTGAGTAGTAGTGCGGCAATGGAAGTAGTAACAGCGAGAGCGTTTACCGAAGAAATGGGTTGGAAAGACGCGGATGACAAAGCATATCGTACTGAATTGGCACTCATTGGCCAAGCATGCGAACATGAATATGCCGGAGTAATGTGTGGCATTATGGACCAATTTGCGAGTGCACAGGGCAAGAAAGATCATGCTATTCATCTTAATTGCGATACGCTGGAGTTTGAGCACGTCCCTGTCAAACTGAATGGTATCAAAGTGGTAATCACTAATACCCATAGTCCTCACCATCTAGATAGCGGAGCATACAACGATCGCGTTCGCCAATGCAAGACCGCCGTTGAACAGATTTGCAAGGTAAAACCGATTAAGTTCTTGGCCGAATTGAAACCGGAAGATTGGGATGTTGTTGAAAGTGCTATTACCGATCCTATAGCAAAAAAACGTGCGCGTCACGTGGTTGGTGAAGTAGCAAGAACAGCTTCCGCAGTTGAAGCACTAAAAAAAGGCGAAATTGCTTATTTCGGAGAATTGATGACGGCCAGCCATGTATCGCTCCGCGACGATTATGAAGTTACCGGACCTGAGTTGGATGCCTTGGCAGAGGCTGCATGGCAAGTTCCCGGAGTATTGGGTAGCCGTATGACCGGTGGTGGTTTCGGTGGTTGCACCGTTAGTTTGGTCAAAGAAGAAGCCATCGAGCAATTCAAGAAATTCGTTGGCGAAGAATATGAGAAGAAAACCGGTCTGAAAGCAGATTTCTATGTGGCAGAAATCGGAGATGGAGTGGCACGCCTTGCGTGATTGTTGAATGTTTAATGTTGAATGTTTAATGAAGAACATACAATTCTACACAATAAAGAGTTCGGGCGGACTGAAGGTAGAGATTAGCAATCTAGGAGCAAAAATCACTAAATTGCTAATTGGCGGCAAAGATGTTGTTTTGGGCTTCAAGACTGCCGAAGAATGGCAGAATAAAGAGACCTATTTCAATGCTATTTGCGGCCGTGTGGCCAATCGTATCAAGGACGGTCGTTTCGCGTTGGATGGAACCACCTACCAATTACCAATTAATAACGGCACAAACAGCCTGCATGGGGGCATAGAAGGTTTTAACGCAAAAATATGGAACGTTACAGCACAGAGCCCATATGAGATTACGTTTCACTACCACGCAAAAGATGGAGAAGAGAATTATCCGGGCAACCTGGACGTGTGGGTTACCTACACCGCCACCAAGGATAACACGCTGCGTATTCATTACGAGGCCAGGACAGACAAGCCGACACTAGTTGCGATGACTAATCACGCCTATTTTAACCTGGCGGGAGAAGATAGTGGCCGCGTAGATGACCATGTACTGCAAGTCTTTGCTGACAAGTACACACCATTTGACGAAACCGCTTGTCCGACAGGAGAAATTCTACCGGTGGATCATACGCCAATGGATTTTCGTCAACCCGTACGTATTGGCGATCGCATCAATGACCCGTTTTTTGCTCCAGGCAGAGGAATTGATAATAACTGGTGTCTGTGTGCGGGCAATGCACCCAAGGAGTTGCGCCATGCCGCTACGCTGCAAGCAGATGGTCTCGTCATGGAATGCTGGACCACGATGAAGGGACTGCAGGTATATACAGGCAACTGGGTAGAACAGAACATAGGCAAAGGCGGCAAAATGTACGACGTGCAGCATGCCGTTTGTCTAGAGGCACAGAACTGGCCGGATAGTATCAATCACAAAGATTTTCCGAATATCGTTCTTCGTCCAGGCGAACGACTCGACGAAACAACGGAGTATCGGTTTGGTTGAATGAGTGAGTGAATGAATGAATGAGTGAAAGAGTGAATGATGATTAGTCTTCTTTTAGCAATCAGCACGCTGCTGACGAGTTGGCAGTTCAGGCTTGAGCCATCGGCGCAGAGGCCCGATGTGGATACTACATGGCAGCAAGTCAGCGTACCGCACGATTGGGCCATCAGCGGTCCTTTCGACCGCAGCAATGACCTGCAAGAAGTCATCGTTGTACAGAACGGGGAAAGCGAACCGACATGGAAAACCGGTCGTAGTGGTGGTTTGCCATGGATGGGAAAAGGTCATTACCGCACGCGGGTGAATATAAAAAAGGACAAATTCTATACGTTGGTCTTTGACGGAGCGATGAGTCATGCCGATGTCTATGTCAATGGCGAAGAAATGGTCTATTGGCCATATGGATACAATACATTCGATTGCTATATTCTGCCCCACCTCATCACAAGTGACAGTGTCGATATTGATGTTTATCTGGAGAATAAACCGCAACAGAGTCGTTGGTATCCAGGAGCGGGACTTTACCGAAACGTTCACCTGGTAGAAACGAATCCGATACATATTCCCACGTTCGGCATTCTGATTCGTACGCCAAAGGTGAATAAACACCAAGCGCGCATTGAGATAGAGGTGGATTTGCAAAACGGTGTGGATAGCACAAGTGCATACAAAGAAGGTGTGAAAGTCATTACAGACATTCTCTTCAACGGCGACGTAGTAGCTTCTGCAACAGGGCAGAGAGCCATAGCCGAAGTCAATCTGCCGCAACTATGGAGTCCGGAGACTCCCAATCTATACACCGCTCGTACACGAGTGTACAGAGAGGCGAAAGGCGAGAGGCAAGAGGCGAAAGAGTTGCTAGACGAACGCGAAACACGTTTCGGCATTCGGAGCATCAGTTATACGCCGGAGAACGGATTTCAACTGAACGGACAGACACGCAAATTCAAAGGCGTGTGTCTGCACCACGACTTAGGCCCGTTGGGCACTGCTATCCACCGCGATGCGTTGCGCCACCAATTGACGCTGCTCAAGGAGATGGGGTGCGATGCCATTCGTACCAGTCACAACATGCCGGCACCGGAATTGGTAGAACTGTGCGACGAAATGGGATTGATGATGATGATTGAGCCCTTCGACGTATGGAACCACGGCAAGACCGAAAACGACTACAACAAAGAATTCAACGAATGGTGGCAGCGCGATATTACCAACATGGTTAAGAATTATCGCAACCATGCTTGCGTAATGCTTTGGTCGAGCGGCAACGAGGTTTGGAATCAAGTACTACCGGATGGAATAGAAATCGTCACCAAACTGCAAGATCTTTTCCACCAACTCGATCCAACACGCCCTGTGACAAACGGCATGGATCAAGCAATGCACGTGATACACAATGGTTTCGGCGCAGCCGTAGAACTACCAGGTTTTAACTATCGTACCGGGCGCTACGAAGAGGCATACGAGAACTTGCCGCAGAAGATGATTCTGGGCTCGGAGACCGCTAGCACGGTTTCCAGTCGCGGCGTATACAAGCAGCCGGCTATTTTGAAAGATTTCGCCGTTTATGAGGACCATCAGTCGAGCGGATACGACGTAGAATATTGCCCGTGGGCAGGACTGCCAGAACAAGATTTTCAGTTGCAGGACGATTACTCGTGGACGCTGGGACAGTTTGTCTGGACCGGATTTGACTATCTGGGCGAACCCTCTCCATACGACACAGACGCATGGCCCAGCCATAGCAGTTATTTTGGTATCATTGATTTGGCTTCGCTTCCTAAAGACCGTTATTGGCTCTATCGCAGTCAATGGAATACGAAAGATGCCACATTACACGTTTTGCCGCACTGGAACTGGCAGAAAGGCGATACCGTAGCCGTGTTCTGCTACACGACTTATCCACAAGCGGAACTACGCGTTAACGGCAAGAAATACGGAAAACTGCGCTTTGCTACGGCCGAGGAGACGGAGCGTTTGGCCAAAGGAGAAAAGATAGCGGGCGTAAGCCAGATGCCGCAAGTGGGCGAGTTTGTTGTTCCCGAATGGGGCAGCGCGCCGCGTCCGGAACTGCTGCCGCGCTATAGACTGATGTGGTTTGACGTGCCATACAAAAAAGGCAAGATAGAGGTAACGGCGTATGATGAGAATGGTAAGAAAGTAGCCAAAGAAACGATTCGCACAGCAGGCAAGCCTCACCATCTAGAAGTAATCTGGGCCAACGAGCAGGAAAATCCAGAAGAACTGTGCTATATGACCGTTCGCGTGGTGGATAAGAAAGGTAGGTTGTGTCCGAATGCCAATAACCTAATTCGCTACGAGGGCGATGGATTTGTGGCTGCCGCTAATGGCGATGCGGCTTGCTTGGACAGTTTCGTAGAGCCGCAAATGCATGCCTTTGCCGGACAATGTACGTTTATTATTCGGAAGCATTCCAAAGGATTGTTCCGGTTAGTGAATGAATGAGTGAATGAATGAGTGAGTGAGTGAGTGAGTGAGTGAGTGAGTGAGTGAATGAGTGAGTGAGAGAAAAAAATAGGGGCGCCGAAGCGTCCCTATTTTTTTGTATGCCAATGAAGATTAGCGAACTTGTGTACCTTGAGCGTTGTACATCTTGTTGTCACGGATGATATAGAGAACACCATCGATGATAACCTTTTGTGCCTTCTCAGTCAGAACAACGTTCTCGATACCTTCTTCCCAAACACTCCATTTGAACTTAGCAGGATCGCGGAAGTCAAGAGCAACGACCTTCTTACCAGCCAATGCACCGGTACCATCCTCCCAGTAGTCACCGAACTTAAGCTCAGCATTACCATCGCCGAAGGTCTTCCATTCATCAGCCTCTTCGTCCTTGTATTGGATTTGGTTGTCCCATGTGTCTGTTTGGCGGAACTTGAAGGAATCGGTAGATTTGCCCTCAAGAATAGTTGCGTATAGATTCAAGTCAGCATCGTATTCCATTGCAACACCTGATGCCCAGTTGTTGAATGTTCCCCAAACCTCGATACCCTCAGCAGGAGCACCTGCCGGAGCAAGCAAACCAAGAACTACAGTCGAAGCATCTTCTGGCTCTACGCAAACCGGCCATTTGAACTTGGTAGGATTAGCCAATTCATCGTAGTAGTCGAATACCAAAGTAGTATCCTTGGTTGCTACAGGGAAGGTGCTGTTACCAAAGTTTTTCCAAGTCTCATTCTCAGCGTCGTACCATTGAGGTTCGTTGCCCCATTTGAGTACAAGGTCAAAGAACTTGAATCCCTTACCTTCTTCCGACTCAACTTCCAGCACATAAGCCTCGTCACCATCGTAGGTAGTTTTGTTCATTGCGGTACCACCCCAATTGTCAAAGTCTCCAACAAGAGCCGGAACAACATACTCGCACTCAGGAGCAAAGAAGACAACAGTGTACTTGTGCGACGGAATGAAAACACAAGGTGTGCCATGGTTTTTCCAGTAAGCGATCTCGTAGATGTAAGCACCTGCAGAAGGATAAGTTACATTAGCTTCTCCCTCATAACCATTTTCAATAGTAGCCTCTTTGGATCCATCTACATTCATGTTGATCCAAGCAGCAGGATCACCAGCCTGGTAAGCCCAACCATCGAAACCACCGTTCTTCAACTGCAACGGTTTAGCCTGGATACCATCTACATACGGAGTCTCAGCAACATACCAACCATCGAAACCGGTCAGAGCCTCGAACTCGATACACTTTGTAACGTCATCCGTCCAATCGTTGTACGAACCAGCGAGAACAACTGCGTTACACGGAGCAACATCGAAGTAGAAGCAAAGTACGACGTTGTTGGTAACATCGAAACCAGCAGCGGTCAAGTTAGCAACAGTAGGCGTAGAAGCCGGAGCTGCAAGCATACTAACGCTCATGAGCGCAGCAGCAATAAAAGCATAAAATTTACGCATAATTAAAAAATTTGGTTAATAATGTTAATTAGTTAATAAAAAGTTAATATAGCATCAACAATTGATGTTCGGTTTATTGAGCGTAGGTGTAGCCATCGCCACCATCAAGCGTCGAAGTAGCCAATACCTGCGTTTTGAAGTTCGGATTAACGCGCTTATCGTCGGAAGGAATTGGGAACCAGTTCCATTTCTCGTCCATCGATTTGTAGGAAGCAGAACCTGCACGACCTTCCCATTTGTAGGCATTGTCGTCGGCCTTAGGACCAGCAAAACGGTTGAAGCGGATAAGGTCAGTACGGCGACGACCTTCTCCCCAGAACTCACGGCTCCACTCGTCGCAGAGCGTAGCTTCGTCCAGACTGGTCAGCGCAGCTGCCTTAGCACGTTGGCGGATAGTAGTATTGATCAGGTTCATTGCGCCCGAAGCATCGCCCAAGCGGAACATAGCTTCTGCCTTGGTCAGATAAGCCTCGGCAATACGCATGAACGGGATATCGGTATCGGCCCACTCAGAATGCGACCCCAATACGAGGTGGAGACTATCAGCCGTAGAATACAGAGCCGTGAATTTCGGGCAAGCCCACGAAGCGTAGAAATCGGCAGCCATACCACCCGAGAGTTTCCATGTGTTAGGATTGCCCTCTACGTACGAGCAGAAGATAGCACGATCATCGCCTGCCAAAGCGGGCATCTCGTATTCGTTGGCCTTAACTCCATCAGCAGCGTGCTCGCCAAAGAACTTGTGTACCAATTCAGGCGAAGTACGGAAACATTTCCAGCTCATGGAGCAACCCCAAGGAGTCATACCACCATCACGCGTAGCAGCGATAACGAACGGAGAACCGCAATAGGACTGGCAGTAGTTACCATCCTGGTAGATCAGCAGTACAGCCTCTTTGTCGGCGCCATTGACATCATTATCACCCATGAAGAGTTGTTGGTAAGCGCTATAGGTTACACCCTCCGCATTGGTTTTGTCGGTCTTATGCAAGGAGTACGGGCCATTGATAGCTTGTTCAGCCGCGCTCTTAGCATCCTCCCAACGAGGACTGCCGGTATAAACCTCTGCGTTCAGATAGAGACGTGACAAGAGCAGCCAAGCAGCAGTCTGGTCAACGCGGTAACGTTGGATACGCGTAGCAGGCAGCGCGGTGGTCAAGTCCTTGAGTTCGGTCTCTAACCATGCGAACAACTCAGGACGCGATTTGAACTCAGGATAGTAGGTCTTCTTCTGGAGAGTCATCTCTTGTTTCTTCTGCTCGTCCAGATAAGGCGAGTACTTGAACATATCGAGCATGTACCAGTAGTTGAGGGCGCGGATAAACCGTACCTCAGCCAACTGTTGCTGACCCTTAGCCGTACTAACATCCAAAGCAGGATTGTAGATAAAGTGATTGCAGTACATGATCACGATGATGAAACGGTCGTACAACATCTTAACCAAAGCGTTGTCGCCATTCCACTCCATGGTACGTGCCTCTGCCACACCTGCATCGCCCCATATCCACCAACCTTCGTCGGTCGGGAATTCGTTGAGTTCCCACATCACGCGGTAGAAACCACTCACACCCTCATCTGCACCGGAAACGTCCGCAGAACCAGCAGGGCCTGTTTGACCGGTAGTAGCCAAGGTAGCATAAATCTTAGTAAACAGTGCATCTTGATTGAAACCCGTAGTAGAGTTTTTATCAATAGGCGTAGTATTCAAATCTTGAACACAGGCGGTCATCATAAGTGCCGCACAAGCCATCACTACATATTTAACTATCTTTTTCATAATTGTATTAGTTTACAGATTTAGAATTGCAGGTTAACACCAAATACAGTCGTCATAGAACGCGGATAGATGTTATTGTCGATACCTCCGAATACCTCAGGATCGAGGCCAGAGTACTTAGAGATAACAAACGGGTTGCTAACCGTGCAGAAGACACGACCGGAAATAACCGGACGCTTGAAGGACCAACCGAGCGTGATATTATCGCAACGGAGGAACGAAGCGTTCTCAACAAAATAGTCGGTAGCGTACCATTCGCCGAATTTCTTAGTTCCCTCAGGATCCGCATAGAGACCATCCGTACGCATATTGTCTACATAGTAAGTGGTGAAGCACTCGCGGAGCAGACCTTGTACGTAGTTATTCTTGTTGAAGTTATCGCGTGTTACGTTCTGCAAGCTACTAGCCTTCACATCGTTGTAAACATAGTTGCCAATATTGGAACGGAACGACATACCCAGGTCGAAATCGTAGAACTGGAACTTCATCTGGAAGCCCATAGTAACAGGAGCCGTCGGATTGTGGTAGTAGTACTTATCGTTCTCGTCAATAGCGCCATCTTGGTTGCGATCGACAACATACCAGTACTTGGTACCATCCGCACGATAGTTGCAAGCCGACTCGTATACATAGAAGGACGAAGCAGCGTGACCCTTAGCGTGTTGCTGAACAGTATTACCCATACCAGAGCTGATGCCACCAGTCTTAACAGGAGCCTCATCCTCACCATTGTTCAGACGAATGATCTTATTCTGGTTCCAAGTAACGTTGTAGCCCAGATCCCATTTGAACTTACGTCCAAGATCCAGAACAACCGCATTGATAGAGAACTCGACACCTTGGTTAGACAGCGCACCTACGTTAGACATAATATAGTTGCTGAAGTTAGTACCCGCAGCTACACGTACGCTATTCAACAGGTCGTCGGTCTGACGATAGTAGTAATCGATAGCACCCGAAATACGATTGTTGAGGAAAGCGAAATCGATACCTGCATTGTAGGTAGTGGTTTTCTCCCAAGTCAGGGTGTAGTTGTAACCCTCAGGACGATAACTGAAGTAAAGAATATTACCGTTCTTATCGATTACGTATTGTCCATCAGCAGGATTGAGTACGTTACCATCCTTATCTTCGTTAGCGTAGTTGTCACCTCCGACAGGATAATATGCGGCGTAGTTAGTAGTCTTGGTATATTTAGCCAAGTACGGATAATCGCCGATACCCTCTTGCTGACCGGTAATACCATAACCGAGACGAAGTTTGAGGTCGTCGAGCCAGTTGACATCCTTGAGGAAAGTCTCCTTGATCTTCCAACCAAGCGCAACAGATGGGAAGTAGCCCCAACGGTTCTCCTTAGCAAAACGCGACGAACCATCCGCACGGAAAGTAGCCGTAACCATCAACTGATTCCAACCGATATAGTTGATACGTCCGAAGAAGGATACCAAGTAGCTCTCGGTTTTAGATTCAGAAGTCTGGTAGTTGAACTGAGTTCCAGCCAGAGGATTGCCTAGCGGGTCAAGTTTGGTACAAGTACGCTGATAGAGACCATTTCCTTCGCTGAAATAATCGTTGTAGAAATGTTGCCACTCGTAACCAACCATAGCATCAAAGTGCTGTGTCTCGGTGAAATCCTTGTAGTACTGTGCGTAGCAGTTGAACTGGAGATTGTATTTATGCTTGATCTCGTAGCCATTCCATCCATAGTAGTGGTTGGAAGCACCTGTCGGCAGATTCTGCGAAACCTGTTTACCATAAGAATAGTCAGCACCAAAATTAGCGTGGAGACGCAAGTCTTCGAAGCCGTGAATCTTGTAATCCACCTCGAGGTTTCCTACGAATGCGCCCGAGTTGGCAATCGAAGATTGCTGATTGAGCGAGGAAACAGGGTTGAGCGTAGTGTTATCTTTCGGTTTGAGCGTCCAGATAGGATCGCTATAAGCAGCATCTTGGGTCGGCTGGAAGAAGCCACCGAAGAGATTTTGTGCATCTGCATCGGAGAGCAGTACATCGCCGTAGATACCCGTAGATCCGCCACGAACGGGCTGAGTAGGATCCATGGAGAGCGAAGCGCCCACAACGCCCGGCTCGTAGCTATTGTAGATATACATTCCCTTTGCATTCAAATTGAATGTCAAGTGATTGTCCAAGAACGAAGGATTGAGGTTGAGGGCTGCGGTAACACGCTGCATCTGCGAGGTCTTGATAGTACCATTGTTGAGCGTGTAGCCTACAGAAGCACGATACGGCATGTGCTTAGTACCACCCATCAAGGAGATGTTGTGGTCGGTAGAAATAGCCGTACGATAAACTTCGTCCTGCCAGTTGGTATTGGCAGTACCCAGATATTTCATTTCCTCTTTGGAATAACCGAGCGACATTGCATACGCACGGATCTCATCGCCAGTCAGAGTCTCCAGATGGTTGGTCAGCGTACCAAAGGAAACGTTACCATCGTAGGTGACTTTGAGTTTCTGGCCTGCACTACCCTTCTTGGTAGTAATGATGATGACACCATTGGAAGCACGCGAACCGTAGATAGCGGTTGCAGAAGCATCCTTGAGGACAGTAAAGGTCTCAATATCAGAAGGATTGACCATCGAGAGAGGGTTGGCTGCTCCAGGAATACCATTGTTATCCATAGCCAAACCATCGATAACGATAAGCGGGCTGTTGGATGCATTCAGAGATGATCCACCACGAATACGAATAGTAGAGCCACCACCAGGCGTACCACCATCACTGGTAACTGCCACACCCGCGATCTTACCGGAAATCATTTCCTGCGCGTTGGTCTGCAGACCCTTGTTCATATCATCAGGTTTGATAGCCGTTACGGAACCAGTAGCATCGTTCTTACGAACAACACCGTAACCAACGACAACGACTTCCTCGAGCAACTCGCTATCTTCGCTGAGACGTACGTTCATCGAAGGTTGTGCATCGAGTTCCTGTGTTTTGTAACCCATATAAGAGATAGCCAATTTGGCTCCACTCTTGACATTGAGTGTGAAATTACCATCAAAATCGGTAATAGTACCATTAGTAGTTCCAACCTCGAGAACAGAGGCACCGATGATAGGTTCACCGTTAGCGGCATCGGTAACGACACCCGAAACAGTAGTTTGCGCATAAGCGGTCATGCCTGCCAACACAAAGAAGGCAACCAAAATGGCACGTAGAGTATTAAAAGTCTTTTTCATGGCGCTTATTCGTTTTTGAGGTTATACGTATTACCATCATAAACCAACACACCTTTGGATACGATAAATCCGGAAATAGGAAGTTCGTAGAGTGCGTTATCCTTGTTGGTATTCACATTCTTGGTCTCTACTCCCGCCTTCTGCTCAATGACTTGTTGGGTTTCATTTCCCCGAAGCAGTACATTGAAGACACGCGAAGTAGTGATAGAAGAAATAGTCCACGTAGCCGTAGCGATGGTATAGGTAGAATCGATGAGAGTAGCCTTGTCGCTAGTAGGATCGGTGTAGCACTCGGAAGTGCGATCAGCATAACGGCAAGAGAACTCAGCTACGTTATTCTCGCCTTCGCGGCGGAGAGTGATATAACCACTCTTGATGTTCAACGGACCTACATTTCTCATCTCAACCGTAGTATCCATGTATTGCAGCAGATATGTAACACCGTGTTTTCCGGCATTCTTACCACGCTTACTAGCAACGGTATCGATAACAACCAAGTCGCGCAATTCGTTAGTAGCAGAATCGATGTAAGCTTTGCCGACCGGACCAAACTTCTGGATATACCAACGAAGTGTGTCCATGTACGGAGCCAAATCATTCATAAACTGCAGACGTGTGGCAGCCGTATCTTCCGGCAGAACGAACTCTACATCCGACTTCCAAGCGATGAACGGGATAGAATCCTCAGCCTGGAAATAAACTGTGTCATCGAGAACAAAGACAGCGCTCTTGAGGCTCTCTTCGAGTGAAGCAGCAGTTCCGATGATAGAGCTAGCAGCCTTGTTGGTGGTAACATAATCGCCCGTGTCCAAGAGACCATTGGCCCATTTCAACTTCTTGGTAGAACCATCCGCAAAAGTAGCATTGATGTCCATAGCCAAGTTGCCTTCTGCGACAGTAGCTGTCCATGTGAAATCAGTCTGTTGCTCCTGAACAGCACCATTGCCACTAGTACGCTCATGATAGGTACCAGTACCATCTTTCACAAGAGTCCACTCGTAGATAGTAGTCTTCATAGCGACAGAATCTACTACGGTGTGAACATAAATACCCAATAGTGTATTTTGTGCTATTTGCGCATCGATGGCGAGCAGGTCAGTCTTGTCCTTCTGACAGCTACTCAAGCCAAGTAGTGCGAGTGCACATACACATACAAGTAGTTTGTTTTTCATAAATAGATATTTTTGTTTGTTAGTTTATTTTTTCTCTTTGATAAACAGCACACATCCTGCGCCGACGATGAGCAGAGCGCCGGCAACGACAAGCATTCCGGCCTGTATATGCGCGCATATATATTTAAGGAGTAATCCGCCACAAAGCGCTGCGACGATTTGCGGGATACAAATGGTACAGTTGAAAAGTCCGAGGTAATATCCCATGTTTCCACCTTTGATCGCATTCGTAACAATCGTAAACGGCAAAGCCAGCATAGCTGCCCATGCTGCGCCAATAAGCGCATAACTAAGGAATAGCACCCATTGGTTGGACACGAAGAAGACAGATATGAATCCCGCAGCACCCACGAGGAGCGAGATAGCATAGGCACCTTTGTTGCCAAACCAATGCTCGAGTTTCGGTAGGAAAGCTGCCCAAAGGAGCGAGCCAATAGCCTGAATACAGAAGACTACCCCCACCCAGTTTCCTGCATTTTGGTATTCTGCCAACGTAGTTGTATATTTGGGAATTAGTTCCTCCATAGTATTAACATGGAACTTCTCCATTAATACTGCAATTGCATTTGCATCTAACTCAGCTAAGCGTTGAGTCGCTATTTGCGTTGCATGCCAACAATTATCAGCAATCGCTCCAATAGAATAGGTCCACATATACATGAAAGCAGCCCAACAGAAGAACTGAACGAGTCCCACCGTCCAGAAAGCGGAGGGAGCCTCGCGAAGAAGGCTAAAGAAACCTTTTTCTTCTTTTTCCTCTTTCTTTGCCGCATCTATACCATGGAATTCGGCGTATTCTTGTGGATTCAACTCCTTAACTGTTGCAAATGTATAGAGCGAGCAGAGGATAAGGATAGCGGCACCGACGTAGAAACTCCACTTGACAGAATCCGGGACAACACCTTCAGGAGCGGTATTGGCTATACCAATCCACGTAAAGAAAATCGGGAACAGATAGCCTACCACCGAGCCCGCATTACACAGGGCCGATTGGATAGCATAGGCCGTTCCTTTCTGCTTCTCGTTGACCATATCGCCGACCATCATCTTGAATGGCTGCATGGCGATATTGATACTCGTATCAAGGAACATGAGACTGAAGAGTCCAAACCACATAGCTGCATTAAGTCCAAGGAAAGCGGACTGCACAAAAGTAAAGTTACCAGAATTCGGGAGCAGAATCATCACGGCTACCGCGATAAGTGCTCCTACAAGCAAATAAGGTTTACGACGTCCGAGACGCGTCCACGTTTTGTCAGAGTACTTTCCAACTAGCGGTTGGACAATCATTCCCATCAATGGCGGAAGAATCCAAAAGAAAGACAACTGGTGCGGGTCAGCCCCCAGAGTAGCAAATATACGGGAGATATTGGCGCTCTGCAGCGCATAAGCGATTTGTACTCCGAAAAATCCAAAGCTCAAATTGAAGAGCTGTGCAAAGGATAAATCACGTTTTTGCATGGTACAAACTGTACAATTAAGTTCGCGTGCTACGCGGGCGTATTATGCCCACTCACACTAAATCGGTGCAAAATTACTGCTTTTTTTTCGAACATGCAAGAGTTTTATGCATTTTTTTCGAAATATTTCGTAATTTTTGCCATTTTTTGTGTAGAAATTGCACCTAGAAGGGCCATAAAAGGCGCATGCGATTGGGTCGATTATATCGCACTTATATCGCACTTATATCGCACTTATAACGCACTTATAACGCACTAATAACGCACTATTTTTCTTCTATATTCTCTTTAGTATTATATACATATGTATATAATACGTGTGGTGTGTGTATTTTGGTGAAAAAACATAAGTAGAAAGGGGTCAAAAACACCTCAGAAGATGCAAAAAAAAGACAAAAAAGACATAAGGTATTGCATATGTTAAATAAAATATGTATCTTTGCGGCCAAATTAGTTTTTTACTATGGATGTAACACATGAACAATTAGTAGAGGCGCTTCGAATAAACTTCGGCTTCGACACGTTCAAGGGCAACCAGGAAGCCATCATTCGCAATGTGATGGAAGGGAAAGATACCTTTGTATTGATGCCGACAGGAGGCGGAAAAAGTCTCTGCTACCAATTACCTTCTATGATTATGGATGGCTTGGCCATCGTCATCTCTCCGTTGATTGCACTCATGAAGAACCAAGTAGATGCCGTACGCAACTATTCGGAAGAGGAGGGCGTAGCCCATTTCATCAACTCGAGCTTGAGTCGCGGTGAGATAAACGCGGTGAAGGAGGATGTGCTGAAAGGCAAGACCAAATTGCTATACCTAGCGCCCGAAAGCCTGCAGAAAAACGAGAACGTGGATTTCTTGCAAGGCGTGAAGATAAGTTTCTACGCGGTGGATGAGGCGCACTGTATCTCAGAATGGGGCCACGATTTTCGTCCGGAATACAGCCAGATACGCAGTATGGTTCAGCGTATCGGCAAGGCTCCGATAATCGCCCTGACAGCCACGGCAACGCCGAAAGTACAGAAAGATATACAGAAAAACCTGGGCATGATGGATGCGACTGTCTTCAAAAGCAGTTTTAACCGTCCGAACCTATACTACGAAGTACGCCAGAAAACGAGCGAGGTAGATAAAGACCTAGTGAAATACATCCGTTCGATGGAAGGCAAGTCGGGCATTGTCTATTGCTTGGCTCGTAAGGAAGTGGAAGATTTGGCCCAGGTACTCCAGGTGAATGGTATCTCGGCCCGTCCTTACCACGCGGGCATGGATGCAGCGACTAGGACCGCCAATCAGGATGCCTTTCTAATGGAAGAATGTCAGGTGATAGTGGCGACGATAGCTTTCGGTATGGGAATCGACAAACCGGATGTGCGCTTTGTAGTACACTACGACATACCAAAATCACTGGAAGGCTATTACCAAGAGACCGGTCGTGCGGGGCGTGATGGCGGCGAAGGGCAATGTATATGCTACTATTCGCCAGATGACATCGAGCGTCTGCGTAAATTCCAACAAGGCAAGACTCCGAAAGAAATAGGTATCGGCAACCAGTTGCTCTTTGAGACGCAGAGTTATGCCGAATCGACTATCTGCCGCAGAAAACTACTGCTGCACTATTTTGGCGAGGAATACGAAGAGGATAATTGCGGTAACTGCGACAACTGTAAGAAGACCTACAAGATGGTGGATGCAAGCGAATTGCTGCAGATAACTCTGGAAACCATCCAAATAGTAAACGAGAAACAGAAAGCCGAGCACATCGTTGATATTCTACACGGCAACAAGACTTCGGAAGTAGTTAGTTATCATCACGACGAACTAGAGAACTTCGGTGCCGCGAGTGACGAGGAAGAAAGTACGCTACACGCTATCATTCGTCAGGCGTTGCTAGACGGCATGATAAAGAAAGACGTGGATTCGTACGGTGACCTGAAGCTGACACCAGAAGGCAAGAAATTTATTCGCAAGCCCGTCAAATTTGAAGTGCCGATAGAAGTTCAGGAAGACGAGGAAGAAGTGATAGAAGGTCTAGGTGCAACTTGTGCCGCGGCCGATGAAGTGCTGTTCTCGATACTGAAAGATATACGCCGCAAGATGGCGAAGAAGAACGATGTGCCTCCGTTTGTCATCTTCCAAGATCCGAGTCTGGAAGCCATGGCCACTACCTACCCCATCACGATGGAAGAACTGCTGACCATTCCAGGCGTAGGTATAGCGAAGGCTAAGCGTTACGGAGACGAGTTTCTGCGCGTGATAAAAGAATACGTTGAGGAAAATGAAATCATTCGTCCGGAAGACCTGCGTATTCGCACTGTGGCCAAGAAATCGACGAGAAAGAAACAGATTATTCAAGCCATAGACAGGCGTGTAGATCTGGATGACCTAGCCGAGAGTTGCGGTATGTCGATGGATGAGATGCTGGAAGAACTGGAAGCCATCGTATTCAGCGGCACAAAGATAGATATCAACTATTTCATACAAGAAGTACTGGATCCGGACGAGGAAGAAGAGATATACGAATACTTCAAAAGTGCGGATGACGACAACATAAAGAAAGCAATGGAAGAACTGGGTGAGGATTATTACGACGAGCGTCACGTTCGTCTGGTGCGTATCAAATTCCATTGCGAATTAGGAAATTAGAAGAACGATTAGGGATTAGGGATTAGTGTTTAGGGAAGGAGAGATAGACTTCATATTGCTCGGATGCTCGAAAAATCTGGTAGATGCGGAGCGTGTGATGCGGCCATTGGAGGCTGCAGGTTGGCGCGTGACGCATGATTCACCCGATCCGAAGGGGGAAATAGCCGTTATCAATACGTGCGGTTTTATTGGTGATGCGAAAGAAGAGAGCGTCCGGATGATACTGGAGATGGGCGAACGGAAGAAGAAAGGCAAGCTGCGCAGACTATATGTAATGGGCTGTCTGAGTGAGCGTTACCGCGCGGAACTGGAGAAAGAGATACCGGAAGTGGATGCTTATTTCGGCAAGTTCGATTACATGCAACTAGTTGAGACGATAGGTAGCAGGCTTTCTTGTACGCGCGCGTGCTACACCTATGAGCGCACACTCACTACTCCCGTGCATTATGCGTACTTGAAGATTTCCGAAGGATGCAACCGAATGTGCTCGTATTGCGCTATTCCGTTGATAACAGGCAGACATACCAGTAGGCCGAAAAAAGAGATACTGGACGAAGCACGTTGGCTAGTGAGTCAAGGCGTGAAAGAGCTGAATGTGATTGCGCAAGATCTGAGTAGTTATGGTTTGGATTTAGAGCAACGCCATGTACTACCGGAACTAGTGGATGAGTTGGCACAGATAGAAGGCGTGGAATGGATTCGTCTGCACTATGCCTACCCGACCGATTTTCCGGATGAGTTGCTAGACGTAATGGCAAAACACAAGAATGTTTGCAAATATCTAGACATCGCGTTGCAACATTGCACCAACCATATGTTGGACCTAATGCGCAGACACATCACGAGCGCAGAACAAGATGCGCTGATACGCAAAATTCGCAAACGTGTACCCGGGATATGCATTCGAACCACGCTGCTAGTTGGTCATCCGGGTGAGACAGAAGAAGATTTTGAGGCGCTGAAACAATGGGTAAAAGAGATGCGATTTGATCGAATGGGTTGTTTTGCTTATTCGGACGAAGAAGGCACCTATGCAAACAAACATTACAAGGACGATATACCGGAAGAAGTAAAACAAGCGCGCGTGGCCGAACTGATGGCTATTCAGCAGACGATAAGCGGAGAGCTGATGGCACAAAGAGTCGGTACAACCGAACGCGTTATCATAGACCGAAAAGAAGGCAACTACTATATCGGACGAACACAATACGACAGTCCAGAAGTAGATTGCGAAGTACTGATTGAGTCGAATGGCGATGAGCTAACCATCGGGAATCTGTACAACGTGAAAATAACCAAAGCAGAAGAATTTGATTTATACGGAATACTATGTTAACAAAAGATTTTATCACTCTGGTGGCTAATGCCACAGGAATGAGCAAAAAAAGCGTGGAGCATCTGCTGAACACCAACAATGCTATACTGCGAGAAAACCTGATGGCAGGCAAAGCCATTCAACTACAAGGTCTCGGGACGTTGGAAATCAAGGAACGTAACGAGCGGACCATAGTGCATCCGCGCACAGGCGAGCGGACAGTGGTTCCCAAGAAAAAGCAACTGGTATTCAGACCAGTGGCCAACATCAAAGATGAACTCAAAAAAATCTAAAACATGGCAGATAAACTCAGTTGGACCGAATTGCGCCGCGCCTTAGCGCAACGCGCGGGAGTGAGCGAAAAAGACGCGAACACGTTTCTCAACGCACTCAACGCACAGATAGTGGAAGCTCTGAAGCAAGACAAGCAAGTCAAGATAAACGGTCTTGGCACTTTTCGTCTGCAACAAGTAGCTCCGCGCAAAAGTGTGAATGTGACTTCGGGCGAAGCCATCACTATAGAAGGCTACAACAAACTGGCATTTACGCCAGAAGCGGGAGTGAAAGAGCTGATTGAGAACAATCGGATAGTTCCTTCGGCAGAAGCAGCGCCAGTGGTGGCAGAAGAAGTCAATCCGCTGAAGAAACTAGGCGAGCAAGCGGAAGAGATAGTAGATATTTTGGCTGATCTAGGTCAATCGCCTCAGAAACCAAAGAAGAAAAAGGAGAAAGTGGAGGTGAAACCGAAACCGGTTGTAGTAGAACCGGAACCGGTGAAAGAGCCAGAGCCAGTAAAGGAACCTGAGCCTGTAAAAGCGCCAGAACCTGTTAAGAAACCGGAGCCGATTAAAGAACCGCAACCGATTAAGATACCGGAATCGCTAAAGAAACCGGAGCCAGTAAAAGAACCGGTGAAAGCAGAACCGAAAACGGCAGAAGAACCGAAGAAGAAAAAGAAATATCATTTCTTCCGCGATACGCTGATCTGCGTGATTATCCTGATTCTGTTGCTGTTAGGTGCTTATTTCTTCCTACGTAGCCAATTGACCAATTGGGTAGAATCGTTGCTGCAACCGCGACCTACTACTACTGAGTTGGTAGAACCAGAACAAACTGCCAAACCGGTAGCGACTGACACAACAGGAATAGCAGAAATAAACGAAGCAGAGTCCGCAGATTCGGTCAAGAGTGAACGAGACAATACCGAGACAATCACGACTCCGGAACCGGAAAATGTGCTTTACGAGGATCTCATTACCATTGAGCCGATGCACGAAGCCAGTCGACTGACCTGGATGAGCAAGCGTTACTATGGCAGCAAAGCCTATTGGCCATACTTATATGATGCCAATCGCGACCGAATCAGCAATCCGAACCAAATCACAGTAGGAACACCTATTCGCGTGCCGAAACTGACCAAAGCACAAATGGACACGACGATTGAAAGTTCGCATCTACGCTTGCAGAAACTGAGGAAAGACGCAGAAGCAGCTTGCAGGAAATAACGAGAATTGGATGATATTATTCGCATAGAAGGAGCGGATACGCACAATCTAAAACATGTGACGGTAGATATACCGCGCAACAAACTAGTTGTGGTAACCGGTGTTAGCGGCAGTGGAAAAAGTTCACTGGCGTTCGACACACTTTATGCGGAAGGACAACGCCGCTATGTAGAAAGCCTCAGCGCATATGCGCGCCAATTTATGGGCCGCATGCAAAAGCCTGAGGTTGACAAGATAGAAGGAATACCGCCTGCGATAGCTATTCAACAGAAAGTGAGCAGCAGGAATCCGCGTTCCACAGTAGGAACCATCACGGAAATATACGACTACCTGAAACTTCTTTTCGCGCGCGTAGGGCACACCTATTCGCCCGTGAGCGGCGAGGAAGTAAGGCGCAACACGATTCGCGATGTGGTCGAATATATGGAAGCGCAGCCAATTGGAACACGCCTATATTTGCTGAGTCCGATTGTGTTGCCTGAAGGACGCACGCTGCAAGAACATCTGGCCATATGGTTGAGTCAAGGTTTCAGCCGATTGCTAGTTGGCGGAGATACGGTCAGACTAGATGCCGACACATGGCAAACGATAGGAGACAAAGAGACGTATCTGCTAGTAGATCGTATTGTAGTAGATCACGAGCAAGCAACATCCAACCGATTTGCTGATTCGGTTCAAACAGCATACTTCGAAGGACAAGGCGAATGTCGAGTATGGGTGGACAAACGAGAGAAAGTGTTCTCCGAACGATTTGAAGCAGACGGGATACAGTTTGTCGAGCCAAGTGAGCACCTCTTCGACTTCAATAATCCGATTGGTGCATGTCCTGAGTGTAAAGGATTTGGAAATATTGTCGGTATAGACCAAGATTTGGTAGTGCCAGACAAATCAAAATCCATCTACGAAGGTGCGATTGCTTGTTGGCATGGAGAGAAAATGAGCGAATGGAACGATGCACTGGTATACAATGCCGGTAAATTTGATTTTCCGATTCACACTCCATTCTATGCACTGACTACAGAACAGAAGCAAGTCATCTGGACCGGAAACGAATACTTCAAAGGTCTGCATGCTTTCTTCCGCGAACTGGAAGACAAACAATACAGCAAGATTCAGTACAGAGTGATGTTGGCACGCTATCGTGGCAAAACCATTTGTCCGATATGTAATGGCACACGTCTGCGCCGTGAAGCAGGATACGTGATTGTTGGAGGGAAAAACATACAGCAGTTATGCGCGATGTCGATTAGCGAACTGACAGAATGGTTCGACCATCTCACGCTGAATGATATAGAACAAAAGACAGCAGAGATGTTGCTGCACGAGATAAAAAGCCGACTGCAATTTATGCAAGATGTTGGACTGAGTTATCTCACTCTAAACCGAATGAGCAACACTTTATCCGGTGGAGAGAGTCAGCGCATCAGTTTGGCTAAGTCGCTGGGAAGCAGTCTGGTTGGTTCGCTCTATGTACTGGATGAACCATCTATCGGCTTGCATCCGCGTGATACAGAACGGCTGATTCATGTATTGAGAGAATTGCGCGACCTGGGTAACACGATTGTGGTAGTCGAGCACGATGAAGATATTATTGCCGCGGCCGATCATATCATCGAAATTGGCCCTGCAGCAGGAAGACATGGCGGAGAGATTGTGTATCAAGGCAAGCCGCGTAACGATTTGTTCCAATACCATGTTCCGCAACAACGACGCAAATGGAACAGTTATATCCAGATAGATGGTGCATGTGAGAACAACCTGAAAGACCTGACTGTTCGTTTTCCGTTACACGTAATGACTGTGGTAACCGGAGTGAGCGGAAGTGGCAAATCGAGTTTGGTAAGCAAAGTGCTCTACCCTGCTCTAAAGAAACATTACGGCGGAGTATTTGCTGAGCACACAGGCGATTTCGGTCATTTGAGCGGAAGTCTGCATCTGGTGAAAGATATCGAGTTTGTCGATCAGAATCCGCTGAGTCGTAGTAGCCGAAGCAATCCTGTTACTTATCTGAAAGCATATGATGAGATTCGCCGCCTCTACGCAGAACAGCCACTGAGCAAACAATTAGGTCTCACACCTGCACATTTCTCGTTCAATACGCCGGGCGGAAGATGCGAGCAATGTCAAGGAGAAGGTTCGATTACGATAGAGATGCAGTTTATGGCAGACTTGACACTCGAGTGCGAGCAATGCCACGGACGACGATTCAAACAAGACATACTGGATGTTCACTATCGTGGCAAATCCATCTATGATGTGCTTTGCATGACTGTGAATCAAGCCGTTGAATTTTTCTCGGAGGATCCGAACTGCACAAAGATTATAAAACGACTCAAACCTCTGCAAGATGTAGGAATCGGCTACATACAATTGGGCCAGAGTAGCAGTACGCTATCCGGAGGAGAAAGTCAGCGCGTGAAATTGGCTTCGTTCTTGGCTCAAGAAGAAGGACAACCCACCATCTTCGTTTTTGACGAACCAACGACAGGCCTACATCACAAAGATATCGATGTGCTACTAACAGCACTAAACAGACTGATCAGCAAAGGACACACGGTCATCATCATAGAACATAATCCCGCTGTGATACTGGCTGCAGATCATGTAATTGACCTTGGTCCTGAAGGTGGAAATGAAGGAGGAAACATAGTGTGTGAAGGAACTCCGGAACAGATAGCAAAATGTAAAGAAAGTTATACAGGCAAATATATTGCCCGATTATTAGAATAGATATGAAACACAACATTAAAGAATTGATTAATTCGGATATTTTCTCTCATCTGCCGGCTATTCATTATTTGCCACGATGGGGTGTATTGTTATTGGACATACTGCTATGTACAATTGCTTTCTGGCTGAGTGTGTGGATTGGAAGTGGTACGTTCGGTTATGGAGAAATAGGTCAAAGCGTATTGTTCCTAAGCTATCAGTATCTGATTGTGATTGCTGTTCAGACATTAGCTTGCTGGGCTTTTCACACCTATTCGGGCATTCTGCGCTACTCCACTTTTATTGACACGATTAAGGTATTATTGTCGACTTTAGTTACCAGTGGACTGCTACTCATCGTTAATTTTATCTTCCAAAAAATAACAGGTCAGCATCCGATTTTGAATACTGTCTTGATGATTTATGCTTTCGTGGCGTTCGTACTTATGTTCTGTCTTCGCGTAGGAGTAAAAACCATCGGCGAAACACTACAACAGAGTAATGGTAGCCCACGAGTGATGATTTACGGCACACAATCGGCAGGAATAGCCATTGCCAAGATGCTACGTTCGGCAGGAAATATGCCGTATCGACCAGTAGGATTTATTTGCGATGCAGACCAACGCTCGGGATATGATTTAGCGGGACTAAAAGTGCGTCAACTGAACGAGCGGCTATTCGATTGGATGGAAACGAGAGGCATCAAACATGTCATCGTTTCACCACTGAAGATGCAGAATATCAATCCCGCAAAGGATTTGCAAATATTCATCGACCACAATATTCGCATCCTCACAACGCCGTATTTCACACAATTTGACAATACAGACGATATTGATGCGCAACGTATTGGTCGTATCGACTCTATTCGCATTGAAGACTTGCTAGAACGTCCGAAGATTGAGATTAATACTGAGAATGTTCGTCAAATCATCCAGAACAAAGTTGTTTTGGTTAGTGGCGCAGCAGGAAGTATTGGTAGCGAACTGGTTAGACAAATTCAACGCTACAAGCCACAAGTTACGATTCTACTGGAAATGGCAGAATCGCCTTTGCATGATTTGACACTGGATCTCCACAATCGTTTCCCCGAAGCACGCTTTATTCCTGTTATAGCTGATATCCGCAATCGTGAGCGTATTGAGCAGATATTCAATGAGATGCGTCCGGATGTAGTGTATCACGCCGCGGCATACAAGCATGTTCCGCTTATGGAGAATCATCCTAACGAAGCAGTTCAAGCCAATGTGCTTGGTACCAAAAACATGGCGGATATGGCTGTGAAATACAAAGCAGAGCGCTTTGTCATGATTTCCACAGATAAAGCCGTAAATCCAACCAATATCATGGGAGCTAGCAAGCGTATTGCAGAGATTTACGTACAATCGCTCTTCAAATACTTGCAAAAAGAGAATTCGAGCTGCACCAAATTCATCACTACGCGATTTGGAAATGTGTTGGGCAGCAATGGTTCTGTGATTCCGTATTTCCAGAAGCAGATTGCAGCAGGCGGACCTGTAACAGTAACTCATCCGGATATTATTCGCTACTTCATGACTATTCCTGAAGCATGTTGCTTGGTGATGGAAGCCAGTACTTTAGGACAAGGAGGAGAAATCTTTGTCTTCGATATGGGGCAACCGGTTAAGATTTTGGACTTGGCACGCAATATGATTCGCTTGGCAGGTTATACACCGGAAAAAGATATACCTATTGTCTTCACAGGTCTGCGACCGGGAGAGAAACTATACGAAGAATTGCTTAATCAGAAAGAGACAACTCTGCCGACAGACAATCCTAAGATTATGATTGCTCGAGTTAGAGAGTTTGACTTTGACCAAGTCAGCGCCCAAGTAGATCAACTGATTGATATAAGCAAACAGAACAAGACTTTCACTACTGTTCGCCAGATGAAGAAATTAGTACCCGAATATATCAGTAAGAATTCTATTTACGAGCAATTAGACCAACAATGATACAATCGTTTTTCATACAACACGCCTATCTAATCGGTATCGTCAGCTTTGTGCTAGGACTGATTGGCATGCCTTTGGTGATTCGCATCGCCAAAACCAAAGGATTTGTCGTACGTCCCAATAAGCGTATGAGCCACGAAGGCGATGTGCCAAATATCGGAGGACTGAATATCTACTTCAGTTTCATGCTAACTTATATGTTATTTGAGTTCAATCAGATGAATCAGAATCAGTTCTTCCTGATTGGCATCTTCGCGATTATGGCAGTAGGTTTTATCGATGACGTACTGATTTTGACTCCAACAGCCAAATTGTTTGGAGAGACATTGGCAGGACTGGCCTTGATAGGTTTTGCAGACTTGCGTATCACCCATTTGCATGGCATTTTCGGCATTGGAGAGATTGGTGTTATACCGAGTTACCTGATTTCACTATTTGTGCTGATAGCTATCATCAACGCCATCAACCTAATTGACGGAATAGACGGACTAGCAAGTGGCTTGGGGATATTGTATTGCCTGTTTTTCGCCATCTATTTTAGTTTGGTAAACGAACGCAGTTGGGCTATTTTGGCCATTTGTATGATTGGCGCGTTAGCCGTGTTCTTCATCTACAACGTATTTGGGCACAAAGAGAAGATATTTATGGGCGACTCAGGCAGTTTGCTCTTGGGCTATCTATTAACAGCATTTGTCTTCCGATTCTGCGAGATAAATGCTTACCACGAAGTTCCGGAGATTTTCCACATGGATGCGGCTCCGGTTGTCGCTATCTGCGTACTAACTGTGCCTTTGTTTGATACGATTCGTGTCAGCCTAACGCGTATCAAGCAGCATCGTTCGCCATTCCAACCGGACAAAAACCATATTCACCATTTGCTGCTAAAAACAGGACTCAATCATATACAGACAACGTGCGTTTTGCTCTCTGTTAGTTTGCTCTGCATTGGCTTGGCTATCTTAGGACGTAACTGGAATTGTTGGGTATTGCTGATAACTGATTTTGCGTTTGCAACAATGCTCACCCTAATACTTTGGCGCGTTATCAACCATAAACTCTACGGCAAGAATGCTAACCATTGACCATCTTAGTATGGAGTTTGCGTCACGCCCAGTGCTCGACGACATCACGCTGCTCATCAACCGCAAGGAGCGGATTGCTCTGGTCGGCAAGAACGGCGCGGGCAAAACTACGTTACTACGACTCATTGCGGGCGAATATACGCCGACAAGTGGTCGTATCGCGCGCGATGCGGACATGACGATTGGTTATTTGCCACAGGTAATGCTGCATAAGGATGGCCGCACATTGCGAGACGAGGTGATGACTGTTTTTGCGGATGTACCGGAAGAGGAACAAGCCAGACGTGTTGCGGAGATGGACCGAACGATAATCGGTCTTGGATTTGAGCGAAAAGACTTCGATAGGCCATGTAGCGAATTTTCCGGAGGATGGAGAATGCGTATTGAGTTGGCAAAGATTTTGCTACAGCATCCGGATTTGTTGCTATTGGACGAACCGACCAACCATTTGGACATTGAATCCATCCAATGGCTGGAAGATTTTCTCAAGACGAGCCAAAGTGCAGTTTTGTTGGTCAGCCACGACCGAGCTTTTATCGACAACGTATGCAATCGGACCATCGAAATAACACTGGGCCGCATATATGATTATAACGTCAATTACAGCCAATTTGTCGAACTGCGAAAAGAGCGTCATGAGCAACAAGTGCGCGCCTACCAGAATCAACAGAAGATGATTCAAGACACCGAAGAGTTTATTGAGCGCTTTAGGTATAAGGCCACAAAAGCCGTACAAGTGCAAAGCCGCATCAAGCAGTTGGAAAAACTGGAACGACTAGAAGTGGATCTAGAAGATACCAGTCGACTGAATCTGCGTTTTCCGCCAGCTCCGCGTAGCGGAGATTTCCCGCTGATAGTGGAAGATCTACGCAAAGATTTCGGCGAGCACAATGTTTTTCACGATGTGACATTTACTATCCGTCGTGGCGAAAAAGTGGCGTTTGTCGGCAAAAACGGAGAAGGAAAAACCACACTGGTCAAATGTATCATGGGCCAACTGGATTATCTAGGCACGCTCAAGATTGGTCATAATGTCAAGATTGGCTATTTCGCGCAAAACCAGGCGGCTCTATTGGACGAGAATCTGACCGTATTTGAGACTATCGATTATGTAGCAGTCGGAGATATTCGCACCAAAATCCGCGACATACTTGGCGCTTTCATGTTCGGAGGAGAAGCGAGCGACAAGAAAGTGAAAGTCTTATCCGGAGGAGAAAGAAGCCGATTAGCGATGATTCGTTTGCTGCTCGAACCATGCAACCTACTGATTCTCGATGAGCCGACTAACCATCTGGACATGCAATCGAAAGATGTGCTCAAAGCTGCACTGAAGGATTTCAACGGCACATTGATTTGTGTGAGCCACGACCGTGATTTCCTGAATGGACTAGTAAGCAAAGTCTATGAGTTTGGCGGAGGAAGAGTGAAAGAACATCTAGGTGGCATTTACGATTTCTTGCGAGCTAAAAAGATTGACAACCTACAAGAATTGGAGCGCAAAAATCCAAAGAGTGAACGAGACAAAGACGAGACTTTATCGAGACAATCACGAGAGATAACCGAAGCGAAACTGGATTATGCGGCACAAAAAGCCGAGAATGCTGCGAAGAGAAAAAAAGAGAAACAAATAGCCGAAACGGAAGAAGCCATCGCACAACTGGAACAGCAACAAGCGGAAATAGAGCAACTACTCGCCGTGACAGAAAATCAGACGGCGGAGATGTTTCAGAAATACGAAAACGTCAAACACCAGATAGAACAAAAACTCTACGAATGGGAGATTTTGAGCGATGAATGAGATAATTGATTATATCATCACATGGCTTTGCTACGGAGATGCCGAAGCGGCCAAACGTGTGGCATACACGGCAGATGAACATGCATTGAAAACACATGATGTGATCATTATACCCAATGGTCATCTAGGCAAAGATTTGATTTTGCCTGAACTGAAGAAGCCGGAAGTGGAGCAACCCGCAAAAGGGAAAGCTATTATCCGCACGGACATCGTATATGCTACATTCTTCTTCACTTCTCGTGCAGAAGAACTGATGAACAATCAACGCGATGAGCATGGCCGTTTTGCTGCGCGTTTCTCTTTCTTAGCACAAAAAAGCCGTTTGCAAATACCGCGCTTGGACGAATACGCCCGATTGCTGCTGAAGCAATTGGATTTGCCTCTTCCTTCGCCCGGATTTAGTCATATTTATTTGACGCATGATATCGATGCCATTGAACAATATCGCCATTTGCGTGGCGCGGTAGGCGGTTTTCTACGTGGCGAAGCAAAAGCAGTCTTGGCTGCTTGGCGTGATATTCACAATGACCCGCTATATACTTTCCCGTGGATACTGGAACAAGATGCAAAACTACCAAACGCCGATACCATATATTTTGTCAAACGCACCAAAGGAAAAGGATATGACTATCCGCAATACGCCTTATGGGGACGTGACTGGAGAAAACTGAAACACCTCTTGCGGCATAGTAATGTGTATTTGGGTGTTCACGGCAGTTATTATGGTGCTATTCCTAAAATAGAATACAGCAAGATGTTTCGTGCTCACTATCTGCGCAGTTCGATAGAACATATGCAACGACTAGCAGATGCGGGCTATACCGATGATTTCACAATGGGCTTTGCCGATCAAGCAGGTTTTCGTCTACAAACATCACGTGCCGTACGATGGATCAATCCGCAAACTATGCAGTTGACGAAGTTGACTCTACACCCGTTACTCATCATGGATAATACGCTCAGCCAAGCCAATTATATGAATCTAAACGAAGATGAGGCGTATTTCTTATGTGAACGTTTGATAGACAAAGTTCGCTTACATCATGGAGATTTATGTTTACTTTGGCATAATAGTAATTTCGTGGAACCCGAATACCACCGTTCGCTATATCCGAAACTGATTCAACTGATTAGACAATGAGTCGAAAGCGCCACATATTAGTTGTTTCTGATCCGCCCGCCTTGCCCGGATACTTGCCGCGTCTGCGCTATCTGTGCGATTATTTCGTGCGGAAAGGTTATGATGTAACTTTGCTGACTGAGCAATATCAGCCATTGGATTTTGCACACGATTATCCAATTGTTACGATTCCGATGTATAGCGGGAAGACATTCGATTGGGCTGTAAAAACTATTTGGACATTGCTAACCGATTGGCACAATCGCATTTTTGCCAAGCGGGTACTAAGCGGCAAATACGCGAAGATTCAGAAACCGGATGTAGTACTTTGTTCCGCTTTCTCTGATTTTCCACTAGGCGCAGCCAAACGAATAGCGCGATTCTACGATGTGCCTTTGATATGTGATATTCGTGATTTGGACGAGCAGATAGCCGATTCGCGCTATCAGTACAAACATCGTACGTGGTGGGCAATGTGCGGACGGAGAATCTACCGCGCCATACATATTCGTCGCCGCAACAATGTTTTGCGCGCAGCAAACGCCATTACTACGGTCTCAAAATGGCATACGGAATTTATCAAACAATTCAATCCGAATACACACATCGTATATAATGGCTTCGAAGAAGCGCAATTCTTTGCTGAGGATTGCAAGGCCGATACTTTCCGAATCACTTATATCGGATCACTTTTCGACTGGCAGCAATCGGCTCTGCAACAACTAAAAAGTGCCATACAAGAACTGGACATTCCCGTTACACTAGATATACACACACCGAAAAATCGGCCTATGGCATTCCAGCAACTAGGAAATGCTATTCGACAAAGCAGTATTATGCTTGTGTTGACACAGATGGGCGCACATGGCATGCTAACTACGAAATTTTATGAAGCATTAGGATGTGACAAACCTATTCTATGCGTTCCATCAGACAATGGAGAACTGGCCCAAATGATTGACTATACGAAAGCAGGAATTGCCACCAATGACAAAGAAAAGATAAAAGCATTTATCAAAGATAAATACAACGAATGGAAGCAACAGGGTTATACTCTTCAGCATGCCATTCATCGCGAAGAGTTTAGTCGCGAAACACAATGTAAACATTTGGAACAAATCATTCAATCGAAAGTAGCTCATGATTAGTATCATCATCCCCATCTATAACGCCGCGAAGTACCTGACAGATTGTCTGGACTCCATTATCGGGCAAAACACTACTGAACCACTGGAAATTATTCTGGTGGACGATTGTAGCACCGACAATAGTCTTGCTATTGCCCAAACGTATGCAAAAAAACATGCGGAAGATCCAAGGCGACAAGTCAAACTGTTTACTCAGCAACACTCGGGCCAATCCATCGCTCGCAATCTGGGAATGGAAAATGCGACAGGCGAATATATCGCATTTGTTGATGCGGATGACCGAATTGCTCCAGATTGGTGCAATCGTCACTTGGCTGCCATCAAAGGTGTAGATTATGTGCAGAGTGGATATCGCCGTACAAGCGATGCGCTAAGCGAAAAAGGATGGCGTGTCGGAATTCGCCAATTGCCTGAACATCGTTATCGCTATACTTCTCCGTGTATGCGACTATACAGACGAAGTGCGCTGAGAAATATCCGATTTGAAGGAGGAATGATCTACGAGGATGTGATATTTTCCACAGACCTGTGGCTTTCGGGTGCAACATGCAAGAAAATTCGCTATGCGGGTTATCTATACACCAATAATCCGGAGAGTACTACCTCGCACGTGCATCTAGATGCGCAAAAGCGCGTGTTAGACGAGTTGCAGAATAGACTTCCTAAAGCCACTTGGAAAGGAAAAATGATCTTGTGGCTTACCATTATTCGCTTAAGACTATACTTTATTATGGAAGTGAGAAAAGATGTCAATCGTGCCCTTATGGCTCAAAAGAACACGTTAGCTTGCCTCATGATTATGATGCTTTCGATGTTCACTTCGCTAAATGCTGCGACCTACTACGCTTCGCCTAACGGAAACGGGAATGGAGCCATTGGTTCACCATGCTCGTTTGCAAACGGAGTATCTAAGCTTCAAAATGGAGGCGATACACTCTATTTGCGCGGTGGAACTTATTTGTTTACGGACAAATTCAGTATCAATAAGCAAGGTTCAGCTTCCAAACGAATCGTTATCTCCGGTTATCCGGGCGAGAAAGCTATTTTGGATTTTCACAAAGTGACATATGGAACAAGAGGCATAACCGTTCATGAAAATTCGCTCTACGTGCATATCAAGAATCTCGCCATTGCTTATTCCGGAAAGAACAATCTCTATTGCGAAGGTTCGTATTGCCTGTTTGAGAATCTGGATATCTATGGTTCTGCAGATACAGGTTGCCAAATGAAGAAAGGCGGAAATAACACTATTCTGAATGTGGATAGTCATGATAATTTCGACTATGAAAATTTAAATAGTAGCGGTCAAGCTGATTTTGGTGGTAATGCCGATGGTTTTGCCGACAAACAATTTACCGGACCTGGCAATCATTACATCGGTTGTCGTGCATGGGGAAATAGTGATGACGGATGGGATTTCTTCCAGCGAGTTAGCAATAGTCAGACCATAATTGAAAATTGTATCTGCTATCAAAACGGTCCTGCCTATTACAACATGAAAGACCATCCGCGCTATGAAACTGACAAAGCATGGTTTGACAGCAAAGTAGGCACTACCATGACTGACCGTTATGGCCAGACCATTTCTATCACTTTGGAACAATATCCGTGTCAAGGCAACGGAAATGGATTTAAGATGGGCGGACAATATACCGACCACAAAATACTGATTCACCATTGCTTGTCTGTAGCCAACAACAAACGCGGTTTTGACCAAAACAATAACGGAGGAACCATGTGGCTGTACAACAATAGTGCGTATGCAAATAGTCCAAACTATGGTTTCACCACTTCCTATGGCACCAACACCATACAAAATTGCATTAGTTACAAAAGCACAGGAAGTGACAGTTATCGCTCGCAAACGGTTGCAACAGTTGATCATAATTCGTGGAACGGATTTAGCGTGTCGAACGCTGATTTTCAGTCGTTGGATACCACGCAAATACTGGCTCCAAGACAAGCAGACGGCAGTTTGACAGAAGGAACATTTATGCGACTGGCAACCGGTTCATCATTGATTGATGCGGGAATAGATGTGAATCTCGGCTACAACGGCGATGCGCCCGATTTAGGATGCTACGAAACCGATGGCGAAGAGCACAAGCCGATTGATGATGACACCATACCAGATGTACAACCGGAAGGAACCCATCGCGTGGCTTTCGTCACTATTCTGAATTCAACGGAAGACAAAGCGTTGCTCGCACATCTTAGAAAAAACGACTCGCTCTATGTGGTGGAAACGGATGCCACTGATGCAACGACAGATTATAGCGATTACGAAGTAATCGTTTTGGGCGGAAAGCCCAATAGCGGCGCTGCGGGTTTTACTCCGCTGAAAGGTTACAACAAGCCCATGCTACTATTGAAACCCTTTCTGCTCAAGGCCGCAGTGTGGAATTGGGGCGATGCGAAAAACACGACCGATTTGAGTATCAACATAAGCAATGCCAACCATCCGATTTTTCAACACATCGCAATAAGCGATAATCAGTTGCAATTATTCAGTCAAGTGAATACAAATGCCGTGACTGCCATTGATACTTGGACGAATACCACGGGGTTTGAATTGCTAGCAACACCTGTTTCGTATAGCAATTACACCACGATTGCTGATTTTGATCCAGGAACAAACTGCAACGGAACAGTATTGCCTCAACGAATGGTGATGATTGGTGTGAGCGAATATTCGACCGCTAATCTGACTTACGAAGGCAAACGGCTCATAGAAAATGCCATTTGTTATCTGCTTGGAATTCCGATACCAACAGCCATAGAACAAATAGGAATCAATAATCAACCCAAAGCAATAAAATTTATTGAAAATGGACAACTTTATATCCGCGTTGGAACGCAAACTTTTGATTGTACCGGTCGTTCTTTGTAGTCTGTTCTGCTCTGCAGAAGAAGCGCTCTATCAAGACGTACGCTACACGATTGACGACAATTATCTGACTGCCGAAGTTGCATCGAATCCGAAACTAACGGGCGAAGTGCTGATCCCAGAACAAATAGTTGTGGGACAGAACACGTACACCGTTATTGCGATTAGTGACAAAGCATTCAAAGGCTGCAAAAAACTGACCAATATGGTTTTGCCTAAAACGTTGCAACGCGTTTATCGTTCGGCTTTTGATGGCACGGGAATTATGCAGAATGCAGCCAACTGGAATGAAGGTTGTTTGTGGATAGACAGTGTTCTGATAGCCACAGACAAGACCATCAAACCACGTTTTGAAGTGCCGGAAAGCACACGATTGATTGCCGCAGGTGCATTTCAAGGCAATAAGACAATCATTCGCGTCGAGCTCCCAACTACACTGACTCGAATCGATCATGAGACATTCCGCGATTGCAAGAATCTGGAGAAAGTGACGATACCGGAAAGCGTGACATCGATTGGCGAGGATGTGTTTACCGGAAGCGGAATTTATGCCAACGAGAACAAATGGAAAAAAGGTGCGCTGATTATCGACGATTGCATTGTAGCGACGAACGATGAACTGCCATCGAAATACTTTTTCAAGAACAAAACTCCTATTCGACTGATAGCAGAAAAAGCGTTCGCAGAACGCGCCACGCTTCACTCAGTTACGATACCAGAGTCGATTACGGTGATTCCTTCTGCGGCATTCTACAATTGTGTCAATCTGACAGAAGTGATTATTCCAAGTTCGGTGACAGAAGTTGGTAATTTTGCCTTCTACGGATGTGGTATGTTGAGAGCAGCTACGCTACCAGTTGAGTTGAAAAGACTGGGGATGGGAGCTTTTTATGGTTGCGGCAACCTGAAGACACAAGTGCTGAGCGACAATCTGGAAGTCCTGGAACAAGGTGTGCTGATGATGTGCCACAGTATTAAGCAAATACAACTTCCTGCGCGTCTTCGCCGCATCGACAATGGTGCATTGGCGGGATGTTCGGGACTGGAGAAAATAGAATTGCCAGAAACGCTTGAGTTTATCGGCGAGAAGGCATTTGCCGGCTGTTCGATTATTCGTGAATTGACACTTCCGGGATTAGTTAATTCGGTGCCGAAACAGATGTGTCAAGGTTGTTCGCGTTTGTACCGTGTGAATCTTCCAGATGGCTTGTATTCCATTGGCGATGAGGCGTTTGAAGGTTGTCTGGCTCTGGAACGCGTCTATATGCCAGAAACCACTTTCCGCATTGGTCAGCGTGCATTCCGTAACTGTCAGCAGATGCGGAAAATCTATCTGGTTGACCATATTCAATTGCTAGAAACAGGCGCGTTCATGGAATGTAAGATGCTAGAGGAAATCGCTCTGCCTGCTCAACTGAAAGAATTGCAGCCAGAAGTATTCAACCAATGTGTCAATCTGACAAAAGTGACATTTAATTCCGGTCTTTTGGAGATAAAGAAAGGTGCTTTCCGCCAATGCCGCAGTCTGCGTGAGATACAGATAAACGACTCGTTGCGCGTGATTGGCGACGAAGCATTTATGGGCTGCAAGAACTTGCGCAAAGTAGGTTACCCGCGATTCCTGAAACGAATCGGGAACAGTGCTTTCCAAGATTGCGAGAGTCTGAAGCAACCACTCTTCCCGCCAGAAGTGAAGATTGGCAAAAACGCCTTCAAGGGAACGAAGAAATAAGAAAAAGCGGCCTAACGGTCGCTTTTTTCGTATGTTCGATTTTTCCCGGAATCTTAAAAATCGTACATTTTTTTGTCAGGTGATCGTCTCGTGATCGTCAGGTTAGAATCTCGTCTTTTCTCGTGCAACGGGAAAATTGAACAAAATCTTAACGAGAGTACATTTTGTTTTATTCTTCGATTTTAGGATAATCAATATAATGGTAGATAATATCGTCGGCCATGTCAGCAATCATATATGATTGGCCTTTTTCGGAGTCCTTTGTGGCATTGAGGACCAGATATTGCACGTCCTTGTAAATAACCGATTGGCGGGCGTGCTGATGGCCACTCCACACAAAATCAACGCCATAACGGCCTAACAAATCAGTCAGTTCGTAGGTTTCCTCCAACGCAAAATTGGAAGTAACGCCTTGCGAGGTGTCCAATTTCCAAAGATGGGTATGCGTGAAGACAATAATATGGCGATAACCCTCTTGCGACTTCTGCTCTAAGAGATTGCGCAGCCAACGTAATTGCGGAATGCCCAACGTGCCCTCCGAAGAATCTACGCAGATGAACAGATCAAGTTTCTTCGCACCATTATTGGTATCGAACCAATAGGTTCCCGTTTTGAAATACGAACGATAGATATCCCATTGCTTGAAATAGATATCGTGATTGCCGGGCGTGAGGAAAATAGTATCGAGGATAGAGCGTCCACCGAGATTCAAAACACTATCGGCACAAGGGAAATTGTTTTGCGCATCGATTAAGTCGCCCAAGAAGACAGCCATTTTAGGCCCAGTGGCCATCTCGAAGGCATTGACAAAATACGCCAGATTGCGATGGTCGCGACGCGTAATGTGGCTATCGGTACAAGCATAGACCTGGTAGTTGTCACTCGCCATGTCTATGTGAATCTCGCCGCGAGTAGCATTGTAGGCCTCGGATTGTTCGAAACGTACGACATTGGTAGGGCCATTGGGAGAGAACATGCCCGCCACATCGAGACGAACATCCTCATTATTGCAAGCGGCCAGTCCAACCGCTAAGACCAAAAGAAAAATATTTTTGCTTTTCATAATCGTTAGAATCTATAAGTGAAACCTGTTCGGAAAAAAGCACCGTAGAAAGTTGCATCAAGATGGAACATACCAGTAGGCTTGCATTGCGCTGCGAAATTGAGACGCCAATGGTCGGTTACATCATACCACGCGCCTACAGAGAAAAGTGGCTGCCACATACGCTCCATCTGGTAATCATCCACATTGCTCAACATGAACGACAGATTCCACGGACTAGTCTGCGGACGGCAGAAAACCTCGATGCGATAGAGCAGATTGAACGGCTCGACCATATAATCCTCGTCGTTGTACCAACTGCGATCCAGATTGTTCATCACACGTGTAAAAAGGCCGAACGTGAGCGACACATAATCCATGCGATAACCGAGTCCAAGGCCCGCCGTGAAATCTCCAATACGATTGCGCAAAACGGCGCGGTACATAAGGTCGGTCTCGATAAACATCTCACCCACAGGAAGTTCGAACTTCGGGCGTAATTGCAACGCACCCGTGTGCACATTGGCCGTGGAGAACTGGAGTTTGGCTTCCATCTCGAAATACGGGTTAATCGGCATTAGTGCCTGAATATCGAGATTGGCGTGGTGGGACCACATGGTATTGTAACTATACTCGACCATTCCCGACATACTGTAACGCCGCTCACCGAAACCGGGCGTCCCCGCGGCATAGATACTATTTCCCCACAAAAGAAGAGAAAAAAGTAATGATATAAATAATTTGTGTTTCATATACTACAGATATACAATGGTAAGACCTGCGCCACCGTGGTTGACATCTCCATCACCGAAGTCGATGGCTGCCTGACCGCGTTTGTGGCGTTGGCGATTGAGATTATTCAGGTAGTCGCGCGTAAGTTGCTTGAGTGCGCCTGTGCCTGTGCCATGCAAGATAGTCACTTCGCCCGCGCCCACCATCAACGCATCGTCCATATACGCAATAAGACGCTCTAAGGCTTCGTCCACACGCATTCCACGCAAATCCAACGTGCGCTCGAAAGACAAAGTGCGTTGACGCACTGCGCTACGCACAGAAGTCGCATTCTTGGGTGTGGTAGCTGCATCTTGGACATTGCCTTTTAGCACTCTAAGATCTTTGAAATCTTTGAGTACCTTGGGCGTAGAACTACTATTCTGGGATGCTGATGGCTTCGACGCTTTTTTAGGCTCTGCCACTTTCTGCTTGAGAACTTCCACCTTCTGGCGCGCTGCCTTGGTTCGTTCCTTATCGGCCTTCGCCTCCTTGATCTCGCGTATGGTACGTTCAATAGTGGCATTGGACTGTTGAAGCAATTCTGCGGCCTGTTGACGCGCTTCGTCGAGCATCTCACGTTTCTTCTGCTTGATGCCTGTCATCTGCTCTTCGTATTGCGCGATTCGCTCCTCTAACACTTTTTCTTTCTGACGAATAGATTGGCGTTTGTTCTCCCAATAACGCTTGTCACGCGCGATATCCTGGAGTTGCTTGTCGTAATCAATATGTTCCTCACCCACTAATTCGGTGGCATACTGGATAATCGATTCGCTCAACCCCGTTTGGCGGGCAATCTCGATAGCAAAACTGCTACCCGCCTGGCCAATGGACAACTGGAATAACGGTCGCATCGCGCCACGATCGTAGAGCATCGCGCCATTTACCACACCAGGCGTCTGTTCTGCAAAATGCTTGAGATTGGTATAATGGGTCGTGACAATACCGAAAGCGCCTTGTTGCACCAACTGACGCAGAACGGCTTCCGCCAAGGCACCGCCAATAAGCGGCTCGGTGCCCGTTCCCATCTCATCGATGAGGAATAAAGTGTGATTGTCCGCCTGGCGAACAAAAGCTTTCATATTACGCAGATGGGATGAATATGTAGATAACTCGTCCTGGATAGACTGTTCATCGCCGATATCAATCATCAAAGAATCGAACAAGCCTACCCTGCTCTGCTCGCCCACAGGAACGAGCATGCCACATTGGGTCATAAACTGGAGCAGCGCAATCGTTTTGAGACAAACGGATTTACCTCCCGCATTTGGCCCACTGATGACCAACACGCGATTTTCCTCTGCCCGTAGACGTAACGAAAGCGGTACAACCACCTTGCCTTGCGGTGCATAATGCAACAACAAAACCGGATGACGCGCCTCGTGCCAATCGAGAAGCGGAGCATCTACTATCTCAGGACGAATAGCATGCAACGATTCAGCCAACGAGACTTTAGCGCACAAGAAATCCACCTCTGCCAACAATTCCTGGCTCAAAAGAATCTGTGGAATTTGCGGACGTAACTCGTCGGTCAAGGCCTGTAAGATACGTACGCGTTCGCGCCGTTCTGCGCCTTCCAGTTCGCGAATATGATTGTTCGCTTCGACCACTTGTTGCGGTTCGATAAAAACCGTCTTTCCTGTGGCCGATTCGTCATGTACTATACCCCCGATCTTGCGTTTGTAGGCGGGCGGAACGGGAATTACCAAACGGCCTTCTCGGAGCGTTGGAGTAGCATCGGGATCGACCAAGCCATCCGATTTAGCCTGGCGTAAAATAGAAGCTAAAGCACGTCCAACGCTACCCTGCAAATTGGCCATCTCACGGCGAATACGCGCTAACTCGGGAGACGCATGATCGGAAAGACGACCATACTTATCTAGAATCTTATCGATTGCAGCCACAAAATCCTTGAGCGAAGAATGCTTTTCTAGCACCAATTCGCGGAGAGCGGGATAGCGAGATTCATCGAGAGAACGAAAGAAAGCCTCCAATTCTGAGGCATAAGACAAGGACTTGCGCAACGCATCAAATTCCGCCTCGTCCAAGAAAAGCCCTTCCACCCGAATACGCGCCAACGGTTCGCGCACATCGTGAATATCGCCACGCGGGAAAGACAAAGCAGGATCAGCCTGCGCCAAACGCATCTGGTCGGTCAGAGACAAGAAATGGGAAACGACTGCGAAATCGGTCTGAAAAGCCATCTCATCGACCCGCTCGCGTCCCAAAGGCGAAGTGCAACGACGACGCAACTCATCGCGCAAAACGGTGAAGTCAATCTTTTGCTCTATCGAGGAAGGGTAAGTCATCCTAAAATTCTACAATCGCGAAGAACAGGCGATCCAACGGCTTCGTTGAGACGACGTACTAATTCAAAGCGATGCTCGAAGAGTTGCGCCTTGAGCGCGGCACTACTAACACGAACAATAAGTAATCCATCTTTGACTTCCACGCTACGCGTGAGATGCGTAACCGTATCGCCCATGACACGAGGCCACGCCTCGACAACTTGGCGCTCCAGAACAGATTGCTCCAAGCCTGTCTCACGGAGGAATTGCACTAACGCCTCATCCAAACTAATAGAATTAGAATCCGCCATTATTTCTCCTTAACTTTGGCTAAATAAATTTGCTGACGCGTACGAAACACCTGTAACGAGGGTTCAAATCCGTTCAGTTTTTGAACAGCCTTCATCTGAACACCCTCGCGCTGACAAATATCCCACAATGATTCGCCAGGATGTACCCACATCAGCGCTTTCTCCTTTGGAGCAGCAGTCTTCTTGCGGCTCAGGAAGATACGCTCTCCTTTCTTCAAATCGCGTCCAAGCGCATCGTTGTATTCACGCAAATCGCGTTCGCGCAAATTGAGTCGAAAGGCCACATTAGCATAGGTGTCGTCTTCGCGCGCCATGACATACGTCACGCCATTGCATTTCTTCTTAGGATGATTGAGCATAAAAAGTTGTTTCTCTTCACGAGCTGTCAAAGGCTCCTGATATTCCGGTTCCGGATCATGCGTGATGACAGCAATCGGTTCAGAACGATAGACGACAGCCGCTTTCTTCTCACTGCCGGCAATCACTTTTTCCTTCTTCTGTTCTGCTTTTGGGCGCACCGCCGTGGTATCGCGCAGAAGAGGATTTGGTGTTTTGTCTGACTGGATATCACCTACAGGCATATTGGCGAACAGGGAATCGAGTTTATAATCTTCGATTATCTTAATCAGTTTTTGTGCATACAGTTTATCGGTAGCATAGCCGCACTGACGCAATCTGTTGGCCCATCCTTCGTAGTCCTCGATAGCAATCTCGAAACAAGAAGCATAACGCGAGCGTTGCAGGAAAAGCGAATGATCCTTGAAGGACTCAGCCGCATCGTAGTATTGACGGAAGCACTCGCCTTCGGTCTCATCATCATGATAATAGACGCCTCCAAACCAATCGCTCGTACACTTGATACCAAAATGGTTGTTCGCATTGACCGCCAATTCGCTTTGGCCTGCGGCAGACTCCAACAAAGCCTGGGCCATCGTGATGGTAGCGGGAATGCCATAGTCAGCTTGCTGCTGAATAGCCGTTGATTTCCATTGATCGATATAAGCCAAATAGGTTGCATTCTGCTTCTGTGCAGAGAGAGGCAATACGAAAAACGCGCATAAAGCGCAGAAAAGAGCTTTTTTCATAGACATTTATTCGAAATAATGCGCAAAAGTACAAAATAATTTGCATATATGCAAAAAAAGTAGTAATTTTGCGGCGCAAAATGATAGTTTTTATGAAAAATCGTATTTTAGTAGCGACACTTTTGCTCGCATTGGTAGGATTAACCGCATGTAAAGATAATTGTACTTGCACGCCCGCAGACTGCAAATTCCACACCAACACATTGGACCTGACTGTTATGCAGCCAGACTGGAATTTTGATGACGAGACACGGCAATACTACTACCACTTTGATGTTCCTGAGATCACTTGGGATATCTATGATTACGGAAACTGGACTATCTGCCGCGAGTTCAACTACGGTACCGCAAATGCCTATCAGGTAGCATTGCCAATGAGTGTGTATATGAGTGAGCAAGTGATAGACACCATTGCCCACGACACAACGATGGTTTACTACACGCAGCACATTGACTATCGTTTAGGTTGCGGATATGTTGAGATTCAGTTGACCAACTCCGACTATCTCTATAGCACTGAGAACCCGGAAGATATGCACTTCCGCCTCCAGTTGATCTACTAAGTCGACACATTCGACCATCATGCGTTCGCCGATACATATCATCGGTCCGTGTAGCGCAGAAACGCGCGAACAGGTTTTACTCACCGCCCGCCAACTAAAAGAGGCTTGCGGTGAGTTGAATTTTATTTTCCGCGCGGGAATATGGAAACCGCGAACGAGTCCGAATACTTTTCAAGGTGTTGGTGCGGAAGGACTGGAGTGGCTGAAAGAAGTACGAGAGACGTATGGTCTGCCCGTTGCAACAGAAGTAGCAACTCCCGAACACGTGGAAGCTGCGCTGAAAGCGGGCATTGACTACTTGTGGTTAGGAGCACGTACGAGCGCCAATCCAATAGCCGTGCAAGAACTGGCCAACACGATTAACGCAGCAAGCCAGAAGCCCAAGGGCGTATTGGTCAAAAATCCCGTGCAGGAAGATGCGCAACTTTGGCTCGGGAACATCGAACGTATTGAGAAAACTGGAGTTCCGGTTCTGGCCGTGCATCGTGGTTGTAACCATCAGCCATGCTGGAAAATGGCCCATACGCTTCGTTTCTCCCGACCGGATATTCCGTTGCTGATAGACCCGAGTCACATGAGTGGCAATGCCGACAAGATTGCGGAATTGCTGACCAAATCGGAGGAACTGCAATACAATGGTTGGATGGTGGAAGTACATTGCTGTCCCGCGCAGGCACTATCGGACAAAAATCAGCAAATCACGCCCGAGAATTTCCGCGACATATACGAGACTTTATCGAGACAATCACGAGACAATCACGAGAGTGCTACCCAAAATAGGGATACCACTCTCAATTGGTTCCGAGCCGAGATAGACGAAGCGGATGACCAACTTTGGCAAACGATTGCGGAACGAATGGATATCAGCCGGAGAATCGGCGCCTACAAGCACCAACACAACATAACTCCCTTGCAACCGGAACGTTTCCGACAGATAGTAGAGAAACGTATCGCATGGGCAAAAGAGAACCAGTTGCCGCAAGAATTTGTGGAGCAACTATTCGATTTGATTCACGCAGAAAGTCTTCGCGTGCAAAAACCTACTAAAGACTAAAGAGCCAAACGCACGGAAATCTTCACGCCATTGCGTCCCCAGGCACCTATTCTACGACGAGCATGCACCAACTCGCCGTCTGTATTTGTTACCATGATAGGCAATTCGTAGTCGTTGTATGTCAAACGGCGCACGTATTCAATACGAAGAACCTTGAAGATATTCTCAAAACCTGCCGTTAATTCCATGTACGGCAATTTGCCGATAGGAGAAGATGTGACACCAGATGTCACAATAGTTGGGTCGTTGGAGTCGAACACAAAATCGGACACGTTGTTCGGCAGAGCATATAGGCCCTCATTGCCAGGAATATACGGATTGTTCTTCTTGCTCAAGCCACCATAGATAGCCGAAAAACTAACAACTCCGCGCAACTTCAGACGATTGATACCCGGAATACGATTGAGTATCCATCCTTTGAAATAATACGTAGCATACAGGGCTACGTAGGCATCGAACATAAACTCCATCGGTTGCATCTGGTTGAATGCATTTCTAGCCAAGAAAATAGAAGTAGGCGTGGATGCAGAAGGATAGTAAAGTTTGGTAAAAGGAACTTTATTCCAAATATATCCGGCCTGAAGACGAGCATCCAAATGGCCAAACGAAGAGAACCAGAAGCGTTTCTCCGCTGTCAGTTCCGTACGATTGTAAATGAAACCTTGTCCTCCGCCGAGCGATGTGTGCAAGCCTCTATCGTCCAAATAACCAACCTGGTGACGAATAGAAATAATCGGCGCATCGTGTTCCAAGGATAACGGAGTTTCAACACCCATTCGATTCATCGGAATTGTCAAGCCAGGAGAGTATCGCAATTCGGCTGACAACTCGTAGTTATGGTACGCATTGATGCCATTCTTGTCGAATCCGCGCAAGGTGGTATAAGTAGCCGAATCGGTCCAATGAATACGGTCATAATGCATAGCCCCCGCAGCCTCGTTGAACTCATAGTTGAAATTGGCAAGAATCGACAGATGGTTGCGAAACTCCTTCATATAACTCAACTGCGCATTGAAAACATATGCCATATTCTTGTCCATGGGTTTGCTGAACGGAATAGACCTAATAATATTATCGCGAGCAATAATCTCTGTTTGCAAGCCCGGTTCCTCTGCATCATATTGCGCAGAAATGGCTATATAATCGCGCAAACGCTCGTACTGATGATAACGTTTCTTATTGAACGAATACATAAGCGTTGCGTTGTATTTTGGTCGCAAATCGGATGTACCGAATGCCACGTATGTAGCGAAAAACAACTGAGGATGCAGATTGGCCGTTGTTTGTCCACCCAAGCGCAAACGGACACCTTCCAACTTATTCCACGAAACCATGTTATAGATCGGTCCAAAGTCCCATTTGGATTCCAACAAATGGCCTCGAGGAGCAGTGCGCACGTACTGTGTACTGAGAGCATCCAGAGTCATGAAGAGTGAGCCGGAACTAGGATTGACCTTAAATTCCTCGACCATCTCTTCTACCGAACTTTCGTACTGAGACAATGGTTCGGGGCGATGTTCTGCCCAAAACAGTTCCTCCGCATCTTTTGCAACAGTAGGCGGATTGCTTTTATAATCAACAATCGCAAATACTTTGGGTTCAAGCTCCGACTCAAAATCGAAATCCGTATAAAGTCGCGTTTGACGTGCAATGATGGTTTTCTTGCGATTGAAAAGAAATAATTTACACGATATATTGGTTCGGTCAGGTGACCACAGATTATTGTCCAAGCGCTTGTATGTCTGCTCCAACGAATAGTTGCTCACAAAATTCAGATTGATATGCGGAGGAATACTAACCGCATATTTCTTGAGCTTGTATGTGGAGTCATTCATGATATACAAATGCCCCATCAGCGAATAGCTCTCAGAGTTGACAGGGACAAAAACCAAGTCGATAACCGAATCGCCATCCAGAACAATGGTATCCATTATGTAATACTCGTAGTAACTAACTGCAAGCGTAGAAGACAAGGGCGAAACAAAGCGATTGAACAACAGATTCATATCGTTGTCGTAGATATCCACATCCGTAAAAATGGCATCCATGTTCTTTTCTATGGTCTGAGTGGACATTATCTGTTCAAGGCCGTAAGTACGGTCGTGCTCAATGACCAGATTCTTACGATGGGGTTTGTGCTGAAAATACTCGTATCCCAGATGCTCGCGGATAGAAAGAGTGAGCGAAGGATTAGTTCCCGTAGTATCGATATATTTCTCCATAAAACGAAGGTTCTTCCATAGCGCCTTGTCAAAATCAGGAGTAAAATTATCTACCGCAAAAGACATTCGATCGTACACTTCGGCCTTATAATGGTCCGCGGAGCGTACCTGGAAAAAATCTTTGTGCGCAATCACATTTTTAATAAGTTCGACCGCGAGATTCCCTTTGCGGCGATATCGCTTGCCACTATTCGGTGTCACGATGATATCTTGCAAGCCGTACACATCCGGTTCGAGTTTCATCTTAAGATTTCTACGTTGCTGCCCTGCGCGCAACGTGAGTTTCTCAGTTTTATAGCCTACCATTTGGAAATGAACGGTAGTATAGCCTACCGGATTGCTCAAGGAGAAAGAACCATCTGCGGCAGAAGTTGTGCCGTATTGAGAAGTCAGCGTATCGGGATTGAGCGGATTGACAAAATAGATTTGTACAAACGGCAGTTTCTCTCCGGTATCAGCATCTACGACTATACCGGAAAGAGAAGTCTCTTGAGCTGATACAGTCAATCGGATGCCCAGGAGGCATAGCACCATGAAAAGAATATGTACAATCTGTCTGTAACGCATGAATAACTCAAACTATGCCATCTACGAAGCAGGGCGCAAAATTACAAAAAAAATCCCACATACACAAATGCACGCGGGATTTTTTAGTAAATACATGCAACTCTGGTGCATGTAAGCACACTTTTTAATAAGCCGCCAGGCGGAATTTGCCCCCCTTAGCAATACGCTTGGTCTTGGAGTCGAAGAAGACGTAGAAGAGTGCTTCGTTGACAGGCGGTGTATAGAGGTAACCTGCAGCAGAAGGCAATGCCTCAACCAGAATCTGATTGCCCTCGTCATCTACCTCAACAACTACATCCGAAGGATCGGCTGTCGGTACTTCTCCGATAGTCAGCAAGCGGCCTGCCATATCGTAGATAGCAATCTGCACACCGATACTGATTGTAACTGCCTTGTACTGGCCACCACCTGCATAGAAGAACAGATAGTCATCGGTGTCCGTTGTACCGGTTGCAGTCCAGTTGGCATACTCGAAGTTGAGTGTATAAGTTGCCAAAGTACCATCTTGTGCTTCACCGAATACTTGAACCATCTTACCGTTTTCAGTCTCGATTTCCAGACCCGGTTCCCAAGTTGCCAATGTATCAAGTGGTTGAGCGGTAATCATCGGTAGCGGTGAACCCGGAACAATCTTGATCGTATAGGTCAGCGAATCCATCATGTAGTCACGAACCTCAACGCCATCCAACCAGATCATCTGGAGACGAGCCTCAGAGGAAAGCAGAATAACTTGCTCGATCACATATACCTTCTTAGACTTGCCATCCGGGGCAGTAACAAGGATTTGGATGGTTGAACCCTCAGAACTCAAAGTAATCGTAGCATCGTCATCCTCCGGAATAGCCTTGATATTCGCCTCTGTGCAGAGTTGCTCTTCGCGAGTTCCTATAGGATATTCGATCAGATAGACTACAGAATCAGGCGAGAATCCGGTAACCGTAATACCGCGTACTTTCAGATCCTTAAGTCGACAGTTGGTGGACAACTGATGGAAGAAGATAATCGAATACTCGGATGTGGTAACACCATCTCCTGCGGTTACCAGAATCTGCAATTCGTTATCACCAATCCATGTAGTATCTACTTTCTGTTGCTCGTCAGCCGTTAGCCAAGTGATCTCAGGCATAGCAGCCCCATAGGTGATTGTATCGTTGTATTCGTACGTATCAGGCACGAAACCACTCTGCAAAGTACTATTCAAGAAGATTGCCTGGAGATTAGCATTAGTAGAAGGCAGGATAGTGAATGTAACCGTGTAAGTAGATGTAGAAACACCATCACCCGCTACGACAGTAATCACACCACCCTCGATAGTCACAGTAGCTGTAGTATCAGCTGCAACGGCAGTAACTTCTGGTTCGGAAGAACCGTAAGGCAGCTGAATTTCATAGTCATAATCATCTACATAGAAGGAAGCCAATTGCTCGCCATCCAGAGAGATAGAACTCAATGCCGAGTTGTTAGACTTAGCAATCGTGAACGTAACAATATAAGTGGTAGAGTGAATGCTATCTTCTGCCATAACGAAAATCTGAACCGTTTGAGCCGTTTCAGACTGCTCTGCCTTACTATTGCGATCGGTCAGGACGTAATCCACATCAGGCATCGTAGTAGTGCCGTACGGCAGTTCGATAGAATATTCCGTCTGGTCAGACGAGAAGCCCTCTAACGATACACCTCCGACAATCAAGTCAGACAACGTACATACCTCAGAAGGAAGAACCTTAACGCCCACAATATAATCGCGAGTAACCGACTCGTCTTCAGAAGTTACGGTGAAAGTAACGATAGCAGACGAACCTGCAGAAACTATACTTGCTTCAACTGTTGCGCCCGGGCATGCAACCGACGAGAACAACGGAATCAAGGAATGAGCAGGAAGCTCTACCAAATAATCATATTTGTCGGATGCAAAATCAGACAGTACTTGATCGTCGGCACTAATAGACAGCAAGTAGGCATCAGAGGAGAGTGTACGGATATTGGCCAAAACAGAGTAGCGATTCTGTGTCTTACCATCTGCAGCAGTGACAAGCACATAGATAGCAGCATTCTCATCGTCGATAGGCACTAGGCATGTACGTACATCGGCTGTAGAATCTTGCGGAATAGCTTCGAACGAATCGAGGCTAGGCAGAGAAACCGTATAATCGAATGTCTCAGCGAAGAAGTCAGGTACCGATTGTTGGTTAACCAACAACGAAGCCAAGAGAGCATTGGAAGAAGGATTACGACGGATAACATAGGTTGTATCAGACGTTTGTCCGTATACGGTCAGCAGATAGCAAGTATCGGTAGCAATCATATAAACGCTATCGAGAGCATACTCGCGATCGTAATTGAGAATAGGATCTTCCTCTACATTGATCAGGTGAGCAGTAGATTGACCGGAAATAGTAGATTCTGCCTCTACCGTCGTTATGTGCTGCGACGAAGAACTACCACCAGCCTTCTCAAAGGCTGCATAATAGGTTTGCTTAGCGCCCGACTCTGCAGTAACGAGGATGACAAACGCTGTGTCGTTCTTCGAGATTGCGATAGTCTGATAAGCCGAACCTTTAGTCACTTTGAGGTCATTGCCTTCTACCGAATAGGTACAAGCCGTGTTCGCAGATTTCGGACGAGTAACGGTCAACGAATAATCTGTGTAAGACAAGTTCTCACCATAGTTGCGAATAGAAGCTGTGCGAACACCATCTACTTCGTCCGACCATGTAACAACAGGCATCTGGTCGTGTACCTGGTGGCCGAACAAAACGGTAGGCAGACCTTGTGTCTCAGCATCGATTGTTGCAGAAGCAGCATTGCCAGAGAACGAATAGGTAGTTCCGTTCACGGTCACATTGCTCAGAGCGGAGTTATAGTTGAAACGCAAGTTATCCACATACATAGTAGAAGTGTGGCGTTTACTTGTCGAAATACCATCCGAACTGATATAATAGTCTTCCAGATTGTCCGATTGAGCAGAACTAATTAGGATCTCCAAGGTAGCAGGAATATAATCATCCGAATAAGTCAAATCGTTGGTCAGCGTGTACCATGTGTTTTTGGCCATGCTACTGAACTGCTGAGCATGATTGATTTGCTTTTGTCCGTTAGCACTATAGATAAAGCGCCAACCTGTAACCCTATTATATGCAGACAGATTATAGTCAAGCTGTATCTGATCCGGAGTATTACGGAACGTAATCGGGTCACCAAATGACAAGGAGGAGTGAATCTCATACACCCAGAGCAACCATTTACCAACAGCAACAGTAGGTTGCGATAGCGACAAGAAGCCAGGCATAGACTCGGCCGAAGTCAACAAATAGGTTGTCTCCAGTTTAGCGGCCTTTGCTCCTTCTTTCTTCGGTGAGGTAACACCGGCAGTATTGGACGACGGGTCATAAGTTCCCGCATCACCTGTGGTAGTTGCACTAATAGGCGCGTTCCAGCCTTTCGGGCGACTACCAGTCTTGCCGGTTCCGTCATTCTTGAAATCTTCCCAGTTGTTGAAACCTAAGTCGAACGAAATATCATTCGGGTAGAAGAAGGTAACCATATAACGGTGAGCAAATGCCACTGCACCGAATTCGTCCAAAACCTCTACGTCATAGATAACATGTTTAGAACTAGCGTCTTCTGTTACATCAGCATTATCTTGGGCTGTATAAGTAACAACAGGAGTTTCGCCAGTAACGGAAATCACATAATTGTAGATACCCGGTTGGAACTGAGCCAACGAAGTTCCATCAATCTTAATATCCAACAGTTGGGCCGGATCATACGGATTGACATTAGGAGTGATGGTATAAACGGTATTTTCTTCACTCGGATTGAGCGACTTAACCGTAATGGTTGTCGGAGTGAGTACGCCACCTTCGATGATTTGTACTTCTTGCTCAGGATAAGCCTTAGTTACAGACACTACCTCTAACGAACTTGCGCCGTAAGGCAGATCAATAGTGAAATCGTTGCCTTGCGTCAAATCAAGCGCACCGATACCATCTATGATGATTGCCAACAACTTATTCTCAACGGCAGGATATTCTACCGCGAAATTGATAGTATAAGTAGCTTGCGTGCCATCCTCAGCCGTTACGACAACAGTCGAGGCCTGTCCAATAGGAGATTCAGTGATCAGCAATGACTGCTCAGGCAGAGCACGTTCAACGGTCAGCGCAGGAGCAGCCTTGGTGCCGTACGGCAGGGAAACAGTATATTCATACTGATTCGGGTCAAAGTTAAAGTTAACACCATCAATCTCGATAGACAATAGTTCTGTAGAAGAAGATTTAGCTACCGGGAAGAAGATTCGATAGGTCTGAGCAGTAACGCCATCAGCAGCCACAACACGAATAGTGGTGGTCTGACCTACTGCGCCATGCTCAACCGTAATAACTTGGCCACGCGTAGCAGCTACCGGAACAACGGCAGGAACTTGCGTAGTACGCCAAGCCAACGAATCAATATAGTCGAATACATTCGGGTTGAACGCCTCGAATGGCTTACCATCCAAATAGATCGCAGACAGCAAAGCATTGTTATCTACAGGGAAGGAATCAACCGGGAAGGCAGGAAGAACAACCTGGTCAGGTGAAACGAAATGAATCAGATAGACGTTAGGCGTTCCCTCTTCGGGCGTTACGACTATGCGCGCGGTACCATAAGAAGAAGGAGCAGAGATAGTAACCATCTGGCCTTCGTCAGCAAGAACCGTGATCTTCGGCATAGCCGACTCATTCCAAACAAGCGAATAATCCAAAGTCTGAGCTTCGAAACCTGCCAATTCTGCGCCATCCAGATAAATCATCTTGAGGAAAGCGTTCTCGGATTTCTGAATCTCGAAATAGATAATGTATTGACGAGTGCTACCATCGCCTGCAGCCACTACCAAACGAGCGGTAAGCAGAGTTTGATTGATAGTCAGGCTAACTGTTTGGTAGTTATCGCCCTGAGTATAAGTTACTTGCGGCAGAGCGGAAGTTCCGGCCGGAAGCAACACATGATAGCTAAGCGTGTCCGCATTGAAGTTCTCCAAAAGTTCGCCATCCAACATGATAGCCGCCAAGGCGTTGTTGGTGGATTTCTCGGTGCGGAATTGCAAACGATAGATAGTAGTAGCACCACTAGCAGCGGTTACCTCGATACGAGTAACGCCATCTACTCCACCCTCGACGAGTTTCACCGTTTGGTAAGCATCGCCCTGCGTCCAAGTGATAGCAGGAAGAGTGGTTGTGCCAAGCGGCAAGGTGATAGCGTAAACCGTCTGTTCCGGTTGGAAATCAGCCAATGGTTCGCCATCCAACATGATAGCTTGCAAATAGGAGTAGGACGAAGCCTCAATCTTATAAGTCAACTTGTAGGTTTTGCTATTTGATGTACCAGGAATAGAAACCTGGATTTGTGCACCACCATCCAAAGTGTTGTTGAGCAACTGGATGGACTGTACGCCATCAGGATAAGCCGATTCCCACGTAACAGTCGGAGCTTCGGTCGTACCAAGAGGTAACGAAACAGAGTAGTTGGACTTAGAAGGTTGGAATCCAGTCAAAGGCTGACCATCCAAGAAGATGTTGCGCAGCGTGACATCAGTTAGAGCTGCAACAGAAAAATCGATAGTATAAGTCAGTTGAGTTCCATCACCTGCCGTAACCAAGATACTAGCCTGGCCATTGACAGAAGGAGCCTGGGTTACCTTAACCGTAGCACTTGCGTCTTGAGCGGTGGCAGTAACTTCAGGAACCTCGGTAGTACCATAAGGCAAGTCTACGTTATAAGAAGTCAAATAGGCGTTGAATCCGTTGACAGATTCGCCATTGACCTTAATATCAGACAAGCGCGCATTGCTGCTAGCCTGAGAAACGAATTTGATAGTATAAGTCGTGGTAGAACTGCCATCAGGAGCGGTAACTGTGATGATAGTAGGATCGCCATCAACTTGGCCCAGTTGAATAGAGCACTCGGAAGATGACAAACGGCGTCCCGGGAAATCATACTTATTGCCACGAGGAGCGGTCAAACGACCAGCACCACGAACGGCAAAAATCTCAGGTATCTCGGTTGCTCCAAGGCCCAAGGAATAGGTCTGCTCGTCTGTGCTATTCGGGTCGAATGCTTTCCACTCACGACCATTGATATAGAGTTTCTGAATCTTGCTAGAATAGATCATCTGGATATCATCCACATCCATCGTACTACCAGCATACTGGCCCGTGTTGGCACGGAAGTTAGGATAGTTACCCGCGGAAAGGATGACATTACACTTGGTAGGAGCATCATCGCTCAGATAGAAAATAGGAACAGAAATACGCGTCCAGTTGGCGTATTTCTTCTTCTCATAAACCCATCCTTCTGCGATTTGCTTGGCCTGAGTAAGTGTACCGCACTCGTTTTTATCCATCGTCTGGCGAATATCCGACTCCTCGTCTACGCAGTAAGCAGGCTTATCACTAGAAATGTCGGTACAAGTTCCATTCTTAGCTTTGTAGGTTGCACCTCTGGAAGTACCGGACCAGGAATAGAACAACAGGTTGTAATTCTCTTGCAGCACCTTATCGCCATCTGCTCCATCAGCACCGCTATCGTAGTAACGCTTGATCCAAACGACCATAGAGTCAGGGCGATAGGTCCAACTGATACCTCCGTAAGTTCCGGCAGTAGCATCCTCGATAGTAGTCAAACTGGAGACGTAAGCCCAAGGATGGCCGAGAGCCACGTAACCCGGGGAGGTAGCGCCGATACCCATGGCACCAACCCATTGGTCTTGAATCTTAAGTGCGGAACCGGAGCGACCGGTTGTTTTGTGTGCAAAGTTTTTCTCAACACCCATTTGGGAGACATTGGAGAAATTCCAATATTTCGGCTGAGCGTTGTTAGCAAATTGTGCTCCATCCCAGTTTTCGAATCCCGGATCCGGAAGTTGTTGAGCCATTAACGGCGACATACAGACTAATAAAAGCGCCGTGAAAGAGTGTAAAAATTTACTCATATTAAGATTTCTATTAAAAATTTTACGATTTTGTACCAAAAACAGGCTTTTTATTTTTCGAGTGCAAAATTACTGCTATTTTTTCACCCCCACAATAGCTTTCGTTATGAAAAAGTATACGATTATTAAGGCGATTCCGTAACACGCGCACGTTGGAGGGCTCAAAAACATACACGATTATTAAGATTTTATGTACATTTTTTACTTTGCGGCAAACACAAAAAGAAGAGCCGCAATACGAAAATTGCGACTCTTTTTAACGATATTTTTCGAGTGGAAATTCGGGCGGAAAATTAACGGGTCAGTTTGTATTGGACGAAGGCCTCAATCGCCTCATAATCAGCGAGTCCGAGCTTTGCGTAGAGTTCGGCCGTGGCATGATTTCGGTCTTCGGCACGTTGCCAGAAAAGTCGTTCGTCGTTGCCCATAAACGGAGCCGATTCCATCTGGCTTTGATGTTTCAAAATAGTGTTTCGTTTGAATCGTAACTCTTCGGGCGACATAGGAACAGCCATTTCGATGAGGTCCACTTCCCACTCCATCCATGCTCCGCGGTACATCCAGATGCGGCAATCTTTGAGCCACTCGTCCCAAGCAGCCGTCTGTTTGAGTTCGTCCAAAGCGGCCAAAACGGCGTCCAAACAAACGCGGTGAGTGCCGTGAGGATCGGCCAAATCACCGGCCACAAACATTTCATTCGGCTTGATCTGCTCCAACAGTTCCTTGACGATAGCACAATCGGCATCCGTGAGCGGGCCTTTCTTGATAGTGCCCGTCTCGTAGAACGGCAGATTGAGGAAATGGATGTGACTGGTAGGCAATCCCATGTGGCGGCAAGCGGCAGTGGCTTCTCCGCGTCGGATAAGTGCCTTAATATCCAATATTTCGCGTGTATCTTGGTCGCCTACTTTTTCGGTCTGGAAGAAGCGCATATATTCGTTATATTTGCGCAAAACGGCTTCATCGTGGAGCAGTCCCAATTGCTCGTATCCCTTGAGAAAATCCATAAAGCGAACGACTTCGTCGTCGCAAACGGCGATACATCCGCTCGTCTCGTATGCCACGTGCACGTTATGTCCCTGTTTGATAAGGCGTGCGAACGTGCCACCCATGGAAATCACATCATCATCAGGGTGCGGCGAGAAAATCAGCACATCCTTCGGGAAAGGTTTGGCTCGCTCGGGGCGATTGGTATCGTCGGCATTGGGTTTGCCGCCCGGCCAACCCGTGATAGTATGCTGTAAGTCGTTGAAAACCTTGATATTACAATTGTAAGCCGATTCGAAACGAAGGATGAGATCGCTTAGTCCGTAATCGTTGTAATCCTTATTGGTCAGTTTGAGGACCGGTTTGCCCGTTTGTTGGCAGAGCCAGACTACTGCGCGGCGGATGAGTTGGTCATCCCATTCGCAACTGGTAACGACCCAAGGCGTGGCAATGCGTGTGAGAGACGAGGCGGCGCCGAGATCGAGGACGAATTGTGCATTCTTGTGCAACTGGAGAACCGAGGCAGGACAAGCGACATCGTAGCGCGTTTCGATAGCCTGGCGAACGATATTGGACTTGTGTTCTCCCCATGCCACGAGCATGATTTCCTTAGACTGGAGAATGATGTCGATGCCCATGGTTACTGAGCTGACAGGCACCAGGTCCATAGAGCCGAACATATTCTTGGCATCCTCGCGCGAGTTGTTGTCGAGCAAAACGAGTCGCGTGGCGGAATTGAGCGACGAACCGGGTTCGTTGAAGGCAATATTTCCGCAGCGACCAATGCCGAGGAGCATGAAATCGATGCCTCCGGCCTCAATAATGCTACGCTCGTAGTCCTGACAGAAAGACAGTATTTTTTCTTTCGATAGGTTCCACGGAATCGTATGGATGTTCTCCGGAAGGATGTCCACGGAGTCCAAAAGTAGGCTTTTGAGTTGCGCGTGATTGCCTAATTCGCTACTGGTGAGCGGGTAGTATTCGAAGAGGTCGAAGAAGACGACATTGCGGAAACTGAGTCCCTGTTGTTTGTGCAACCGAACGAGCTCGGCACACACATCGCGAGTGGACAAACCGGGGGCGATAGAAAGGACGAAAGGAAGCGACTGTTGCTGCTTCTCGCGAATCCTATCTGCCATATACTCAGCGACTTTCGCGGCTCCTTGGCGCGCATTTTCATAGATAGTAGTGCGGGCTTTTTCGAGGCGTGTTACGCGGCTGAGTTCTAGGACATCGTCGGGACAATAGAGGCGTTTTGAGACGCGGCTCAAAGAAATTTCTGAACTAAGATTTGCCTTCATCGGTAAGTGCTATTAGTGAATTTGCGACTGCAAATTTACAAATTTTGGAGCAGATACGCAAGAAAAGGGGATTATTTTTTTTCCTTGCGTAAGGCGGCGCGGATGAAATTGTCGATTCGTGAGTAGATAGTGAAGTTGCCTTGTCGATCGCGCGGTGCGATGGGATCGGGTTTGCCCTTGAGTTGCTTGTAGAAACGCGCCTTGAGTTGGTCGAGAAGTGCTTGTTTTTCGGCAGCTAGCGGCGTTTGGTTCTTGAGTGAGTCGATGAGTTCTTTGGCGAGATGAGAAGCCGATCCGAAGGCCATCATATTGGCCCGTTCGTCGCCCATAATGGGGTTGGCGTTGTAGTTACGCGGCTTCTTGACATAGGCCTCGAGTCGGCCAACCCTAGTGATGTTGCCATCGTAGTCGCGAAAGGTTTTGCGTCGCTCGACCATTCCATTCTTGGAATGCGCGCCAATGATTTCCTCGATGTGAGGTTCGTGTTTGATTCTTGCCATATTGAGTTTAAGGGATTAGTTTTTCGGTGTGTGGTTGCCCAGTATCTGTCTCGATTATATCGCACTTATAACGCACTTATATCGCACTTATAACGCACTTATAACGCACTTATAACGCACTAAATTTCGTTTGCTTTTATATTGGTATTATATACATAGTATATAATACTAGAGAGTTGAGTTAGTAGGGAAGAAAAGATAATACTACTGGACTTCCAAAATACACTTCTCAATATCGTGATGATGATAACGAGAAAGCATTTGGTGTTCTATCTCTGCGTGCCACAAAGCTCTTTGCAAATGTGCATCATGCAGAAGAGTATCACCTTGCTGGCTAAGCACATCGAAACGTGCAAACAAACTTTCTGCCGATCCAGCAGTCCAATATCTGTCATATATGAACAATTGCTCTTGCTTGCCAGCACCTATCGTTTGTTTGCTCATCACCGAATCCTTCTTGTTGCCATCTTCTTCGGTCCAATGGGCATAGTAGTATGTATAAGAAACCACTATATTCTCCGAGCGCGTATTGTTGACGAAAAATTGCACCTCTATAGATGTTTGAGTACAACCGCTCAACAATGCTGCGAAGAGAGCAAAGAGAAAAAGTTTCGTTTTCATGATTATTCTTTTTTCTTGAGTTGGAAATCCTGGCGGACGGTAGCTTTTCCTCGATTCCAAGAATTCTTTTTTGACTCCTTAGTGGGATCGTACGTAACATTAAGACGCAGGGAATCGGATGCGTATATTCCGGAAGGATCGTCTACGATAATATCCACCGTATTCGTAGGCAATTCGATATTCCCATTCTCGTCATACCACCCTGCCTGATTGGTATAGGTGCGCGGCAACACTTGACGTCCCTCCTGTTTGACCGTTACACGTATATCTTCCAAGCGTTCGTTTTCCTGATCTGTTACCATTCCAGATACTTCTATTTCTGCATACGGCACACCATACTTTGTTCTAAGTTCACAACTAGTGAATCCTAGTATGCCCAATAAGAAGACAAAGAGTGCGTTGATGCGCGATAAGAGTTTTGTTTTCATAGTTTCGAACAATTTGGTGCTGCAAAGATACAAAATGATTTTGATATATGCAAGAAAAAGAGAAATTTTATGCACAAGCATACGTTTTGGCACAGAATTTGCAGAGTAAAAAGCGGAAAATTATAATTTCATTATACTATGCAAAATCCAGTTGATATTCGCGAGCTCCAGGAGCGTGTAGAACGCGAGAGTTCGTTTGTAGATGCCTTGACACTAGGCATGAATCAAGTGATTGTAGGCCAGAAGCATCTGGTAGAGAGTCTGCTGATTGGTTTGTTGAGTGATGGTCACATTCTGCTAGAAGGTGTGCCAGGACTGGCTAAAACCCTGGCTATCAAGACGCTGAGCGACCTGATCAAAGCTAACTTCAGCCGTATTCAATTTACCCCAGATTTGCTGCCTGCCGATGTGATTGGTACACAAATCTACAGTCAAAAGAGCGAAGAATTTAAGATCAAACGTGGTCCGATCTTCGCTAATTTTGTGCTTGCAGATGAGATTAACCGTGCGCCGGCCAAAGTGCAGAGTGCATTGTTGGAAGCCATGCAAGAAAGACAAGTGACCATCGGTGAGCAGACATTCAAACTAGATGATCCATTCCTGGTACTGGCTACACAGAACCCGATTGAGCAAGAAGGGACCTACCCTCTGCCAGAAGCACAGACCGACCGTTTTATGCTGAAAGTGGTGATTGGTTATCCAAAGAAAGAAGAGGAGCAAGCCATCATTCGTCAGAACATCGCCAGCGAGAAAAAACAAGTATTGCCTATCCTATCGACTGAAGATATCATCAAGGCGCGTAAGATAGTAGAAGAGGTTTATCTGGACGAGAAGATTGAGAAATACATCGTTGACATCGTGTTTGCGACACGTAATCCGGAAGAATACGGTCTGAGCGAGCAGAAACAGATGATTGCCTTCGGTGGTAGTCCTCGTGCGAGCATCAACCTAGCTAAAGCCGCTCGTGCGTACGCGTTTATACATAGGAGAGGCTATGTGACTCCGGAAGATGTACGTGCCGTATGCTACGATGTGCTGCGCCACCGTATTGGTCTGACCTACGAGGCAGAGGCGAACAACATCACGACCGAGGATATCATTACAGAAGTATTGAACGCGGTTCAAGTCCCCTAAGCGCTCACTACCCTCGTACACGCGCAAAAACTCTGTTTTAGCGATAGGTACTCGGGTGTGCTCGCTTTCCCCACCGCAAACACTACGTTGGTTTACGTTGGGGGCCCCAATAAACAAATCAATTAATGTATGACTTCTGAAGAGTTATTACAACGAGTCAGGAAGATAGAGATAAAGACTCACGGGCTGAGTAGGAATATCTTCGCGGGCGAATATCACAGCCAATTCAAAGGCCGTGGTATGGCTTTTAGCGAAGTACGCGAATATCAGCCCGGAGACGATGTGCGCTCGATAGACTGGAACGTTACGGCGCGTATGAACCGCCCATATATAAAAGTATATGAGGAGGAACGCGAATTGACCGTAATGCTTCTGGTGGATGTTAGCGGCAGTCGTAACTTCGGAACACTGAGTCAGCTGAAACGTGACACGATGGCCGAGGTGGCTGCAACACTAGCCTTCTCTACCATCGAGAACAACGATAAAGTGGGTGTGATCTTCTTCTCTGACCGCATAGAGAAATATATTCCGCCGAAGAAAGGTAAAGGGCATGTGCTGCACATCATCCGCGAGCTACTGAGCTTTGAGCCGCAGAACAACGGAACCGATATCAACCAAGCCCTGCAATACTTCAGCAATGCGCAGAAAAGGCGTTGTACGGCCTTTCTGATTTCGGACCTGATGGATCCGAACTTCAGGTATCAGGCTCCGACATCGCGCATCCAGAAAGCATCGCCCGTAGTGATTGCCAGTAGAAAGCATGACCTGAGCGTCATACAGATATACGACCGTCGCGACGCGGAGATGCCAGATGTGGGACTAATCAAACTGCGTGATGCAGAGAGCGGAAAACGCGTGTGGGCAGATACGGCACTGAGTGCAACGCGTCAGGCCTATGCGCAAGAATGGAATGAACAGCAAACATCGCTGGAAGAACTATACACACACACGGGCATAAACCATATATCTGTTCGTACGGACGAAGACTATGTGAAAGCCCTGATGCGACTATTCAAAATGTGAGCCTATCCCAACCTTCCCTAAAAGGAGGGAGATAAATTAGAATAGTATGTTAAATATATTATTAGCAATAATAGTTAGCGCCAGTATCGATTCGACGATGCTGATGATAGGCGATCAGACCGACCTACACCTACAAGTGACGCAAGACGTCAAGGAAAAGGTGGAATGGCCTGTGTTCGGTGAGACGCTGCAAGAGGGCATAGAGATAGTGGATCGTACGATAGTAGATACCACCACTCTGGCCGACGGGCGTATTCAGCTGAACCAATACCTGACGCTGACCAGTTTTAAGGACTCGCTCTTTGCCATTGAGCCCATCAAAGTGGTGAGCGGCGAAGATACATTCTGGACCGAGACAATGGCGCTGAACGTGATTCAACCATTCGAGGTAGACAGCAGTCTGGCCATTACCGATATCAAAGATATCGAGAAAGCGCCCATCTGGTGGTGGGGCATCATTCGCTGGATTCTGTTGGGTATGCTGATTGCCGCTCTCGGCGTTGGAGGATATTTCCTCTGGCGGTGGTTGGATAGCAAACGGAAGCCCAAAGAGGAAACTGTCAATCCTGAATTGCTGCGTCCTGCCGATGAGGTGGCATTGGAGAAACTGGATGAGATAAAAGCCGCTAAGATTTGGAAAGACGGCAAAGTGAAGGAATATCAGACCGACCTGACGGATGTGGTGCGTGAGTATATCGGCAGGCGATTTGGCGTACAGAGTACGGAGAAGACAAGCGATGAGACGCTTCGCGCCATGAAACCGCTGATAGACAAAGACCTATTCGGAAAACTGAGCAAGATGCTGCAACTGGCTGACCTGGTGAAATTTGCTAAATGGCACACTACGCCAGATGAGAATGAACAAGGGCTCAGTACCGCTTACGATTTTGTACAAAGTACAAAGATTGTGGAGAATCAGGAAGAGAACGAAGAAAGTGAGAAGGAGGAAGAAGTATGACATTTGCTAATCCTGGATATTTGTGGTTGTTGCTGCTCTTGATACCCGTCATTGGATGGTATCTCTACGAGTTGCGCAAATCGGATGCGAGCGTCCTGCTATCCGACACCGGTTCATTGCAACGTCAGAAGAAAAGCCTGAGAATATATCTTCTACACGTGCCGTTTGTGCTGCGTGTAGCGGCTATCGGCCTGCTCGCCATCGCTTTGGCACGGCCGCAACTGACCAATCGTTGGTCGTCGGAATCGACCGAAGGAATAGACATCATGATGGCTCTGGATATATCGGGAACGATGTTGGCCGAAGACCTACGTCCGAATCGTCTGGAGGCCGCCAAACAAGTGGCATCCGACTTCGTGATAGCTCGTCCGAATGACCAGATTGGACTGGTAGTGTTTGCCGGCGAGAGTTTCACTCAATGCCCTCTGACAACCGATCACGCCGTGCTTGTAAACCTCTTCAAATCAGTGGAATACGGCATGATTGAAGACGGAACAGCTATTGGTTTGGGCCTAGCCAACGCAGTCAACCGCATGAAAGACAGCGAGACCAAATCGAAAGTGGTGATTCTGCTGACAGACGGTAGTAACAACCGCGGCGACATTGACCCGCAAACGGCAGCAGAGATAGCCAAGACTTTTGGTATCCGCGTTTACACCGTAGGCGTTGGTAGTTACGGCCAGACACGCGTGCCGGTTCATACACCGATGGGCGTGCAATACATGACGATGGATTCGGAGTTTGACGAGGGCACGCTTCGCCGCATAGCCGAGACCACCGGAGGACAGTATTTCCGCGCCACAGACAACAACAGTCTAAAGCAGATTTACGAGCAAATAGACCAACTGGAAAAAACCAAACTGCGTGTTCGCGAATATGCGAAACACTCAGAGAACTTCGCTCCATTCCTCTATGCTGCCCTACTCTGCTTGATGCTAGAACTGATTTTGAGATATTTTGTATTACGTACTATAGCACAATAATATGTTTCGTTTTGCAAATATAGATATGCTTTGGCTACTGATTAGTATTCCTGTTTTTGTAGCCGCCTATGGCGTTTATACGCGCCGCAAACGCCGCCAACTGGAAGAGTTTGGCGACCGTGAACTAGTGGAGGCATTGATGCCAAATGCCAGTCGCGTACGTCCGACCGTGAAATTCGGCATACTGATGGTGGCATTAGCACTATTGATTTTCGCGGCTGCTCGTCCGCAATTCGGTCAGAGCGAGCGTACGGAAAAAAGGCAAGGTATCGAAGCTATCGTTGCACTGGATATTTCCAATTCGATGATGGCCGAAGATGTGGCACCTAACCGTTTGGACCGTGCTAAACAAATGCTGAGCAAGATGATGGACAATATGGTGAACGACAAAGTTGGTCTGGTGGTTTTTGCAGGCGATGCGTTCATTCAGCTGCCAATCACGTGCGATTATGTGTCGGCAAAGATGTTTCTGAATACTATCAGTCCCAAGCTGATTAAGACTCAGGGCACGGCCATTGGTCAGGCACTATCCACCTCGATCCGTTGTTTTGGAGAGCAAAGCGATGCCAGTCGTGCCATCATACTGATTACCGATGGAGAAAACCACGAGGATGATGCGGTGGCAGTTGCTACACGCGCCAAAGAGGAAGGAATAAAAGTTCTGGTAGTAGGTATCGGTAAGCCAGAAGGAAGTCCGATTCCTGTTCCGGGCACGAACAACTTTATGAAAGACCGCGAGGGAAATGTGGTGGTTAGTCGTTTGAACGAAGATATGTGTCGCGAGATTGCGCAAGCAGGCGGAGGTATCTATGTACGTTGCGATAACACCAACACTGCCATGCGAGCACTAGAGAAAGAACTCGACAAACTGGCTACGCAAGAGATTGAGACACAAGTATTTACCGACTACAACGAACAATTCCAGAGTTTTGCACTCATTGCACTACTCCTATTGGTGATTGATTTCTTTATCTTCAACCGTAAGAACAAAGCCATCACACGACTGGATATTTTTGGGGAGAAATGATTATGAAAAGACTATTGGTAATATGCAATCTATTGTTGCTCGTGGCTTACCCGCCGCTCTACGCTCAGCGCGAAGCAGGCGATGTGAGACGTGGCAACCGTGAGTATAAGAAACAGAACTACACCGAGGCTGAAGTGGACTATCGCCGTGCGCTAGAGACTAATAAGGACAGTTATGAAGCGCATTACAACCTAGGCGATGCGCTATTCAAGCAAGATAAGTATGCCGAGGCACAGACGGAGTTTGAGACTGCCGCAAAGATGCTAGATCCGAAAAAGGATAAAGAGCGTGCGGCTAAGGCTTTTCACAATCTGGGTAACTGTCATTTTGCGCAACAACAATACGACAAGGCTGTAGCGGCTTATCAGGCCTCGCTGCGAGCTAATCCGAAAGATAATGATACTCGTTACAATCTGGTGAAAGCGATGCAGATGTTGCAACAGCAGCAACAACAGCAGCAACAAAATCAAGATCAGCAGAACCAGGATCAGCAACAGCAACAACAGGAACAGCAGCAGCAAGAACAACAAGAGCAAGATCAGCAGCAACAAGAACAGCAACAGGAGCAACAGCAGGACGACAAGATGGACAAAGAGACCGCCGAACAGATTCTGCAAGCTCTAGAGCAAGATGAACAAGATACGCAAGAGAAAATGCAGCGACAACAAGGCAAGAAACGCCGAGTAGAGAAAGAATGGTAGCCGCGTTTGCGTTCGGCAACCTCGGACAAAGGAAATAAAAACTATGTATAAGAAACTATCAATAATCATTTTATTCTTCGGCATCGCGTTGAATGTGTTTGCCGAAGACGTTGTTTTCAAGGCTCAGGCACCGAGTCAGGTCATTGTAGGTCGACCTTTCCAGTTGACCTACTCGGTCAATCAGCGCAGCCGTGACCTACGTGCTCCGGAGATAACTGATTTTGACGTGCTAGCAGGTCCGTACACTTCGACTAGCAGCAGCACATCGTTCGTCAACGGACATCGTACCTCGTCGTTCACTCAGACCTACACCTATACGCTGATGGCCCAGAAAGCAGGCACGTTCACAATTCCGCCAGCCAGTATCAAGGTGGACGGAGAGAGTGTGCAATCGAATGGCGTGCGCATTACTGTACTGCCTGAGGATGAGCAACCCGCTCAATCAGCATCTCAGAGTACAGGAGGACAAACAAGTCAAGCAAGCCAATCAACGCAGAGTACGCAGAGCAGCAATGCCAGTAGCGAAAATCTGTTTGTGCGCACTATTGCGTCGAAGACGCATGTGCATGAGCAAGAGGCGCTGATGATTACCTACAAACTCTATTTTGCGAACGTGGATGTAGCACAACTGACCAACAACACCAAATTGCCAGAGTTTACCGGTTTTCTGAAACAGGAACTTGAGCAAGGCGAGATACAAACTCAGTTGGAGCACTACAATGGCCGCAACTACCAGACGGCAGTGCTCTATCGCACCATCCTCTATCCGCAACATTCGGGAGACATCACCATCGAGCCTGCAAAATTCGAAGCCGTAATACGTGTACAGACTCAGCAACAAGTTCGCAGCATCTTTGACAATTTCTTTGCTTCGTATACTAACGTCACGAAAATGCTGACTGCGCCAGGTGCGACCATACACGTTAGCGCATTGCCTAGCGGAAAGCCTGCAGGTTTTTCGGGCGGTGTAGGTAAATTCACGATGACGCCTAGCATTTCCCAAACGGAACTGCAGACCAACGAAGCTGTGACTATCAAGATAGACATCACTGGTGCGGGAAATATGAAATTGCTGAAAACGCCTGCGATAGACTGGCCCGAAGGATTCGAGCCTTACGACCCGAAGGTGACCAACAATTTCAACACCACTACGGCAGGTGTGAGCGGAACAAAATCTATTGAATATCTGGCCATTCCGCGTAGCGCAGGCGACTATACGATTCCTGCTGTTAGTTTCAGTTATTTTGACATTGAGGACAAGGCCTATCGCACTCTCTCCACACCGGAATATACTATCCACGTGAAACGCGGAGCGGGTGACAATGATAAGAACGCTAGCGATGGTGGTGTCATCTCCTATACTCAAAAAGAGGACATCAAGCAACTGGGCACCGATATTCGCTATATCGATACACGGCCACTACCGACCACCAATCGCAAAGCACAAATCATCGATTACCAATTCCTATGGTTGTGCTATGTTCTGCCTCTGCTGATTGCAGGTATAGTGCTGATTGTGCTGCGCAAGCAGATTAGAGAGAATGCGGACATCACACGCGTCAAATATAAACATGCAAATAAAGTGGCTCAGAAACGGCTAAAAGCTGCTGCTGTGGCACTCAAGGGTAATAATAAGGACGCGTTCTACGCAGCGATCGAGCAAGCAGCCTGGACGTACCTGAGCGACCGTCTCAGTATTCCCACAGCCGAACTGAACAAAGACAATATCGCGCAACTGCTCAGCAGCAAGGGCGTCAGCGACAGTCTGATTGGCGAAGTGAAAGATGTGCTTTCGACGGCTGAGTTTGCACGCTATGCGCCTAGCACTGACCATGCGATGGACGACCTATATCGCGCTACTACACAATTGATTAACAATCTTGAGGACCAGAGAATATGAAAAAGATATTTGTAATTTGTCAATGCCTATTGGTTATTGCACTTTGCGCCAATGCGCAGACGCCTTTCGACGAGGCTAATGCGGCTTATGCAGAAGGACGCTACGACGATGCAGCCACGCTCTACCAAGCCATCTTGGACGAGCAACCAGATGCCCAAGTCTATTATAATCTCGGAAACGTGCGCTACAAACAAGGCGAATTGGCGCAAGCTATCCTATGCTACGAGCGGGCACTGCGTTTGCGCCCTAATTATCCGGATGCGAAATACAACCTGAAGTTCGCCCAAAGCCGCATTACCGACAATATACCAGAACAGGATTTCTTTGTTTCGGCTTGGGCTCGTGCCGTGCGCAATAGTCTGAGCGAGCAAACATGGATGTGGCTGTCAGTAGGTCTCTTCTTGCTCATGCTCGTAGCGTTATTGCTCTTCCTGCTAGCAAGCGCAGTTGGTGTCCGCAAGAGCGCTTTCCATATTGCCTGGATTGCCCTACTCTTCTCTATCGTTGCAGGGCTCAACACCGTTTCGCTCCATCGACGCGATACGTTGCGCAACGAGGCTATCATCACTCAGGGTATCGTCAATGCAAAGTCAGCTCCTGACCGTTCAGGAACTGACCTATTCACCGTCCATGAGGGGACGAAGGTCACTATCCGCGAGACCATCGGCGAATGGTGCAATATCCGCGTCGGAAGTAATCAGGGTTGGATCCGATTGCAATGTCTGGAACGGATATAACAAAAATAAACGCGCTTTGAAGAGCGCGTTTATTTTTTATCTACGAGTACTGGAGCCACTACTACTACCACCTGAGGTTCGTGAACCTGATGAAGATGAGGACGACGAACTACCAGAACGTTGGCTGCTCGAAGAAGACTGCGAGCTAGTTGTACGTTGCTGATTCACAGGAGTAGAAGTACGTTGTACCGTTGTTGTCTTGCCTTGTTCATTAGTCTGCTTGATAGTAGTACGAGTTGAACCATTGGTATTCACACGCGTAGAGACGCTAGTAGAAGGCCGGCGATTAACCGTTGACTGCTGAGACGAGGTCTGCGAAGAACGTGAAGATGAACTAGAAGACGTAGTCTGAGTGGTGGTCTGTTGACGCGATGTAGACTGTGCAGAGCCAGTCTGGGCCGATGAAGGCTGACGTGTAACAGTAGAAGACGACGGCTTCTGGGATGCAGTCTGGGAAGTCTGAGATGTCTGGGATGTACGAGTAGAAGTTCCGCTAGTCTGTGTCGAAGTTGTCGAGGTACCGGTTGTACGGCTCGGAGACGACGTGGTTGAAGATGTAGAAGAAGTTCTAGACGATGTACCGGACGAAGCAGAAGAACCTTCGCGAGAAGACGACTGCTGACGTTGAGTCTCATTGCGCAACTCACCTGCATTGCGAACCGTCACACCCGAGCCATTAGCTGTCAGTTGGTGTGTAACACGCTGATCGAACGAATCATTAGGATGCTTATCCTGATAATCGTGACGGCGATGTTGGTCTGTCATATGCGTATAACCATCCCAATACGGTTGCTGCGGATAATCGCAGTGGTGGCAGTAGTGGTGATTGTGCATGTACGTATTGATATACGCCTGATAGTGATTCAAATAAATCGGCTTCAGATACTGATAGTGAGACGGGAAATGGCCGTGGTGGTAAGGCGAGAACCATGGGTTGTAGTGAGGACGGCCAAACACTGTCCACAACGGAGGACGTTGTACAAAGACAGGACGTACTACGTAGTTGTAACCATAGATATAGCGATCACCGATAACCTCTACATAGAGACGATCGGAACGCCACTCAGCAATCAGCGTAGCCACATCTTGGAATACAGATGGAGCCAAGCAAGCCTGAATAAGGAACACGTGGCGATAGCCTTGATAAGTCTCCAAAACACGCAGATAATCGATATATCCATCGCGATTAAGATCAAGGTTGTTGATCATATAGCGACTGGAGTTGAGCAGACGCTCGAACTCTTCCACCGTGTTAGCCTCAGCGAAAGCTGCGCCAACTGCTTGAAGATCGAGATAGAATGACCAATCGTTGTTGAATGAAGTAACCGTAACAGTAGTTGTTGTGGTCACTTTAGGTGTCGGGGTAGTTACTTGTGTCGTATAGACAGTAGTAACCGGTGCTACGTACTCCGTAGTAGGAGCAACCGTGTGAATACTAGTCCAGCAACCGGTAAGGCTCATGGCCACCGCTGCTAATAAAAGAATGTGCTTTTTCATATTACAAAGTTTTTGCTACTTCAATTTCTTCGAATGACTCGAGGATATCACCTACTTGCAAATCGTCGTAGGCCTTCAGGCTCAAACCACATTCGGTATTAACGCCTGCCTCCTTGATATCATCCTTAACATGCTTAAGCGAAGCCAACTCGGCCGTCTTAATAACGATACCGTCACGAATAACGCGTACTTTGTTGCCTCGTTTGATCTTACCCTCACGTACGATGCAGCCTGCAATAGTGCCCACCTTGGAGATATGGAAGGTCTGCAGAACCTCGAGCGTAGCTGTGATTTCCTCTTTCACCTCAGGCGAGAGCATACCAGCCATAGCGTCCTTGAGTTCGTTGATAGCATCATAGATGATGGAATAGATTCGGATATCCACTTCTTCGGTTTCCGCCATCTTGCGCGCCGTGCCAGTAGGACGGACATTGAAGCCGACGATCATGGCATCGGAAGCCGCAGCCAACATAACATCGCTATCACTAATAGCACCAACTGCGCCATGGATAACATTGACCTGAATATTCTCTGTAGAGAGTTTGATGAGCGAGTCCTTGATTGCTTCAACAGATCCATCCACATCGGCCTTAACGATAACATTAAGTTCCTTGAAGTCACCAATAGCCATACGGCGACCGATTTCCTCAAGACCAATATGCTTCTTCGTGCGGATAGACTGCTCGCGCTGAAGTTGTTCGCGTTTGGTAGCGATGTCGCGTGCCTCTTGCTCGGTAGGTAATACGTTGAATTCATCACCCGCCTGCGGAGCACCATTTAAGCCAAGGATGGAACACGGTTCGCCCGGATGAACCTCGGTAATCTTTTGGCCACGCTCGTTGAACATAGCCTTGATACGACCGTGATAGGTTCCCGCGAGAACGATATCTCCCATATGGAGTGTACCATCTTGCACCAAGAGAGTAGCCAGATAGCCACGACCTTTGTCAAGCGAAGACTCAATGACAGAACCTTTAGCACGACGTTTTGGATTGGCCTTCAGTTCTAGTAATTCTGCCTCGAGCAACACTTTCTCCAATAGTTCGTACACACCTGTACCATGTTTCGCAGAAATCTCTTGGCACTGGTACTTACCACCCCAATCCTCGACAAGGATATTCATATTGGAGAGTTGTTCACGAATCTTATCAGGATTAGCGCCCGGTTTATCAACTTTGTTGATAGCGAATATCATCGGCACACCTGCAGCCTGTGCGTGGTTGATAGCCTCAATAGTTTGTGGCATGACAGCATCGTCGGCCGCCACAATGATGATAGCTATATCAGTCACCTTAGCACCACGGGCACGCATAGCGGTAAAGGCTGCGTGACCAGGAGTATCGAGGAACGTGATATGCTGACCATTCTTGAGTTTAACATTATATGCACCGATGTGCTGGGTGATACCACCCGCCTCGCCGGCAATCACGTTGGCATTACGAATATGGTCGAGCAACGAAGTCTTACCGTGATCGACGTGACCCATGACCGTAATAATCGGGCAACGCGGTTCCATATCCGCATCGTTGATTACTTCGTCAGCATTGATTTCTTCTACCACATGTGCAGCCACATATTCGGTTTGAAAACCGAACTCCTCTGCTACCAGATTGATGGTCTCAGCGTCAAGACGCTGGTTGATAGAAACGAAGAGTCCCAACGACATACAAGTACCGATAATTTTGTTGACCGGTACATTCATCATATTAGCCAAATCGTTAGCGGTAACAAACTCGGTCAATTTTAGCACTTTAGATTGCTCCTGTGCCTCCATTATCTCAAGTTCATGCTTCTCACGTTCTTGCTCACGGCGTTCACGTTTGTATTTAGAAGCATTGCTCTTGCCCTTAGGTTGTTGCAGACGATTGAGAGTCTCCTTCAAAGCGCGTTCAACCTCTTCCTGAGTAGCTTCGCGTGGCTGAATCTTCTTGCCCTTGTTGCCCTTACCGGTCTGATTACGTTTGTCGTTAGGATCCACCTTAGCTGCTCCACCCTTGATACGCTCGCGTTTGCGACGTTCTGCAGCAGCTTGCTGCTGAGCCTGTTGAGCTTGCTGACGTTCTTCACGTTCTTTACGTTTCTGTTCCTTGCTCTTCTTGGCAGGACGTGTAGAAGTGTCGATAGAATCGAGATCGATTTTACCAACTACTTTCGGAGCATTCTTCAACTCGGGTTTGCCCAGAGAGAACACTTCTTGTTTTTTCGGTTCTGCCGGTTGTTCTGCCTCTTTGGCCTGAGCTTCGCGAGCAGCCTCTGCGGCTTGTCGGGCTTCCTCTGCTGCTTTTTTCGCAGCCTCAGCCTCCGCCTTTGCGCGTTCGGCCTCTTCCTTCGCCTTCTGAGCAGCTTCTGCTTTCGCCTTCTTCTCTGCCTCGAGATCGATTTTGCCTATCACTTTAGGTTGAGGTACAGAAGTCTCAATGTGTGCAGGCTCTTTGTGCTCGACGGTCAGCGTAGGCGCAGCCGCACGCTCTTGGCGTTCGGCCGCTTGACGGTCAGCCTCTAGTTTGATGGCCATATCCTTGTTGAATTCCTTTGCAAGCAAGAGGAACAAGTCGTCATCGATACGGACATTAGGGTCCGCCTCGATAGGATGACCGTGCTTCTCGCAAAAGGCAGTCAGCGTGGACATGCCGATGTTCAGTTCTTTACAGGCTTTTATTACTTTAATCGCCATAGAATTGTATTTTATGGTTAGTATTAATCGTTTGCAAATTCGGCGGCGAGTATACGCAAAACGTCGTCGATGGTCTCCTCCTCAAGATCTGTTTGTTGGAGAAGTTCTTCTTTGCTCTTAGCCAGCACATCTTTGGCTGTATCGAGTCCGATAGCCTTGAGTGCATCGAGAACCCACTGATCGATTTCGTCATTGAATTCGTCCAAATAGATATCGTCGAGATCTTGCTCGTCCATCTCACGATAAACGTCAATCTGGTAACCGGTAAGCATGGACGCTAATTTGATATTGAAACCTCCCTTACCGATAGCCAACGAAACCTCGTCCGGTTGGAGATAAACCTTAGCAGCCTTGTTCTCCTCGTCAATCTCCATGGAAGATATCTTAGCCGGTGCAAGAGCACGTTGGATATAAAGTTTGATATTCTTGGTATAATTGATGACATCAATATTCTCGTTGCGGAGTTCGCGAACGATACCGTGGATACGTGCGCCCTTAACGCCTACACAAGCACCTACCGGATCAATACGATCGTCGAAAGACTCAACAGCCACCTTGGCACGTTCTCCAGGAATACGAGCAATATTCTTGATAGAGATAAGTCCTTCTTTCACCTCAGGAATTTCTTGTTCGAAGAGACGTTGCAAGAACAATGGGCTAGTTCGCGAGAGAATGATCTTCGGATTTTGATTCTTATTGTCCACCTGAACTACCACGGCGCGAACGACCTCACCCTTGCGATAGAAATCGGTTGGTATTTGGTTTTGGCGCGGCAGATAAAGCTCATTGCCTTCGTCATCGAGCAGAAGCATCTCTTTTTTCCAAACCTGATAGAGTTCGCCAGAAACAATCTGGCCGAGCATATCCGAATATTTGAGATAGAGGTTCTCCTTTTGAAGTTCGAGAATCTTAGAAGCCAAAGTTTGACGAAGATTGAGAATCATACGACGTCCGAAGGAACTGAAATCAACTTTATCAGTAATTTCCTCACCTACTTCCGCTTCGTCATCAAGCTGACGTGCTTCGCTAAGCGAGATTTGGGTCTCCGGATTAGCCACATCGTCATCCTCCATAATCAGACGATTGCGGTAGATTTCCAAGTCACCTTTGTCTGGGTTGATAATAACATCGTAGTTGGCATCCGTTCCATACATCTTAGCAATCACATTGCGGAACGAATCCTCCAGTACATTCATCAAAGTTTGCTGGTCAATGCTTTTGAAATCTTTGAATTCTCTAAAAATGTCAACCATATTGATTGACTCTTGTTTTGTTGCCATTCGCTGCTGGCTATCCTCGGACACGGACTGACGATCTGATCGTCATTAAGTCCTCAGATGCCCCCGCTCTTAGTTCGGACTATCACTTCGCCAGCAGTCCTCACTATCTTGGAAGGCTCCTCTCAACCAGCTAAGAGGGGTTAAAAAGTTATACTATATTTTTAAATCATATTTGACGTATTTAGGTTGGTCATAGCGCCAAGTGTAGGTAACCAGTTGCGTTTCTTTGCGTTTACGGCCTTCCACAGCAACTTTTTCCTCTATATCAACAGAGAATGTATCCTCATCTACCGAAATTAACTGTCCGCGCAATTTCTTGCCATCGACGAGCAATTCGACATCATGGCCAAGATTCTTCAGGAACTGGATCTTGGATTTGAACGGTTCGGTCAAACTAACAGAACCAACCTCCAACGAATAATCGATTTCGCCTAAGCTTTTTGAGGCAGCCCATTGCTCAATCTTCCCTATCAGGAAGCGATTGAGTTCGGCACAGAAATCCACATCTACTCCAGTAAGACAATCAATCTCGACGAGAATATCGTCTTGAGCGGAAACAGAAAGCGTTATGAGCTGATAATCTGTGCCGGCGAGGCGCTCGTTGATCCAATTTTGTAGGTCCTGTTGGTTTAGCATAATGACACTATTTTATGCGAGCGAGGGAACCTTTTCGGGTCCCCTCGTTCAATTTCACGGTGCAAAAGTACAAATAATTTTTGAGATACGCAAATATTTTTGCATTTTTTAGTCAAAAAACTTGTGCTTTTGGCTATTTTACGCGTTTTTACGGCGGCGATAGATGGTTAGCGCAGCATAACCGACAGCCAACAAAAGCAACCACCAACATGCATCGCCAATAGGCAGAATATGTGGATTATCAGGATCCGGCGTTGGTGGCGGTGGACCGATGCCCTTGCGCGGTGTAGCAAAGCCTGCACCAATATTAGCAACGGAAATATCCTGATAAGCGGACATACTAACAAAACTATTGTAACTCTCGCTAACGGCGCCACAATTTGCTTGCGCAAGGTTGCCAGAAGCAACGCGGTAGCGTTTCTTGCCAAACAAATCGTTGCTAAAGACTGTGCCTTGCATAGTAGCAACAGGTTGCTGAGCCGCATGGCTGACACCTATATTACTATTGCGCGCCTGTGCGTGGTTGAGCAGCACATTGTTGTTAACTTGTCCAATCTGCGCTCTTGGCATATCGCCTATGGTTGCCGGTTGCGTGATTTGCGCGCTGGCCGACCGTAACATTCCAAAGGCGAGAAGGGCAAATATGATAGTTCGTTTCATCATCGTAGTTTCCTCGTCTGATTTAGAATGTTATTTTCTGGATTTTCACTCCCTCAGTGGTTTGCATATAGAAGATATACACCCCTGACTGTGGTAGGAGTAACGGATCGTCGAAGTCGCTCGTACGGCGGAGAACCAATCGTCCGTCAGCGGTATAAACCGAGAGCGAGAAGATTTGGTCGGAAGTGAGAACCGATTGCTCGTCGAACCCGGTAGGCACTTGGCGATTATCGCCTATGACGAAGCGGATAGCTGATTCGCGGTTGGAAGCGAAGAAATGGTAAGTACCACCATCCTCGATTGGCGTAACGACATCAGTAACCAAGTCGCGCAGAACCAGTCCATTCTCCGTAGTAGAGAAATGGAGCGTATATTCAGTATCCTCGCCTGCTCGGAAAGCAATCTGCTTGCCATCGAAAGCAGGAGATACGTCGACTGCGAGATCTAAGTCGCCCGTACGAGTCATGAGTTGCGGAGCATAATCTTCGCCCTCAATCTTGTAACCATCCCAACCATTGTCGAACGCATTGGTTTGGTTAGTGTTCTCAAGGACATAGAGTCGGTCGGCGAAACGACTTCCTGTTACGTCAATTCTGAGTCGTGGCATCAGCTCTGCTTCGCTCTGCTCAGCATAACGCGGCGCGCGGTTCGGGAGAACAGACAATGCCGTATGCTCAGAATTGCGAACCAAATCGTATCTGAGCGTAACTGTAGAAGCTGCCTCTGTTACCAGATAGAATCCTTGCATTGGAGCAATAAACTTGTTCGAACCCATAACAGCAGCCGTATGGATTGGAACAGCCACATATTGTCCAGCAGAACCCGTTGACGATTCATAGTTCGGGAAATCTGCTTGCTGACCATTGTTAATACCCGTATTCATGAGGTAAACGGTCTTTTGGACATTATCTCCAAAGTCTGCATCCTCGAATTTCTCGATATTGATTGGCGCCATCCAGCTGTTAGCAAACATATTCCAGCCAGTATAACCGGTTGTGCCTGCACAAGTAAGAGTAAGCGTCTGGTCGGTAGAAGAAACGAGCGTTCCCTGGTTGGTAAAGGTCTTAGCAGAAGGATTGGTGAGCGCATAACCTTGGAACGGAACAACCTGTTCGCCAGTCTTAGCTACGTACGACCAGTTGGTGCCTGCATTTCCCGTTGTATTTTCAATCCAACGGCACATCTCAGAGCCATAGTAATGCTCCATGGCGTTGTTTACGTCGCTGAACGGAACACCCACATATTGCCAAGTAGGATTTCCTCCGCCCAGATAACCAGAACCGCGTGCATACTGCTCAATAGTAGCGTGCGTAGCGAAACTACCATCGTAGCCATGTGCTAAAGCACCTTGGTTAGACGCATTGGATTTAACGATAATATTCTCCGGAGCAACATCGTAGAGCGTGTTGTAATCAATACCATGTACTTCGCTAATCTGTTGCGTTACTTCGAGTGCTGCATTTGCATTGATAGTCAGACGACCTTCATGACCTGCAAGATCTGTACAGAGTTTTACCACTTTGGCATGTGCATCCGCGATATCCACGGTACATGGTTGGATAATACGCGTAGCCTGATAGTAAGAAGGAATCTCGGTGTAAGTTGGAGCCCAGTTGGCCGGATTACTCCACAAATGGTCTCCATCGTTATTATCAAAGATAAGGTCACGACAACCAGTGATTTCCACACTATAGATACACGGATTCTCTCCATTTGTTGCATCACGCCAAACACCGACACCGGTCGCACCTGCTTCAGTCATCTCAAGCACGTCATCTGCGTCAAGGGTATAAGAATATACGCCTCTCCATTCCTCAGGAGTAGTCTGTGGTGGTATTTTAAGGTTCACCAACACATGAGCATCGCCCGCACCCGTTCCGTAATAAAGGGTAAGAAGGTTTGTATTAGAACCACCATCTAAAGTACGAGTTGTATTTTTTTCGGTTATATACACATAGATATGATCACCTACGCGGAAAGTAGTTCCAGTCTTGATAGTTGCGAAGACGATGTCATTAGCAGCTTGCAACTGATAGCCAATCTTACCATCGAAGGTTGCCGAATAAGAGCCCACAGAAACGACTGGGGTGCCAGCATATTCTTTGTTGTTGTAACCCTCGTAGGTATAATTGGAGGTACCAGAGCCTGTAATCGTAACCTTGGAGATAGTTTGTGGTTCGTCGCAAGGCAAAACCCAATGCGCTTTCAAACGATAGTCACAATCATCAGAATGACAACTTGCACCTTTAGAATAATCACCATAGTAGTTACATGTAAGGTACATAAACAACTGTGTCGTAGACTGTTGATACCACCCTGCGAACATATATCCCGGTTTAGTAACATCTTGTGGCAGAGAAACTTGATCCGCCTCCAAACCTGTATATTCGTACCAAGTTGTGTATGGTTTCGGGTCATTGATTGTTCCACCATTCGTATTGTAATCTACATTAAATGTGGGGTAATAAACGGCCTCTATATTGCTAATATCGCCAGTTATCGTTGCCGGAAGATTTCTCCAACAGCGGAAACGCCAGTCACAACCAGACGGAGGCACTACTCCACCACCAGTTGCGGGAATATTATACAAGATGCCACGTACACTATCCGGAGCAACAATGGTAACATCTCCGATAGTCAACACATTACCTGTGGAATCGACTGATGCCCCAATTGCAATGCCGGAAGTTGTCACGGTAGTTGGTTCGCCAATTTCGCCATAAGCTCTACTAGCATCGCCATCTCTACCATACAAAGTTTGATTTGGCACTTTTGTATAGGTAACGCTCAAACCTGCATGTGTGAACGTGAAACTCTTCTCTTTGGGTTGTGAGTGGTTATAAACATTCCTTAAGCGCAACGTATAAACACCTGTTGGAACTGAATTTAGGTCCCACATCGTAGCGTAAGTTGTTTCTCCTTCAAAATTTTCAGTTCTTGGAGTTTCGTAACTTGCCACTACATTTCTGCCCGCATCTAACAATTCCAGCAAAACTCTATGACCATTAGGACAAGAATATTCTTCCGTAACTATATAGTTGCCTTGTAGGGTTAGGTTAACAACCCATTCCACCCACCTATCAAGGTTTGGATGGTCTCCATCTCCAATATTGAAGTATTCGTTGTTAGCGCCATACCAAGTCATATCTGCGCTATAGGTGTACACATTGCCTTTGTTGACTGTTCCCGGGATATCTACGATTGTTACCGCATCCCATTTTGCCCAATAAGTTTTATTACCTGTATCGGTTGTGGAGATTTCGGTAACCGCACTTCCCGTGCAGCCAGCATTATCATACCATCCAGCAAAAATATAACTTCCGGATTTGGTCACATCAGTTGGAAGTGTCGCACCTACTCCGTAGGTATAGCTAGTTACATTTCCAGAGTTGATTGTTCCTCCGTTGGTATTCAAAGTTACAGTGTATACAGCTGGTTCGAATAGGGCAGAAACTACTGCATCTTCCGTCAACACAAATGGATCGCGATTGCCGTGAGCGACACCATTTATGTATATGACAGCAGGATCAGCATAGCCCATTCCAGGGACAGCTGTTACTGTAATAATGCATGTATGGGCCAAATCCCTATTACCAGAACTGAATGCTTGAGCGGATCCTGACACATCCACATAATTTATAGTAAGTGTCCCATAAGTGGGCGGTGTAATGGATACATTGTGTGTCCACATACCCGGAACCGTGGTAAAGGAATAGAATTCACAGTTATTATTGATTGGGTCACCACCAGTAGAATGGTCATTACCCGGAATCACCGTCCAACCAGTAGAAGGCACAGGAGCGCCTTCAAAGCGTACTGCATTAGTGATAGAGTACTGATCATTATTCGTATATGTTCGATAAACGGAATTATTTGTTCCATCCCAACCGGCATTATTTGCTATGTGCCATGCATCGAAACCATTCCATGATGCAGTTGTAACCTTAAACAAATTTGCAGTACCATTCACTTTTGACATTTGGTACTTATTGTTATAGGTACCATGGCCTATACGGTAGTATATTTTTGTAGCATCCCATTGACGCTGATCATTCGCGAAATAGAGGTCATACCCCGCTGCTTGATCCGAGCTCGGGTATGTTACAGTCATTTTAAATGAAGTTAAACCTGCATTGAAGGTAAGAGTGAAGGTATATGTGGCGGCTTTAGTCGTAGTTAGACCACAATAATTATTAGAATTCAAACTCCTATCAGTACAATTATTACTAGTAAATGTCGCACTCTTACCCCACCAGTTATTTTGCCCATCAGTTACTTTAAAATGATAGGTATAAGAACTATTCTCCAAGAACACAGTTGCCGTGGCATGAGTTGCATCTACCTTTGTGAAAGCCAAATTGCATTTATCGGAATTGTCATCCCAATACACGTACAGTTGGAGACATTTTACTTTAAACGCAGCATCTTTAGTTGCCGCACTTGGAGTAGAACATCCCTCGCCAGTAGTTGCAATACAACGATACTGACCAGCATCTTCTGCCGTTGCATTAACCTTGGTATATATTGCATCTGTCGCGCCCACTATATCTGCGAATGCACTTCCTATATATTTTTGCCACTGATAGGAGACTCCAGATGTAATAGGATCGCCTGTACCCGCAGAAGAGTACGCCTGAGCAGTTAGTAAAATAGTTTCACCCGGGAAGAAATGATAACCGCCAGACACATCCACATGATTTGGTGCAGAACAAGGAACGATTTCAGCAGGGAGAGAAGTTGACGCACATATAGCAGGATAGTTATTAGAATTCATCGCGGTATTAGGATACCAAACAATAATATAATATGAAGTGCCCGCATTATCTACATAAGCTAAATCCCCTGCATTTTCAATCAGCACGTCCGTTTCATTAAACCCACTTCTCACACAAGTAGCACCATAAGTATGAACACCATCCGATACAGAAAAGTCATTCCATATTGTTGAAATAGGTCCATAGTATTCATAGAACCCTCCATCACTAATTGTCATTGACTTCTCATCCCAATCAGTGCATTCTCCTTCAATAGTATAGATATTTGCAAAGGAAGTTAGAGAGCACAGAAAGAGGAGTGCCGAAGTGAAAAGGACACGAAAAAGGTGCATGTTGGAACGTGACTTGTCTGAATGGGACATGAGCATGTTAGAACGTGTTAAGTGAGTAAGACAATAAAAGTGAGTAAGATTTCGTTTCATTGTATCCGGATGGGTTAAATTTTCATGTTGGGTAATCTCCTTTTTTTGAGGGTTTCGAAACCCGTGTTTTGAAGATTTCGGTGCAAAAGTACAATAATCCAAACATTTTATAAAATAAAATAATATGTTTTTAAGAATATTGTTACTTTTGTTTAGATTTCGGAGTTTCGTAATGTTTAAAATCGAACATTTTATTTAGTTTGTATGCTGCTGATTATGTGCAGATTACGAATTGCGAAAGGCAGTTTGCAATGAAGTGCACAAGTCCATTCGCTTTGTTTTCGAAATATTTCGATTATTGTGTTAAATTTTAAGATTTGAAAGCAAAACCGACTGCAAAAGTTTCGATTTGTAGCCACAAAAATAGCATATTTTCAAAATCACGGGATAATATACAAAGTATATTATAGGCACGAGTAGGATACGTGATTATCAGATATTGACCAGGTATCTACCCCATTCCGATAGTCTGTCGTTAGTCTGTCGCCAGTCTGATTTGCTCATTTGCATAAGTACATTCGCTATATTTAGCGAACTCCAAATAATCCGGAAAAACCATTCATTTATGCGAGCACAACTCATTTTTTTTCCAAATTATTTGGTAATTCAAATTTTTTGTTGTACTTTTGCACGCTTTTTATGCGCGCACAGGTGGAGATAGATGATTTACAACGATTGTTCGCGGAGCATCCAGAGATAAGAAAGGTGCGAAGCGAGATAGGAAAGGGGCCTACCCCTGGAGGTTCTATGGACGTCCACTGGACCTCCAATCGGGCAAAGCCCTTCACCCTAAAAGGAGGGGAGGTTGGAAAACATCTACTCATCAGCGGATTGCATGCGAGTGCGAGAGCGTTGATGCTGAAAGCGCTGGAAAAGCCGTTGTTCATAGTGATGGACAATGAAGAAGCCGCACGGTATATGTACGGGGATCTAAAGGCGAAAGGCGAGAGGCGAGAGGCGATAGACGATAGTCAAAAGACGAAAGAGGCAAGCGTATATTACTTTCCTGCGGCGAAGAAAAGACGTACGACCGATGAGGCGGCGGAGATACAGAGGATGGAGTGCCTGAGTGCACTAAAAGGCGAAAGGCGAGAGGCGAAAGGGCTAATCGTGGTGACGTATCCAGAGGCGATGGCGGAGAAAGTGCCGAGTCCGAAAGAACTGGAAGAAAACAGTTTCAGTCTGAAGACCGGTCAGGAAGTGCAGATCTCTGAGATTGGGAATCAGTTGGCAGAATTAGGGTTTGAGCGTGTGGACTTTGTGTTTGAGCCCGGTCAATACGCCATCCGCGGAGGAATAGTAGATATCTACAGTTATAGCCACGACGACCCGTATCGCTTGGATTTCTTTGGGGATGAGATTGAGTCGATTCGTACTTTTGACATAGAAGACCAACTATCCAAATCTCGCGTTGAAAAGGTAGAAATAATAGGAGGGACGACCGGATTAGGGGATGAGCGGATGAGCGGCTTAGTGGACTATCTGAGTGAAGATTTTGTGTGGGTAAGCAACGACTGGCGGATAGTCAACTTTAAGTTGGAGAATGGGCCTACCCCAACAATGTTCTACGACCGTCCACTGGACGCTCGATCGAGCGAAGCTCTTCACCCTAAAGGGAAGGAGACTAACTGGAAGGACCTATTGGAAAAAAAGCGTACGCTTGAGATTGCGGAGAAAAGCAGTCTGGACAAGTACGAGCAAGTGAACTTTGACACAGTGCCACAACCGATCTTCCACAAGCAGTTTGACCTACTGACAGAAGACATACGCCGACATATAGAGGACGGATACAAAATCTATATTCTGGCGGAGCAGAAGAAGCAGTTGGACCGCCTTTCCGCCATCTTTAACGCAGAAAGCGAAGAGCCGATAGTCGAAAGTCAAGAGTCGAGAGTCGAGAGTCAAGAGAAATTTATTGGCATCAACTCGACGCTGCATGAGGGCTTTGTGGACCACGGGCTGAAAATATGCTGCTACACCGACCATCAGATATTCGAGCGTTACCACCGAGTATCGATGGCGAGTGAGAATGCCCGACGCGGTAAAGCCATCATTACGCTGCGCGAGATAAACCAATTAAGGATAGGTGATTACGTCGTTCACTCGGACCACGGTATAGCTCGATTTGGCGGACTCGTAACGACGCCTGTAAACGGTAGGCCACAGGAGATGATCAAACTGAACTACCGCGACGGAGCGAATGTATTCGTGAGTATTCACAACCTACACCGTATCAGCAAATACAAAGGTCGCGAGGGTTCAGAGCCCACGATAGCGCGACTGGGCAGTGGTGCGTGGGAGAGGCTAAAAGAGCGGACCAAAGACAAAGTAAAGGACATTGCGCGTGACTTAATCCGCTTGTACGCTACGCGTAAGCAACAAAAAGGCTTTGCGTACTCGCCAGACGGATATATACAACATGAGATGGAAGCTTCGTTCCTCTACGAAGATACGCCCGACCAAGCGAAAGCGACCGCAGATGTTAAACGTGACCTAGAGAGTCCGATGCCGATGGATCGACTAGTTTGCGGAGACGTGGGATTCGGCAAGACAGAAGTGGCGATGCGTGCGGCACTAAAAGTAGCGACGGACGGCAAACAAGTGGCCGTACTCGTTCCGACGACTGTCCTAGCCCTGCAACACTACAACACGTTCCGCGAACGAATGGCGAACCTACCCGTACGGATAGAATACCTGAGTCGCCTGAAGTCCGCCAAAGAGACGAAAGAACTGCTGGTCGACCTGGAAGCAGGAAAAATAGACATACTGATTGGCACCCATAAGATAGTCGGGAAAAGCGTCAAATGGCACGACCTAGGATTGCTAATCATAGACGAAGAGCAGAAATTCGGCGTAGCCGTAAAGGAGAAACTGAAGAGTCTGCGCGCGAACATTGATGTACTGACCCTAACCGCGACACCTATACCGCGTACATTGCAGTTCTCGCTACTCGGTGCGCGTGATTTAAGCGTAATGACGACTCCGCCGGCCAATCGTTATCCTGTACAAACAGAACTGATAACACTGGACGACGAAGATATTATTCGCGAAGCCATCGAACTAGAGATGAGCAGAAACGGGCAAGTGTTTATCGTGAACAACCGCATAGAAATGTTGCCACGCATAGAGCACAGGATTCATGCCTTGTGTCCGGAAGCACGCATCGTGATTGCACACGGCCAACTGCCTGCAGATGAGATGGAAGAGCGGCTAGAAGCGTTTATCAACTACGACTACGACATACTGATTTCGACCACGATAATCGAGTCGGGCGTTGACATACCTAACGTAAATACAATTTTGATTTTCTCGGCGCAGCAATACGGACTAGCCGATCTGCATCAGTTGAGAGGGCGCGTGGGACGAAGCAACAGAAAAGCGTATTGCTACTTGATTGCGCCAGACAAAGAACTGCTGACGGAAGATGCACGGAGGCGACTGGAAGCACTGAGCACGTTTGCCGAACTAGGTGCGGGATTTAATCTGGCGATGCAAGATCTGGATATTCGTGGAGCGGGAAATCTGCTAGGCGCTGAACAGTCGGGATTTATTGCCGACCTGGGTTACGAGACTTATCAGCGCATACTGAATGAGGCGGTGGAGGAGTTGAAAGAAGAAATGAGCGTGGCAGAGCCACTCAATGATGAAATGAGCGCGACTGCGTCGCTCAATGATGAAAAGCACCTATGGTGCAATGATGCGCAACTGGAGACCGATTTGCCCATATGTTTTCCAAATGATTATATCGAGAACATCAGTGAGCGAATCACGCTATACCGAGAATTAGACAGTCTGCACAGCGAGCAACAAATGCAAGATTTTCGCAAACGGCTGGTAGACCGCTTCGGGCCACTGCCGCAAGAAGCAGAAGAATTGCTTTCGGTAGTTAGACTAAGATGGCTATGTTGCCGATTGGGCATAGAGAAGATACTACTGAAACAAGAGCGGATGACACTGTACTTCGTTCAGAAACGCGATGCATATTGGCAGTCGGAAGCCTTCGGCAAGATAGTGCAATATGCCATCAGTCGCCCAGAGCGTTGTCTGCTGGCAGAAGAACGTGACAAAAAGGGTCAGAAAACAGGTAGGCGTTATGCCTCGATACACAATGTGAAGACGATAGAAGGAGCGATTAACTTGCTTTCTAAAGTAGAAAGCGGCGATTTGTAAATTGAGAATTGAAAATTGTAGATTGAAAATTTAGATAGAGATGAAATATATTGGAATTATCCCTGCGCGTTATGCGTCTACTCGGTTTCCAGGAAAGCCACTGGCCGACCTGTGCCACAAAATGGTGATTCACCGTGTGTATGAGCAAGCCGTGAAAGCGCTTGATACGGTTGTGGTAGCCACAGACGACGAACGCATCTACGATGCGGTGGAGGGCTTTGGAGGAAAAGTAGTGATGACTCGTCCGGACCACCGATGCGGCACAGAGCGTTGTCTGGAAGCCTATATGGCGATAACCACTCCCACATGGCGTGAGCAGAATGACCAGGACACTGTGATTGTGAATATACAAGGCGATGAACCATTTATTCGCCCAGAACAGATACAAGCGTTGATGGAGTGTTTTCCGGAGGATTACGATGGAGAACATTGCCCGACAGACATCGCCACGCTAGTTAGACCATACACGGAGAAAGATACGTTGGCAGACCTGGAGAATCCGAATACACCTAAGGTAGCATGGAGCAAGACGACAGGTGAAGCGCTGATGTTCTCGCGAAGCGTGATTCCTTATCTGCGCGGCGTGGAGAAAGAAGATTGGCTGAAGAAAGGTCAGTTCTACCGCCACATAGGCATGTATGCCTATCGTGCGGACGTGCTGCAAGAGATAACCAAACTGGCCCCTACTCCACTGGAGCAAGCAGAGAGTCTGGAACAACTGCGCTGGTTGGAGAACGGATACAAGATCCGCGTGGGCGTGACCAATATAGAGACAATCGGTATTGACACACCGGAAGATCTAGCGAAAGCTATAGAATGGTATAAGATGAACGGCTAGAGCCGTAGTGAAGATTGCAAATTTAAGATTTAAAAATTGAAAACAAAATATTAACCACAAAAAACACAAAACAATTATGGCAAAAAATCAATGCCCTACTCCGCACATTGGTGCGCAGTACGGCGAAATCGCAAAGACAGTGATTATGGCGGGTGACCCGCTTCGCGCAAAACTGATGGCAGAGCGTTTTCTGGAGAACCCGAAAATGGTGACCAGTGTACGCAATATGTTCGGCTACACAGGCATGTACAAAGGAAAAGAAGTATCGGTAATGGGCCATGGTATGGGTATTCCGTCCATCGGTATCTACACGTATGAATTGTTCAATTTCTATGATGTAGAGACCATTATTCGCGTTGGTTCGTGTGGTGCTCGTCAGATGAGTGTTCATCTGGGCGACCTAGTGATAGCTCTAGGAAGCTGCACCGACAGTAACTACGCACAACAGTATGACCTGGGCGGTCATTTTGCTCCGATAGCAGATTTCCAATTGGCACGTAAGGCTGCTGATGCATGCGAGAAATTCGGTTATACCTACCACGTAGGTAATGTGTTCTCGGCCGACGTATTCTACAGCGAAGATCCGCGTAAGGCCAATTGGACGAAGATGGGTGTACTGGCTGACGAGATGGAAGCTCCTGCACTATACATGAACGCTGCACGTTTGGGAAAGAAAGCACTAGTGATCTGCACCGTGAGCGATCATATACTGACGGGCGAAGCAACCACCGCAGAGCAACGCCAAAACTCGTTCACCAACATGATGGACGTAGCATTTGACATCATCTAAGATGCACAAACGGATAGCATACATTCTGGTATTGGTCCTCTTGCCCCTGTGCCTATGCGCACAGGAGCAGAGTGGCCGTGCGGCTCGTACAAACGGCGTGTACACCGGTTTTTCGGGTGGAATGATGCTTCACGGAGGATATCTGTTTGCTGATTCGCCGGACAAGATATTCAGTAATACGGGTTTGGGTAGTTATGAATATGTGAAAGGACTGCCCAAAGACGGTTTTTGCTACGGTTTAGGAGGTGCACTACGCGTGCATTTGCTAAATCACATTCACATAGGTGCAGAAGGATTTGTAAGCACGATGCCACTGATGAAAACCGGTTCAAATGTACGCACCGGATGGGGAGGAATACTGCTAGATGCCTATATGAATTGGGGAAGAGTGCGTCCATTATTAGGCGCAACCATAGGCGGAGGAACGATGAAACGCCTATACGTTCCCGAACAGAGCGAAGGGAAAGATTATGCAAACGAAGACGAGACAAAATATAATGCCTCGTATACAAAAACGCCGTTCTTCTTTGTAGATCCGTACATTGGAACGGAAATCGGATTAGGCAACCATATGGCACTGCTAATTCGAATTGATTATATGCTGCCGTTCGGCAATTTCAGGAGCAAATTGGTCGATACGACAGAACCGGATGATTGGAAATATTTTATGAGTCCGTCCGGACCGCGCCTATACATAGGCATCATGTTCGGCAAACTGAGTAAGTAACTAACAAATACACTATAAATGGATAAAAATACATGGATCGGCTTTCTGATTATAGCCGCAATTATCGTAGGATTTACAATGTTCAACCGTCCATCGAAAGAGGAATTGGCTGAGCGTCAACGCGTACAAGATTCTATCAATGCCGTTCGTCTGGCAGAAGCAGAGGCACAACGTCTGAGCGACTCGCTGCAGATAGTAGCAGCCGAGAGCAACACGAATGCCACCGAAGCAGCAGATCCGGAGAAGACGCAAGAGCGTCTGCAGGCTGCGTATGGCACGTTTGCTCAAGCCGCACAAGGTACGGAGCAACTGGTAACGCTGGAAAACGAGCATCTGAGAATCGCAATCTCGTCACACGGAGGAACTATCCGCAAAGCAGAACTACTGGATTATCATGCTGCAGGAGACAGTGTGAATCCGCTCTGTTTGTTCCGTGGGGATGAATCGCAACTGGCTTTCACTCTGATCACCGCCAACAACCGTATTCTGCAGACAAGTAATCTCTATTTCACTCCAGTAGAGAGCGAAGTGCCGAATCGCGCCATCATGCGACTGAAGACAGAAAACGAAGAGTCGTATATCGATTTTGTATATGATCTGTCGGCAGACTACATGGTACATTTTGCCATTGAGCCGCACAATATGCAGACAGAACTGGCGCAGAATATCAATGCAATGGAGATACAATGGAGTCAACTGATTCCGCAGCAAGAACAAGGTCGCAAATTTGAGGAGCGTTATGCACAACTGCAATACATGTTGGTTGGCGGTGACATCGAGAAACTGAGCGAGAGCAAAGATGATACGGAGAAAGAATCTGCGCGCGTACGATGGATTGGTTACAAAGACCAGTTCTTCTCGACCGTGATGATTGCCGACGATGCATTTAATGGTTCACAATTCCAATCGACTCCGCAACCGAAGCACTCGGGCTACATCAAGCAATATGCGACTCAGACGTCTGTTCCGTTTGACTTAAGCGGAAAGACTCCTGTGGGAATGCGTTTCTATCTAGGTCCGAACCACTATCACACCCTGAAAGCCTATGATGAAGGCAAGGAGAAAGACGAGAAACTGAATCTCAACAAACTGGTGCCACTGGGTTGGAAAATCGTCAGTTGGATCAATGTAATTCTCGTTATTCCTATGTTTGACCTCTTCACCGGTTGGGGATTGCACATCGGTATTGTTATTCTGCTGATGACACTAGTGATCAAACTGATTATTTTGCCGTTCGTATTTGTTTCGTACAAATCGAGCGCGAAGATGCGTGCGCTAAAGCCGCAGATAGATGCTATCAATGAGAAATTCCCTGCAGACAAGATGCAAGAACGCCAACAGGCCACTATGCAACTTTATCAGCAAGCGGGAGTAAATCCGATGTCAGGTTGCCTGCCAATGTTGTTCCAATTCCCTGTGCTGATAGCTATGTTCTGGTTCTTACCGACTGCTATTGAGCTACGTGGGAAATCGCTGCTTTGGGCGCCAGACCTCTCGACCTACGATGCCGTATTCCACTGGAATATGGATATTCCGTTGCTGGGCGATCACCTGTCGCTATTCTGCCTCTTGATGACCATTGTAAACATCGTTTACACCTATATCACGATGCAATCTCAGGCAACAGATCCGAATATGAAATTTATGAAGTACATGATGTACGCAATGCCACTCATGTTCCTCTTCATATTCAACGACTACGCAGCCGGATTGAGTTACTACTACCTCGTATCACTCTTCATCACGATTCTGCAGACCATGATCTTCCGTTGGACGCTGAATGACAAGAAGATGCTGGAAGAGATGGAGCGTAACAAAAAGAAAAAAGCCGGCAAACCAAAGTCCGGCTTTATGGCTCGATTGGAGCAAATGCAACGCGAGCAACAACAGTTAGCACGCGAGCGCGCTAAAACGGCAAGACACTAAAGCTTGTCCAGCCTCGGAAAGCGTAACGCCATCCGGTTCGAGCAATTGCTCGTAGTGCGGATCTTCCAGCATTGGGCTAGTGACATCCACTATATGCACGCAGTGCTGAGCAGCAATGCGGAAGAGGGCCAAATTGTACAATGTGTGTAGATTGCCCAGGCGCTCGGTGGAGCCGCCCAGCCAAAAGAGAACGTTCTTGCGTTCTTGCATGGTCATACCACGCGTAATATGCGCGAAACAGCGATCGGTGTCAATGATAGGCAGGCTAACCAGAATCGGTTCCTCGCCACGCGCACGCGCTTGCGCAATCGTATTTACATAAAATGCCTTGTAGGCGACTAAGTCCATTTGCGGTTTATGAACTCCACCCGGATTAGCAGCAATAGCTTTCCAATCGTATTTCAAACCGCTCTCAGGCTGAATAATAACAGTTTTGTCCATAATAGAATAAATTTGAAAATTAGCGAATTAGTGAATTAAAGATTCATTACCAAATAGATAACAATGAGCGGGAGTTGCAAGCAATAAACGGCTACCAGCACGTCCATTCCAATTCGTTTTACAGTTTTCATATGCGTTAAATGTTTAATGGTTTGACAACAATTTGTTCTAAAAACGGTGCAAAATTACTGCATTTTGGAGAGGCATACAAACAATTGTGATTGCAAATGAAAAAATGTGGCGAAACAGGCAGAAAAGACGACTAAATCATCTATACAGTGACGAAATCCGGGAATTTGACATTTCGTCACACCATAAAAAGTGACTAAATATGCAAAAGATTCCAACTAGTGTAACCGGTTTGACCGCGTTGTTGCTACATGTGATAGCCATGCCTATCTTTTTTCTAGGATTCATCTTGCTATATCGCAGCAACTGGATGCTAGATTTCATTGGTCAGGCTGAAGGTAGCAGACTGGTGTTTAATACGCTGATGCTGACGTGTATATTGATTGGCGTGCTATGTGCATCGCGCATCCCCATGACTGCCACGCGTGTGCGTTTGTCATGGTTGCAATACACGATTTGGGCAGGATGTGAGTGGCTGGTATGTGCGTGCTTTATGGCGCTATATATGGCACTAGTGTACGGCGATTACGGTTATTTTCCTGCACTAGGGCAATGTATGCTGCTGGTCTTTTCTACTCTAGCCTATCCGTATTTGCTCGTTCCCGCTTTGATGTGTGCGGCCAGACCAGATGCAACAGAAGAGAAGGAAGAGAACCTGATTCGCTTTGCTGACAGTACAGGACGACTGAAACTGGTGGTTGCCAATACTGTTCTACTGTATATTGAAGGCAAAGAAAACTATATTCACATCCATTACATGGATGGTGCGCATGTTAAGATGTATGCGCTACGCCAATCGATGATTGGAGTGGAAGAACTGCTCGGCAAGCATGGCATTGTTCGCTGTCAGCGTTCTTATTTCGTCAATCCGCGCCATGTGAAAGTGCTGAGACGCGACAAAGAAGGTTTCATCCATGCAGAATTGGATGTAACGGACGTTGCTTCCGTTCCAGTTTCGCCAAAATACTATGACCAACTGAGCAAAATGCTTTGATGTAGTATTGCAAGAAATCTTAATGAGAGTACATTTTTTGAGGTCGAAAATGTCAGGTAGTGCTCTCGTTTATGTCTCGGTAAAGTCTCGGTCAAACCACGTTGTGCTCCCGTAAGGTCAAAATCTTAATCAGAGTACATTTTTGACCACCAAACACCATACAACAAAAATAGCGTCCGATGGGCGCTATTTTGTTTGTAATGCATTGACAAGCATACCGCATGCGGCAAGAATATCTTCTCCTCGCGAACGGCGGATAGTAGTTGTTAATCCGTGTTCTGTCAAATAATCACGGAACCACTCCATCTGCTTCTCGTCAGAGGAAGGGAACTGGCGATCTACACCCACGTGAAAACGAATTAGGTTGATGCGGCAAGGAAGACCTTTCAACAACCATAGCAATTCCTTAGCATGACGGACGGTCGTATTCTCTTGCCAACAGATATACTCAAAACTGATGCGCCTCTGATGGTTCCAGTCGTACGATTTGAGCAACTCAATCACATCCGCCAAGTGCATCAATTTCTCGGCAGGCATTATCTCTGCGCGCTCGGCAGCAAACGGATTGTGCATAGACACAGCCAAATGGCATTCGCACTGATCCAGGAAGCGCTGCATAGCAGGAATACCCACCGTAGAGACAGTAATGCGCTTGGGCGACCACGCACAGCCATAGTCGGCAGTCATAATCTGCAACGAACGCAATACATTGTCGATATTGTCCATTGGTTCGCCTTCGCCCATATAGACAATATTAGTGAGAGCCGCCAACTGATGAGTAACGGCCTGCGCATCGATTTCAAATATCTGGTTGAGGATATCCGCCGCAGAAAGATGGCCGTGAAAACCAAGCGTACCTGTCATACAGAACCGACAGCCCATTTTGCAGCCTGCCTGGGTAGAAACGCACAAAGTGGCCCTATCTTCCTCAGGAATATAGACGGATTCGACAAACTGCTCGCCCACGGCAAATAGATACTTACGAGTGCCGTCTTGACTGACTGCTTCGCGAACGGGAGAATGGCGACCAATGGTATAGTTGGCTTTGAGTGCCTCGCGGCCTTTGAGAGAGATGTTGGTCATCTCGTCAAACGAGGTGACACGCCGAATATAGAGCCACTCCGCCAATTGTTTGCCAGCAAATTTCTGCAAACCTATACTTAGAGCGACCTCTTGCAGTTCTGCCAATGTTTTACCGAGGAGAACTTCCATTTATTTCCCCTTTTTGTCTGGTTTTCCCCCTTCTTCTTCGGGGATAACCGTCACGTGCGGATAAGCGAAGGTGAAGCCTTGTGGCGGCAATTCGGTATAGAAGCGTTCTTGCATCGCGAAGAAAACATCCCAATACTCATCACTCTTGACCCAAGCACGAACCACAAAAGTGATATCGCTACTATTGAGTGACTTGAGTGCGACAAACGGCTCCGGAATAGCATCCAATTGATAATTAACCGTAGTGAGTTGATAATTGGAAATTTTCAACTGCTTGTAGAGTTTCTTGAGGTCTGTATCGGCTTGTAATATACGTTCGTCGCTATCCAAGATAGCGCGAATAGCCTTTTTGCACTTCTCTGCATCCACACCATAGGAAACGCTAACTTCCCATTCCACACGGCGCAAAGGACGTCCGCTATAGTTATCGATCGAGCCATTGGACAAAGCGCCATTGGGCAATATGACCACTCGATTGTCAGGCGTCAGAATCTTGGTAGCGGTAATATTGACTTCCACCACCCTGCCCCGGAAACCTTGTGCCTCGATAAAATCACCTGCCTTGAAAGGTTTGAAGGCCAAGAGCATGATTCCGCCCGCAAAATTTTGGACTGTGCCACTCAAGGCCATACCAATAGCCAATCCTCCCGCGGCCAACAATGCGGCCAGAGAAGTGGTATCTACGCCCAGCGTGCTAATAGAAATGACAATCAGCAGAATGGTCAGCGAGATGGAAACAAACGAAGTGACAAACGAAGCGATGGTAGGCTCGGTTTTGCGGCGAGCATACATGCGTTTGAGACCTTTTTTGATAACATCTATCAGCCAAATACCAATGAGGTACAACGCTAATGCCGCCAACACTTTCAGTCCAAAATGCAGCAAGGTGTCACCTACCGTTTGCCAGAATCCATGCGGATCTGTTTTAGCGTACTCTATCATCATCTGTGCGCCCTGACGAATGGAGTCAGGAGGCAGAATTTGCGACTGTTGTTGAGCTTGAGCCGTAGTGGCCAAAGCCATGTCTGAGAGATCGTCTAAGAACAGCATAACTTATCGAATTCTATCGGCTGCGCGAACCAGAGCTTCGTCCTTTAGAATGCGGCGCGTAGCCATCAATGTTAGTACCAAGCAAATCAACGGAATAGATGCCCAGGGCAGTATGTGCCAGTCCAAGTCCAACGCCAAGCGAGCCTGCCAGATATAAATAGCCAGCACGCCGTAATAGCCGAGACAGAGCATCACCGTGAAAATATTCAATCGTGCTTGCAGCAAGCGTTTCTTGAACAAGAAAATGTCAATTAGGGCCAATAGCGGAATCAGAGCAGTAGTGACCAGCAATCCCCATACTCCGTTGAGCGGCGCCATAGAGAAACGCGCAGCTACCAGTTCCCATATTTTCAGTTCGGAAGCTTCCAGCGGCGTAACAAACTGCACCACAGGCAACCAACAAAGCGCTATGCCCAGTGCAACGACTAATAACAAATAGATGGTTTGAATTCTCTGTATCATAAATAAGCTATCAGTTTTCAGTAATCAGTTCATTGCTTCTTCCAGCGAGTCGCACTTGTCTCCATGACGATTGACCCAACCTATCTGACGTGCGGGATTACCCGCCATCAGCGCAAAAGCAGGCACATCTTTCGTTACCACGCTACCTGCGCCAATCATGCAGTATTCGCCCAACGTATGTCCGCAGACGATAGTAGCATTAGCCCCTACCGAAACACCGCGCTCCAGGATAGTAGGTCGATACTCATTCTTACGGCAAACTGAAGCACGCGGATTGAGCACATTGGTAAACACCACACTAGGTCCAAGGAACACATCGTCAGCACAGCGCACGCCCGTATAGACCGAGACATTGTTCTGGATCTTACAGTTGCGTCCAAGCACTACGTCCGGCGAGATAACCACATTCTGGCCGATATTACAATCTTCGCCAATCACGCAGCCGGACATGATGTGACTGAAATGCCATATCTTGGTTCCCTTGCCTATTTGGCAACCTTCGTCCACATAGGACGACTCGTGTACAAAAACTCCCTCCATCAGAAGAATAATTTGAATATATCGTTGCCGTTAGCGAAGATGAGCAAAGCCAACAAGAGCCAGAAGCCCACTTCGTTAGCAATCTCCAGGAAGCGATCGCTAGGTTTGCGGCGCGTAATCATTTCTACCAGCAAGAACAGTATATATCCGCCATCCAAAGCAGGAATAGGCAGGAAATTCATGAAAGCGAGTATAACACTAAGGAAAGCTGTCATGTGCCAGAAAGCTTGCCAACTCCAGAAGGACGGGAACATACTACCTATCGCTCCGAAACCGCCTAAGGACTGAGCACCCTCTTTGGTAAATACTAGGCGGAACTGCTTGACATACATTGCCAACACATCCCAACCGTACTTAATGCCGGCAGGAATAGACTGCCAGAAATTGTAGTCCGTATGCTCGAACTCGAAGATATTCCACTTGACAGCCACGCCCATCAAGCCTTGGTCGCCAATAAACAAGCGAGCTTGTTGCAATTCGCCCTGACGATAATAATCGACCGTTACCGAATCACACGGATGGCGCTGCAGTTCTGCTGTCATCATCACATTACACGGAGTCGGCACGCCGGCCACGGCTACGATACTATCGCCTTTTTGGATTCCTGCCAAAGCCGCAGCATTGTCCGGCATCACAGAATCAACCACACAAGGGATCCATTCGGCAATAAGCGTGTAGCGCTTCTTTTGATAGGTTCTATCGGCACGATGTTTCTCGCGCTCGACCTTGTCAAACGCATTCTGTTTAGCCAGATAGCGTGTACCCAAATCATCTGACATAGTTAATGCCACTGTATCTGCACCACGTAGCACAAGCACATCGCGTTTACCTTCGATGATGATAGATTGAACCACTTCGTTCAAGTCCTCCGGTTCTGCGCCATCAATAGAAATAATCTTATCCTGCTGATGGAAGCCCTCTTGCTCCAGTATCTCCGAGTAGTAGAAACCCGTTGTCACATTGCGCAATGGCAGTGTATCTTGTCCCCAGTGCCAGAGCAACATAGAGAAGATAACGAGTGCGCCAATGAAATTGACGAGAATACCTCCCAGAATGATGAACATTCGCTGCCATGCCGGTTTGCTTCGGAATTCCCACTCTTGCGGTTCGCTAGCTAGGTCATCGGTTTTGTGCGTCTCATCTACCATGCCCGCAATGGCACAATAACCACCTAGCGGCAACCATCCGATACCCCATTCGGTTGTTTCCGGATGCTTCGCCCACTCCTCATCCTTGTTGGGAGAAAAGAACTTGAAATGCCATTTGCCATCGAATTTCTTGAATCGCATCAGGCTGCCCCAAGGATTGAAGAACAGATAGAATTTCTCGACACGCACGCGGAAAATCTTCGCGAACGTAAAGTGTCCCAACTCGTGAATCAATACGAGAAAGGCCAGTGCCAGTATTAACTGTATTACTTTAATTATCATAGAACAATTATTTACTCATTATCAATTCGCTAGCTATCTGGCGACTCGCCAAATCGGTAGCCACATAATCTTCGTACGTAGGTTTCTCAATGAAAGCAGCCTTAGCCATCGTAGAGCTAATGACCTCAGACATCTGCAGGAATCCGCAACGTCCTTCGCGGAAAGCGAGATTGGCCACCTCGTTGGCCGCATTCAGCACGCACGGTATATTTCCTCCACGGCGCATCGCCTCGTAGGCAAGCCCCAGATTGGGAAAACGCTGCAGGTCGGGTTGCTCAAAAGTCAGACTGCCCAGACTGAACAAATCAGCACGCGGGAAATCTGCAGCCAGACGCTCGGGGAACGAGAGTGCGTACTGGATTGGCAATCGCATATCCGGTGCGCCCAATTGCGCCTTGATAGCGCCATCGGTAAACTGTACGGCCGAGTGAACGATAGACTGCGGATGAACCAGTACTTGTATTTTCTCCACCGGGACGCCAAACAGCCATTTCGCCTCAATGACTTCGAATCCCTTGTTCATCATCGACGCGCTATCGATAGTTATCTTTGCGCCCATATCCCAATTAGGATGTTTCAGTGCATCGGCTGCAGTGACCGATTGCATCTGTTGGAGAGTGTATGTACGGAACGGGCCTCCACTGGCCGTCAGCAGAATCTTCTCTATCTCGTTGCGATCCTCGCCAACCAGACTCTGGAAAATAGCACTGTGTTCACTGTCCACAGGAAGGATAGGCGTATGATGTTCCATAGCCAATCGGCAGATAATCTCACCCGCAACGACCAGCGTCTCTTTGTTAGCCAAAGCGATGGTCTTGCCTGCTTTGATAGCCTCAATCGTAGGACGGAGACCCGCGTAACCAACCATGGCAGCCACTACGATATCGATGCTAGGCATCGTAACCATCTGAGCGATAGCATCCGTGCCTGCCCACACTTTGATAGGCAAGTCCTGCAATGCGTCACGCAAAGTCGGATAGAGGCTCTCGTCGGCTATGCACACTACTTCCGGATGGAAAGTGCGCGCTTGCTCAATCAGCAGTTCGATGCTGCGATGGGCGCAGATAGCATATACCTCGTAGCGGTCAGGATGACAACGCACCACATCCAGTGTCTGCGTGCCTATACTACCTGTGCTACCTAATATAGCGATTTTCTTCTTCACTCTTGACTGGGGTATTTAGAAGGCTATCATCTCCTCCGGATTAACGGGTTGACCACCTTTCCACAATTCGAAGAGCAGGTCGTTCTGCCCATCCATCAATCCTATCGATTCGCCTGCCTCGACCGAGGTGCCGATATTCTTCAGCACCGCGCTGACATGACGATAGACGCTAACGTACTGACGATGTTGCACCACTACGTTGAACAGATTGTCCAGATCGCGATCTACGTACACTATCGTTCCACGCAATACGGCCGATACATTCTCGTTCTTAGCCACCTTGATCTGCAGTGCGTATTCGTGTCGGCCAAAATCCGGTCGCTGCATGATGACGCCATGCACGGGGCGGAACAAGGCCTGAATAGTACCGGACGACTGCGCATCGAATATCAGCAGTTGGTCTTTCTCCTTTTGCTCGTATTGCGCCAGAAATTCTTCAGTAGCTTCGCTACGTTGCTGCTCCAGCAATTCCGTACGTTGTACTATCTGCAACGAATCCAAACGTTGTACGCTATCCGACTGTATATCTCCGGCCGTCAGTTGCTTGATAACATCCAGATACTGGCGTTGCAGGGTCAGGTCGGCCTGCAGACTATCCACGCGCGCCGACTCGTCTATCAGTTGCTGACGCAGACTGGCACTATAGCCCGGCAAGATATTGCGGATAGGTGTGTACACAATCAGCACAGACAGCAAAACGATAATCAGCACAAAGACAAACGTTAGAAACGAGAACGCACCCAACGCATTCGTGCGGATATGGAAGACTTCGCGTAGCGTGCGGTCCTCCAGCAAGGCTAATCTATATTTTTTTCCTCTCTCGGCCATTAGCTAAAGATTGTACAACCGGCGCAAGGCTTGAGTTGTTTGAAGAAGTCATTACCTTTGTCGTCCACCAGGATAAATGCCGGGAAATTCTCCACTTCGATTTTCCAGATTGCTTCCATTCCCAGTTCCGGATACTCGACGCACTCGATCGATTTGATATTGTTCTGCGCGAGAATAGCAGCCGGACCGCCAATCGAACCCAGATAGAATCCGCCGTGCTTCTGGCAGGCATTGGTCACGTCAATCGAGCGATTACCTTTCGCTAACATAATCAGGCTACCTCCATAATCCTGGAATTCGTCTACATACGGATCCATACGGCCGGCCGTAGTCGGGCCCATCGAACCGCAAGCCATGCCTGCCGGCGTCTTAGCGGGGCCGGCGTAGTAGATCGGGTGATTCTTGAGGTACTCCGGCATCGGTTCGCCTGCATCCAGACGCGCTTTGATCTTAGCGTGTGCGATATCGCGGCCTACGATGATAGTGCCATTCAGGCTTAGACGTGTGCCGATAGGATATTTGGTCAGTATCTTGCATACATCGGCCATCGGCTGATTGAGATCGATACGAACCGCATCGCCTTCGCCTGCCTGACGCAGTTCCTCCGGAATGAGACTAGCAGGGTTATTATCCAGTTTCTCAATCCATATACCGTCTTTGTTGATCTTACATTTGATGTTGCGGTCAGCCGAGCAGCTTACGCCCAGACCTATCGGACAACTTGCGCCGTGACGCGGCAGACGAACTACGCGAACGTCATGCGCCATATATTTACCGCCGAACTGCGCACCCAGACCAATCTTATAGGCCTCTTGCAACAGTTGCTTCTCCAGTTCAATATCGCGGAAAGCACGACCGGTCTCGTCGCCCGTCGTAGGCAGACTGTCGTAGAAATGGGTGCTGGCCAACTTAACCGTCAGCAGGTTTTTCTCTGCACTCGTGCCGCCGATGACGATGGCGATATGGTAAGGCGGACAAGCAGCCGTACCGAGGCTCTTCATCTTCTCCACAAGGAAAGGAATGAGCGTACCCGGGTTTTGGATGCGCGCTTTGGTCTCCTGATACAGATACGTCTTGTTAGCAGAGCCACCCCCCTTAGTCACGCAGAGAAAACGATACTCCATACCATGCGTAGCCTCCAGGTCGATCTGGGCAGGCAGATTGCACTTGGTATTCACCTCATCGTACATATTGAGCGGCGCGTTCTGGCTATAGCGCAGGTTGCACTCGGTGTAGGTATTGAACACTCCGCGGCTTAAGGCCTCTTCGTCCTCAAAGCCAGTCCATACCTGTTGGCCTTTCTCGCCGTGGATAATAGCCGTTCCCGTATCTTGACACAGCGGCAGTTGACCTTTGCAAGCCACCTCCGCATTGCGCAGGAAAGTCAGTGCTACGTATTTGTCGTTATCGCTGGCTTCGGGGTCACGCAGTATCTTAGCTACTTGCTCGTTGTGACTGCGGCGCAGCATAAAACTAACGTCGTGGAAAGCCTGTTGCGCCATCATAGTCAGCGCTTCGGGTTCCACTTTCAGCATCTCGTGTCCTTCAAAATTGCTAACCGACACATGGTCCTTGCTTAGCAGATAATACTCGGTCTTGTCCTCGCCGAGTTGAAACATAGGGGCGTACTTAAAGTCCATATTCATCCAAAATATTCAATTTGGGCGCAAAAGTACAAAAAAATTTGCATATATGCAAATATTTACTAAAAAATACAAAAAAAAGACATCCGAAGATGTCTCTGGTGTCCTCCGAGGGGCTCGAACCCTCGACCCACTGATTAAGAGTCAGTTGCTCTACCAACTGAGCTAGGAAGACGTCCTTTTTTCAAAAGCGGCTGCAAAAGTACTGCTTTTTTTTGACATACGCAAATTTTGCGCCATTTTTTTTCAAAAAAAGTGCATTTAGTATTGTGTGAAGACCAAGAATTTGCGAGCAAAGAAATTCCAAAAGAACACTATAGCCGTAGAAATAAGCTTGGAAACCATATAGTGCATATGCAGCAAGTCGGTACCTGCGTACATGATCAGTTCGTTCATCACCAGTCCTATCACCCCAATGATAGCGAAGAAGAGAAACTCTACCCACGGGCGCAGATTCTCGTTACGACGGAATACCCAACTGATACTCAGTAGATAATTGGTCACCAATCCCAAGATGAAGGCAATGGCAGCAGACCACAGATACGGCACGCCGGCATAATGCGTCAGCAGAAACAGCGAACCGTAATCTACCACAAATGCCACGCCGCCTACAAATCCGTAGCGGAAGAGTTGCAGCAACCAGTTATTGGTAGGCGCAACAAAGAGCTGATGTATCCACTTATTCTCCATCCGGTGTTACCTTGAGTTCACTGGCCGCCCGTTCGCGGTCGAACCAAACCAAATAAGTATGTGTATTCTCGTAGTACATTACCACGCGCGGGAACAAGTACGGATACTGCTGAACGGCAGGTAGCAGATAGAGGTAAGTAGAACTATAGCCAAGCGCATCCAACACTACGTAATCTACGCGTTTCTGAACCAAATCAGTTATCAGTTCAACCGCATCTTTAGTGTATTTGTATTGCACACCCGGCAACTGACTGTACATCCAGAACATCTGCGGTTTGCGACTGCAAACGACGGTACCGGCCGGCACAGATTTCTTAATCTGCTTGGCCATGCTGAAGAACTGGACATAAGGTACCGGATATTTCTGTTTTGCCATGCGAATCTCTTCTTCCATACCTTTGCGCGAGCCGATAAAGAGCAGACAGAGCACGAGAGCCAATCCCGGGAAGAGCCATTTCTCATGTTTGCGCAACGCCCATTCGGCCAGTTGCCATATACCGCAAACCAGTCCGGCAAACAGAATAGGCAGGATAGACGTAATATAGCGGTTTCCGCTAGGCGTAGAGAAGATAGATATCAGTCCCAACGTGGCCGCCAGATAACCTATCAAGCCCCAACTGAGTTTGCCCATTCGCCAGAAGCCGATAACTATCAGCGCGAGCACTACGGCACCAACGACATAGATCCAGAAACCGAATTCCGGTTGGTCACAATTGACGTCCAGATAAGGGAAGATAGTATTGGGTATAGCGTTGAAAACCAACATCTTGAGTGTCTGGAAGAATCGTGCTACCACTTCGCCCAGTGTCAACGTGCCTGCATCGGGTTGGAACGGATTGCTCAGCATGATTGTATCCAGATAGCGATTGCCGTTCAGTCCCAACACGCGGTTGCGAATCATATACGGCAGACATCCTAACACAAATCCCACTACGGTAGTGCCCAGTCCCACCCAACGGCGACGTATCAGCAACAGAAGTCCTATGCCGGCCACCAATGCCAGACCTTGAGTGCGGATATGATAATTGAGTACCAACGCAGCGATAGCACCCCACAGCCACGGACTCTTCAGATCGTCCCACCACGCCTGTTTCTCTTCGGTAGCAGTCAAGTAACGTGCCAGGCAGTAGAACACTAACATCGAAGTGAAAAAGAACGATGCTTCGCTCATCATCATGGTCGAGAAATGCCACAACCGCGGACAGAAGAGTCCCGCAGCTGCAGCTACCAGACTAATATCCCACCTCAAGCCCAGATGGAGCAAAAGGAAGAAAATCAGAATCACGCCACCCAGCACAAACAGTTCGTTGAGCCATTTCTGGGCCACGATGCTCTCTGTCACTACGCGCAACGGAAGCATCAGTAGCGGATAGCCCGGAGGAAAATTGCTGGTCGGCTTGACATCGGGCGACGACAAATCGGCGTAGCCATGCCCCGTAGCCATCGACGAGGCATAGATATAGTAGTTGAAATTATCGCCATTCAGGTCGGGTTTCTCGTTGAATGTCTTGGCAGCCAGTATGGCCCACACCAACGTCAGTAGGGCGCAACCTATCAGTATAATCTTATTTCGACTCATGATATTCCGTTTCAGTGTTTACATTCCAAATCGCAGTCTTATCTTCGGTGCGGCCTTCGGCTATGGCGCTAACCAATTGGAAGGCCGTCATCATTGAGTGGTCCATATTGTTGTAGCGGTGCTGACCGTTACGTCCGATGCAGAACAGGTTGGCTATACCGTCCAGATAGGTCTTGACTTGATCCAGTTGGTAATAACTGCCGTAGTAGGCAGGATAGGCTTTCTGTATGCGTACGTGACAAGCGTCGAGCACTGCATCCGGTTCGATGATGTCGATACGCGCCAACTCGTCTTTGGCCATCGCGATGAAGCGGTCGGGCGCCATAGTCCACAGTTCGTCACCCTCGGAGCAGAAATATTCCAAACCGATCCACATGGTATGTTCGTAATCCTTGACCAGATAGGGCGACCAGTTGTTGAATATCTGCAGTCGGCCTATGCGTACATCGCGTTCCTGGATATAGATCCACGTGTCGGGCACGCGGTTGGCGTAGGTCTTTAGTTTGGTTTCGTTCTTTATCTTCATTCGGTCCACTAGCAGTCCCACGGTGATGAAATCGCGGTACGGCAGTTCGCGGGCTATTTTCTGTACCTCTTTGGGTACTTTGACTCCCTGCAGCGCAGCCACCAGATCCTTGATGGGCATAGACGAAACGAAATAGTCGCACTGTATCTTTTCGGTTTGGCCTTTGGCATCCGTCACCTCGACGCTCACTACGCGGTTATCCTTTATCTCCACGCCCGTCACGGCTGTCTTCATACGAATCTCACCGCCCTGTTTGCGAATATCGTCTGCCACTATTTCCCAGAGTTGTCCCGGTCCGTATTTGGGGTAGATAAATTGCTCGATGAGCGAAGTCTCTACTTCCGCATTATTCTTTCGCCCGAAATTCTTTCGCCACATATCGCGCAGCACGGCCAGTACGGACAGTCCTTTGACACGTTGACTGCCCCAGTCGGCGCCTAATTGGGAAGGATGAACGCCCCACACCTTGGTCGTGTAATCTTCGAAGAACATCTCGTATAGCGGCCGTCCGAAACGATTGATATAGAAATTCTCGAGCGAAGTCTCCGGCAGTTTGTGCACGCATGCCCAGAGATAACCGAAACCGGCGCGCATCATGCGTACGAATCCCATGTTGAGGAAGGTCTCTTTCTTCATCGATATAGGATAATCGAAGAACTTACGCAGGAAGAAGATACGGCTCACGCGGCGACGCAGCAGCATGGTGCGGTCTTCTTTCTCAGGGTCTGGTCCTTTACGGGCAAACTCTTTCTCTGTCTCTCCGAGCAATATATCATCTTTGGCGGGTTTGGCCTGTAGCGGCATTACCTGTTGCCACCAGTTCATCACTTCTTCGCTCTTGGAGAAAAAGCGGTGACCGCCTATATCCATTCTGTTGCCGTGATACTCTACTGTCTGCGAGATACCGCCTATGGCATCTGTTTTCTCGCAAACGATAGGATGCACATCGGTTCTGCGCAGCAGTTCGTACGCGGCCGTCAGACCCGCAGGGCCCGCACCCACTATCAGTGCAACTGTTTGTTTGGTCTTTTTCATATTGTGTTGATCGTTTTATTCTAATGCTTGCGCGAAGCGTTCTGCTTCGTCTATCTGGTCAATCTTGCCCACGTCCATCATTCGGTAGTCGGCGGGCACGTAGGCTTTCAGCACTTCTTCGCCGCAGATGCTCAGATAGAGGTCTATCAGCGAGAACCGTTCGCCTTTGTCTGCTACCACTCGGTCCATTCGGTCAAAGATACGCGGACTGAGAATCTGCATTCCGCTGAAGGCGAGAGGCGTGAGGCTATCGGCGAGAGGCGAGAGGCAAGAGGGTTTTACTTCGCCTGTGGCCTTGTTGGTCCAGCCGCGCAGACGGTTGTCTTGGTCAAAAAGCAGATAACGTTGTGTCTCACGCGGGCTAACAACGAGTAGTCCTAAAAGCCTCTCTCCTGCTCTCCCCTGAAGGGAAGAGAGATTTTCATAGGCGGTCATTAGGGCCTGTAAGTCAATGTTGCTCAGTATATCTACGTTGCACACCAGTATCGGTTCGTCACCTTCGAGCAGTGTGCGCGCTTTTCTCAGTCCTCCTCCGGTCTCCAACAGTGCGTCGCGTTCGTCGCTTATCTGCACGCGGCATCCCCACCCTTGGTTTTGCCGAACGGCATCGATTATCATATCCGGCAAATGGTGCACATTGACCACTATGTCGCTTATGCCGACTGCACGCAATCGGTCTATCTGCCACTGCAGCAATGTTTTGCCTGCCAGTGGCACAAGCGCTTTGGGCATTCTGTCGGTCAGCGGTCGGAGACGTGTACCCAGTCCCGCTGCAAATATCATCGCTCTCATTCTCTACACTTTACACCTTACACCCTAAACTATTCTATCAATGCCTCGTTCGCGGTGAATCAGACGAATCTGCACATCGTATTTGTCTTTGAGTCTACGGGCCAGATGTTCTGCACAATAGACCGAGCGATGCTGACCGCCTGTGCAACCGAACGATACCTGCAGATGAGTGAAACCGCGTTCCAGAAAACGCTCTACGTGATGATCCACCAGACGGTCAACACTCTCCAGAAAAGTCAATATCTCGCCATCTTTCTCCAGAAAATCTATCACGGGTTGGTCCAGGCCCGTCATCTGTTTGAATTCCTCGTATTGGCCGGGATTGTGCGTACTGCGGCAGTCGAAGACATAACCGCCTCCGTTGCCACTTTCGTCAGCTGGCAGACCGCGTTTAAAGGAGAAGGAGTAGATCGTTACTAATAGCATAGATATACGGATATTCGTCTTTTAGGTTGTCCATTACGTCGCGCAGATTTCGCAGCGCGTTGGGTATCGATTCCAGGAAATGCTGTTTGCGTTCGAAATAGCCACGATAGCCGTAGGCTCCGAGTACTTGCAGCGTACGCAGTAGGACGAAATGCGGTAGCGCTTCGCGCCAGGCTATAGGCGAGAGGTTAGAGGCGAGCGTTCCCAATTCATCTAAGTAAGCGTCGATAAGTTGTTCACGCAGCGAAGCGGGTATATTGGCTTTGGCCTGCCACAGGAACGAAGCCACGTCGTATTGCGTAGGACCGCGTCGACCGCCCTGGAAATCGATGAAATACGGTTGCCCGTCGCAAATCATCACGTTGCGGCTCTGCATGTCGCGATAGAGAAAGGCGAGAGGGCGAGAGGCTATCGGCGAGAGAATATTCCCTACCAATCGGTCGAAATCATCCTCCAGTAGCGGTTCGCTGAATTCCAGGTTGGTTCCTTTCAGAAAACAGTATTTCCAGTAGTTCAGGTCCCATCGGATAGCTCGTTCGTCCATGGCCGGAACAGGATAACATCGATTCCAGTCGAGTCCCTCGGCGCCCTCTATCTGTATATGCGCCAGTGCGCGTAACGCGCGTTCTAATAGGTCACGTTCCTCAGGCAGAAAACAGCCCGTCTCGCGGCCGTGACGAATAGCATCAAACAACAGCGTATCGCCCAAATCCTCCTGGGTGTAACTCATCTCGTCGTCGCTGACCCATAGCACACGCGGCACAGGCAGCCCTTTGCCGGCAAAATGGCGCGACAGGTAGATGAAGGCGCGATTCTCGTCGCGATTGGTGCCATCCACACGAATGACTGTTTGGCCATTCTCCTCTACGCGCGTGTACACTCTATTGCTGCCTTGCTGCTGAATCATACACGGAACTGAAGGGCATGATGAATACAAGTCACTTTGCACGGACCGATGATATTTTCCAGAATACCGTCCGCCTCGAAGAGAATATGCTTGCGGTAACTGATTTCTATCTCGCGGCCGACTATCGGATAGACGAAGGGCAGTTCGGTCAATCGGCCGTTGAAGAGGTTCGGCAGGGCTTTGAGGATCTGGCTGAACGTAGGCTTCTTGATGAACATAGTGTGGAAAACTCCATCCTGCGGATCGGCTTGCGGATTCTGGCGAATACCACCGCCCGAGAACGGTCCGTTGCCGATGTTCATGGTGAATAGTCCGTCGTTCACTGCCTCCTTGCCATCCACGGTCAGCACCATGTGTTGCGCTTTGTGTTGCGCGATAGCGCCTATCAGCCCGAAGACATAATTGACGTGATGACTACCGATGTAGTACTTGAGTGTCTCTGCCTTTTTGCAGCAGAGCGGATCAACGCCAAAGCCGACCGAATTGATAAAATAGCGATGATGCTCTATGTTGTTGCGCCAATAGGTGACGCAGCCTATGTCTATCGGATGGTCTTCGCCCTCAAAGAATCGGCGCAGACTCTCCTTGTGGTTTTTCGTCAGGTTCCAATAGCGCCCCCAGTCATTTCCCGTGCCGCGTGGCATGAGTCCGACTTTGATTTGGCTACGCTGTTCGGCCGTCAGTTCGGCCCGCATTATACCATTGATTGCTTCGCTCAGCGTGCCATCGCCGCCAAGGATCAGTATCTCGTCGTAACCTTTCTCCACCAACTCTCGCGCCAGTTCGATAGCGTGACCGGCATATTTGGTCACACGATAGGCGAAGGGCATGTGGCGGCGACGAAGCAGATGCCACAGATAGATGCGCTGAGCGCGGAAGGCTTTCTTGCCCGACTTCGGATTGATAATAATTCCTAACATGGTACTTGGTCTTTGCACAATTTTGCGGCGCAAAGATAATACTTTTTTTTGACATATGCAAATAAATTTGCATTTTGTGCGAACAAACACATAAAAAAACGCTACCCGAAGGCAGCGTTTTAGTTCTAATTCCCGAAGGGGAGATGGATTACTTGAAGAACTCGTTTACTTTCTCGTTGAGTACGATTTCCTCTTGGAAGATGTAAGCACCGGTCTTAGGGGACTTAACCATCTTGATGCACTTGCTGTGCGCACGTCCGGAGTTACCGGTTTGCAGTGTAGCGACCGCTTTCTTTGCCATAGTTCTAAGCCTTTCTAATGTTGGTTAATTACTTAATCTCCTTATGAATCGTATACTTCTTCAAATAGGGATTGTACTTTTTCAACTCCAAACGGTCAGGAGTGTTTTTGCGGTTCTTGGTGGTGATGTAGCGAGACATACCCGGAACTCCACTGGCTTTTTGCTCTGTGCACTCGAGGATAACCTGTACGCGCGCTTCTTTGTTTTTCTTTGCCATTGTTTTTGCTCCTTTCGTTTAATAGAGATAACCCTTCTCAGCAGCCTGCTTGAGCGCTGCGTCAAGGCCAATCTTGTTAATTGTTCTCAGACCGGCTGCACTGACGTTCAGCTCGATCCATGCATCCTGTTCTACCCAGTAGAACTTGCGGCGGAAGAGGTTCACATCGAAGCTCCTCTTGGTATGGCGCTTCGAGTGCGACACATTGCAGCCGCCCATGGCTTTCTTGCCTGTAATTTGACAAATCTTTGACATTGTAGTATATATTTTATATTTTTTTTCAGCCTTGGAGTCGCTTACGCGTACTCATATGAACCGGAGTGCCCACGCTTCCGGTTGCTCATAACCCACTCATCCTCAACACATTACATATAGACCTTCCCATTTCTACGGTCTATTCCACGAAAAAAATCGTGCAAAATTACTGCTTTTTTTTGACATACGCAAATTTTTTTTGCTTTTTTTCGTGTTTTTCAGAGATTTATCTCTTTTTTGATTTATCCGTTGCACGCAGGAATGCTTGCAGGCAGGCGGGGAACGGAGGAATTAAAAACTAAGGCTACCTGCCAAAGAAAAACACGAATCAAAAAGCAAATAAATGCGCGCCTGCCCCACAAAACAAAAGCTTGTAAATTCGGTGGGGCCCCTCTGGGGAGGACCGAAATTATTACAAATTTATAGTCCGAAATTATTCCTAATATACAGGACCGAAATTATTACAAATTTATAGTCCGAAATTATTCCTAATATATATTAAAAAAAAAGAGCGACCCGAGAGTCGCCCCTTTCTTTTTGTTTACGCTGCGCTGTTTAGAGGCTTCGCCGTTTACGCTGCGCTGTTTAATTAAACGCTGCGTAGCAGCACTAAACCTCTAAACGCGACGAAGTCGCACTAAACCGTTTTAACGGACTTCTTGGCCGCAAGCGTTGTAGGTATGGCCGTTGCGCTCGATATAGAGAATGCCGTTGCGCATGATCTTGCGAACATTCGAGTCGTCGCCTTCGACATTGTTGAGTCCTTCGGTCTTGCCGGTAGTGAACTCCAGGTAGCAGTTAGCCACGCCAACCGTCCGCTCGGCACAGTGAACCTCAACGCCATTGATGATGAAGCGGATCTGCTCGTTTATCACACGTTCATAACCGTCGTCATCCATTTCAGACGGGAAGGTACAGCCTTCGGCAGCGGTCAGCGACATACCCATCATATAGGTGGTTTCGCCCAGCAGTTGTGCCTCGTCGAAGCACTCGCCCTCTTTGTAGAAGACGTACTTGGTGCATGTGTACGGCGCACCCGGCGGGCAGTTGACGGTAGCTACGTCAGACGTTGCAGGATCGTAGTTATGGCAAGCCAGCACAGCATCGCCGGCCTTCGGCGCTTCTACGGTCAGATTGACTTCGGTGATAAGTTGCACAGGAGTGAAAAGAACATAGAATATCTGCTGCGATGCATCAGCCAGTATTTTTGCAGCAGGATTTCCAGCTACGGATATTGCCACGTCATCAGCGAATGCATAACCTTCCTCAGGAACCAAGCTCACTTGAGCTGAGTACTCCGTATTAGCCTCGAGAGCATCATTACCGAATGGCCAGGAATTATCTTTATTATAGATATACATGCCATCAATTGTGCAATGCGATTCGTCTGCTAATGTAACAATTAGGTTGCTTACATTTTCTCCTACTTTCGGGAATACCATCGATTCCACATCCACTTCGTGGATAAGTAAATTGCCTGTGGTGAAGAAGGTCTCCAGACCGATGGTTTCTGTACCGACACTGATCACCACCGGCTCGCCATTGATCAGGGTTGAATTCAGTTGCAGGTGATCTACGTAGCCGTTCGCATTCTTCGGGAAGGCGTAGTTCTCGTTCGGACGAATAATCACGGACATACGATAGTTGGTGTTCGGCAGGAAGGTCGATTCCTCTATCAGGTTGCCGTCTTCGGCGTAGAACGCATATTTCGCAACCGAGTAGTTCGCTCCGTCCGGCACAGTAGCCTGGCCGACGATATTGAACAGCGAGTCAGTCGGCAGTATCTCGTACTTTGTCGGTTGTCCGGCCGCCGGGAAGGTAACGAATGCTTCTACGTCGAGCAGTTTGTATGATCCGCTGTTGAACCAAACCGAGAACATGATGCGGTCTTTCTCAAATCCGGTGAAGTAGAGATCGAGCGGTGTCGAGTCGTTGACTGTGACATCCACCGTGTTCAGGTCAGCCGGGAAGATATAGTTATCTTTGGCGGTCACATAGAAGCGAGCGAAGTAGTTGGTATTCGGCAGCAGTGCCTCTTCTTCGAATGGGTTATACCCATCGTCTGCCCATATATCTACTCCGTCGCAGAAGTATCCTGCCTCGTCGAGACCGGAGGTGAAGTTCATGATCTGTGTCAACGGATGGACTGCGCCCGAACCTGTCGAGTAGCAAGGACCCGAAAGGATACTGTCGCCTGCTTGCGGCAGCGTAGTCACCACTTTCACTTCACGTACAGGTATCTTGCCTGTTTCGAAACGAACCCAGAAGCGAACACCGCCGTCAGGTGCGGGCATCAGAGCGTAAGGCGCCTGGCCGTTAACAGAGAAGGTCAAATTGGCCCAATCCCATTCGTATGACGTATAGAACGCATAGCCCTCGTTCGGCTCCAGGATGATTTGCACGCTGTAAGTCGTTCCGCTGCCGAAGGAGTTGGAGTTGATATAATTGCTATTCGCGTCGGTGAACTGATAGCTGCGAACGTGGAACGGCACGCCGTCCGGCACACTGATCTGGCCCAGCACATTGTACAGTTCGTGCGTCGGGGTGATCACATCGTTGGTCACGGTGTCACCTGCGGCCGGGAAGACAAACGTAGGCTCGAAAGCGGCGATGGCTTGCAGATATTGCGCAGTCACATCGATGTCAGCCTGAACATTGGTAAACTCGCGGTCCCAACCGGCGAAGTAATATCCGCTGTGCGACGGGAAAGCCGGAGCTACGGCATCCTCGCCTGCCAGCAAGGTCTGCGTGCTCAGTACGGTGCCGTCCCAGTCGATGAAACGAACGGTATAGATGGCTTGCGGAACAAAGTTAACACGTAACACGATTTCTCCCGTACCTGCTAATTTGTTGGTAGGCGGTTCTCCGTTGATGGTAGCATTCACCTGAGACACATCTGGCCTTGAGGGGTTAGAAGCAAGTACAGGGAAAGAATAGCCGTCTTTGGCTTTCACATGGAGCCCAACATGATAACTCTGGTTTGTTGCAAATGTTCCTGCAAAATGGCCTTCGGAGGTGCCATAGCCGTAGCCGGTTACTTCATAACCTACGCCCGCCGGTAGTGCAACATGGCCCACAACATTATAGTCTGCATCTTCCGGCGTTATCACAATTTCTGTCGATGTAACCGTCTCGCCTACTTTCGGGAAGTCGAAGGTCAGTACGATGTTGCTGACTATCTGCTTGTACAGGGCGGCGATGAAGGTGTTCGCCTGAATATTGGTAAAATCGCGGTCCCAGCCGGCGAAGATATATCCTTCGCGCGTCGGGTCAGCCGGAGCCACGGCGTCTTTTCCTTGCTCTACGGTCTGTGTACTCAATATGGTGCCATCCCAATCAAGGAAACGAACCGTATAAGTGGGGGCGGCTATCGTGAAACTGAATCCTGCACCTACTTCGCCGGTGTTCCATGAACGCGGGTTCTCCGGCGTTTCGCCGTTCACCAGTATCGTTATTTCGTTCAGATTTGGTGTAGTAGGATTAGCCGACTGCATCGGGAAGGTGTAGCCGTCCTTGGCGCGCAGACGCACCATCGCTTTGTATGAGGTGCTCGCCTCGAAAGTACCGGTGAAGTTTTGTCCGGATTGATTGAAGAAGCAATAACTTGCTACTTCATAGCCCGCGTTCGCAGGAACGGACACATGGCCTACAACATTAAATTCCTCGTCATCAGGCGTGATAGACGTCTTGCTTATCGTCTGTCCTGCTTGCGGTGCTTCAAACTCCAGAGATACATCAGAAAGTTCCACCCGAGGTTCCTGCACTAAACGAACGACACACGGTTTTCTTCTAAAATCATAGCTTACCCGAGTCAAGGTCTTATCGGAATAGTAAAATTCATAATGTATTGCGCGTTGGCCGGTGATATCATCTGTTGAACTAGTCCAATAATAGCCCCAGTTCTTATTACCTAGAGTGGATCTTATACCTGTGCAAGGCAAGAATATCGCTCCTTCGGCTTCCATATCTGCCCATTGTTCAAGAGTATATGTATTTCGATTTGACGTAGGATTGAAACTTGTTGTTATCGGGCATACAAAATTATCGGGTAGCAGAATAATACCCCTATTACCATTTATATCCGCATTGCCTATTAAGTTTGCCGCATCTGAACGTTCACTAATAATATAATTCCATTCGGCATCCGTCATTGTACGCCATAGGTTAGGCTGATTGCCGCCATTAGAGATGGCGTTGGAACCCCAATCGTGAAACTCGGAATAATCGGCATTGTTCTCACTTATCTTGGTCGGGTCGTCTCCCGTTCCCCAACCAAACAGGTCAATCCAGCCGTCATAGGTCGGCGAGATATTGGCATTACCGCCGCCGCCAATTGTATCGTACTGATGCTCCGCGAACTGCCATTTGTCTTGCACAGCGTGATACTGTAGGTTGCCTTTGGAGAAAACAACTTTTTTGTCTGCGGATATAGAAAACAAGCCTGTCAAACCGCCATCCGATACAATGGTTTGACCATTAGTTGTAGTGAACGAGGTAACAAAACTGAGCGTAGTCCCTGTATTATTGCGCTGAGTCGGAGCTGCACGGTTAATACTAATCACTACATCATCGGCAAATTCATAACCGATATTGGCACTAACGGTTACACGTACCGTATAAGTGGTACGAGGTTGTAAGGTCGTTTCTGTAAACGTATTGCCATCCGCATCATAGAAATAAAACGAATTAAAGGTATAATGAATGTCTTCCGGCAACGTGGTAGTTGTTATATCATTCGGACCGTAAGGTGCATTGGACGTTACCGCAGTACCCATTTGCGGCCAGACGACAGTCATTGCAACCGAAGAAATCGGGAGTTTGTATGAACTCATCAGCAACAGATCCAAGTCATTCCATGCACCTGTAGTTTGGTAGGTACTGAACGAGGCATCGGGAACATAACATTTAACATCCTTCAGATTGTCCGCGCAGCTCCCAAATACTGTCGATTCAATAGCTGGAGGAGTAGTCATTCGTGCGAAAATCTTTCGAAGAGAAGTATTGCTGGCAAACGCACCATAACCTATTTCGGTAACACTGGATGGGATATCCAATTCTGTCAAGTAAGAACAATCCAGAAAAGCATGGTAATTAATAGTTTGCAAACCTTCGGGCAAGACAAGGGATGTCAAATGGGTTCCGTCGAAAGCATACGGCTCAATGGTGCGTAATCCTGTCGGGAAAATGACAGAAGCGAGACTATAGCAAAAAGCGAAAGCATACTCGTTGATAGTAGTGATCGTGTTCGGCATTTGTACGGAAGTCAAATATCTACAATTTGCGAACGCATGCTCTCCAATGCTGGTAACGGTGTAAGTGATGCCGTGGTCATCGGTGAAGGTTTCCGGAATAACCAAATCACCGCTCACATAATTCACTTGCTCGGTAGATGCTCCGCCAAACTGATATGCTTTCCATGTTACTTCGGCCGTCTGATTGAGAGGATCGCGTTTAAAGCACAGACCGTTTGCCTCGTACACATCATAACCTATTGCATAGATATTCAGGCAATCCGACCATTCTTCGGCTGCTTTGTAGGCATTGATGGACTCCAGCGGGACAAACACTTTCATATACTTAATGCCGTAATATGTGTTCTGCCCACGCGCCTTACCCGAATGATAGAATACTTCTTTGTCTTTGGTCTCGCCGTCCAGCTGCGGAGGAGTTGTCGCCAAGCAACATACTGTATCCAATGATATACAATTCGCAAAGGCATTTTCCCCGATTCTCTCCACCGTAGAAGGAATCTCTACAAACTGCATACCTCTGCAACCGTCAAAAGCGTGGTTGCTAATACGCCAAGCTCCTTCCGGAATCACTACGCGCTTCAGACTTTCACAATTTTGGAACACGTCAGGGAAAATATCGTCTACAACAGGGATATTGATTTCCTCCAACGCCAAACAATAACTGAACGAGTAGGCACCGAAATAACTCAGGGTATCCGGCAGCGTGACAGAACGCAGGTTCTGGCAATTATAGAACGGGCCCGTAAACTGCGCACGCGGGTCTGCCACCAGACTCCTCACAGAATTAGGCACCACGACGGATGTCAAACCGGTACAGTTGGCAAAAGCAGCCTGACCGATGCTTATCACGGTGTAATCCTGGCCATTGTAGGTGACCGACGAAGGAATCGTCAGATCGCCGATAGCATAAGTGGACTGCGCTGTGGCGTTCTCAGATTTGTAAGTAACTGTCGCCTCCGGCTTGTTTGCATCCAGAATGTAATACAGATTGCCGATGAGGACGGTGTCATTCTCTGCCCGAAGCATTCCTATCGATGCTATCGCCAGCAGCAAAACAGAGAGAAACTTTTTCATAACTATTTGTGTTTTTTTATTACTGTCAAAAACTGCACTTTTATATATACGTAGTATATATGGTCATTTTACTATCGTGACAATCGCCTGACGCTCTCGACGCGAAACCGACCTTTGCGCCGCAAAGGTACTACTTTTTCTTTATATATGCAAATTTTTCCCAAAAAAAGTTCATTTTTTTACACATATAAAAAAGGAGTGGCCCGCAAACCACTCTTTTTTTTGTTTACGCTGCGCTGTTTAGTGCCTTCGGCGTTTACGCCCTGCGGGCTGTTTAGTCGCTGCGCTGCAGGATATTGCCGTCGTTTTTATTGTTTTAACTCTAAGAGAGAGAATGGGAAGCGAAAACGAACTGTTTTTATTGTTTTTGACCTCTTGCGAGGGGATGTACCGCTCCGCGGTGTGGGTTCGCCCTAACGGGCTACGTTAAGTTTACTTATAAGTATGCCTGTGAGGGAGAATACACGCAGACTCGCCAGAGTCAATCCCATCGTAGGAGGTGTTTTTGTAAGCGAAGCGCGTTTTTGTTTATATTTATAATTATTATTTTTGGCGCGGAGCGCTATTTTTATTATTTTTTTCTTCTCAATTGACCCGCAAAGTATATTTTGCAAAAATAGAAAAAATTTGTGTATGTGCGGTTTTTGTTGTAATTTTGCAGTCGCAAAAAAGGTATTAGTCTTATGAAACATTCATCATACTCACTTCGCGAGGTGTTCGCACCGAAATTGGTATCGACGCTGCGTTCGTATACGCGCGCTCGCTTCGCACAGGATGCGCTCGCGGGAATTATAGTAGGTATAGTGGCTATTCCGCTAGCCATCGCTTTTGGTATTTCGTCCGGCGTGGGTCCTGCCGAAGGACTGATAACCGCCATCATCGCGGGTTTTCTGATCTCTGCGCTTGGTGGAAGCAAGGTGCAGATAGGCGGTCCGACCGGTGCCTTCATCGTCATCATCTACGGCATCATTCAGCAGTACGGACTCACGGGACTGATGATTGCCACTATCATGGCGGGTATTCTGCTCATTCTCATGGGATTTGCCCATCTCGGAAACGTCATCAAATTCGTTCCCTACCCCGTCATCGTTGGCTTCACGGCCGGCATCGCAGTCACGATTTTCTCGACGCAGATGAACGATTTCTTCGGTCTCGGACTAACCAATGTGCCGGCCAATTTCATCGACAAATGGATATTCTACGCACGCCATTTCTCGGTCAACTGGTGGGCCTTCGCTATCGGTCTTTTCTCGCTGCTGATTTGTATTTTCATGCCGCGACTGACCAAGCGTATTCCCGGTTCATTGGCGGCGATAGTCTTTGCCACATTGGCTGTTTGGGCACTCAAGACATGGGCTCCCGCCTCGTGGGGATTGGCTTCGCTACAAACCATCAGCGATCTCTACGAATTGCCGCACGGCATTCCTGCGCCACATCTCCCTTCGCTCACGCTCGCCGAAGGCGAAACGTTCTTCACACTCATACAGAAACTCTTCCCTTCCGCCTTCACCATTGCTATGCTCGGAGCCATCGAATCGCTGCTCTCGGCTATGGTGGCGGACGGTGTGATTGGAGACAAGCATAATTCCAATACCGAACTCATCGCGCAAGGTGTGGCGAACGTCGTGGTGCCTTTCTTCGGTGGTATTCCCGCCACGGGCGCTATAGCACGAACCATGACCAATATCAACAACGGAGGGCGGACGCCTGTAGCAGGCATCATCCATGCTGTCGTTTTGCTGCTTGTGCTCCTTTTCCTAGGTCAACTGGTAGGAATGATTCCTATGGCCTGTCTGGCGGCAGTGCTGATTATGGTCAGTTATTCTATGTCCGGATGGAAAACTATCTACGGACTGATTCGTCATCCCAACCGCGACTTGTGGGTGCTACTCATCACTTTCTTCCTCACCGTCATCTTCGATCTGACCGTAGCCATCGAAATCGGTATTCTTCTCGCACTCGTTCTCTTCCTGATGCGAACCAACGAAGAGACGCATATCCGCACTTTCCACAACGAGATTGACCCGAACGAAGACTCTGATATTCAGCTCAATCTGGAGCATCTCACTATTCCGCAAGGAGTCGAGGTGTACGAGATTGACGGACCGTATTTCTTTGGCATCGCCAACCGTTTTGATGATATCATGACGCATGTCTCGGGCGAGAAATATCCCATCCGAATCATCCGCATGCGTAAGGTACCTTTCGTCGATTCGACGGCTATGCACAACCTCAGTATGCTCATTCAGCGTTCGCACCGCGAAGGAATGACTATCATCCTTTCCGGAGTCAAGGATCACGTACACAAACAGTTGCACAAAGGTGGCATCGAGCAGCAGATGAACCCGGACAATATCTGTCCGAATATCCACGTTGCGCTACGCCGCGCCGAGCAACTATTGAGCGAATCCCCTAACCCCGGGTCCCCGAAAAATTTTTAATTTTTTGGGAAAGCGGAGGACCCGTAGACTTTAATAAATCTGCGATTTATTCTTCGTCGGAGGGATCCGAACGCGCCCGCAAGCCTCTCTTTTTTTGTTTACGCTGCGCCGTTTACGCCCTGCGGGCTGTTTAGTCGCTTCGCTGTTTGTCGCGTTCGGCACCCTCCGACGCGGACTGACGCCAAGCGTCATTAAAATCTTCGGGGCCTCCGCTCTTAGCTCGGACTATCGTTTCACTAGCAGTCCTCGCTAGGTTCTTTGTTCATATTGGAGAGAAAAGTAAAATTGTTTTTATTGTTTTAACTATTAGATGTGGAGAATGGGCGCCGAAGAAGGTTAACCAAAAATGTTTTTGCTGGCGGTGTTATAAGTGATTTACCTCCTGCGGAGGTGAAGGTACGTCCTAACGGACTACGGGAAGTTTACTTACAAGTAGGCTGCT
>JAEESF010000014.1:0-50277 GCA_016286205.1 Paludibacteraceae bacterium | reverse complement strand
CTTCGTAGTCAAAAGGCGGTCGGATGAGAGAATAGTAATGAGCAACGGGTTTGCCATTTTCGTACTTCACCAATCCAACGGAACACGCAGAAACAGGTTGTGAATATAGCGTCTCAAAATCGATACTAACATAAGAGGTGGGGAGCGTAGCAACATCTTGCTTCTTAGGTTGCGGAATGGCTTGTCGCTGATAGGATTTCTCGAGAACATATAAGTCTCCGTCCTTAAACGATATAAAACAATTACGATGGCTAAGTGCTTGTTCTAATGTTGGGAAAGCTGAGAAGGCACAATTTTCATGACTCTTAATAAATAGTTGATGAGCTGCTTCTCCCGGGAATCTATACAGCAAGTCTCCTTCTTCGTAATTGGAAAAAAGCTCGGCAGTTTTTTGCTCAACGAGATATTTCTTTCTGTATTCCTCGCGTGGATTAGAATTATACCGCACATCATCAATACGAGCATCAACTAATCGCTGATATAATATCCAAGCAGCACCAACCCCAAGTTTGTTCGCCATGGCAGAAGTTGGAGTATTTAACCATCGTTGCATCTCTTGTTTGATGCGATCAATCCGTTCGTCTAACTCTGTAAATAGTTTGGCTTTTGCTTGATCTGCCGCTTCTTGCTTTAGACGTTTTTGTTCTTCCTTTTTAGTTTCTGCTGCAACGTGTGCTTGCTGTGCCGGCTCTTTCCCACATTCTGGACAGCCAAAGGAGGAATTTAGAATTTGATTAGGCAATCGAGAAAAAGCCCCATGTTTCGGACAGACCAGCGTAACAGGCAGAGTAGAACTATCGTAAACGAAATGTTCTAAGCCGAACTTATCTCCAAATTTCTCGCGTAATTTCACAAGAAATTTTTCGCCTTTCTCGCATTTCGGACAGCCTTTCCCATCCAGATGCTCTCGTGCAAATATTAGGAAGTCACCATGTATAGGGCAGGTAATCGTAACTTTATGGTCTCTGTTTTTATACTCGACCTTGCTATAATCATAACGGTCACCATAAATCTCCTTAGCTTCTGCGATGAATGATTCTGTCGTTACTGTACGGCAGCACATTTCAAGACTACGATTTCCTGTCTGAGGTAGTTGTTTTTCCTGGTCCATATTTTCCTTTCTGCGCCAATTTGGTGCAAAGGTACAAATAAATTTTCACATACGCAAATAGAAAGGAGAAAAAAAAATGTTAGCTGTTAGGCTAACAATTTTAGCATGGCGGAGCAGGCGGTGAAGATGTCGCGGTAGGCGGTTTCGAAATCACCGGAGTACCAGGGATCAAATACGTCGGGGATGGATGGGGCCTCTCCCCAACCCTCCCCTGAAGGGAAGGGGGTATTGGTGATTTGTGATTGGAGATTTGTGATTTTTGGCCAGGACATAAGAAGAGAGACCTTGTGGTCAGTATCCGGGCCGACGATACGTTCGAGCCAACGGAGATTGGAGCGATCGGCACAGACCAGATAATCGTAGAAAGCATAATCGGCGGGCGTGACACGACGTGCGGCATGGACAGAGAAAGGAATACCCTTCTCACGCAGTTTGCGCTTAGCCGGCGGGTAGATATCGTTGCCAATTTCCTCAGAAGAGACGGCCGCCGAGTCGATAAGGAAACGGTCGGCTATGCCCGCTTGTTCGGCGAGATAACGCATGACGAACTCCGCCATAGGCGAGCGGCAGATATTGCCGTGACAGAGGAAAAGGATCTTGGTTTGGGGCATCGTTGGCACAAATTTTTGTGCAAAGATACAAAAATATTTGTATATATCAAAAATTATTACGTAATTTCGGCACGCCCCTTCCCCTACGGGGCGGGTTCCCTCCGAAAATACGTTCGCACTGTTCAGTCCATGCACAAATATATACAGATTCACTACCAACCTACGGTTGCCCATATAATTCTAAGGCCTACGAGCGTAGCGAGACAGACCCAGAATCTATCCGCATAAGCCATAGGCCTTAGAATTATAGCAAATTACTTTGCTAAAAAATCTGTAAATATTTGCGTATGTGAAAAATTTGTAGTATCTTTGCAGGAAATTTCGCGTAAAGGACAAATGATGCGCGATTAGAAGAACATAAGTAGAAAACAATGAATATATCTTACAATTGGCTGAAACGCTACATCAATGTGCCGGATGATGCACAGACCGTAGCAAAAATACTGACTTCCATCGGACTGGAAGTAGGTACCGTAGAAGAAGTGGAGTCGATACGCGGCGGACTGAAAGGTCTGGTGGTAGGCGAAGTGATGAGTTGCGTTCCCCACCCGAACAGCGATCACCTGCACCTGACGCAAGTGAACATAGGCACAGAAACACTGCCGATAGTATGCGGTGCGCCTAACGTAGCTGCCGGACAGAAAGTGATAGTAGCCACCATAGGAACCGTGCTATACGACGGCGATGAGAGCTTCACGATAAAGAAAGGTAAACTGCGCGGCGAGGATTCGTTCGGCATGATCTGCGCAGAGGATGAGATAGGCGTAGGCACCGACCACGCAGGTATCATCGTGCTGCCTGCTGACACGCCTGTGGGCATGAGCGCTGCGGAATACTACAAGATAGAGAACGACACGCTGATAGAAGTAGATATCACTCCTAACCGTTCGGATGCCGCCAGTCACTACGGCGTGGCGAGGGATCTGTACGCGTATTACGCGAGTAGAAAGGCGAAAGGCGAAGGGCGAGAGGCGATAGTTTTAACCAAGCCATCGGTGGAGGCGTTTAAGGTAGATAATCACGAGCTGGAGATTAGTGTGCGGGTGGAAGATACAGAGGCTTGTCCGCGTTACTCGGGCGTGAGCATCAAGGGTGTGACAGTGAAAGAGAGTCCGGACTGGCTGAAGAAAGCACTGACGACCATCGGCCTGAGACCGATAAACAACATAGTAGATGTAACCAACTTCGTGTTGCACGAGTGCGGTCAGGCGCTGCACGCCTTTGACGCAGACAAGATAAAGGGACGTCAAGTGATAGTGAAAAACGCCAAAGCAGGACAGAAATTTGTTACCCTGGACGGCGTAGAGCGTACGATGGACGGCGCGGACCTGATGATCTGCAACGCCGAGGAACCGATGTGTATAGCCGGTGTGTTCGGTGGACTGGACAGCGGTGTGACCGCAGAGACGAAGAATGTATTTCTGGAGAGCGCCTATTTCGACCCCGTACGCATCCGTAAGACCAGCCGCAGACACCAACTGCAGACCGATGCTTCGTTCCGCTATGAGCGTGGTTGCGACCCGAACAACACCATCTATGTGCTGAAACGTGCTGCGCTGCTGATGCAGGAAGTGGCAGGAGGCAGTATCGCGATGGATGTCACAGACACGGTTAAAGGCGAAAGGCGAGAGGCGAAAGGCGAGAGTCCGTTCGCGCCATGGGCGGTGACGATAGATATCGATCGCGTGAACCGACTGATAGGCAAAGAGATTGGCGAGGAGATGATAGAGACGATTCTCAATGCTCTGGAGATTGAGATCGTGGAGAAAGGGCGAGAGGCGAAAGGCGAAAGGCGAGAGGCGAAAGGCGAAAGGCGAGAGGCGAAAGGCGAAAGGCGAGAGTGGAAAGTGGAGGTGCCGAGATACCGTGTGGATGTGCAGCGTGAGTGCGATGTAGTGGAAGATATACTGCGTATTTACGGTTACGACAACGTAGAGTTTCCGGAGAAACTGAACACCAGTCTGTCCTTTGGACAGAAACCCGACCCTGTGGCCCTGCAACGCCGTATAGCCGAGCAATTGACCGCACAGGGATTTAACGAGATACTGAACAACTCGCTGACCAAAGTGGCCTACTACGAGCCACTGAAAGAATTGACGCTGGACACATGTGTTAAGATAATGAACCCGCTGAGCCAAGACCTGGGTGTGCTGCGTCAGACCCTACTCTTCGGCGGACTGGAGTCGATAGCACGTAATGCGAACCGTAAGAACGGCGACCTGAGACTATATGAGTTTGGGAATTGTTATCACTATAAAGGGCCAGAGGCGAAAGGCGAAAGAGTTAATGAGTTAGGGAATGAGGGAGTTAGTGAGTTAGGGAATAAGGGAGTTAGTGATCCGTTGCGGGCGTACAGCGAGGAGCCGCATTTGGGTATATGGTTGACGGGCAACAAGACCGCACAGACCTGGATCAGGAAAGAGGAGAAGAGCAGTTTCTATCAGCTACGTGCATACGTGAACGCTGTGCTGGTAAGACTGGGCGTGGATCTGCAGAAGACCACCGTGGAGCATGCAGAGAACGAACTGCTGGCTGACGGACTGGTAGTGAAAGCACAGAACGGCAAGGTACTGGCCACGATGGGCATAGTAGCACGCAACATACTGAAGCAACTGGATGTAGATCAGGAAGTATTCTTCGCCGATCTGGACTGGAAACAACTGCTGAAACAGAACAAACAGTACAAAGCCGTGATAAGCGACCTGCCTAAGTTCCCCGAAGTGAAACGCGATTTTGCGCTGCTGGTGGACAAGAGCGTAGAGTTTGCCGACCTGGCTCGTACGGCCTTTGAGACCGAGAAGAAACTGCTGAAGAACGTCTATCTGTTTGACGTCTATGAGGGCAAGAACCTGGAGGAAGGCAAGAAGAGTTATGCGCTGAGCTTCATACTGCAAGACGCAGAGAATACGCTGAAAGATACGCAGATAGAGAATATCATGGCCCGTCTGAAAGCCAAATTTGAGGAGAAATTTAATGCTACCCTCCGCTGATCAACAAGAGATACTGAGACGTCGGACGTTCGCGATCATCTCGCACCCGGATGCCGGTAAGACGACGCTGACCGAGAAACTGCTGCTATACGGCGGTGCTATACACGTAGCCGGTGCCGTGAAGAGCAACAAGATACGCAAGACGGCGACCAGCGACTGGATGGAGATAGAGAAACAGCGTGGAATATCGGTTGCGACATCCGTGATGGGATTCGACTTCGACGGCTACCACATCAACATCCTCGATACACCGGGTCACCAGGATTTTGCGGAAGACACCTTTCGCACGCTGACGGCTGTGGACAGCGCAATAGTCGTGATAGATGCGGCTAAGGGCGTGGAGACACAGACACGAAGACTGATGGAGGTGTGTCGCATGCGCAAGACGCCCGTGATGGTCTTCATCAACAAGATGGACCGCGAGGGAAAAGATCCGTTTGACCTGCTGGACGAAGTGGAACGCGAACTGGGTATACACGTTCGTCCGCTCTCATGGCCGATCAACCAAGGTCAGCGATTCAAAGGCGTATACAACATCTACAAATCGACGCTGGACCTCTATCAGCCGGACAAGACACACGTGACCGAGTCGATCCGATTTGACGACGTGAGCGACCCGCAGATAGCGGCGCTAGTGGGCGATAAGGATGCAGAGAAACTGCAGGAAGACCTGGAGATGATAGAAGGCGTCTATAACCCCTTCGACAAAGAGGAATACTTGGCGGGCGAACTGGCTCCGGTATTCTTCGGTTCGGCGCTAAACACCTTTGGCGTGAAAGAACTGCTGGAGTGCTTCGTCGATATCGCCCCCAGTCCGCGTCCCGTACAGGCCGAAGAGCGTACGGTGGATCCGATGGAAGACAAATTTACGGCTTTCTGCTTTAAGATACACGCCAACATGGACCCGAATCACCGTTCGTGCATCGCGTTCTTCAAGATCTGCAGCGGTAAATTTCTGCGTAATACCTACTACAAACACGTGCGCAAAGAGCAACAGATGCGTTTTGCTGCTCCAACCTGCTTCATGGCACAGAAAAAAGAGACCGTGGACGAGGCCTACGCAGGCGATATAGTAGGTCTGCCGGACACGGGCAACTTCAAGATAGGCGACACGCTGACGAGTGGCGAAGAACTGCATTTCCGCGGGCTGCCGTCGTTCTCGCCGGAGATGTTCAAATATATAGAGAACGCTGACCCGATGAAGCAGAAACAACTGGACAAAGGTGTGGCGCAACTGATGGACGAAGGTGTGGCGCAGCTGTTTGTCAGCCAGATGAACGGGCGCAAGATAATAGGCACCGTAGGTCAACTGCAATTCGAAGTGATACAATATCGTCTGGAGCATGAATATCAGGCCAAATGCCGCTGGGAACCGCTACAGATGTACAAAGCCTGCTGGATAGAAGTGGACGACGCGGAAGGCGAAGCAGAACTGGACACCTTCAAGAAACGTAAGGCGCAATACATGGCCTACGACAAGGATGGTCGCGATGTCTTCATGGCCGACAGCGCGTATGTGCTGAATATGGCGCAGCAGGACTATAAGCACATCAAATTCCACTTTACGAGTGAATTTTGATAAAGGGGCCTACCCCCGCCCCCTCCCTGGAAGGAGGGGAGAATTGAAGATTGCAAATTTAAGATTTAAGATTTATATTCTATGAAAAACAGAGCATTACAATTTCGCCTCATCGTGATGAACTTTCTGGAGTTCGCGGTATGGGGTGCGTACTTGACCTCGATGGGTCGTTATCTGGGTGCCAACGGATTTGGCAGTAACATCGGTTGGTTCTACTCGATTCAAGGAATCGTCAGTCTGTTTATGCCCGCGCTGATGGGTATAGTGGCAGACCGCTGGATGCAGGCACAGAAAGTGCTGAGTCTATGTCACGGCCTGGCAGGTCTGTTCATGGCCGGCGCCGGTATCTATGCTTTCACAGCCGGAGCCAACGTGGCTTTTGCTCCACTCTTTACGCTGTACACAATCTCTGTAGCCTTCTTCATGCCCACTATCGCGCTGACCAATTCGGTTGCGTTTAATGCGCTGGTGAAAGCGGGTATGGATACCGTCAAGGATTTTCCGCCGATCCGTGTATTCGGTACAGTAGGATTTATCGTAACGATGTGGATAGTGGACCTGGTAGGTGCCATGGACACGCCAGCGCAGTTCGTCATCAGTGGTGCGCTGAGCATCGTGCTGGCTATCTACTCGCTGACGCTGCCGCAATGCGAGATCAAGAAAGTGGAAGGCAAGGTGGATCTGGTAGAAGCACTGGGACTGAAAGCCTTTGCGCTATTCAAACAAAAGAAAATGGCGCTGTTCTTCATCTTCTGTATGTTCCTGGGCGTTAGTCTGCAGATTACCAACGGTTTTGCTAATCCGTTCCTGGCTAGTTTTGGCGCTAATCCTGCGTTTGCAGAGACCTTTGCAGTACAGCACTCGGGTATATTGATTTCGATCAGCCAGATCTGCGAGGCACTGTGTATATTGGCTATTCCGTTCTTCCTGAAACGCTTCGGCATCAAGAACGTGATGCTGATGGCTATGTTCGCCTGGGTATTCCGTTTCGCCTTCTTCGGCGCCGGCAATCCGGGTATGCCGGGTGTGCTGCTGTTCGTGCTGAGCTGCATCGTTTACGGGTTTGCGTTCGATTTCTTCAACATCTCGGGTGCGCTGTATGTGGATCAGGAGACTGACCCGTCGATGCGTTCGAGTGCGCAGGGTCTGTTCATGGTGATGACCAACGGCGTAGGTGCCACTATAGGTACGCTGTCGGCACAAGCCGTAGTGAACAAATTTGTCTATCACCTGCCTGAGACAGCAGACTTTATGCAGATTTGGGAAGGTTGGAAAATGTCGTGGTACAGTTTTGCCGCATACGCGCTGGTGGTAGCCATACTGTTCTGGATCTTCTTCCCGAAGACACCGGTGAAGAAGGGCTGAAGGCGAAAGGCGAAAGGTTAAAGGTTTAGTGCGCCTGCGGCGCGTTTAGTGGCTAAAGCCGTTTAGAGGTTAGCGTGTATAGGAAGGAACTGACATATTATTTCTCGACGCCGATTGCGTATATCGTGATCGGGCTGTACTTGTTGGCTATCAGTCTGTTTCTGTGGGTGATACCCGGTCAGTGGAACATCATCGATTCGGGTTATGCCCAGGTGGACGGCTTGTTCCAATTGAGCCCGTGGCTGATGATGCTGCTCTGCCCTGCCCTGACGATGCGTCTCTTCTCCGAAGAGCGGCAGACGGGGATGTGGGACCTGCTTCGCACCAAACCGGTGGCTCTGAGCCGCATTGTGCTAGGCAAATACTTCGCTGCGTGGACGTTGATACTGATAGGTTTGTTGCCTTGTCTGGTGCACTATTTTGTGGTGGCATACATGGCCGAACCGATGGGTAATCTGGACAGCGGCGCGTTCTTAGGTTCGTTTATCGGGCTGATTCTGTTGAGCGGTACATTTATGGCCGTAGGCCTATGGTGCGCGACGCTGAGCCGGAGTCAGATAGTATGCTACATAGCCGGTGCGCTAGTTTGCTTTATCCTATACTGGGTACTGCTGCAAGACCACTACTCCGCCCTGTCGCGCGGTGTGCTGGATCTGCGTGACATCAGCATATTTGCTGCCGTAGCAGTTGTGTCGGTGACGGGAGCGATAGTAACGATAGACAAAATAACGAAGAAATGACGCGGATAGGTGTACTGAGCGATACGCACGGTCTGTTGGACGCACGCGTGCTGGAACATTTCAAAGACGTAGATGAGATCTGGCATGCCGGAGATATCGGTTCGGATGAGGTACTGCGCCGTCTGCGTGAATTCAAGCCTACGCGTGCCGTATTCGGCAACATGGATGGCGGTGATGTGCGCTATTCGCTGAGCGAGTTCTACCGTTTTCGCGTAGAGGATGTCAATGTGCTGATGACGCATATAGGTGGTTATCCGGGCCATTACAACCCATGGCTGATACAGATGTTCCGCAAGGCGCTGGAGCAGGCGGATGATCCGAACCAACGCATCGACCTCTTCGTTTGCGGTCACAGCCACATACTGAAAGTACAATACGATTCACAATATAAATTTCTCACGATCAACCCCGGTGCAGCCGGCAAACAAGGTTGGCAACCGTGCCAGACCCTACTGCGACTAACGATAGACGGGAGCAAGATAGACAACCTGGAAGTGATAGAATTGGAGTGGAAATGACAAAAAAAGGCATTTTGTAAAGTCTATTTTGCAAAATATGTTGTAGAACATATAAAAATATTTGTCCATATTAAAAAAAAGCAGTACTTTTGCACCGGATTTAAGAAAGAGACGTTTTTTCTTATCCATAAAACAACAAGACCAATCTTTTTTGTACCTTAAATAAACAGACTAATACCTTAGAAAAACAGTCGTCGGGATGACGCCTGTTTTCATTTTTTAAGAGACACATTCCAATCTGATACCTAACTAAAAATCCCGCGCCAGAAGGTGCGGGATCTTCAATTTCTAACCATATTTATCGCTCAAAACGAAGAAAAATGGGCGAAAATGTATGTTTCGAAATATTATTTGTTTCGAAAAAAGTGCTTTATTTCTTAATACCATCGCGCTCGAGCAACGCATCGATAGTAGGTTCACCACCGCGGAAACGACGATAGAGCACCATCGGCTCTTCGGTTCCACCGCGCTCGAGAATATTCTTGCGGAAGAGGTCAGCCTCCTTCTTATCGAAGATAGAGCCGCGCTTAGCCTGCGCCTGTTTGAACTGAGCAAAGGCGTCAGCATCGAGCAGTTCGGACCATTTGTAACTATAGTAACCTGCTGCGTAACCACCCGAGAAAATATGGGTGAAGGCCGTTGCCATCTGGGTTCCCTCGATATTAGGCAGCACGCGTACTTGCTCCATCGCATCGTTGCAGAAAGCCAGGACGGCGTCCTTAGCATCTTGTCCCTCTGGTACTACGAACGGCTCGTGGAGGGTATGCCATTTCATGTCGAGGTAGCCAAACGACAGCTGGCGTACGCAGGCATAAGCAGCGTGGTAGTTGTTAGCGGCCTTGATCTTCTCGATCAACTCTTCCGGCATCGGTTCGCCGGTCTCGTAATGCTTAGCAAACGTATCGAGAAACTCTTTCTCGCCCAGGAAATTCTCGTTGAACTGGCTTGGCAACTCTACAAAGTCGCGTGGCACAGCTGTTCCCGACTGGGAAGCATAACGGCAACGCGTGAGCATACCGTGCAAGCCATGGCCGAACTCATGCAAGAAAGTCTCGACCTCGTCGTAGGTCAGCAGAGCCGGCTTAGTTTCTGTCGGACGAGTGAAATTCATCACATTGACGATGTGCGGACGATGGTCCTTGCGGCCCACCTTGTACTGCGCCTGGAAATCGTTCATCCACGCTCCACCACGCTTACCATCACGCGGATGGAAATCGCTATAGTACACCGCGAGGAATTTGCCACGGCGGTCGAAGACCTCGTAAGCAGACACCTCAGGATGATAGACCTGAATATCCTTGTTCTCGACAAAGGTGAGGCCGTAGAGGCGCTTAGCCAGGCCAAAGACACCCTGCTTAACCGATTCCAGTTCGAAATACGGGCGGAGGATATCGTCGGAGATGCTATATTTAGCGTCTTGGAGTTTCTTGCTATAGTAGCTCCAGTCCCACGGTTGCAGTTCTCCCTCAAGTCCCAACGAAGCAGCATAGTCCTGGAGTTCAGCCACTTCAGCACGAGCAGCAGGCATATAGGCATCGCGCAGTTGGTCGAGGAAATTCATCACGGTCTCCTCGGTCTCGGCGCAGGTCTTATGCAGCGATTTCTGCGCATAATCCTCTTTGCCAAAGAGTTGCGCCAACTCCAGACGGGTGTTGGCGATATCGATGATATTCTGCGTATTGTCGAACTCGCCACCGATGCAACGTGTGTTGTAAGCCATATAGAGTTCCTGGCGCAGAGCGCGGTTGTCGCAGTCCTTGAGGACAGGGATATAAGTGGTCGGTTTGAGATCGAGCAACCAGCCCTTCTGTCCCTTCTTCTCTGCATTGGCGCGGAGCATCGACTTGGTGTCATCGTTGAGACCAGCCAGTTGCGACTCGTCGGTAATCAGTTTGGTCCAAGCATTGGTAGCCTTGAGCACGTTCTGACCATAGGTAAGCGTGAGCATTGAGAGACGTGCCGTGAGTTCGCGGTATTTCTCCTTGCCCGCCTCATCGAGGTTAGCGCCATTGTTGGCAAACGACTCGTAGGTATCCTCCAGCAGTTTGCGCTGGTCAGCCTTGAGACGCAGTTGGTCGCGTTTGTCGTAAACGGCCTTGATACGTTGGAAAAGGCTGTCGTTGAGGATGATAGAAGTGCTGTACTCGGACATCAGCGGCGACAGTTCTACCTCCAGCGCCTGCAACGAATCGTTGGTCTCAGAGTGCGTCAGATTGTAGAAACAGCCGGCTACCATACTGAGTGTATGGCCTGCACGATCGAGTGCCTCGATCGTATTCTCAAAACTAGGTTCCTCGGGATTGCGCACGATAGCATCGATATCAGCGCGTCCTTGGCGGAAAGCCTCCTCAAAAGCAGGCATGTAATCCGCCGCGTGAATCTCGTTGAACGGATAAGTGCCGTGCGGCGTAGTCCAGTTAGCGTAATTCAGCAGAGGATTCGCATTTTCCTCCACTGCGGCTTCGGGCTTAGAGCAAGCCGTGATGGCAACAGCAGTAAGTGCCATAATGAAAAATTTAATTTTGGTCATTGGTTATTTGATTTGATTATTGTTTGCCTCGTATGAGATTGATATCACCACTCATCTGGTAAACGCCAATAACGGCTTCGTCAGCATTCAGTTTTTTCTTCTTGTACGCAGCCTTGGCGCCGATATATTTGGCATTCTTGTCCGCATCGGTTCCCAGCGCACGGATGACGTAGAAATACGCGCCTTCAGCAGCCGGACGACCATTGATGGTACCATCCCAGCCTTTGGCCGGATCGGTCCACTCATAGACCAGTTTGCCCCAACGGTTGTAGACCCAGCAGTGGAACTCCTTGAGCGAGCGGTAAGCTACGCGGAACTCATCGTTCTTGCCATCACCATTAGGCGTGAACACATTAGGCACAGCCAGGTATGACTCGGAGACGCTGACAATCATCTCAGATGAATCGGAAGCGCAGTAGCTGTTGTTGACCGCACACACGACGCGGTAAGCGCCAGGCTCGGAAAAAGCATAACGGATATCCTTGTCATGGCGGGTAACGATGAGGTCGGTGCTATGGTAGATGCGCCAGGTGTAGAACAGGGCGGCAGGCGTCGGGTTGCTATAGAAAGCCACCTCCAGCGGGCCACTATATTCGGAACCGGTTACCAGCGTTTGGCTGACAGGGCGGTTGCGCTCGTTGCTGCGTTCGCCCTCCTTGCCACGCGTAGTAGCAAGCGAGGTCAGTTCCATCTTGACCGCACGTACGCGATCTTCGGTCAGCACAGTGTCGATACAAGCAGAATCGAGGCTCAGGGCCGTACGTACAGCAGCATCGTAGCAGAGCGTGATAGGCGTAGCACCATATATAGCGGGCAACACATAATCGCCCGTGCGCAGCGTAGCTTCCACCTGCGCCGCAGAGTCCACCCACGCCTCGGTATTCCACGCCAACGCATTGTAATCGATAGTACAAGCGCGAGCATAAGTGCCGGTTGTGCCGTCGAGACGCGTGTAGGTGAAAGGCTTAGCATCGCCCGTGAGCGTCAGGACCGTTTGTTCGCAATCGGGAGTAACCGAAAGCGACAAATCGGTTGGCTCGGTATAGACAAACGCATAGACAGGTGACGAATTAACACCACTCTGCTGCAGATAGACTCCACCCTCGTCCGGATAGATCTCGTCCGTAGCAGAAGCGATAAGCGCACCGGAAGTAGTGTACCAATCGGCATCGCCGACCGTAGAACGCAGATGGACTTCATTCTTGAAAAAGAACAAAGTGTCGTTGCCGTTCACCACTTGGGTGGCCGCACCTACGCAAACGATTTGCGAGGCGTGAAGACAGCCTACTCCAACCCCACCTAAAAGGAGGGCGATAAGAATCAGTTTTATGGATAGGCGCTTCCTCATTTGTTTACCTGGAAGCGTGTAACACCATTCTGGAGGAAGTCCACAATCTGCTTGGCAGCTGCAATACCTGCGTTGATATTGGCTTCTGCAGTTTGGGCGCCCATCTTCTTAGGCGTAGCGAAATAGCGTCCCTCGAAGAGCGTCTTGAACTTGCTGTCTGACACAGGCATGATATCGGTCACGTACTTGAGATCTGCGCGCTCCTGCATGAGTTGGATCAGTTCGTCCTCGTTGATAACCTCCTTACGAGCCGTATTGACCAGTATTCCACCCTTTGGCATCAGGCCAACGAGTGCGCGGTTGATACTGTTCTTAGTCTCATCGGTAGCAGGAATATGCAGACTGACTATATCGCAAGTCTTGTAGAGTTCTTCTGCGCTATGCAGCGGTTTGACATCAGCCGCCAGCATCGCCTCATCCGGACAATAAGCGTCGTAGGCATATACCTCCATGCCAAAGCCCTGGGCAATACGTGCCACGTTGCGTCCCACATTGCCGAAAGCGTGAATACCCAGTTTCTTGCCTTTAAGCTCGGTGCCGCTCGTTCCATTGTAGAAATTGCGGACAGCAAAGACCATGAGGCCCAGCGCCAGTTCTGCCACAGCATTGCTGTTCTGGCCAGGCGTATTCATAGCTACTACCTTGTGGGAAGTGGCGGCAGCCAAGTCAATATTGTCATAACCTGCTCCGGCGCGAACAACAATCTTGAGTTGCTTAGCAGCGTCCAGCACAGCCTGATCGACGATATCAGAACGGATAATCAGCGCGTCTGCATCGGCTACAGCGTCTAGGAGCTGCTGCTTTTCGGTATATTTTTCCAGAAGGGCGAGTTCGTAACCAGCGCCTTCGATGACCTCGCGAATACCATCAACGGCTACCTTCGCAAAGGGTTTTTCGGTTGCAACTAATACTTTCATTTTGTTTACAAGTGTTGTGTAGAACACGGCTTGCGTCGTCTTCTTTTTGGTTGGTTCTGGATGATGAAAAGTGAAATAGCCCATTTTAGTGCAATTTCTCGTATTCGTGGATGCAATCGACAAGTGCCTGAACACCCTCTAGATCCATTGCATTGTAGCAGGAAGCACGGAAACCGCCTACCAGACGATGGCCCTTAATACCTACCATTCCACGCTCGGTAGCGAACTTGAAGAAATCATCTTGCAGGTCTTCGTAACCGGGTTTGAAGACAAAGCAGATATTCATGCGGCTGCGATCCTCCTTGTTGAGAATAGTCGGCGTGAACAGTTTGGAGTTGTCCAGACAGTTGTACAGCAGTTCTGCTTTGGCCTTGTTGCGTGCCTCGATCCATTTGAGTCCACCGTTCGCCTTGAGCCAGCGGAGAGTAAGCAATGCGGTATAAACAGGCAGCACAGGAGGCGTATTGAACATAGAGCCACCCTCGATGTGCGTCTGGTAGTTGAGCATCGTCGGGATATAACGGCTAACGCGGCCCAGGCACGACTCCTTGATGATAACGAATGTTACACCTGCAGGTGCCAGGTTCTTCTGCGCACCACCGTAGATGATATCATACTGGCTAACATCGATAGGACGACTCAGGATATCAGAGCTCATATCGGCTACCAATGGCACATTACCTTTCTTGCGATAGATCTCTGCCAACTTGGCATCGCTAATCTCTGTTCCGAAAATAGTATTGTTGGTCGTGATGTGGAAATAGTCAGCATCTTGCGGGATTTCGTAATCCGTAGGAATAGAATTGGTACTTGCAGCCACTTCGACCGCTTCGCCAAATCCTTTGGCCTCTTTGAGCGCCTTCTTGGACCAAACGCCCGTGTTCAGATAAGCTGCTTTCTTCTCCAGCATATTGAACGGCACCATGCAGAACTGCAGGCTAGCACCACCACCGAGGAAAAGCACACGATAGCCCTCAGGCACATTGAGAAGTTCCTTCATCAACGCTTCTGCCTCGTCCATTACAGGTTGGAAATACTTAGCGCGGTGACTGATCTCGAGAACGGAAAGTCCTTCACCTTGAAAGTCGATAACGGCTTCTGCTGTTTGTTTGATTACTTCTTGCGGCAGGATACTCGGGCCGGCATTAAAATTATACTTTTTCATAACATATTTGGATTAATTCGTTTCCAGGGTGTTTGACGGATGATAGGCAGCGTGGCAGCAGGAGCCTCTTTCGGTTTGCCAGCCAAATGCAAGGCAAGAGCGATGGCAGCCATCTCGTCTTCCGAAGCTTGTGGTTTCGGGAGCAGATGCTCGGGTATAGGCTTACCTGCCTTGCGCATACGCTCGATAAGATCTTGGTTGAACTGCTCTTTAGCCAAGCCCGACTTGTACTCGCGGTACTGCTTCTCGTGCATAGCGAACTCGAAGAGCTCTTCGTCGTCTTGTCCGCGATCCCAGCCAAGTTCCTTCATCTCTTTGATAAAGCGCGGCAACTCGTCCGGATAGAGAGCCTGAGGATCGTCGGTGTAGAACTCGAGTCCTTTCTCCTTGGCCAATTCAATGATTTCCGGCGCAAGCGTACCAGGCAGTTTGCCCGATTTGCCAAGAATCATACCCCACATAGCAGGGTCCATACGTGTGAAGTCTTTCTCGCCCATAGAGCGCGAGAAGAGGTTCATCAGCGCAGCATTCTTAACGTATTGCGAGAACGGCGTTACGAGACACGGTGTGCCCAGCATCGGCCATATACGTTGTACTTCGTCGAAGAGTTGTACGAGCAGTTCGTCTTCGCTCAGTTCAGGTTCGCCTTTCTTCTTAAGGTTGGCGTTGATAGCCGCGTGCATGCCTTTGAGGTCGGCCATGAGCGATCCCATCATTCCACCAGGCAGACCACAGCCCACGAGCAACGAAGTCATGAGCGCATTCTTCGGGTCAATCCAGTAGCCCAAGAAGTCATCGATGAACTCCTGCGTGAGGTTGCGAGCCTGCATATAGGCTTTCATATTGATATCCTTAACAAGGAATCCTGCATCGCGGAGCATAGCCTGGATGGTGATCACATCCGGATGCACCTTGCCCCAACTGAGCGGTTCGATAGCAACATCCAGCACGTCTCCACCCGCTTTAGCTACCTCGAGCATCGAAGCAACAGAGAAACCCGGTCCACAATGACCGTGGTACTGAATAACGATATCGGGGTGTTTCTCCTTGATAGCAGCCACGATAACGCCGAGCATATGCGGACGACCGATACCGGCCATATCTTTGAGGCAGATTTCCTGTGCGCCACCTTCGATGAGTTGTTCCGCGAGGTTAATGTAGTACTCAGCGGTGTGTACCTTAGAATAAGTGATACACATCGTGGCTTGAGCAGTCATGCCTGCCTGTTTAGCCCACTTGATAGACGGAATAATATTACGCGGGTCATTGAGTCCACAGAAAATACGCGTGATATCAACGCCCTGTGCGTGCTTCACTTTGTACATCAACTGGCGTACGTCTGCCGGAACCGGATTCATGCGCAGGGCATTGAGTCCACGGTCGAGCATGTGGGTCTTGATACCTACTTCGTTGAAGGGTTTTGTAAATGTACGGACAGCCTGGTTCGGGTTTTCTCCGTAGAGGAGATTAACTTGTTCGCTTGCTCCACCATTGGTTTCTACCCGGTCGAAACATCCCATGTCGATGATGACAGGCGCAATGCGTGCGAGCTGGTCCTTACGAGGCACGTATCTTCCGCTAGATTGCCACATGTCACGGTAGACAAGCGAGAATTGAACTTCTTTTTTACTCATATAATAAAATCGATATATTTTTGCTCGTTAGGTAAGGTTCTAAAAACAAAAAACCTTTGCGACTGCAAAGGTACTGCTTTTTTTTGACATATGCAAGAAAATCGAAGATTTTTTTAATAGTGCGCTCGGTAATGTCTCGGTAATGTCTCGGTAAAGTTACGACTTAACCACGATACTACCACGGTAAGATCAGGTTTACTTTAGGTCGTTGTAGCGACGTAGGGCGAGGCGATAAGCGAGACGTGCATCCGTGAGATCGGATTGAGCTTGAGTGAGTTGGACTTGCTGGCGAAGCAGGTCGCTGATAGTAGCCATACCCGCTTCGTATTGTACGCGCAGCAGGCGATAAGCTTCTTCGGCGTGTGTCAGAACCGACTGCTGAAGAATAATCAACGATTGTGCTTGCACGAGTTGGTCTGCTGCTTGCTGCGTACGCAAATCTAATTGCGCGCCCAGATAATCGGCATCGAGTTGTGCCTGTTGGATGGCGTAATCCTGTTCCTTGAGTTTATGAGCGGTTTCCCACCAAGCGGTAAGCGGCACACGCATTGTGACAAAAACAGCACCATTGCCCGTAGGACTGCCCAGTTCATCGCGCAGGATATTGGTCTGGAAACGACTATAGGAGTAGTTAGCGCCCACAGCCAGTTGCGGTAATGCATCGGCGAGCATCATACGACGTTGGAGCTGATTAGCACGCACTTGCAGGGCCAGTAGTTGCGCTTCAGGCGAGACAGAAGAGGATTCAGAAACAATGGAGAACGGGTCCTCGTCGGTCTGCGTATCAACGGCCACAATCGTATCAGAAGGCGGCAATCCTAAGGATAAAGCCAGAGCCTGACGGGCCAGCGAAAGTCCGCTAGTGAGTTGCAACTGACGACTGAGGACTTCATCGCGTCGTAGGGCCACTTGCATGGAATCGGACGGCAAAGCCAATCCCGCATCTACGGCCGCAGAGACAGTCAGCGCCAAGGTGTCGAGAAGCGTCAGAGCCTCGTCGATGAGTTGCTGTTTCTGTTGGAGACCATATACCAACCAGTAGGTTTGCTCCACTTGTTCGAGTATATCGCGTTCTCCTATCTCCGCCTGCAGTTTAGCCGCCTCTACGCCCACTTTGGCCAACTGATTGCCCGCTACAATCTTTCCTCCCATGAAGACAGGCTGAATAGCCGTAACTCCCGCCGAATAGCCATACTGGAAAAGATTGATAGAATTGTCGAGTCCAAGTGCTGCGCCATAATTGCCATAGAGCGTAGTCAGCAGGTCGCGCACGGACGCATTGCCAATATCGTCAATTCCCACATCTACAATAGGTTGCAGAGCATGATAGCCGAACGCCATACCCTGGACTTGCGGGAAATATTTGGTCAGTGCTTGTGCTTTCACCTCCTGTGCCCGTAGAATATCCAGTTGCGCTTTGCGCAAAGAGGGGTTGTTCTGCTTCGCCAAAGAGAGACAAGAATCGATGGTAAGCGTAGCAGCCACCGATGCCTGGCAGCAGAGGAAGACGGAGAGGAGCAATATGTATAGGCGCTTAATCATTTAGAATCGTGATGTTGGTAAACTTTCCAATAAACGACAGGCAAAATGGTCACCGTGAGCGGTAAGGTGAAGATAGTACCGAAACAGATGACTACTCCCATTGGCATCCAAAGAGCAGTGTGCGCAATAATCATCGGCAAAACGCCTAAAGCAGTAGTAGCACTGGTCAGGAAAACAGGTCGCATACGCCGTAATCCCGCTCGGAAGGCCGCATCTCGATAGGAGAGTTGCAGATATTTGCGCGAGTCTTCGGCATACTCATACATCATAATAGCATTTCGGACGATGATTCCTATCAGACTGACGATACCGAGGACCGCCGTGATAGATATATCTAGACCGAAGAGCCATAGTCCCAACGATGCGCCAAAGAGGCAGAGGAGAGACGACGAAAGGGCCAACATAGCCAGTCCCACCTTACCAAAATGGTAGATGAGCAGCGCCAGCATAACTGCTAATGCTGCCACGACACTCCAGAGAATCTGCGGAACAATCTTTCCGTTGATAGCAGACAAGCCACCGTAAGAAAGGGTCACGCCCTCCGGCAATTCGTTCATATTAGCTTTGACCCACTGTTTGACCTTACGCTCGGCATCCACTTGGCTGGTAGTGCCTCGCAAGTCCGCACCTACGGTGATAGTACGCACAGCATTGCGTCTCTCCAGCGAGGAATGATGCCATTCGGGCTCGAGTGTAGCCACTTGGCGCAAAGGTACCCACAGGCCGGCAATAGCCGTAGGTACGAGCAATGCCTCAAGTTGCGAGACAGACATCTCTTGCGCTCCCGCAGTGTAGAGCACAACCGGCACAGCATAACTGCCTTCGTAGAGTGTGGTTAGCGTGGCACCCTTGGTAGCCTCACGCAGGTAGAGCGAGAGCATCGTCTCTGTGATACCCAGACGCGTCGCCTCGTCCGGACGGAGCACAATACGTGTGGACGAAGCTATATTGTCGTAATCAGAGTGTACCCACTGCATTTCCGGTTGCGCTGCCATGAATCGGCGCACACTATCCGCATAGATAGCCATCAGGTCCAAGTCTTCGCCCTGGATACGTACCTCAAGCGGATTTTTCACCACCTGATAATCCATCTGCTTGAAGCGGATATAGGCGTTGGTGAAATAGTTCTCGTATTGCGGACTATACTCCTTGAGAATCTGCTTGGTTGCCTTGCAGGAAACAGTATTGACAATCAATTGCGCATAATTAGGATGCGCCATCTGTGGCGTGTAAGTAGCGTGGAAACGCGGACTAGCCTGGCCGAGGAAAGAAGTGACACTCGTTATTCGTTCGTCCGCTCGCAGCACACGTGCCAGCGAATCAGCCACTAGCGCACTCTGCTCAACCGAACAACCATCCCGCAGATAGATCTCCACCGCCAGACACTCGCGATCGGCCTTAGGGAGCAATTGCAAGTTGAGACGAGTCAACAGGAAACCACCCGTCAGCAGCGCTGCTGCCAACAAGCAGTAGATGATAACCGGATGATTGAAGCATACAGTCAACAGATGTTTGTAGCCGTTTTGCAGCACCACAAAGAATCGGTTTTGCGCACGTTCGAAGGCAGTCCACTCGTTGGCTTTACGCTGCTTGATAAATCGGAAAGAGAGGTAAGGCGTAACCCACGAAGCATAGAAAATACTAGCACCAAGTGCGAACAGAACTGCCCATGGGAAGAGTTGCACAAATTCACCAAGAGGCCCGGTGATGATGTGAGTCATCGGGAAGAACATACCACTGATGGCGCACGTGGCTAACGACATAGGCACAAATAGCAGACTCGTGCTAACTACTGCGGAATACCACCGCGAGTGGTTCTTCTCGAGTTGATTGGTATAGCCATCGATGACGATAACCGAGTCATCTACAATCATTCCTAGTACAAAAATGAGTGCCGCCAGGGTAACCGTATTCAGTTCAATACCAGTGATATACATCAGTCCAATGCAAATGGCTGTGCAAACAGGTACACCGGTGGAAGCCACCAAAGCCGTGCGCAATGGGAAGAGGAGCAGCATCACAGCGATGACCACCAAGATAGAGATAACGATGTCGCGTAGGAACGAGACAACAGAATCGTTAACCACCTTAGGTTGATCCGTGATACGATGGAAACGAATATCCGGTGGCAGTTGTTCTGCGGCTTCTGCCAATACCTCATCCACTCGCTGGCCAAAAGCAACGATATTGTTGCCCGGAACCATCTCCATGTTGATAATCAGGCATGAAGCACCATTGAACTCAACATATTTGTCGGCAGGCTGATAGCGCCGTTCGATAGTAGCTATATCTTTCAGACGAACCACAGAACCCGTTACCGGGTCAGCCCAGATGATCTGTTCCTGCAGTTCGTATTCAGACTGATAAGGGATGACCACCTGGAAACTATTCTGCCCTGCTCCACTGCCGCCAATAGTACGCAGTCCCTGGAGTGCCAATTGCGTCTGAATCAGCTGTTCGCTAATGCCATAGGCAGACAGTTGCTCAGCATCGATAGTAACCGCTATTTCCTCGTTTTGTTGGCCAAGGATACGCAGTTTGCCCATCTCCGGAATCGTGCGCAAGTGGCGGCAAATATGCTTGGCGTATTGCTCCAATTCGCGCGGACTACGCTCGGGACTCTCCACAGCTAGAAGCAGAGAAGAAGTATTGCCAAAATCATCGACTACGACTATCTGTAGTACTCCTGGCGGAAGAGATGTTTTCTGCAGCAGAGGCAAGCCCGCACGAATGCGCGTCCATGCTCCTGCGTTGTCATCGACTGTCTCGCGAATCATTACATAGACATAAACAATGCCATCTTCGGTGACGCTATATGTCTGCTCCTTGTCCACCTCCTCGAAGGAATTGATATAGTCCTCCAGAGGCATAGTGACCTGTTGCTCCACCTGTTCAGCATTAGCCCCAGGATAGATAGCAGCCACTATACCTTGACGAATGGTGAATTGCGGGAACTCATCTTTGTTAAGTTGCGGCAGCGACCAGATACCAAAGGCCATGAGTAGCACAAAACAGGTCAACACGACTCCGTGATGACGCATGGCTGCTTCTATGTGTTTGCGAGTGACCAAAGTTGGGGTTAGTGGTTAGGGGTTAGTGGTTATAGGAGCATCTTGATACAATTTCTGATAGCCATCGGTAATCAGCGTGTCGCCCGGCTGCAATCCATCGGACACCAATACACCATCCGCGCGGTAGCCAGCGACCTGAATCAGCACACGGTCTGCATGACCGTTCTTCACACGCCAAACGGCAGGGCCACGTTGCATAAGATGCACGCAATGAGAAGGGATGATTAGGGGTGAGGGGTTAGTGGTTAGCGGATTAGGAGTTAGGAGCACTTTGCCTACCATACCATGGCGCAAACAGTCGCGTCCTCCGCGTATGTCCGCTTTGACCGTATATGTATGTGCCAATGGATTAGCCTGCAGGCCTAAATCCGTAATCTTGCATGGCAGAATAGAATCGAGCGCCACACATTCGACTTCCCCTTCCTGGCCTATGCTGACCGTATTGATTTCCGTCTCAGGCACAGAGAAAGAAACGACATAAGCCGAAGGATCGAGCAGTGTCATCAGTCGAACTCCGGGCACGACAGTCTGTCCTTCTGCGATGTCGAGTTGACTAACCACCCCATCGGCAGGCGCACGCAGCTCGCACTCGCTGACCTGGCGTTGAGCGGCATCGCGCAGCGATTTAGCTTGTGCCAATCGGCTTTCTATCTCCACCATCTGCTGGTCAGTCACAGCCCCTTGTGCATGCACTTTCTTCACTCTGTCATAACCATCTTGCGCCTGACGAAGAGTAGCCTCGGCTGAGTGTAACGCATTGAGTGCCTGCGTGTTATCGATGCGCAGAAGGATTTGGTTGCGACATACTCGATCTCCCTCACGACAATAGACCTTCAGCACTCGTCCGGGTGTCTGCATACTGACAGACGTAGTATGTGCTACTTCGATCGTGCCCACATAACGATTGGCGTTAAATGGTTCGGCCGTACGTGACTCGCCCAAGACAAGCGTGCTGACGCAAATAGGCTGCACATCAGTCACTTTCTGCTTAGCAGGCGAAGTACAAGCCACCAACGCAGCGAAAGAGAATATAAGTATCAGTTCTTTTTGCATAACATAGTAAGTTGGTCGGCGGAGAATTTATCTCCCTTGTACTGAAGCGTGATTAGGATAGTTTGGTCGTAGATCGTTCCCGAACCAGACGCCGAGAGATGATAATCGGTCAAATTAACCGTGATATCACGTTCGTAGGTGTTGAGCGTAATTTGATCAGCATGAATCTCTGCCTGAGTCGTGTAAGCGGGTCCACTGAGCGCATTGAAGGTAACAAGCGCAGTAGTAGAATCGATACGAACCAGTTCCATGGCCCCTACCTCGTCGGACAACTTGACTTCATCGCCATCTACCGTAGCTCGTCCGCTAATCTTGTAGGAATAGGTGCCTGCCACTTGCTGCACCGCGTCTTGACAAGCTGTCAAAACGAGTCCTAGAAGTCCTGCAAAGATGATAATAAATGAACGTTTCATATAGTATTATTGTTTTTCTGCAAAATATTTCCACAATGGTGCTGCATGGAGCGCTTGTACGATTTCTCCTTCGCGCAACAGTTGTAGCACCTCTTGCTGAGTCATGATATCTACCTGAATATCTTCCGTGCGCTCCTGATGCTGTTCACGACGATGCTCTACGCCTGTAGCCAGGAAGGTATAGCAGTGGTTATTATGGTTGGTCGGATTTGGCGAAAGAGTCATATAGAGTTGCCACTCTCCTCCCTCATAACCAGTCTCTTCGCTCAGTTCACGTTGTGCAGCCTGTAAGGGTGTCTCTCCTTCGTCCACCACGCCTGCCACCAGTTCGTAGTGCGTTTCTCCCAGACCATGACGGTATTGGTCCTCCATCACCATAAGACCATCCTTTGTGATAGCTATCACGTTGACCCAGTTGGGGAACTCCAGGATATACCACGTAGGTATCTGCGCACCATTGGGCAACTGGACACACTCCTGACGAACAGAGAGCCATTGGCCTAAGCGCAAGATATTCTCGCTATTGAGCACCTTCCAGGGTCTATTTTCGAGTTTCTTAATCATCGACAATTAGGATGGATTGTTTGAGTTGTGGATACTGGGCCGTGAGGTAAGCCACGCGCGCTATCAGATGGGCAAAATAAGCCACGTAGAGCGCGTGTAGTCCGCACCATTGGAAGGTAACCAGATAGGCAACGACAAAAGCCAGTGCTGCCCAAATCATCGAATTGCGTATAGGCACACCTGCTGTGGCGCCGACATAGATACCATCCCACATAAATGCCAAGGTGGAGATAATCGGCATAGCGATGAGCCAACCTAAGTATGGATGCGTAGCTGAGAGCACTTCCGTATCGTTGGTCAGCAGAGAGATAACAGGCATTCCCCATACGGCATAAATGAGCGTAAAGAGCAGTCCCACGCCCAATGACCAGATGAACAGCCGCGAGATGAGAGCTGATAGTCGTGAATCGACCGATTGCTCGCCGATGAACCGCCCGACCAATGCTTCTCCTGCATAGGCAAAACCATCTACAAAATAGGAGAAGAACATAAAGAGTTTCATCAGTATGCTGCTGACAGCCAACAGATTATCTCCATAACGTCCGGCCAGCGAAGTGAAACCGACATAGACCACCATGAAGCAGAGTGAGCGGATAAAGAGATTGGTATTGAGTTTGATGATTCTTCGCCAATCGCCACTCCACCACTCCATTCTTCCGAACACAAACCGATAGCGAGCTACCAAGATGACAAAAGTCAGGATGAGGCCCGTATATTGCGCGATAAGTGTACCCCACGCTACTCCTTCTACTCCCAGTTCACCAGGTACTGCCAGCAGATAACTAGCTAACATATTTACTGCATTGACCAGTATATCTACCGCCATCGGACTTCGCGTGTCTTGCATGCCTATGAACCATCCCTTGAATGCCATGAGACAAAGTGTAGCGGGCGCGGCCCATATGCGGATAAAGAAATAACGTCTGGCCACATTAGCTGCAGCCACTGAACACGGTACTACAGCCAATACAGCGGTCACAAACAGCCACTGGATAGCCCATATCGCGATAGCAGCCATCAGAGCAATAGAGACACTTCTGCGCAGAATACGTGTGCACTCGTCTTGTCGTTGAGCGCCATAGGCCTGAGCCGTTAGCCCCGATGTTCCCACTCGCAGAAAACCGAAGTTCCAGTAGAGCAAGTCGAACAACATCGTACCAATAGCTATGCCACCTATAGCGGCCGCATCGCTGATGTGCCCCACGATAGCCGTATCGACCAATCCTACGAGAGGAATGGTAATATTGGCTAAGATACTGGGTAGCGCCAAGCGTAATATGTCTCTATTGATTCTCACAGGAATAACAAAATCATCAGTTGTCCGGACAATACCCTCAGAAACATCGTCATAGGATAGACCGTGGAATAAGCCACAGCCGCCCTGTCATTGCGTGACGAAAGTGTAGTGGCATAGGACAATGCAGGTGGATCGGTGGTTGAACCAGCCAGAAGGCCCATTAGCGTGAAATAGTCCAGTTTGAGCCACTTGCGGGCAATGATTCCTATCAGCAGAAGAGGCACCATGGTGATGATAACGCCATAGCCAATCCATACGTATCCGCCGTCTAACAAAGTCGGGATAAAGGTCTTACCCGCGCCAAAGCCAACGGCTGCGAGAAAGAGCGATATACCTATCTCGCGAATCATCAGGTTGGCAGAAGTAGTGGTATATGTCACCAGATGGAATCGTGTTCCGAATGCACCAATGATGATAGCTATGATGAGCGAACCACCTGCCAGTCCCAGTTTGAACGGTTGCGACAAACCGGGTAACATAATAGGTAAGGTGCCAAATGCCACTCCGAGCAATAAGCCGAAGAACAGCGTAGCCAGATTAGGCGCATCAAGTTTCTTAGCCGAATTACCGAATACTTTAGCCACTTTCTCTACCGACTCTTTCTCTCCCACAACGGTCAAGCGGTCGCCCAGTTGCAAGCGGAGATCCGAAGTAGCCAGCAGTTCGATTCCTGCGCGGCGAACACGAGTGATAGTGATCTGGTAGGCTTCGCGTACTTTTAGTTCGCGTATCAACTTACCATTGATCTTCGGTTTGGTGACCACAATATGCTGATTCACTAGGTGGATATCCTTCTCTTTCTCTTCCCAAGCCACATCGGTGCGTTCACCAAGCAGCAACAGGGTTTTCTCGTTCACCTGGTCGCCCACAAAGCGCACTCTGTCGCCCACATGCAGCACAGTATCGGCATCGGGCATACTCTCGTTACCTTCGGCATCAATACAACGACTGACTACCACGTTGACGTGTGTCAACAGTTTCACATCACGCACACGTATACCTTCTACTTGCGGATTAGTTAATCTCAAGTCTAGACGTGCTATCTGTTGCTCTTCGCCTTTCTCACGTACCACTTGCTCTTCCTCCTTGTCCAGTTTTACACGGAAGAACCAACGTAGCAGCAAGATAGAGACTATGATGCCTACTACGCCCAATGGATAGGCCATCGCATAACCACTGGCGATAACCGGATTTGTCTCGCCTGTCAGGTCCTGGAAAGTCTGCTGCGCAGCACCTAATCCGGGAGTATTAGTTACCGCACCGAACAAAACGCCTGTCATAGTGGCCATGTCTTCTCCGCTGACGAAATGAATCAGCCAAGCAGTGAAACAGCCTAATAGGACGATAGCCGCGGCCAAGGCATTAAGTTTCACCCCACCCTTGCCGAAGGAAGAGAAGAACGAAGGTCCTACCTGTAAACCAATGGAATAGACGAAGAGGATAAGTCCCAGGTCCTTAGCAAACGACTCGACCAATGGGTCCAATGTCATTCCAAAATGGCTACAGGCAATAGCGCAGAACAGGATCCACGTTATGCCCAGTGTAATTCCTTTAATCTTAAGCGTTGCTCCCAACAGGATGCCGACTGCAATAGCTAACGACAGCACAAACAACGAGTGCGCAATGCCCGTTCCAAATAATAAATCGTTTAACCACATATCAAACACTCATCTCCATATACGTACTTACTACGTGTCTTGTGGTATTAACTTAGTTCGTATTAATACTGTTGTCCCAGTGCATTGTAGGTCTTGCCATCGCGGAGGATGAACAACTGACCATTGCGAATCACTTTCTGCGGTTGGTTGTCGCTACGTACGTTGTCGATAGCTGTTGTGCCTTCTTCGGTAGCAGGTGCACCAAAACCGCCACGACCGTTAGCTGCACGAACTACGATACCTTCTTGCCAAGCAGGCAGAGCGGTTACGATAGACGTTGCGCTGCCATTCTCTACCAAGAATACGGTTGCGTCTGTTGCCAACCATTGGCCATTCTTGTAGTTCAGGCTCACCTGCGTAGCATCGCTGGCAGCAGTAGTTGCCCAATCGCCTAAGGTATAAGCCATGGTGTATGTAGCGGCCTCCGAAGCCGAGAGGATAGTCTCCATCGTCTTCTCGTTGCTACCCAATACGAAGGTCACGTTGTTGCTGGATGGCATAGCCGGACTTCCGGTAGTGTTGTACTCACCGAATTTCTCAGGCAGTGCGTTCATAGCGCCAAGTGTCCAACGCTCGATTTTATCTTTCTGTTGGCTAGCCGTTTTCGTCATATTCAGTTCGCCGTTCACATCGTCCAATACAGTATTCAGGAAAATACATTTAGGAGCGTTGTTCCAGCTACGGCCGAAGCTGACAACAGGCTTGGCGCCCTCAATTCCCGCTGCATAACGAACGCTGCAGGACTCGAAGACGTAACCCTTGTCCGATGCATCTGCATTGCTGGCCGTGATAGCATCTGCACCACCGCCACCGGAATTACGTTGCTCGCAAACCAACTCGTTGTTCTTGAAATATACGCTACCGTCACCGCAGATGAAATCCACCGTGCCATGTATCTCGCAATCCTCGAAATACTTCACCGCGCCCACTTTGTTGCTATAGTAAGTATCTTGGTTAGAGAGCAGACGAACATTCTTGCAAATCGTGTTAGTTCCCTTGTCCCAGAGCGCTACACCACGACCATTGTTTACTTTAGCCAAGGCCTGGAAATAATCCAAATCATTCTGTAGCGTCAGGTCTTGCAGATAAGTATTGTTGGCCGTGATATAGAGTGTAGCGGTAGTACCGATACCCTCCTTGTAGATATCCGGAGCATTGCGGATAATAACGCCCTCCATTGATTGTCCGATGATAGATACATCGTTCTTGCTTACTTGCGTCAATACAGTCTCACCTAGATCGTAGGTGCCGTTCGGCAAGAAGATCTTATCGCCTGCGCTCATCGATTCCAGAGCCAAAATCAGACCTGCTGCATCGCCCGGAGCTATCTCGTAGTAACCGGCCGCATCCTTCTGTGGCAACTGAGCTATGTTGTACACCTTCAGGGTATGGATATAGTTGGTGGAGGTGAAATGGAAAGTCAGCGTGGTAGCCGGACCCTCGTACTGGATTGTCTGGAGTGCACCGTCGGCGGTCTCGTTCTTCGTTACATCCAGTTGGCCTACCGTATTACCACCTGCATCCTTCACGTCCGTTGTACTTGTGTTGGAATAGGTGCAGACACCTACTATCAGCAATGCATTGCCTGCCACTTCTACACTCATCGTCTTGCCACTACCGAACATCCAACCGTGTTGTGCACCATTGTAGCTGGCACCGGTGAAGGTAAGAATGTCATGATCTTCCGGATAGAAATAAGCCGGGCGGAAATCGTAGTCGAAGATCTTACCCAAGGCAGCCACCTCAATGTCAGTTGCTTTAGCATAGAGACTGATATCCTCGACGAGCGAAGTACCTGCCGCCACTTTGGTAGCTGTCAGGCCTGCGCCATTGAACCAACCGCGGAAAGCCTTGCCACTAGCCACCGTGACATCTGCAGCACCGTATTTGTAGGCCAGCACAGAACCGCCATCCACGATTTCGGTTCCCACCAAGGTAGTGCCGTCCGTATCAAAATAACGTACTTCTACTTGCGGCACAAAATCGCATGCTTCGGCAAAGAAATACGGCAAGTAGGTCTGGCTACCCAGTTCGAAAGTCAGCGTAGCAGCCTCTTCCACATTGTAGGTCCAAGTGATGTTCTGTTCAAAATTGCCTGTTGTTTCGCCACAAGCGCCTGCGTTATCAACCGTTGCGTAGAGCGTCCCATCTTTCTTGACAGCTATCGTTGTTTTGCTATACTGGCATGCACCCAACGTGAACTTAACCGGACCGTCTACAGGCACCGTAATCGTACCACCTTGTACGCCGTGTTGATTACCGTTGAACGAAGTGCCCGATACTTCTACACCTGTCGGCAGTTCGCCCGAAGTAGGCAGAATAACCTGGTACGGGTTAGTACGGAATTCTATCTTGAAATCGGTGAACGAACGTACTTCCTCTTCGCCATTGACCACACCGCTGATGATGAGGTTGCTCAGGCAGAACAGTTTACCTGCATTGAAACCGGATACGTAGAAACGTACACAAACGGTTTGACCTGCAGCGGCAGTAATGGTCTCGCTATGACTCAACGGAGGAGTAGTACTCTCGGTATTGTTATCACGTCTCAGCTCATCCTGGGTAACCTCTACAGGAGTAGCTTCTACTCCATCCACAGCATAACTCCAGTGGTAGGAAGCCCCATCCGTACCTTGCTTGAGCGCATCGTAACTGATACCTGTCAGCGTGAACGTAACTCCTTTCTTCATCGTGATGCTATACTCCACCATAGATTCCGCCTTAACACCTAGTTTGTTGGACGAGGGGTTGAACGTAACCATTGTCACACCATTGTTGGCGGCCAGGTTGCTACGCGTACCTACAGTCAAACCGGTACCTACGGTCAGTTTGGTTTGCTTCACACTGGCTGATGCATCGGAAACAATGCTTGCGGCCTCTGATTCGTTACCTACTGTCCACTTGAAGGTAGCAGCTGTGTTGTTGTACGCCCAGACGTTGATGCTCAGGAGTGCACCTAACGTGAAAAGGAAAGTTTTTCTCATCGTTTATAATTTTGATTGGTTAAAATGATTTGCTGTATCTCTTTGGCCCATGGGCCTAATATAGTCTTCTTGCTGTAGCGCGCAGCCTCATGTCGGCTGAGGATAGTATTCATGGTTTTGGTTTCGCCCTTGTAGACGAACGTAATCTCGTTCTTCTTGGGCGAGACTATTTTACCCTTAGTGTCGCGCGTCCGGTATTCGCCGAAGCACTCGGGCAAGGTACGCATTCCCTTCAGCGTCCAACGTTCTATACCTTTGCCTGTCAGCGAGAAATCACCCGCACTGTAGTCCAACGTGGTATTGAGGAACACGCACTTAGGCGTATATTTCCAACTGCGCCCGAGACTAACCAACGGGCATTCGCTGCGGATAGTACATCCCTCGAACACATAACCTCGGTCTTCCGGCGTAGCACCACTGGCGGTCACCTTGTCTGCTCCGCTGCCATCCTTTCGGCGACGCTCGCAGAAGAGAAGTGTATTCTGGAAATATACCGTGCCATCGCCGCAGATAAAATCGACCGTACCATGTATCTCGCAATCCTCGAAATACTTCATCGCACCCGGCATGTCGCTATAGTAGGTATCTTGATAACTAAGCAGTCGTACATGCTTGCAAATGGTTTTGGTTCCTTGGTCCCACAGCGCCACCGCGCGGCCGTTGTCGTTGCGATAGTAATCCAGGGCATTTTGTAGCGTTAGGTTCTGCAGATACGTTCCTTCCACACCTTGCGCGATGCGCAACGTAGCAGTCTTGCTGATCGATTCACGGCGATAATCAGGCGCATTGCGGATAATCACGTCTTCCATTGATTCACCAATGATGCTTATATGGTTGGCCGTGATAGCCGTAAGTGTCTTTTCGCCCAGGTCGTAGATGCCGTTAGGCAAGTAGATAGTCGTGTTGCCTGTGCGATTAGCCTCTTCCAGAGCATGGAGGAAAAAGAGTGCATTCTCCGACAGGTTATCCCAGTTCTCCTCGACCACTTCTTCCGGTTCGTTGCATGGTTCGGGCTTATCTGTCGCGCCTTCGACAAACTCAATGCGTTGCAGCACTGTTTCTTCCTCCAGGAGGCGCATGATATATATGTTGTTCTGTTCTGCAGTCAACGGAATGACTTGTCTGCGCAGACCGGTCACAGGGCACGTAGAGGCCACAAAGGTCTCCGGTTGCGGCTGTTCCCCACTCCATGTGAATACCTGTAGCGAGGAGGGATTCATACCACTTCGCGGGCCAAAAGTCAGCTTGAGCACACCTGCTACGGACGCCTTCTGGAACGCACACCAACCGCTGCTGTTCAGTTTGATGCCTTTCAGTCCGTTCTTCACTCCCTGCGCATCCTCCACGCGGCCGGCAAAGTATAGGCCCCGATCGGGATTTTCCTTGGGTGCAGCTATGGCATAATCCCACAGCAGGTCATTCTTACCCGCCACCGAGACCATACTCATCAGAGCTACTACTGTCAAGAAGAAAAGCCGCTTCATAAAAACAAAAAACCTTTGCGGCTGCAAAGGTACTAAAAAATAATCAATTGTGCAAATAATTAGGACAAAAACATAGAGATGTTATGTGTTTTTACACAAATTCTAACAATTCTGACAGATGTGTGATAGCTAGATGCGACCCGGTGTTCTCTCCTCGGCGGTCGAAGAAACAGGTGTTGATACCTGCCGCTTGGGCACCGATGATATCGGTGGTCATGCTATCGCCCACCATGAGCACTTCGTTTGGCTGCAGTCCACAACGGCGAAGCGCCTCCTGATAGAATCGCACATCGGGCTTGTCGTAACCGATATCCATCGAGATATACGTATCTTCGAAGAAAGGCAGAAGTCCTGCATGTTGCAGCCTACTGCGCTGCAGATGACCAAAACTGTTGCTTGCCGCAAAGAGGCGGTAGCCCTTGTTTTGCAAGGCTTGAAGCGTCTCCAGTGCTTCCGGCACAAGGGTATGGGTAGTGCCCCAGGCCTCACGAAAAGCGTGCTTGAAGGGATCGACACTCGCTATAGGCCAACCGGCCTGCTCGACAAACTCTTGCGGATAGAGGTCCATCACTTCGGCTATGGTATGCAACCCGTGTTTGGCTTCAGAGAAGAGTCGTCCGGAGATGGCAAAGAAGAGGTTGAAGAGCGTGTCCATTCGTTCCTCCGTTAGCCGTTCATCCGTTAACCACTCATCCTTGATCGCCTCGACCGATTGGTCGAAAGCCTCACGACAACAGGGTATGTAGTCGAGCAAAGTATCGTCTATGTCCAAAAAAATCGCTTTGTATTTCATTGGTGTCTGGGTAAAAAAGAAGGGAACCACTGCGTGGCTCCCCTGTCGGGTAGGCGAGATTCGAACTCACGACCTCCTGCTCCCAAAGCAGGCATTCTAACCGGGCTGAACTACTACCCGAAGCGCATTTTCAAGCGTTCAGAGAGCGTTTTTTGCGCAAATCGGGTGCAAAAGTACTGCTTTTTTTTGACATGTGCAAATTTTATTGCATTTTTTTGCATTTTCTCTGTTCCTACTCTACTTCTACGCCTGTGGCCGTATAGGTTTTTCCGTCGCGGAGGATGAGCAACTGACCGTCGCGGAGGATCTTCGTGGCGCGTGGCGTATTCTGCGGTTGGCCGACCAGGGTCGATAGTTCGCAGATAGCTGTGACGGGCGAAGTAGCTGTTATGCTACCTTTGTTAGCGCCTGTGTAGAGGTATTGGTCGCGATAGTTGAGGTCCGGTGTCTGGTTGCCACCACCGTCGTTCCAGATGATTTTCCACGAACTATCGATAGCTCCTGCCGTTACGGGAACCGTAAATTTGTACTTGTCGTTGCCCAGCGCTTGTGCTTTCTGTCCCGGCCAACCGCCGCACACTTGTACGGTGCTGCCTGTGCCTGTATGCCAGATGTAGCAGTAGGCATCCTTGCCGAAATCGCTTGAGCGCTGGAAAAAGACCGCATGTTCGTTGGCATCGGTCAGACAAGGCTCAATCGGATCAGTCGTAGTACCACTGCCTCCCCCCTCGTCTTCGGTCAGTTCCATCTCCGTGCCGTCCCATACCGGGTCAGGTATGTTGACCGAAGAGGTCGCGTAGATATACTTTCCGTCCTCGCCTATCTTGCCCGGCGCAGCCGTTTTGTCGGTCGTGAGCACATAGACGCGCAGATTACCCTTGCCGCTGCAAGAGACGCTGAGCGAGCCGTTGGTGACGGTCTTGACGTCACCTGTCACGCAGTCGGTATAGGTACCGTTGAGGATACCCGTGAACGTAGCATTACCGGAGATGCAGACCAGTGCATAACTGTCGGTCGTGGCATCGGTGTAACGACGCTTGAAGGCAAACGAACCTGAGCAACCCTCGCGTGAATACTGACCTTTGCGCAAGGCAGGCACAGCCATACGAATCTGGCTGAGTCGTTGTATATGGCGGGCTAGCGGATGACCAAGCGTAACAGCCATATTGCCCGTAGCGGAGTTGTATTCCGCGAAATCGGTGGTCTGGACCGTTCCCTTGATATATCCGCCGAAATAAGCACGTCCGGATTCCTTCAGAGCGATGTTGGTTCCGTCGTCTATCTTTTTGCCTTTTTGGAACTCGACCTCCGAGCCGTAGTAGACGCACGGTATACCACGATAGGTGTACATTAGGCTGAGGTTCTCTGCCCAGACGTCCTGACCCTTGTTGAAGCGGTACTGCTGCACCTCGTCGGGCGCGTAGTCGTGCGAATCGACATAAACGACATTCCACGTAGCATCGTTGTAGTACTGGTCGTTAGACGGTTTGGCGGTGTTCCATGCGCCACTGGCGCTCGCGAAATTCCAGTGAACCGGGAAGTCGATGACATGTAGTCCGGAAGCATCCGAGTAGTCGGGCGTATGGTAGTCGTTACCGTTGAGCAGCGCATTCTGCGATGTAGGTTGTGTACTCAGTCCTCCTCCGTCGTCTGTGCCCTGTTGCCAACAAGCGGCCCAGTTAGGATGACTGGTGCAACCGGAGCCCTCCATCTCTACCAAGCTGTTCCAACTGTCGGCACTGGTGTCCCAACTGTAGCTACGACTCTCGGCCCAAGTGTAGTAGAACGGACTGAGGCAAGCCTGGCCACGATAGAGGATATCGCTATAGCGCGCGCATACCTCCGCGAACATATAGAAAGGTGTTCCGCCGCGTTTGGAGGCCGACTCCTGGCCTGCGCTGATGAAGGCAGGGATGAAAGCCTTGTTGAACGTCAGACGAGGTATATGGCCTCCTGTGTCGATGCGGAAACCGTCCACGCCCATGCGAATGAACGTAGTGTAGCACTGGATCAGGTAGTTGTATACCGCAGGGTTCTCGGTGTTCAGGTCCACGCAGTCGCCTGCTATCTGAGCAAACCAACGGTTAGGTTCGTCCCAGTTGAAATTACCATAGTGGTGCCAGTAGTTATGGGTGTCGTAGTTGACGCCTGTGGTGTTCTTCATCTGCGAGAGACGTGCGGAATACTGGGCTGCACCTGCCATTGACACATAGTTGTCTGGCAACTTACCTCCCTCCGACTGGGTATAAGGCACCATACAGTCGTTAATGGACGATTGGTCGGCGTTCCAGTCACGGTTGAAGAGTTTGCACAGGTTAGCTTCGCCGAAATTGCCGCAGTGGTTGAGTACGATATCGAGAATTATCTTTATGCCCCGAGCATGCGCAGCGTCGATAAGCGACTGAAAATCCACATCTTCCGACTCGTAGCGGTGGTCCACTTTGGAGAAATCGGCTGCGTGGTAACCGTGGTAGTCGTAACCCGAAGCGTTCTCTACGACAGGCGTTATCCATATAGCCGTGAAGCCAAGAGCCTTGATATAATCGAGTTTCTCAATCAGTCCCTTGAAATCGCCTCGCCAGGCCGGATCGCCCGCATTGCGTGACTGGTTGTCCCAACACTGGGTGTTGTTACTGGGATCGCCATCATAGAAACGAGTGGTCATGACGAAGTAGATCTGCTCGTCGCGAAAATCGGTGCGCGAGGGGAAGAATGTCGTGGCCCATGTACTCGCGGTAGCGAGCAACATAGCGGCTAAGAAGAGAAAACGTGTTTTCATCGTATCTATTTTTTATTGTTTATTGTCCTTCGGACGTTTAGTCGCTTCGCTGTTTAACTAAACGCGCTGAAAGCGCACTAAACCATTTACAAAACGACTACAGCGCCTTTCTCCGGTACTTCTACGTTGCGGAAACCGGCGTCGTGCAGGTGGCCCATGTAGGTCTCTGCGGCTTCTTGCTCGCCGTGCACGATGAACGTGCGGCGCACTTGATCCACCTGCAGACTACGGGTCAGGTAGTCAATCATTTCCTGATAGTCGCCATGGCCGGAGAAGCCTTCAATCTTAGTTATCTGTGCCTTGATACGGCGGTCCATGCCGAAGATTGATATCCATTGCAGTCCCGGTTGCTGAATACGTGCGCCGAGCGTGTGCGGGTCGCAATAGCCGACGATGAGGATAGTACAACGCGGGTCAGAGATGTGGTTAGCTACGTGGTGCTTGATTCGTCCTGCCTCCAACATGCCACTGGCGGAGATGATGATAGCGGGATTCGGGTCAGTGTTCAGTCGTTTGGATTCGCGCACATCGGTGATGTAGTGGAGACTATTGAAGCCGAACGGATCGTCATCGTAGCGCAAGGTATCGCGCACGTCGTCCGAAAGGGCCTGCGGGTACATACGGAATATCTGCGTAGCATTGGTCGAAAGCGGTGAATCGACATAGACAGGTATGCGTGCGGAGAGTCGTCCGTCGTTGAAGAGCTGGTTGAGCACATAGACTATCTCCTGGGTACGTCCTACGGAGAACGAAGGTATCAGCAGTTTGCCTTTGCGGTAGATACAGGTATCCTCCACTACCCCAAGCAGTTCTTCTTCGGTCACCTCTTTCTCCTCGTGTATGCGGTCTCCGTAAGTAGATTCGCAGATGAGGTAATCGCATTGCGGGAAGAGCATGGGACTAGGCAATATATGGCTCTGCAGCCGACCTATATCGCCCGTGTAGGCGATGCGTTTCCAGCGCTTTTTAGCCTCTTGTTCTACGGACGTCCACTGGACCTCCGATCGAGCAGAGCTCTTCACCCCTGAAGGGAAGGAGGAATCCGTCTCATAGACCTCAAGGCTACAGATCGCAGAACCGAGCATGTGACCGGAATTGGTGAAGGTGAGCAGCACATCGTCGAAGAGGCGGAAACGCCGATCGTAGTCGTAGCAGACGAAATGGCGCATTACTTGGTCTACGTCGTGCTGGTCGTAGAGGGGATCGATAGTATATTTCTTGCCTTTCTCCTTGTGGGGATGTTGGCGGTCCATTTTCTTGTTGTACTGGCGCACATCCTGTTCCTGGATAAAAGCCGTGTCAGCCAACATGAGCGCACAGAGGTCGCGCGTGGCAGGCGTACAGTAGATATCTCCGCGGAAACCGAGTTTGTAGATGTAGGGGATCAGTCCCGAGTGGTCGATGTGCGCATGGCTGAGCACTACGCAGTCTATTTTAGCCGGGTCGAAACCCAGGTCACGGTTGTCGGCATCGGTCTCGAGTCCTTTGCCCTGGTACATACCGCAATCGAGCAGAATGGTATGTCCGCTGTCGGTTGTCAGCAGATGTTTGCTTCCCGTTACTTCGCGCGCCGCGCCTAAGAATTGCAGTTTCATGATATTGTAATGTTTAATGGCTAGAGGCTAGAGGCTAAAGGCTAGAGCTTTCGCCGTTCGTCCTCTCGTCCTTTCGTCCTTTCACCTCACCTCAACGCCTTGCGCGTTGTAGGTCTTCCCATCGCGTTTAATCAGCAGTTGCCCATTGCGGAGAATCTTTCTACTCTCGCCTCTCGCCTCTCGCCGCTCGCCGTTCAGGCCCGTCGGCTCATTCTCCACTATGCGTGTTGCGCGGACAGACAGGCCTAATGTTTTCGACTTACCATAAAACCCGTCCATGGTCTTGGAGAACCCAATCAGCATCGCATCTTTTTCGAAGTCGTCAGAGGCGCTCCAGTAGTATCCTGCCTCGTTCACTTTGTTCACGTCTGTTCCCTCTCGCTGACCGGCAGCAGGCAGGAAGACGGCACCCAGGTTTTGCCATTCGAACCATTCTCGTCCGGTTAGCACGGTGCATGGATTGTCAATCTCTTTGTTCAGCGGTCGCGCAGCTATGTCCCAGTTGTCGGGCAGTAGCAGCAGACCTTTGGTGCTATCTATTTGGGCTAAGCCCCGCAGTTCGTCGTAATTAGGTCGGTCGTTGAGCAGCCACTCCCATTCCCATTGTGTCAACGATCTCCACGTGCCTGTCTGGTGCATGCTATCGGCCGCCACTTTCACCCAGTCGTAGTCGGTGCCCGCCAGGCTGGAGAGCATACAGTATTCGGCCGGGTTGGTTGAGGTCATGTATGGCTCCAGTCCGTTGTATCCGCTTGCTCCCCATCCGAAGAGGTCTATCCATCCGTCGTAGTCGGCGGCTGCGCGGCTGTTGTCGCTGCCTATCACCAGGTCCTGATAGCCGGATGGGCGCCAGGTCCGGGTGCTAGGCTGATACTGAAGGTTACCCTTGCCAAACTGCACCTGTGTGCCGGCTTCGTCTATCGTGAATCGTCCTTCGAGCGGTTTGCCTGGTGCTTCTGCCTTGAAATAGACATTTAAGAAGATCATCGCCCCATTTTCGGCATGGCAGTCCGCCGGTTGACCGTTGATAGTAGAGCGAGCCAGCAGGCTATCTATGTTATCCCATATGTAGCCTTTCTTCGGCCACAGCAGGATCTCTAGTTCGTAGATGGAGTCAGTCACAAACAACGGGTCGAATATGAAGGCGCTGGTGGAGGTGAAGTAGCTGTAGCCGTCTAGCTCGTATCTGGCGCTAGTATCGGCCACATACACCTGTCCCACATGATTGTACCTCGGATGATCGGGAGTGATTACTAACCCATCAAACGTGGTTGGATCGGGCACTTCTTCGCCTCCACTCGGAAAGGAAGCCAATAGCTCTATGCTGTGTATGACCGTATCTTCTTCCTCGGCCTTGATCTGCGGCGCAGCCATGATGCTCGTTGCTGCGAGTAGCAATGCACCTAATATAGATGCAATTCGTTTCATAATGTATTCACAATTTTGCGGTGCAAAATTACAAATAATTTTTGAATTGCGCAAGTGTTTTTAGAAGAAAAATGCGCTGCGCTTACAAAAATAAGAAGAAAATATTAAAAATACTGCTGCGCAGCGATGGAGAAGCCAATTGACTTTTGGCTTCGAAAAGGGCAGGCAGGCGGGGAGCCTAAGCCGACCGAGAGTATAATTATAAACAAAAACGCGCTATCGCTTACAAAAACACCCTTCCGTTGTTACAAGCGATTTTCGCGCTGGTCGCGCTTGCGAGTTGCATCCTTAAGTGCCACCTTAAAAGCGAGCTTTTCGGTAGCCCTTGCGGCTACACCTCACACCCTAAGGGTGTAAAGCACTTGTCACACCGTCGGGTCAAAAACAATAAAAACATTTTTCGTTTTCGCTTCCCATTCTCCACATCTAATAGGAACAAAAAGTGTAAAGTGGAAAGTCACTAATTCATTAACTCACTAATTCACTCATTCATTCATTAAACAGCGAAGCGACTAAACAGCCCGTAGGGCGTAAACGCCGAAGGCACTAAACAGAGCGAAGCCCGTAAACAAAAAAAAGAGTGGCTTGCGGGCCATTCCTTTTTTATTTGTGATTGGAAATTGGTGAGTATATATTAATATAATAATGAACGCACGCATATACGTGGGTATACGCGTGCGTGTAGAAAAGAGGTAGAATAACTACGGATTATTTCTCAGCCTTCTTAGCCGGAGCTTTCTTGGCCGGTGCTTTTTTAGCAGCCGGTTTCTTAGCAGGAGCCTCAGCCGGTTTTTTAGCAGCGGGCTTCTTGGCTGCCGGTTTCTTTGCAGCCTTAGGCGCTGCAGCCTTTGGTTCAGCAACGATAGCCTCTTTTACTTCTGCTTTGGGGTCCTCAGCAAGCAGTTGGCGATACATAGAAGCGTCAATACCAAAAGAGATAGGAATCAGAATCAGCGAGAGAATAATGATCAAAATTATTCCGATGACAGCAAGCCAGTCGATAGAAGGAAGTACAAAAGCAAGTGCCACGATACCGATGATCAGATAGAAGAACAGCACGAACAAGCAAACGATACCAAACATACGAGCCTTGTTGCCATAGGTAATACGATTGGACTCACGCAGAGACTCAAGCGCATTGAGATCTTTGTCAACAAACAGAACGAGGGCATAATTCCATGCGATAGCGATTACGAAGCCCGGGATAATACCGAAAAGCATACCCGTGCAGATAGCACCCGACATGAGTGTGTAGAGAATGAGGAATTCGCCCATATTGCGGCGATACTTCGACTCAAAAATAAAAGTAGGGTTGATCATTTTACCCTTGGCCAGCTCAGCAGGCAGAGACGCCATAGCGATAGTAGTACCTACGTTGAGGTAAGGAATCCAAATAGTCAGGAAATAGAGGATTGCTGCTCCCAGCAGACTGAAGAAATTGAGTAATCCAATCTTGCAACCTTCTCCAAGCGTTGCGAATACAGGTAATTTTTTCATAATGACTTAAAATTAAAAGTTATGAAATATGTTGATTAAAAAGAAAAATGCGCTTATCGCTTACAAAAATATAAAAAAATAACAAAAATAGTCTTCGAGATTACGGCCATCCGTGCTTGGCGCACTTGCGAGTTGCATCCGCCCGTGCTCCCTTATAAATAAATTTAACGTTAGCCCTTGTGGCTACAACCCACATCCAAAGGATGTAATAACCTTAATCTCTACGCCCAATTATATTAATTATAATTTTCTTTCAACGCCTTGGTTCAGTTCCCTACCCTCGAATAAAAAAAAATGAATGAGTGAATTGGTGAATTAGGGGTTAGCGGATTTTTTGCGAGTGCAAAGTTAGTAATAAAAAATGACACACGCAAACGCGGATGCCATTTTTTGATTATTTTTCTGTTTTTGCTTGTTTCGTTACATATATGCGCAAGCAGAATATACCTGCCAACAGGAGGAAGAAAACGAACGGCAGTTCGCCAACAGGAACCATGTATGGATCCGGAGGAAGCGACCCTCCTCCGGGACCAACTTTACGCGGGCCCGGAGATGTGATAACCGGGTTAGTAGAGGCAGCACTAGTAGAAGAGACCTCCTCCCAATTGCGGTTGGTTATAGACACAGCCGGCAACTGCACCTCTGCCGAAACAGCGAACTGAGATGCACAGACCGTACGTTTCTTGGACGAGGAGGTGGTATGCAGCGGGGAGAAGACCATGTTTTTCGTCCCCATATCTGCACGCGCAACGCTAACTGCTGCAGCACTACCTCTCGATACCGCTGCAGTCTTAGGCGCGAGGAAAGCAGAAGTGGACTTCATGCCCGTTTCCATCGGTTGGATAGCAGTAGGCTGCGACGCCAGTTGCGTCGTCGCCATTGCCCCAACGGACCATAGCGCCAGACAAACTAATAATATATATTTACGACTAATCACCTTACTAATACCTTTCTTTTTTGTTAACGCACCTCAGCACCGAGCGCATTGTACATCTTATCATCGCGGATGATGTACAAGATACCGTCACGAATAATCTTACGTGGTTTGTCGGCATCGTATGTCTCGTCCAAATTCGTTACTATCTGCGGAGTTTTAGCCAAACGAATGAGCAAAGCGAAGCGGCCTTCGTTAGCACCCTTCTGCGCCGTGAATGTATAATTCCGGTAACGCAGATCCGTTTGCGTATTCTCCGTATAGTCAATCAACATGAGTGTATCCAGTTCGTTGAGACTATATTGCTCAGCATCGAAAGCGAAGGTATATTCGCCCGTAGCAGGAATAGTAACACCTACAGGGATTGGAGCCACCGCATCTTCTTCGCTCAGACCATTGAAAGCCAACTGCTGATTGTCCGAATTGAGTGTATAGAGGTTGAGTCCACCATTGAGCATCTTCTGCAAGTCAGCGCCAATCTCATAGCGAGTGGTATATTCGTCGGACAAGACAACACCCGTGCGGTCAGTGCGCCCTGCACCCGTCAGCGTGACACCTGTGCGGACAGGGCCTTCCTGTTGGATGAAGCGTTGGTATGCCGGAGCATTCTTAGGAACAGCCATATTGTTCAGGAAGTTCAGCGAGTTACCTTCGTTCACCTGGATAAATACCGCTTGGAACGGACGCAAGTCGAAGTTCGAAGCCAAAGACTGCGAATATGGATACTCGTCTGTAGCCGCAGGATTGAAGACCGTAATATACGGGACCTTAGCCGGACGGCCATCATCTAAAATCCAAGAACCAGTCCAAACTGCATTCTTCATATCCTTCTTCCATGCACCATTGCTTAGACCACCTTCGCCAGAAACAGTTCCCGTATTATAAGTGTGCATATACGGGTTACCAACCAGATTCCAACCTGCGTGGAAGGCAAGTAATGTGTCGGTGCATGCAGATGGAACAACGGTGGTCGTCTTGCTACCGCCCGTATGTTCTTGTGTCAGCCAAGTTGCCACAGGCGGACGCATGGTGAATCGCATCACACGCTTGGTGTGCTTACGTCCATCTTTCTGAACAATATCCTTTTGGTCTAGGATACCAAACAGGTGGCCATGACCAGCTTGCATAGTATAATCAACACCATCATCGGCAACGACCTTCCAATACGTATCTTGAACATGACCTGCGTTAGCGTCAGCAGCACGCGAAGCGCCATCGTAGTAGTAAACGAAGAAATCCTCGTTGTAAACAGGCATACCACCATTGGCCGCCACATTGGAATAGGAAATCTCCTGTGTCTGCGAAGCGAACGGCAATGAAATCCAATAGAAACGATCCTCCGGGATACGCAAGTCGTAGTACAATTCACCATTCTTCAACTTAATTGCGCCCGAATTATTCAACGTTACAATAGGTGCAGTTTGATCACTATTAGCACCTAACACAAGCGAGTTGACTGTCAGTGTAGCGCCATCAGCGATATTAAGCGTAGCACCTTCTTGCACAGTAACCATGTGGAGTCGCTTATTATTGTTGACCGTAAAGGTCTTTCCACTCATAACCACCAAGTCGCACGTACGGCAATCCGTCTCACCGAGTAAAGTAGATGAATTAGTATTCGCATCAACGATATATGGGATACGAATATCCGCAGTTTTGTCGCCCCAAGCGACTATAGTCATCGTACAAGGTGCAAGCGAGGCTGTAGTATATTTAATTTCCCAAGTACCATCTTGCGCCGTGCCCGATTTGTCAGTTGCCTGATCTGTTGGGTGTCCGGTAGCGCCATCCATTGCCGGCTCTCCGCTCAGCAGATAAGACTCAACCGTTACATAGTTTCCATCTGTAGCTTTCTCCCACTTAATAACATCCACATCACTGATACAAGACGGATAAGAATGATAAACGGCTTCTTGTTGATAGAGATGAAGAAGTCTTTCATTAGCCGCATCTGAAACTATCTTAAACGAATCCACTTGACAACCAAGGTATTTATTGTGTGGTTCCAGACTCATAATTGAGCGCGCTACGAAACCATTCTCGTATGTAATCACGAACGAATCTCTAGCCGCAGCTGCTGTCAACAATTCTCCTCCAATAGTCTGCAGATCCAGATACACATCGTTGGCTTGATTGTAGAACACACACTTCCCAGCCCGGCCTTCTAAGCGCCAATCAAGAGCAGGATTAGTATTCGTTACAACATTTCCGCTTCTGGAGACACCTCCTACAGCCTCTATTTCTTTATTAGAATCGTATAGAGTATTGCCCATGGCCTTAGTATCGTTTCCATTCATAACCACATAGTTAATACCCATTGCCAATTCTTCTAACGATGAGATTCTCTTATACGTCTCCTCTTTTGCACAGTATACTGCGTAGAGAGTTGAATTATTAGATCTTAGTCGATAATGAGTACCTGCCGGTAACAAATCCACTGTTAGCACATCTGACTCAGAAGTGATAGGCTCGGTAGACCATCCTGCGAACGTCCAACCTTCTTTAGAGCAGTCAGAGTTTGCATAGGCGTTAGGAAGTGTTACACCAGCATAGAAGACCGGTTCTTCCAAAGAAGCGACGCCGGCAGTACCTCCACAACCATCAAAGTTAACTACGAACGGATCACAGTGTGGCCAAGATGTATATTCCTTCATTTGGCGGTACACATATATGTTTGTTGAATAGCTACCGGCAGTATAAAAATATTTGTTAGTAGTATTGAAAGTCATATACTTGCTATTCACCCTATCCTTCATGTCAAAAAGGAAACCGTTTGAAGAAGAATGATAGGTAAACGCATATGATGTACCCGTAGCACCGGTTGTTGTATATCCATTATTGTCGGATCGTAGATAAAGGCTATTATCCGCTAAATTTTGGAACGTACAATTATTGTAAGCACCATGCATTATCCAGATAGCATTTTCATCGTCCATCGTCACATAATAACCCTCGGCTTCTTGAGGAGACGGTGCTATTACATACGACAAATAGTTGTCTGAATATTTTGTAGAACTAATTGCATAATCGTACAAATTGGGATAGCCCGTAATTATGTAATTATCACCTTCTACCATGTATGTCGGGTGATACATAATACGGAACTTATTGGTTTTGCGTTTATAGACAGCATACAAGTGTATACTATCTTTCAATGGAACATAGTGTCCTGTGTTAAGGCCAGTGAATTCCACCTCCTCCACAGATGCGAGATCGCCTCCTTCAAGCCAACCTTCGAATACCCAACCTTCGTCCGGGCATCGAGGAGTAACAGACGGAAGGGTAAAACCAATACCCTCACTAAGATTCTCAGTCCACTCTACCTTCTCATTATCATCCACGCCGCTCATAGATCCTCCACATGTATGTAGGATAATCGTGTAAGGCGTACAGTGTGGGAATGAAGTATATGTTGTTACAGAATGAGTTTTTCTCCTATAAATATAGAATTCGTCATAGTCACCTTCATATTCTCCGAAGAAGTTATTCGTACCATCTGTTAACAATGCCAAATAAAGTGTTCCAGAATAATCTTCCCGGAATCTAAATGGCGATGTGCCATTCTCCACATAGTAGTGCCAGTAATTATTTCCATTGTATGACAGATACGTTGTTCCTTTCTTGAACTTATATTTACTATTACTATATTCGCATGTCCATTGAATATTCGCACCTACATTACTGGAAATTTCACTTCCAACTACCGATATCATCTCATAATTGAAAGCCGCTGTACTATACTTAGAACTTGCGACTGCTCTATTGCTCGTAGTTGCTATTACATATGTTTCTCCATTGACAAGCTCACTAGTACTAGAAATCCGCTCATAATATGTAACTCCAGTTTCTGTCTTTTGGAATACCGCATAGAGCGTTTCCCCATTATACCTTGGATGATAAGTCGTGCCCGCAGAGATAAGTTCCGGAGCATTCGATTTTCCATATTGCGGGCTTCTTTGACCATTTATTGGCGTTTCCGCAATCCAGCCAGCAAATGTCCAATCATTGCAGTTACCCGCTGGTCTCGTTGCAACGGGGAGCTCGAATCCATCACCAGGATTATCCTCTTTCATATCAACTTCATGCTTCCCCGTATTGCCAACAAATCCATCTGCAGCGTTCAAATGCAGTGTCCAATCTTCGCAGTTCGGGAAAGAGGTATACACCGAACTTTTTTTGTATAGATAGAATTTCCAGGAATTACTCGTTCCCGTCTGGAAATAATCATCGTCATCCTCGCTATAAGTAAGGTAGTATCCATTATCCGCCCTAAAATTGAACGCACCATTGGCTGCCGCGATCGAGAAAGTATTGCCGGGGTTTGTCAGCAACTGTGCGTTAGGAGTAGAATGGATATACACGCCTTGGTTTGGTCCCCAATCCTTTTGATATACGAATTGATATACATTACGCCTAATATTCAATTGTTTATTTCCATCTCCTGCATTTGTGAAAGTCCACGCATCCTCGGCTCCTCCCAACGTCCATACAATTGTATTATCAGGGTTAACCACCGTTCCTGCACTAGGAAAAATTTGGGTGGCAGATACATAGCACCTTCCATATACATATAAATTCACACTATGTCCTTCCACCGTTGCCTCATCCCCATAGTTTTCAATTACAGAGTTATGATCTTGACTACTGCCCAACGCCCAATAAGATGGACCATAGTAAACATCGCCATCCCACTCATAATAGCATGCCAGTATATATTGATCACCCGCATGCAAATCTTTAGCCGAAGTTATACGAACATACGTATCATCTAAGACTCCCGGTTTCTCATATACCGCGTATAAGTTCATATTGGCAATCGGTGAAACTTCCGTTACCATAGACGATGTTGGGTTCTCATCACCGACAATAGGTCCGCCAGTCTTCCATCCAATAAAATCATAGTCGCGGCAACCAGTCACAGACTTCCCGTTCGCCGAAAGTATATCGGCAAGCACGTATGGCTCTGCAGGATTAGCCTCCACATCCACCGTAAGGATATTATGGCCATCGGCGTAGAAGTTCAGCACGGCGATATCAGCTGACAGATTAGAGACCATCAGTAGCAGCGCTGCTAGTATAAAATGAAGACGTAGTTTCATAACGCTTTTTGTTTGTTTTCGTGTGTGTATATGTGCGCGGGGGCGCGTAAAATTAAAAGGTAATGGGACACCTTGTCGGGGTGTCACTCAGTTTTCCAGGTTGGAAACATTTTACCAAACCTCCGCCTCAAATGGTTATGCATAACCTCGGCGGACTATTAATTATGGCGCAAAAGTAGTAAAAATATTTGAAATACGCAAGAAAAATTGCAATTTGTCAAATAAAATTGGCAAAAAGTAGCATATTTCCATGAACAGATTCCCGTATAGAACACAAAATTATTTGATTTCTAGTAAAAAGAGAAGAAACCGAAAATGCGCGGAGCTTACAAAAATAGAAAAAAAATAATAAAAATAGCGCTTGCGCGCCGATAATAATAAATATAAACAAAAACGCGCTTCGCTTACAAAAACACCCTTCCGTTGTTACAAGCGATTTTCGCGCTGGTCACGCTTGCGAGTTGCATCCTTAAGTGCCACCTTAAAAGCGAGCTTTTCGGTAGCCCTTGCGGCTACACCTCACACCCTAAGGGTGTAAAGCACTTGTCACACCGTCGGGTCAAAAACAATAAAAACATTTTTTCCCTCTTACCTAATAGGAACAAAAAGTCGATAGTGGAAAGTCACTAATTCACTCATTCACTAACTCATTAACTCATTAATTCACTAACTCACTCACTCATTCATTCATTCATTCATTCATTCATTAAAGCTCCAAGCGCATCTCAATATGCGGGATATCGGCTTCGAGGAAGGTCTCGCCTACGGTGTGGAAGCCCAGGCGTTGGTAGAAAGGCACGGCCTGTGTCTGTGCATGGAGTCGCAGCGTAGTGGCGCCCTGTCGGCGTGCTTCGTCGATGATAGACTGCATCAACATCCGTCCGTAGCCCCTACTCCGCTCGGTGGTGAGCATACGGCCTATATGCAGCACTCCCGGCTCCGCATCGGCAAAGAGACGTGCATACGCGACCACCTGCTTCTGGTTGCTTAGCCAGAGATGGGTAGCCTGATAATCGACATCATCCAGATCGGGATAGCGTATCTGCTGCTCGAGGTAGAAGACATTGAATCGCGCTTTGATGATCTCGTACACCTCCGCCGCCGACAGTTCATCGAAAGGCTTGATATGGGCTTCGAGTGCTTGCTTGTCAGACATAAAGTGTTGTGTTTATGGTTAAGTAACCTTTGCGACTGCAAAGGTACAACAAAAAATTGAAATATGCAAATTTCCGAGAAAATTATTCCATCTATTGCGTATGTGAAAATTTATTTGTACCTTTGCGGCCGCAAAGGTTTTAATGACGAATAGCCTATGTCTTGTCTGCAAGTACTCTTAGCGGTTATTTTCCCGCCCCTGGCGGTACTGGATCGTGGATGTGGTTCGGTGCTGATTGTTTTCCTGCTGACCTGCGTCGGCTGGGTTCCCGGTGTCATCGCCGCCCTCGTCATCCTCAATAAAAACGAATAAAATCTATATATTATGAAACGGTTATTCTTCATTTTCGCTGCAGCAATAATGGCTGTTGGCGCCATGGCGCAATTAAAAGAACCAACCGCTGATGTCAGAGGAAATCTGAAGGAGTATAAGTTTTTCTATGTCGTGCCAACTAACGGTATGACATCCAGTTCCGGTGTAGCCGGAAATCAGTATGGAGTATATGGTGGGGGTATTAAGACGATCAATCCCTCCGAGGCAATTAGTGGCTACTTGATGAAAAAAGGATACAATGTCATCTCCAATATCAAGCCGGAAATGGAAGAACGGACGCTTATCGTTTCGTATGGCTATACGGGCAGACGGCAAGTAACAGTGTTTTCATACGCAAGCTGCATCATTATTCAGATGAGAAATGCCCAAACACAAGAACTGGTTGCGACGTTCGAAGCAGAAGGAACGGGGGAAAACGAGACAGAAGGAATATATAACGCCATCAATCGTGCGATGAGAATGTTTCAGTTTAGCATAAACCCGCGCGTGACGTACGACATTGTGGAAAATTACAAACGCTCCTTCACTGTTGAGTTATGGAATCAAACACCTGCTCCCGTGAATATCGTAAACCTGAAAATAATCTATCTATTAGATGATGAGGTAGTGTATGAACAATCTGCACAGGTCAAGCAAGCCGCCATAGATCCCAACCGTACTACGCGTGTATATATTACCAAAGAGGAACCCGCACGCAATAGAAAATACAAGATCGAGATTGAAAAAATTGACTACAAATAACCACTAATCCTATGAAACGCTTATTCTTTTTGTTTGCTGCAGTGATAATGGCAGCAAGCGCAATGGCGCAAGATATTATCGTCACAAGAGATGCGCGGAAGATTGACGCTAAGGTACTTGAAATCTCCAAGACGGAAATCAAATACAAGACGACCGACAATCTTAATGGCCCTACCTATATTCTCAACACAGAGGATTTGGTGACCATTATCTATGCCAACGGCAAAGTCGAATTGTTCAATATCGGTGGTGCACAATCGGAAGCAGAAGCCATAGCAAAGGCCAATGCAATGGGGGCACTTTATGGAAATTCTGGCAACGGACATGGTGATGGACAAAAAGCTAATCCTGTAGGCCATGGTCAATATACCGGCAATTCGTGGAGTCTGAATGGCCGCGAGATAATAGGTTCGCTGCCTCATCCATCAAATGATTTCAAACAAGACGGACGTGTCGTCGTAGAAATCCGCGTAAATGCCAACGGTGATGTTATATCCGCCAAACCGAAAGGCGGAAATGTCAACGACAAGCACACTATTCAACTCGCCGTAGATGCAGCCAAGCGAGCTAAATTCACTAAAGGTGATACGGAAGTTGTCGGAACAATCACCTATTGCTTCAAGTTTAATTAAGCCACTCTAGCCTGGTCCTTTTTTGAAAAAGAGCGATCCTTCGGGGTCGCTTTTTTTGTCAAATATTTGCACATGTGAAAAATTCTTTGTACCTTTGCAGCCGCAAAGGTTTCGAACCCGGTGAAAGTGTAAAGAGGAAAGTAAAAAAGCACTTATCACCAATGACAATTAACAAATCAAAATTTATTTAAGGTATGAAAAAAATTTTTACTATTTCAATGGCTATTTTAGTTTCTAGTTTTGCAATAGCCACACCACGTTTACAAGCTAAAAAAATTGCAAAAGAAGTAAAAGCAGATGCTGAAGTAACTATTTATTATGCAGATGAAGAAGATCCAGGTATTATTGAAATTATCTGGCAAGGTGATTCTGAAATAAGCCCTGCATATGATGTTCAGATTGGTCGTCTTGATACTGCTACTTATGATTATGGATTGATTACTGACATTGCATCTTATTCAAGTAATTTTGCTGTTGACGGTTATGATGGTTATTTCGCTATTTCATCAGACCTTTGTATTGAGTATGGTGACAATTATTCTACTATTGGTGATTATGGTGCAAGTGCTGATGTGATTGCTAAGTGGCAGGCAGCATGGGAAGCAAGTGTTAATGAGGCTGACTATACGTTGAAGGCTGGTTTCTATATTATCTTTGTTGAGGGTATGGACTTGAGTTTTAACACTACAGAGGATTATGACTATGCTATTGTAGAGATTAAGGATGTTACTACGGGCACAAGTGAACTAATTGAGAATGAAAAGAAATCACTCAAGTTCATCAATCCAAGTGGTCGTATGATAATTTTCAGTAACGGCGCATACTACGATTGTTTGGGTAGAAAGATTCAGTAAGGTTTCGATGTCCATTAAAAAAAACGAATAAAATTACGAATTTAGCTTTTTTTTGAACATTAGACGCACTCCAAACGGGGTGCGTTTTTTTATGCAAAAAAAGTTTTCAACATACAACAAAAATGGCTCATGCGAGGAAAAGCGTAGGCGTCAAAAATCGTGCCAAAAGTTATCAACATCGCGTAACTCGCTGATAGGAAAAATAGGACATTTGCAGGTGTCAGATTTTTGTTGTAATTTTGCGCCCTTTTCCCCGCGTTCGGCCCCTACGAACGATTGTACATATCATGAAATCTAACCCACACATACATCACTCGCTCGATCGCCTTTTCGTGGCCTTGGACAAGGTGCGCCAGTTGCCCGATTCGACCGAAAAGCAGGACCTTCTGGCTCTGCTGAATGAGGCGTCTGATAGTGTGCTATGTGCGGGCAATGAACTGCTACAGGCGCAGCAGAAAATAGAGGAGATGACACACTCGATCTATGCACCCGCACTACGTGCGCAATATGATTTTCCGTCCACAAATGACTATAACGCGGTGCGCGAGTATGTGGAGATGCGCAAGGAGCAGGACCCCATTTTCCGCCGCTATTGCAACAGCCACACTCGCAAGCAGCTATGCGAGCGACTCTCCGATGAGTTCGGGTGGATAGTAGATAGCCAGAATTTCGGAAGAAATATCAACCGCCACTGACCAAAAAATGAAAATGAGACAAAAATGAGACAAACGCGAGACAAGTGTCTCGTAGATTACGCCAAATAAGCAGTACTTTTGCAGCGTCTTTCGAAAGAGAGGCGCTGTAACTTTTTTATTAACCCGCGTGTCTAAAGCAGAAATAATGAGCGGCGAGGCTTTCTGCAACTCTCCTCGGTCTCAATGCTCAAAAAGGGAGATACGCACGCCATAAAAATTTTACAATTATGGCTAACAATCTGAAGGAAAAGAACTATGAAGTAATCGATCAAATGTATGCTATTCAAATCAGCATGAACGAGAGTGAAGAACTAATCAAGAGTCTGCGTCCGAAAGCAGAAGAAGCCGTCAAAGAACTGATCCGCGAACAAGGACTGCCAAGCAACTACACGGGTATGATTCCCTACCATGGATTCCAGATCCGCGTGCAGCGGCCGAAGACCTACACATGGGAACAGAATGCGCATATCAAGGATGCTACGCTGGACTATTACAAGTCGCTCCATGCCATGGCCGAACAGCTGAACAACGACCTGAAGAAACGTCGTGCGGAGATGAAAGGTGTGGCCAAGTCGCTCGAACTGGCGTACCCCAACAGCGAGTCCATCAAGCACGGATTTACCATCGCGTTGATAGGGTAAAGAAAAAGTAGACCAAAAAGAAATTTATTCATTGTCTAGTCCCTTGTCTGTAGTCCCCCCTCTATAGTCTCCCCCCTAAGGACTAAAAGGACTACAGGCATTGGGCGGGACACTTAAAAAAGAATTATTATGGACTTTAACACATTTTGGACGCTATTCAACCCTGACGCGACCTTCACGAACCGCCGCGAGGCCGCAGAGCAAGAATGGGCGCGACATCCGGAGAAACACGAGTCGATAATCAATTGGCTCAAGCAACACGGAACTTATCGCGGTCGCAATCCATACTTCTTCATTTTGGACTGGCAGAACAAGCAGACTTTGCGCGAGACACTGACGTTTCAACAGTACTACGAGCGATTTGGAACGACAGAGGCGAAAGATGGGTGGCGGATGGAGAATCCGACAGGAGAACAGGTCGTTTACGTCAGGTAGATGTCTCGGTAAAGTTACGAATGAATGAATTAATGAATTAATGAATTAGTGAATTAATGAATTAGTGAATGAGTGAGTGATATGGCAAAAT
>JAEESF010000021.1:0-16052 GCA_016286205.1 Paludibacteraceae bacterium | reverse complement strand
CCTACGGTACGGCCACCCTCACGGATAGCGAAGCGCAGACCCTCAGAGCAAGCTACCGGGTAGATCAGCTTAACGGTGATCTCCAGGTTATCGCCCGGCATTACCATCTCAGTTCCTTCCGGCAGAGTGATCTCACCGGTAACGTCCATAGTACGGATGTAGAACTGAGGACGATAGTGGTTGTGGAATGGAGTGTGACGGCCACCTTCCTCTTTCTTCAAGATATAAACGGAAGCCTTGAACTCGCTATATGGTTTAACGCAACCCGGGTGGGTAAGAACCATACCACGCTTAACCTCATCTTTGTCGATACCACGGAGGAGGAGACCTACGTTATCACCTGCTTCACCTTCGTCCAACAATTTGCGGAACATCTCAACGCCAGTTACGACGCTCTTCTTGCCCTCAGCACCAAGACCGATGAGCTGAACCTCGTCACCCACTTTGATGACACCAGTCTCGATACGACCGGTAGCCACTGTACCACGACCAGTGATAGAGAATACGTCCTCAACAGGCATCAAGAACGGTTTATCTTTGTCACGAGTTGGCAGTGGGATCCATGTGTCGCAAGCGTCCATAAGCTCCATAACCTTCTCTTCCCACTCAGGAACACCATTGAGTGCACCAAGAGCAGAACCGCGGATAACAGGAGTGTTGTCGCCGTCGAACTCATAGAAGCTCAACAACTCACGCATTTCCATCTCAACGAGGTCGAGCATCTCAGGATCGTCAACCATATCGCACTTGTTCATAAATACAACAAGACGCGGAACGTTCACTTGGCGAGCCAAGAGGATGTGCTCGCGAGTCTGAGGCATAGGACCATCAGTTGCAGCAACTACGATGATAGCACCATCCATCTGAGCGGCACCAGTAACCATGTTCTTTACATAGTCAGCGTGTCCCGGGCAGTCTACGTGAGCGTAGTGACGGTTAGCAGTTTGGTACTCAACGTGAGCGGTGTTAATGGTAATACCACGCTCCTTCTCTTCAGGAGCATTGTCGATAGAGTCGAACGAACGGATTTCAGACAGACCTTTCTTTGCCAATACTTGGGTAATAGCAGCTGTCAGAGTGGTTTTTCCGTGGTCAACGTGACCGATGGTACCGATGTTAACGTGCGGTTTCGAACGGTCAAATTTTTCTTTTGCCATAGTAATTCTTTACTTAAAATTTTTATTAACGTTAATAAACAATTATAAATTGTTTGCTATTTACTTATTTCCACATTGCACCACCCTAAAATCAAAAGGCAATCATGGATTTTGATCTTAGAGTGCCGAATGTGCGAGAGCTGATGGCGGGAGTTGAACCCGCGACCTCATCCTTACCAAGGATGCGCTCTACCACTGAGCTACATTAGCAACAAGAGCGGAAAACGGGACTCAAACCCGCGACCCCCAGCTTGGAAGGCTAGTGCTCTATCGACTGAGCTATTTCCGCGAGATTTTTCATCCCGGAAAAATCTCGCGCAAGTTTTGGCTTCGCCGAGTTGCGAATGCAAGCATTCACTCGTCTCGCACAAAACTTCCGCAAAGAAATATCCGCGTTGTAATGTTGTGGGTGCGGATGGATTCGAACCACCGAAGGTGAAAACCAGCAGATTTACAGTCTGCCCCATTTGGCCACTCTGGAACACACCCAAGGAACTTAAAAATCAATTATTCAAAGTTCGTTTTGAGCCTCTAGTCGGACTCGAACCAACGACCGCTGGATTACAAATCTAGTGCTCTACCAACTGAGCTATAGAGGCAATTCGTGACTCTTCCGACGAAAAAGCGTGCAAAAGTACTGCTTTTTTTTGAATTGACCAAATTTCTTGCAAAAAAAATTCAAAAAAACGTATTTTTACTACTTTTTCCAGTTTTCCTAGTTGTCTTTTTTCACGTCTGGGGGGCTTTGCGGTTCGTCGGTATTGCCATTGGCTCGCGGATGGGTCTGCATATAGACGCGGCGGATTTGCTCAAAGGTGGTGTGCGTATAGACCTGAGTAGTGCTGAGCGAGGCATGGCCGAGCAAAGTCTGAATAGTACGTATGTCGGCTCCATTGTCCAACATGGTCGTGGCAAAAGTGTGGCGGAGTACGTGCGGCGAGTGTTTCTTAAGCGTGGAGACCTCGCCCATACGCGTGCGCACAATTTTATATAAGGTATTCTTGTCCATCGGCAAGATTTCACCGCTGCGTGTTTGCCGAACAAGGAAAGTAGCGGAAGTGTCTGTCAATTGGTTGCGCGCCTCCATATATTGGTTAATCTGCGCGATGAGCGCTTCACCGATGGGAACAATGCGCTCTTTCTGGCGTTTACCGAAGACGCGTATCTGTCCCTGACGAAGGTCAATATCTCGGTCGGTGAGGATGAGCATTTCCGCCTGACGCATGCCCGTTTGGTAGAGCATTTCGATAATCAGGCTGTCGCGTATGGCCTCGAACGTATCCGCCCATTTGTCTTGCTCTGTGACACGTTCCATCTCCGTTGGTCGGAAGAAAACTGGAAGCGGTTTGTCGGCCTTGGGCGCGAGGACACGGGCCGTGACATCGCGTTTGACACGTTTCTGTCGAAGCAGGAAGCGATAGAACGAATGGAGAGCGGAGAGTCGGCGTTTGACCGAACGGGGCGCTTGGTGCTCCTGTTCCAAGAGATAGAGCATCCACGTTTTGACATCCTCTTCGTCCACTTTCTCCGGATCATAGTTAGCGGGATCTACACCGAGGAATCGGCAGAAATCGCGCAAATCGTCGCGATAGGCTTCTACCGTCCGCGGCGAATACTTGCGCTCGATGGCTATGTAATCCAGAAAATGTTGAATCATTGTTGTTAGTTTTCCGAGGAGACCTTTGCGACTGCAAAGGTACAACTTTTTTCTGAATTATACAAATTTGGGCGAAAGATAATTTTCAAAATCACGGGATAATATACAAAGTATATTATAAGTACGGGTAGGATACGTGATTGTCAGGTATTAATCAGCTGATTGCCTCGTGATTGTCTCGTGATTGTCTCGTCAGTAAATTAAGTATATATACTATGTATATATAAAAAGTTAGTTTTTAACAACAAAAAAGCACCGCGTATGCGATGCTTTTTAAAAGTGTTAGGGATTACTTTATTTCTTTTCCCTTCTGCTCCTTTGTCTCAAATGGGAAGAGTCCGAAGAGCTCAGCATCAATATGGTCGGTAATCCAACGAAAATCCTCGGGATTATTGCCAAACTTACAGGTATCGCCATCAACGATGAGCAGTTTGCCCTTATAATCCTTGATCCACGCTTCGTACTTATCGTTCAGGCCTTGGAGATAATCAATCTGCATGGTTTGTTCGTATCCGCGGCCGCGTTTCTGGATTTGCGCAACGAGCGTAGGAATAGAAGCGCGCACATAGATGAGGAGGTCGGGCATCTTAACAAGCGACATCATGAGATCGAAGAGGTCGCGGTAGTTATCGAAATCGCGGTCGGACATCTTGCCTTGCTCATGAAGGTTCGGCGCGAAAATACGTGCGTCCTCGTAGATAGTGCGGTCCTGGATAATCCACTTGTCCTGCCTATCAATCTCTACTACGTCCTTGAATCGTTTGTTGAGGAAATAGACCTGCAGATTGAATGACCACCGCGCCATGTCGGCATAGAAATCCGACAGATAGGGGTTGTACTCCACGCTCTCGAAACGTGGCTCCCAGCCATAATGTTTGGCCAGCATGTTCGTCAGGGTGGTTTTTCCGCACCCGATATTTCCGGCAACTGCAATATGCATCGCGTTCGGCGATTACTCTTCGCCGTGAGAGGGATAAGGTTAATTATATATTATTCTTTGTTCCAGTTGTGCTCGCTGAAGAGTCCGAAGAGCTCGGCATCGACACGGTCGACGACCTTTCGGAAATCAGCAGGGTTGTTCTCGAAATCCATGCCATCGGACTCAATGACCAGGACCCGTCCTTCGTACTTATTGAAGATGAAATCTTCGTATTTCTCATTGAGTCCCTTGAGATAGTCAATCTGCATGGCTTGCTCGTATTCGCGTCCGCGTTTTTGGATTTGCGAGATGAGGCATGGCACCGACTTGCGGAGATAAATCATCAGGTCGGGCATCTGCATCTTGAGCTTCATGAGGTCGAACAGTTCCATGTATGTCGTAAAATCGCGGTCGCTGAGGTCTCCGCGCTCGTAGTTATTGCGGACGAAGACATAGACTCCCTCGAAAATGCTGCGGTCTTGGACAATCGTGTGGTTGGAGGCTTGTACGGCCAACATGTCCTTGAAACGCTCCTTGAGGAAATAAGTCTCGAGGCAGAATGCCCACCGATTGATATCGGTGTAGTAATCCTCCAGATACGGATTGAAGCTGACACTCTCGAAGCGTGGCTCCCAGCCATAATACTTCGCCAACATCTTCGTCAGCGTTGTTTTGCCTGCTCCAATATTTCCCGCGATAGCGATATACATATCAATAAATCCGCTGCAAATTTAATACAAATTTTCGATATATGCAAATTTTTACAAAAATTTTGCTATCTGCTCGAGATAGTGTCTGTCGGTGTCGTCAAAAGCATTCAAGTCGCGACTATCGATGTCGAGCACCGCAAAGACCTGATTATCACGCATCAAGGGCACGACAATCTCGCTCTGTGAGAGGGACGAGCACGCTATATGTCCGGGAAACAGATGGACATCGGGCACCACGATGGTCTCGGCTTTGGCCCAAGCCGTGCCACATACACCCCGATTAAAAGGAATACGTGTGCAGGCCACGGGGCCCTGAAACGGGCCTAAGACCAACTGCTCGTCGCGGACAAGATAGAAGCCCACCCACCAGAAATCAAAAGCATCGTGCAACACGGCCGACGCATTCGCCATATTGGCCGTTAGGTCGGTTTCTCCGCTCACCAACGACCGAATCTGCGGGAGGATAGTTTCGTATGTCTGTTGTTTGGTCATTATCGGTATTTAGCTTCGTCACAATCGCCCAGAAGCGACATATAGGATTCAAATCGGCTGATGGCAATCTCACCGCGGATAACGGCTTCCTGCACCGCGCAACCGGGTTCGCCCGTATGGGTGCAATTACCGAAGCGACAGTTCTGGCCGATGCGGAAAATCTCGCGGAAATAATGGCTGACTTCCTCGCGCTGCATGTCAATACTACCAAAGCCTTTTATCCCCGGCGTGTCTATCACAGCCGAGAGGCGGGCGGCGGAAGGCGCAAGGAAATACATCTCGGAGAAAGTGGTGGTGTGCATGCCCTTGTCGTGGGCATCGGAGATCTTGCCTGTGCGCGTCACCTCGCGCCCAAAAAGGGCGTTGAGCAACGTGGATTTGCCTACTCCGGAGTTACCCGAGAAGAGCGTTGTTTGCCCTGCAAGCAGGGCGTTTAGAGCTTCGCTGTTATTGCCTTCGACGTTTAGATTCTTGGCGCTTATGGCCAGTGTCCGGTAACCGATATTCTCGTATAGCGCTCGGAGTTCGTCGAGTTGTTGCATTTCGTCGGACGTGAGCAAGTCTATCTTGTTGAAAATCAGCACGGCAGGCACTCGGTAGGCTTCGCACGTGGCCAGAAAGCGGTCGATGAAAGTGGTACTGGTCACCGGATGATTGACAGTAACGATAAGCGCCACCTGGTCGATGTTCGCCGCCAGAATATGACTCTCCTTGCTCAGATTGGTAGAACGACGAATGATATAATTGCGCCTATCTTCGACGTCGGTTATCCACCTAAGAGGCTCAGGACCCGTTTGGTTTTTCGCATCTTCGCTCACCCGGACATAATCGCCTACGGCGACGGGATTGGTACTACGGATGCCCCGGATGCGGAAATTGCCCTTGATATGACATTCCACATCCGAGCCATCGTCCAAGCGGACGATATAGCTACTACCTGTTGATTTGATGACCAATCCGCGCATTGTTAGACGGTCATGATCTCTTTCTCTTTAGCAGCATAGAGTGCATCGACTTTAGCGATATATTTGTCGTGCACCTTCTGGATATCTTCTTCCGCATCCTTTTCGATATCTTCGCTCAGGCCGTTCTTGACGAGTTTTTTGAACTCCTCGATAGCATCACGGCGTGCGTTGCGAATCGACATCTTAGCATTCTCTGCCTCGCCCTTGCACTGCTTGCACAGGTCGCGACGACGCTCCTCGGTCAACGGAGGAAGAACCAGACGGATGGTCTCGCCATTGTTAGACGGCGTGAGTCCGATATTGGAATTGATGATGGCACGCTCGATGTCGCCGATCAACTTCTTCTCCCATGGGGTGATAGTGATAGTACGCGGGTCAGGCGTAGTGACTGTAGCACAGTTTGCCAAAGGCGAAAGGGTGCCATAATAATCAATCTTGATTGGGTCCAACAATCGTGGATTGGCCTTTCCGGCACGGATGTGTTGTAGCACGTCATCCAAATGGGTAACGGCATTTTGCATCTGCTCTTCAGCTGCAGATTGGTACAATTCTAATTCGTCGTTCATAATATTAGGGTTTTACAAGTGTTCCTATTTTTTCTCCGTTAATTACTTTCTCGAGGTTGCCTTTCTTGTCCATATTGAAGACGTAGATAGGCAGTCCGTTCTCTTTGCACATGACAGTGGCCGTAAGGTCCATCACTTTTAGTCCGCGGCGGATAATCTCGTCATAGGTAATTTCGTCGAATTTAGTGGCCTTGTGGTCTTTCTCTGGATCGGCGGTATAGATACCGTCCACACGTGTGCCTTTGAACATGACATCAGCCTTAATCTCCAATGCGCGGAGCGAAGAACCGGTATCGGTGGTAAAATATGGGCAACCTGTTCCGCCTGCCAAAATAACCACCGTACCTTTGTCCAGTAGTCGTTTGGCTTTTTCTGCGCTATAGAAATCAGCCACAGGCTCCATGCGGATACTGGTCAGCACGCGTGTCGGTTGGTCGATAGCCTGAAGGGCCGACTGCAATGCTAAAGCATTGATAACCGTTGCCAACATTCCCATCTGGTCGCCTTTGACGCGGTCGAAACCACGCTGCGCGCCACTCAGTCCGCGGAAGATATTTCCTCCGCCGATAACGATACCTATTTGCACGCCACGCTGCGCGATAGACTTGATTTGCTCGGCATACTCCGCCAAGCGATTCTCATCGATACCGTATCCCTGTTTGCCTTGCAGGCTTTCACCGGACAGTTTTAGTAATATACGTTTATACATAGTTTTCAGATTTGAGTGTTATTGCTTATACCAACTGGCATACATAGCGTAGTTATTGGCAATCTTCTTGTTGATTTCTTCGGTCTGTGCGGGATCTGCCTTTTTGATGAATTTAGCCGGCACGCCGCCCCATATCTCGTACGGTCCGATTTGCGTACCTTTGAGTACCAAAGCATTGGCCGCCACAATGGCTCCCTCGCCCACGTGAGCTCCATCGAGCAATGTAGCGCCCATACCTATCAGCGCATAATCGTCCACATCGGCTCCGTGAATGGTGACATTGTGTCCTACGGACACATAATCGCCCAGACGGATAGTGGATTTCTGATACAGAGTATGTAGCACGGCGCCATCTTGGATATTGCAATGACGTCCGATGACGATGGTATTGACATCGCCACGCAGCACAGAATTGAACCAGAGGCTAGACCCCTCACCCACCGTCACATCGCCTACGACAGTGGCATTCTCAGCCATGAACACATCGTCTGCAATGTGCGGAGTGAGTATCTCACCATTACGATTGATTGTTTTTACCAAAGCCATAAATCATTTACGATTTGGTCATTTACAATGTAGCATTTAACGAGCAGTGATGATTGCCAGGAATTTCTCAGCAACCAGTGCAGCGCCACCTATCAAGCCGCCGTCCACGTCAGGATTAGCAAACAACTCGGCTGCATTCTTCTCGTTGCAGCTACCTCCGTAAAGGATAGTGGTGTCGTCAGCAATCTGCGCATTGTAGTTCTTTGCTACCAACGAACGCAGATAAGCGTGCATCTCTTGTGCCTGAGCAGGTGTGGCGGTCAGACCTGTTCCGATAGCCCAAACGGGTTCGTAAGCCAGAGTGATATTTTTCCACTCGTCAGCGGTCAAATTGAATACCGAACCCTCGAGTTGTGCTTTTACTACCTCGTTCTGTTTGCCTGCCTCGCGCTCCTCTTTTACCTCACCTATACAGAAGATGACTTTCAGGCCGTTAGCCAAAGCCAGACGCACTTTCTCTGCCAACATCTCGTAGCTCTCAGCATAATACTGACGACGCTCGGAGTGACCCAAGATAACATATTCAGCACCTGTGGACTTTACCATTTCTGCACTTACCTCACCGGTATAAGCACCCTTCTCGTGGTCGGCGCAGTTCTCAGCAGCCACCTTGATAGACGAACCCTGGAGCAGTTCGACTACAGTAGCCAGATGGATAAACGGCGTGCCGATAACGACAGCACATTTAGGGTTCTTTACAGCTTCTTTCAATTCGGTAGCCAAGGCTACACCTTCCTGCAGGCTTTTGTTCATTTTCCAGTTGCCTGCAACCATTTTTGTTCTCATAATCGTATTTTGTTTTTTATTGTAGTTGTCTGAAATTCTTCTTGTCTAGGACGTAGCCTTCCTGCACCACAAAGAGGCCAGGATTAGCTCTAACAATCGTCTTGAGCGTGACAGGGTCGATAGTGCAGAAGAGCGTTTCAGCGCGTTCCTGGTCGATACCCAGTTCCTCTGCAAAAGCGTATATTTCATCTTCGCCCGAACCGGTCAGCACGTAGATATCCGGACGGTCTATCATCTGCAGCAGTTTAGCTGCTTGACGGCGGTCGGTCTTGCTTAGATCATACATCGTAACGAGCGTCACGGGAGTCTCTGATTCCAATATATCGTAGGTGATGTCCTCATACTCCATCGTCAGTATTTCGAAATCGTGGACAGGCGCTTCGTAGCCTTTCTTAACGAGCACCGAACGCTGATCGACAAACGTCCATGTAGAGTCGCCCTTCGGATAATTCTCTAGCGTAAACTCTTGCTCTACTCCATCCTTAGCGTAGATAAAGGTGACGGCATATTGGTCCGGTTCTGCACCCTCAGGTACCTCCATCAGTTCGAGGATATTATTACCAATCTTGTACGGGCGGAAATCGATAGGCGGCAAATGAGTATAACTGTACGCCATGATTCCACCTGCCAGACCCAGTCCCAGAAGGGCGATGACCAGTTCCGCCCACCAACTGAAGAGTGGACGGATAAAGCGCTTGGTACACAACAAGATCAGCACCAGGGCCAACAGAATCAGATTCTTGTAGAAAGTCTGCCAATTGGTCAGCACGATGGCATCTCCAAAACAGCCGCAGTCGGTCACCGGATTGGTTCGCGCGATCCATAGCGTGAGTGGCGTCATGACCAGATAGAACACCAACGAAAGCCAAGCGGTCCAATTGGTTCGGACATTGAGGAGCATACAAAATCCTAACACAAACTCCACGCTAATCAGGCACACGGCAGCTACGCCTGCCAAAGGAAGCCAATCGGTAAAAATACCGCCGAATGCCTTCAGATAATCCTCAATTTTATAGACCGTGCCAAGCGGATCAACCGCCTTGACGAAGCCCGAGAAGAGGAAGGTAAGGGCCAAGAGCGTACGAGCTACCGAGCCGGTAGCATGGAGAGCAGTGGAGACTGCCTTGCCCGAATGGGCGCGTTTAGTTTTGGTTGGCATAATGAATCAAATCGAATATTGCGTAATTGATAATGTCAAAATAGTTACCCTCTACTCCTTCAGAGGCGATAGTCTTGCCATCGTTGTCAATGATAGTCTTGATGCGAATGATCTTAGCCAAAATCATATCAACGATGCCCTCTTTACTCATCTCGCGCCATGCCTCGCCGTAGTCATGATTCTTGCGGACCATCAGCTCTTTAGCCTCAGCCAAAACTTCGTCGTAAAGCGAGGTAGCCTCCTCGCGGCTCATATCGATGGAATCGGCATAGCCGTTACGCGACTGGATGATAGCCGTAATGCCGTAGTTGATGATAGCACGCAGATTACCGGGAATATCATCGCCCACCAGGCTGACACCAGTTGTTTGCACCTGACGGATATTGCAGGCCTTGATATAGAGTTGGTCGGTGATGCCGTACAGACGGAAAATGCGCCACGAAGGACCGTAGTCTTGCATCTTGTCGACAAATATCTGGCGGCACTTAGCCGTCACCTGGTCAAATTGTTTTACAGTATCGTGCATAATTCTTCTAATGTTACCAGTTTTTGTTCGCCCGAAGCCATATTCTTGAGCATCACTTTTTGTTGCGCCATCTCATCGCCACCCACTATAGCCACGAAAGGAATCTGCTTGGCATCTGCATATCCCATCTGCTTCTTCATTTTGGTGGGTTCAGGATACACCTCAACAGCCACACCTTTCTCGCGCAGTGCTTTCGCCCAACTCAGTGCATAATGCAATTCGTCCGAGCCAAACGTGGCGAAAAGGATACGAGTAGTAGATTGTAGTTCTGCGGGGAACAAGTTGAGTTCGGTCAGCACATCGTAGATACGGTCAGCGCCAAACGAGATACCCACGCCCGACACATCCGGCATACCGAAGATGCCCGTTAGGTTGTCGTAACGTCCACCACCGGTTATACTACCTATCTGCGCATCCAGTGCCTTAACCTCAAAGATAGCACCGGTGTAGTAGTTCAGTCCGCGCACCAGGCACAGGTCCAATTCTATATTCAGTTGAACGCCTGCACTCTCTATCAGTCCGAACAGTTCTTCTAGTTCGGCCACGCCGCGCATGCCCACTTCGCTTTGCGCCAAAATCGCACGCAGCGATTGCAGTTTGTCGGTTGTTGTGCCGCTCAAGTTGAGTATCGGCTGCAGTGCCTCAACGGCTTTGGGCGTCAGTCCGCGCTCCAACAATTCGCTATTGACGGCCTCCACACCTATCTTATCGAGTTTGTCAATGGCTACCGTGATGTCAATCATCTTATCCGGCGCGCCAATAACTTCGGCTATGCCTGCCAACACCTTGCGGTTGTTGATATGCAAGCAAACACGAATGCCTAATCGGCGATAGACTTCCTCCACTATCTGTACCAGCTCCAATTCGCCCACCAGACTATCACTGCCGATAACATCGACATCGCACTGGTAGAACTCGCGATAACGCCCTTTCTGCGGACGGTCGGCGCGCCAAACCGGTTGTATCTGGAAGCGCTTAAACGGGAAACTAATTTCCTCGCGGTGCTGCACCACGTAGCGTGCAAAAGGAACGGTAAGATCGTAACGTAGGCCTTTTTCAGGAGCCAACGAAGCTTTCTCTCCGCTATTCTGAATGCGGAAAAGCAGTTTGTCTCCCTCCTCGCCGTATTTGCCCATCAGCGTACTCAGATTCTCCATAGCAGGCGTCTCTATCTGCTGAAAGCCGTACAGAGAAAACACTCCGCGGATGGTATCAAAGATAAAATTGCGACGCGCCATCTCCAGTTGTCCGAAGTCACGCGTGCCTTTCGGTATGCTTGGTTTTTGTGCCATATTCTGTTGATTAACTAAAAATCTGTCCGTATATTTTCTCACTCGCGCCGGTCTCGTCCTTGACATAGAGAGCCGCCTTGGCGCCTATCTCTTCGCAGCGTTCGAACGCATGGTTGAGCGCCGATTCCAGTTGCTCGTAGTTGCTTACGCTGTGCGCAGCACCATTAGCAATCAGTCCGATAGCTTCGCGGAAATGGCGATAGTTCGGACCGAATATCACAGGCTTACCATAGACTGCAGCTTCCACCGTGTTGTGAATACCCGCGCCGAAACCTCCGCCCACATAAGCTACGTGGCCAAACGGATAAATCGATGAGAGCAAGCCCAGTGCATCGATAACCAAAACATCCACCGCGGGGTTAGCTAGCGGTTGGCTGCAAGCGTTAACAACCGAATAACGAAGCATGCGGCCTTGCAGCAACTGGAAGATATAGTGCAGATGTTTCTCGTCTATCTCATGCGGAACGAGTATCATCTTCGTATTTTGCGTAAACGGACTGCTGATATACTTCACCAGTAATTCCTCATCCTCAGGCCATGTACTACCTGCCACCAGAACACGTTCCGCACCACGTACAAACTCTTCTATCACCCGGCGACTCTGAGGGGTCAGTTTCTGCTGATTGGCACGAACTTCCTCCATGCGGTCAAAACGCGTATCGCCCGCTACAGAACAATCGGTTACGCCGTACTTAACAAGCAGCACACGCGATGCCTCGTCTTGCACAAAAATATGCGTGAAGCATTTTAGCAGCTTCAAGTGCTGTTTCCCCCAAGGTAGGAAGAACAGTTGCCCCGGACGGAAAATAGCAGAGATACTGTAGGTCGGGATGGCACGTTTCTTCAACTCGTGCAGATAAGCCGGCCAGAACTCATACTTGACAAAGATAGCCATCGACGGCTGCATTGCATCCAGAAAACGGCGCGCCTTGCGACGAGTGGCAAACGGCAGATAGAGCACGCGGTCTGCTGTCTCGTAACCCTTGCGCATCTCATAACCCGAAGGCGAGAAGAATGTAACTACAATCTTACGGTTCGGTTGCTCGCGGCGCAAGCGCTCGATGATAGGACGAGCCTGTTCGAACTCACCCACCGATGCCGCATGAAACCATACCGCACCGCGATAAGCCTCCAGACTGGCCAATTTCTGCGCCTTCTGTCCCTTGACCAACGCGCGGGCTTTCTTATGCCCAAACAACGCAGCAAGTCGTATCAAAAAAAAGTATATAAACATTGTTTGTTATGTATTTTCTATTTCGTTTCCGCCCCAAGAACGGTATATATTTTCTCTCCTCGGCGAATATACAAATGCCCGTCGCGAATAATCTTCTGACTCTTGACTCTTGACTCTCCGCTCTCAACATCTTCTATCGCCTCAAACTTGTCTCTCTGAAGATAAGTAGCCGTATAAGTAGCATCGTCTGTAGCCAATTCTACTTTCGGTGTCCAACCGATGAAAGTATATTTGTATAGTTCGTCGGTTTCTTTTTCCGGCATCGCACCATTGTAGCTAGGCAGCGTTTCTCTGTCCACCAGCGACGATTGCAATAGTTCGCCATCCCAATTGACAAAGTCAATGATATATTGCTCGCACCAGTCATACCCGATACGCTCTGCATAGTCCGGCAGAGCCGACTGATAATACGCCTTCTTGCCGCAGGGTACAATGATGGTGTCAATCAGGTCTGCATATTCATGCCAAGGTTCTTCGCCCGACGCATATTCCGCCAATTCTCCTTCTCCACTGATGGTCAATATACTGTCACATGCACGCAATTCCCAATTCAAATTGTTCCCACACGTACCAGAAAGGACATTAGGCACATCCTCTACTATTGTAAAGTCCTTCCATCCCTCTGCTGCCAAGTAGAGCGATTTGGTTCCGCACGGCACATGAAGGGTGATCTCAGACTTGTTCGTGAGATTGTTCGGGCAAGCAGGAATACTGCTGATCCAATGTACGTACAGATCTGTTAATGCCTCGCATGATTCAAACAGACGAGAACCTATAGTGGTTAGCGAAGCCGGCAACGAAGCAGACTGTAAAGACGTGCACCCTCCGAAAGAGAAGGCACCTATGGATGTAATCCCTTCAGGAATCGTCACAGAAGACAAATTGCTGCAATAAGCAAAAGCATTGTTTCCGATAGATGTTGCTCCTCCAAAGGAAGAGATCGAGGTTATACTCGTACAGCCATAAAACGCGTATGGTTTTATTTCTGTTATTTCTTGCGGAACGGATAGTTCTGTGAGCAATGCCCCTTTGAGATAAAGTTTGCCTTCTCCCCTATATGCAGTCGTTCCATTTCGATTGAATGGGCAGACATAAGAATCTATATAACTTATTCTGCACCATGTTGCCAAGTCGCTGATATACACAGATTCCAGTTTGCGACACACATAAAAGGCGCTCGTACCGATAGTGGTAACATTCTTGCCTATCGTGACAGAAGTCAGTTTACTACATTGGCTAAAAGCATTATTTCCTATATTGGTTATTTTGTCGCCAATGATTGCTGTTTTGATCGCACCGCGCACAGCGAGCCAGGCCTGCTTGTCTGCCATGGGGCCCGTTCCGCTTACGGTCAGCACGCTATCGCAACTGAGTGTCCAACTAACCTTCGCTTCGTTTCCCTCTGTGCCAGCTTCTCCGTAGAGCCCTTCAAGGATATTACAACTCTTCCAACCGTTTGCCGATTGGTAAATACCGGACGTGCCACATGGCACATGCAGATAACAAGGAGAGGCAGATACCAAATTATTCCAATTGGGAATCTGAGACGCGGAAGTCCATGCTACAGTTAGGTGATGTAGATTGTCACACAAGTTCCACACTCCTGGTCCCAAACTACTTACACTCGAAGGGATGGAAACGGACCGCAAACTACCGCAATTCATAAATGCCATTTGACCAATGGTCTGCAGTCCTGAGCCCAAAATCAGATATTGTAAACTGGGACATTTGTAGAAGGCTAATTCCACGATCTCGGTAACCCCGTTGGGAATGACTACCGAATCCAACTTAGCACAATCGTAGAAGGCTTGCTTCTTAATCGTCTCAACACCATTTCCGATAGAAACGGATGTCAAATTCTCGCACTTAGCGAAAGCGATTTTGCCTAGCGTTGTGACGTTTGGACCTATGGTCACTCTTTTTATCAAAGACCGATAGTCCTTCCATGGCACATCATCGAGACTACTCCAATCCGCCATTGCGCCACTACCGTAAACACTTAGGACTCCATCGCAATCCAAAATCCATTTGACGTTATCTCCACTAGCTCCACAATTACCACTATGTTCTCCGTCACCCGCCACTATCAATTGCACACTCCAACCCTTGGCGCGATACGCTTCCGAGGTTCCGCAAGGCACATGAATCTTCGCATTGGTAGTACCGGCTACTAAAGTATTATAATCGTCCCATCTAGGAATAGAAGTAGTCCATTGCACATACAAGTCCGTCAAATTGACACAATCCTCAAACACCTCTCTTCCCCAACTGGTAACAGTATTGGGAATTGTCATCGTCGTAAACGCACATCCGGAGAACGCTTCTTGATTAAGTCTGGTTATATGGGTTGGAATAGTAAAATCCGTCATCGGACACCTAACGAAACATCCCACAGGAATAATGGTAATACCGGTTCCAAACGTGGCATTTTTCAAGTTAGAACAATCCTGAAATATATAAGACCCCAAATTGACTGCATTACTGGGTATAGAAATGGATGTCAAACTTGTGCACTCTCGAAAAGCATAATTCCCGATATTAGTAACGCTACTGGGGATGGTGATGCTGGATAGAGACGAACATTTCGCAAAACCATAGAACGAAATGAGCGTAAGGGTATTGGGCAAAGACACCGAAGTCAGGTTGTAGAGGTTATAGAACGCAAAATTGCCTAATTCCGTCACACCACTATTGACTACAAGCGTTTTGATATACGACCTATGGATATCCCAGGGAGAAGGAGAGAGTGAACTAGTGAAATAACTATAATCTTCCATCGCGCCTGTTCCACTAATCGTCAGCACACCGGTACTGGTATTTAGAGTATAGGTAACATTATCTCCATTCTCTCCGCAGTTTCCGGTATAAGTAGCAGCATTGACCGTACCGCCAAGCGCATACACGCCTAGCACCAACACGCATAATACTCTATATAAATACTTGCCGTTAACAGTCATAATGCTCTATTCTGTTTCCATCCCAAGAACGGTATATATTTTCTCTCCTCGACGGATATACAGCACACCTTCGCGAAGAATCTTCTGACTCTTGACTCTTGACTCTCCGCTCTCAACATCTTCTATCGCCTCAAACTTGTCTCTCTGAAGATAAGTAGCCGTATAAGTAGCATCGTCTATAGCCAATTCTACTTTCGGTGTCCAACCGATGAAAGTATATTTGTATAGTTCGTCGGTTTCTTTTTCCGGCATCGCGCCATTGTAGCTGGGCAGCGTTTCTCTGTCCACCAGCGACGATTGCAATAGTTCGCCATCCCAATTGACAAAGTCAATGATATATTGCTCGCACCAGTCATACCCGATACGCTCTGCATAGT
>JAEESF010000005.1:0-165793 GCA_016286205.1 Paludibacteraceae bacterium | reverse complement strand
TCTTGCCGCTGTATTTGGCGTGCGACGAAAGGTCGAAATTGGTGCGGCTGTGGATACCCTCTACCTCTTTGAATCCGAACGGCATGAGGAACTCGATATCGGTAGCGGCATTGGCATAGTGAGCCAGTTTGTCGTGATCGTGGAAACGATATTTCTCATCGCCTAGGCCTAGTGCTTTGTGCCATTTCAGGCGGAAGGCTTTCCAGTGCTCGAACCATTTGAGTTCCTCTCCCGGACGAACGAAGAACTGCATCTCCATCTGCTCGAATTCGCGCATACGGAAAATAAACTGACGTGCGACTATCTCGTTGCGGAATGCCTTACCGATCTGTGCGATACCGAAAGGTATCTTCATACGGCCGGTCTTCTGCACATTGAGGAAATTGACAAAGATGCCTTGTGCTGTTTCCGGACGGAGGTAAATCTTCATGGCGCCATCAGCAGTCGAACCCATCTCGGTGGAGAACATCAGGTTGAACTGACGAACATCGGTCCAGTTGCGTGTTCCGCTGATCGGGCAAACGATTTCTTCGTCCAAGATGATCTGTTTCAGTTCGTCCAAATTATTATCGTTCATGGCCTTGGCAAAGCGCGCGTGCAGTGCTTCGCGCTTGCTCACTAATTCACTAACTCGTTCATTCGTTTTTCTATATAGTTCCTCGTCGAACGAGTCGCCAAAACGCTTGCGAGCTTTCTCTACTTCCTTAGCGATTTTGTCGTCGTACTTGGCAATCTGATCTTCGATCAGGACGTCAGCACGATAACGCTTCTTCGAGTCGCGGTTGTCAATCAGCGGGTCGTTGAAAGCATCGACGTGACCGGAAGCTTTCCAGGTCGTCGGGTGCATAAAAATAGCAGCATCGATGCCGACGATATTCTCGTGCAGCAGAGTCATGCTGTCCCACCAGTAACGCTTAATGTTGTTCTTCAGTTCGACGCCGTTCTGTCCGTAGTCATAGACAGCTCCCAGACCGTCATAAATCTCGCTGCTAGGAAAAACGAAGCCGTACTCCTTGCAATGCGCCACGATTTTCTTGAATGTTTCTTCTTGAGTTTGTTGTGCCATATTCTTGATTTTTTGTATGTTCCGAAACTTTTGCGGCTGCAAAAGTACTGCTTTTTTTTGACATATGCAAATTTCCCTAAAATTTATTCCATTTATTTGCACACCTCAAATATTTTCATTATCTTTGCAGCCGCAACAAATAATGCATACCAAATCAGCCATATTACTGATATTGAGTGCCCTGTGTTTCGCACTTCCAGCATGTTCCGTACGAGCATTGCATGAAGCGTGCAATATCGTTACTACCGCAGACAGCTTGCGGACAGCCGGTCAGACGTACGTAGATAGTGCGCACCTGGCCGAAGCATATACTACCTTGGGCAGATGGAGGTGGTTCTACCCGGACGAGTATGCACATAGCTGCTACTATTATGGCCGATTATTACGCGAAAAAGAGAATCCTGTTGCCGCCATGAAATGCTTTATCGCAGCTACACATTCTCGCACGAGCAACTATAATCTTCTTGGTCGAGTATATAGCAATATGGGAGGGATGTGTCGACAGGCTGAAGAATACGAACTGGCATATACCACTCTTCAATCTTCGGCGCACAACTTTCTGAAGGCGCAAGATTCAACATCTTATCATCACATACTCAACGCGATGGCCTTTGTCAAGGGCGTAAGCGGAGATCAAGACTGCGCAGACAGCCTCATATCTATTATTGAGTCCGAATGTAAGAACAATGGAGTCTTGATTAAGGTTAAAGAAACAAAAGCAGAATGTTACCTGCGCAATCACCAATATGATTCAGCCATTGTTTACGCAACCGATTTCTACAGACAGAGTGGCGAAATAGCAGGCATCATGATGACGGCACAAGCATATTCTCTTTTAGGTCAGAAAGACTCAGCTCTCTATTATGCTCAGTTCATCATGGACAATTCCACCTATAGCGGAGACAAGTATAATGCTTTATATATTCTTTCGCACGACGACTCCACTCTCTGCAGTGATGATATCCTGCGCCTAACATCTGACAGAGAAGATGTCCGTCTGCAAGATTATGAGCCATGGAAAGAGCAACTAATGATAGCGGCCGAACTGCTCAGACAAGACCTAAAACGCAGATATAATTGGTGGAGCATATGCGCGCTCATCATTTCTATCCTGCTCATAGGCGCCATCGTGAGGTACGTGGTACACAAACGCAGGATGAAACAAAAAGTGACACAAATTGTCACAGACCAGATTGATTCGGTTGCGCAATCCATCAAACAGCACATTGACGTAAATGACATAGATCGTACCCTACATTGGAAGAGCTATCCGTTGATGAAGTCCGATGCAGATTTATATATGGGCGGTATAGCTAGAAAATTAGAAGCCCAGAAGCTAAACGAAACAGAAGTACGCTTCTGCATACTTACCTTACTGGATTTTTCTCAAAAACAGATTGCGGACACTATTTTCTATAGTTACCCGTCGGGGATTAAAACGCTGAAAAAACGCATTTCTGTTAAGTTGGGTACTGACCCTCAAAAACTAAAAAAATACCTACTAAATATGCTCACTGAACCATAGCTATTGTAGATTGTAGACCAGTGATTTTCATAAATAACTGATCCTCAGCTGTTTGCATTTTGCAAATGTAGACCTTGTTTTCTTGCTCATTTGGTTCAAAAGCAGTAATTTTGCACCGTCAAATCGTTCGATGATTTGGCGGTTACTTTTTACTATTTAACATTAAAATTTTTATCATTATAAAGAACAAAATTTTCGCGTTGGTGCTTAGTGTTCTTTTGGTAGCACCATGTATTCTTCGTGCTGAAGAAGTAGAGATCACATTGATTGAGGTTGTCGGAATGAGTCCGATTCCTGGTGATGATCCGTTGGATGACTCCGGACAGTACGGAGGTACACACATCGACCCAACCAGTTTTCATGCTACAATCAATGGTAACATGTTGTCTATTTTCAAACAAAATTGGCAAATTCCTAATGCCTACGCTACGGTTACGAATGCAGCTACCGGCAACGAAGTACTCAATCAGCAATTCACTACTTGTCTGCAAGAGCAAATCACTGCCATCGGCACTTATATTCTCCATATTCAGACTATTTTCGGTGAATTAATTGGGCAATTCATGGTTCAATAATCGAATGTGCATGAAAATGAGGCTTTCTAAAAAATCAAAAAAAGCCTCATTTTTTTGCACAAATAAAAAAAATATTGTAATTTTGCGAGTGCAAAGCCAAATTAAATTATTAATTCATTAGTCTTACTATGAAAAAAATCTATCTTTTTAGTGCAATACTATGCTTTGTTTGCACATTTCCTCTAAATGCACAATTGAAAGTAGCGAGTAATGGAAGAGTCGGTATACATCTTGCCAATGGGCTCACACCACTTTCGTATTTGGCAATAGATACCGTTGGTATAACTAATGCCGGTCTGACTGTACGTAGAATTGGACAACAGGCAGGAGCTCATAATTATGTGATATATTCACATTCCGCATCCACGGTTACAAATTCTACAGAGTATGCATTCTTTGGCTTATGCCGAGGCATATCAAAAAATAAAATCGGTGTTTATGGTGATGCCTTGGCTTCTTCCGGCACACAGGGCAAATCCTGTGGTGTATACGGAATAGCGGCAGGCTCTTACTACGGGCTGAATTATGGTGTATATGGAATAATCAAAGAAAGTACTAGTTCCAATATGAATGGGGCTGGCGTGTATGGTACTAATGAGGTCACACTAACGCCTACCTTTGAAAGACTAGCCGGATATTTTAGGGGAAAGACGCAGGTTATCGGAGCACTTTATGCCAATTCATTCAATTTGAATTCGGATGCCCGTTTAAAAATAAATGTAACGTCAGTAGAGAAAGATGCCGTACAAAAGATCCAAGCACTTCGCCCTGTTCATTTCTATTGGAATCCTGAAGATGTTACTGTAAAAAACGATTCCGGGACATTCCAGGTATCATACTTTAGCAAAGATACTGAGTTTGACAGAAAACACTATGGGTTTATTGCCCAGGAAGTGCAGAAACTCTTTCCGGAACTGGTATATGAAGATGGTGCCGGTTATTTGAGTGTCAATTATGTGGAACTCATTCCGCTGCTAATAGAAGCCGTACAAGATTTATCCGCAGAGGTAGAGGAATTGAAAGCACAGGGCAATCCACAGCAAGCGCCGCGTAGGGCACCCGCTAGTGGAGATTCTGCTGACCATCAAGCCGTTCTATATCAAAACAATCCCAATCCATTCTCTATTGATACAGAGATTGGTTATTTGCTGCCAACAAATACGCAGAGTGCGACTCTATATGTTTACAATATGAACGGCACACAAGTGGCTGATTATCCTATTCATTCATTTGGCGCTGGTTCCGTTATTATCACAGCTGGTCATCTGGAGGCTGGAATGTATCTGTATTCGCTTATCGCAGACGGGCAAGTCATTGATACCAAACGTATGATTTTAACGAAATAATTAAGACATTATGAAGAAGTATCATATATTGTTGTTACTATTGATCGAGAGTATAGTTGGGCATGCTACACTCTACGATACTCCTGCATTTAAGTTGCCTCAAGGAAATTTGATGGAAACATCAAATTTTCTCAAAAGACTCTATATTTCTTCCGATACTACTATTCAGTTATCATTTGACAATCCTATATCCGGATTAGCGATAAGTGGTCAAACATGGCTTAATAATAGGGATGCCATCGTCCGTATATTATTGATAGACAAAGCAGGTCGGGAGTATCTTGTTTTTGAAGATTTCAACATGTATACAAATAACGGGCAACATGATTTCTCCACTATAGCGATTGAAACAGTCGTATTAGACGACATTCTCCCCAAAGAATTAAAAGTTTTTGTAGATCATGCACAAGTGGAAATTTCTCAAATAATAACCGCACCAATAAATAGAAATCTCTCATCTGAAGCAAAAATGGGAATTAGAAAGGATCTACTTGCTGCGCAAGAGGATTATTTTATTAAAAGATGGAACCAGCAAAACGTGGAGAACGGACAATATTGGATTGCCGGTAAAACATCTATTTCCGGACTTTCTTATTCGGAGAAGAAAAAGATATTGGGTGCGACTTGTGACCATTATTTATCTGATGGTATCGAGTACTATGTCGGTGGTTTTTTTGTAGTAAAAGCACATGGGTTAGATTCTATAGATACCATGCAACAAGATATCCCAGAGACACGTGATGTAAACTCATATGTGGAAAGTTTTGATTGGCGTAATCGTCATGGGAAAAACTGGATGACTCCTGTAAAAAATCAAGCGGAGCCAGACAATTGGGTCTCTGGCAATGGAGGATGTTGGATATTTGGGGCTCTTGCCGCATTAGAAAGTCACACGAATTTATATTATAACAGACTTCTCAATATAGATTTATCCGAACAAGAAATTGGATCCTGTGTGATTGCAGATGCCAGTGGACATCCCTCTTTACACTCAGGTGGATATCCAGAAGACACATATGATTACATATTGACTCATGGAATAGTGAATGAAGAATGTTTTCCCTTTCAAAACGACTCAACAATTCCATGTGCAACAAAATGTCAATCTCCCTTATATACGGTAAATATATCTAGCCATTACGGATCCTCTTCTGGGACAAATCAGTTGAAAAACGTATTAATAAATAATGGTCCTGTTGCGTCTGGCTATTGTAATGGTCATACATGCCATGTAATGTGTTTATGTGGATATGGTACAATTATGGAAGGAACACATATTGCGTACACGCCACAATCACCTTCTCCAAATATTGATACGATTATTTCTGCAGGTAGTAGTTTAATAGGAAAGACATATTGGATTTATAAAAATAGTTATGGAGCAAATAATCCTACAGAAGGTTACTTGTATGTTGTATATGAGAATGATAATACTCGTAACTATACGAGGGTTTTATCTTACCCTGTTACACTATCTACTTTAACGACCAATGATATTGTTTGCGAAGATGCAGATAATGACGGCTATTACTTCTGGGGATTGGGGGACAAGCCAAGTACCTGTCCTGTTTGCTGCCCTGATATACCCGATGGAGATGACTCAAATCCAGAATTGGCAGAAATGGATAATTACGGAAACTTCGCTACTTACGTATTTCCTTATTCTACTACAACTATTAGTTCTAATACTACATGGAATTCAGATACTACTCATTGCGGTAATATTATTGTGACAAATAATGCGATACTGACAATAACGGCACAACTAACAATGAATCCAGCTGCGAAAATTATTGTTCAAAATGGAGGAACATTGATCGTTGATACAGGGAGTATTGTCAATGCGAATATAGATGTACAGACCTCGGCAAAACTACAGTTGATGCATAACGGCACATTATACTTAAAACAGTTCGGAAATCTCAATGTGAGACTGGGAGCAGAAACAAATATGGAGTATGGACGTGTATTATTACAATAATTAATAATTACTCACTTGCCTTGCTTATATCGCAAAATTATTGTACCTTTATAAAATTTTCACAAGCATGCTAAAAAAAATTACATTTGTATTGATGCTATCTATCGCACAATCAATTATTGTGTTTGGCTATTGTAGTGAGCCGGATCAAGCCTCCATATGGTACGGTTTTCAATATTACCACTCCTACCCTCAGGAGGAACATGCACCTGTTATTACAAATATAACATATAGCATTGGGACAGATACGCTCATTAATGACAAACAGTATCTTCAAATACGCTACATACATGAGGCAGAGAATATCACTAATACATACAGAGGATCCATTCGTCAATCGGAAGATAGACAACAAATGTATTTCGTGCCTAATGGGTCTAACAAAGAATATCTGCTTTATGATTATAGTGTCAATCAAGGAGATACAGTATATGCTTATGCCGGTTTTAATGACAAGTCTTGTGAAGAAATGGTAGAACATGAACCGGACCGGAGCATTACTCCGGCATGGATAGTGATGAGGGTGCAAACAATAGATGGCAGGAAACATATTTTGGTTCAAAACGATGACACTGGTGTCACTATTGAGTGGATTGAAGGGATTGGAACCAAACATATTCTTTGGGCACAGGGAAGAGACTGCTATGCTACAGGAATGGACGCTTATGCTGACTACACACTCTGTGCGGCGGATAGCGAAGGAAATATTCTATACTCCTTCAATACCGATGAATTTGGAATCCGCAACAACTGCCCTGACTGGGAAGTGCTGGCGATAGAAAAACCTGTTGCTGGGAAATCTTCTGCTCGCAAATTCCTTCGTAATGGCCAACTTCTCATCCTCCGTGGAAACAAAATCTACACGGTTACAGGACAGGTTGTAGAATAGCAGCTTGGTCCTTTTTTGACCATCAGATTATATGGCAACAGGAAATAATGTCATAGCGGGTTATGATGTTACAAACACAAAGCAATGTTAGATGATATGTTTGATGTTTTAATGGCATTCTTGCAAGAGGCTTATGACCGAGCGAGTCGACTTTTCTTTACCAAGAAAAAACTTGGACAAGAGTATAAGGAATCCGTTACGACAGTACATAACTTGATACATTCAATCAAAGGTACGACTACTACCGCTGAGCAACGCAAAGCCAAAGAGAAAGAGAAAATTTGGTAATGTAGCACATTTTTAACCGGAAGACGAGCGAGAATGCTAAAATCTAACGATTACAAGCATAATCATAAGAATGCATTGTAGCAATATTTTGCATAATACTAAAACAGAAGGAACATGAGTAAAAAAACTATTATCTCAACTGCTATCAGAACAAATCCTACTACACAGAGTAACTATGAAACGTTACTTGCCGAGCAGATTTCCAAGAAATTATTAGCAGAAAAAAGACCTATTTCTCTGAATGAACTGGGTAAACTATTAAAAACAAATAAAATATATGCGAGTGTAGATGACTTAAGAAAAGCCATATTGCTTCTGAAGAGTAACAATTTTATTCCACGCGAATGCACAAATTCTGTTTACTTAACAGAAAATGGTAAAAAGGAAACTCAAAAAAAGAATCAAAAATACAACGATACTCTTCATCATATAGTATCAAAATACTATACGCAAGGTATTCATACAGACCAAAGTACTGTATCTAATTGGTTGGAGCAAGTTCTAAAAGTGATATACCAACAGTATTATCGTGTCGTTTTGTCTCGTCTGACAAATAGTGAGAAGATTGATGTTGAGCACTTGGAAATCGATACTTTGCATCAAGAGATCGCGAAACAATATGAATTTAGTCCAGAAGAGACCACAATACTACGCGGGCAACTGAAGAATATGCTCACAACAGAAAATGATCCTGATGTAAACTATCTGACGTATTATTTCCTTAACTCGTGTTATGCTGCCCAAATTCTGACAACTAAAACATATACACCTATATCGCTTGCTGAAGTTTTCGTTGGTAAAACTATAATTCTTGACACTAACGTACTGATTGCACTGCAATTAGAAAAGAAGAATCAAAAACATGTTAATTTTTTGATTATAGATGATATTTGCAAAAAACTTAATATTAAACTTAAATATATTGAGCAGACGCAAACGGAATATTCTAAGGTGGTAACACATAAAAAAGAAACATACAGTGACTTTTTTGCAGGAATATCGGACACTGTCCGAAATAGGACCAGGTACGACAACATACTCTACACTCTAAAAGTAAATGGATGTTATACTCCTACAAGCGTAAGATCTTTTTTTGATAAAAATATTATATGCCCTCCTACTTCTTTAGGTAACGATATGGCTTCAATTGAATGTATTCCAAACGAAGACACATATGCTTCGTTTGAGTATTACAGAAAGATAGAGGCACATAAGGATCAGTTACGAAATATTTTTTCTTCAAGTAATTTCGATGATTTCGAGCAAGATGAGATAGATACGCAACAAACAGAAAAGTGTATTAAGCGCAGAGATGGTGTCGTAGAGCATGACCTCGGATTAATCGGTTATGTTCGAACCGAACGTGGGACTGGAGATTTTGCCATCGAACATAATAAAGAAAGAAATGACGATGTGATTCTCTTAACAATGGACACTTCGTTAATCACTTATGTAAAAGAACAGTATCCAAACGAAAAATTCGCATATAATTTGCGAGATATTATTACTCTGCTTGCACTGGATAAAGGAGGATTACTTGGCAACCCTGAAGATTTCTCTCCTATGTTAAGTAGTTTTGTGGACAACCACTTTATTATATGGGAAGACACGTTTGACATCAAAGATTTAGCACTCATCATGAACTTGGAGAGACAAGTAGGAACATTAAATGACGAAAAAGTAATTCAAATTTCTCAGGAGCTACATAAGATGAGACTTAGAAATGCCTCTAAGTCAGATATTCATAAGTTTTTACAAGGAGAGTTAAATTTTGAGTTTAACAAAGTAAACACAGAAAATCAAAAACTTATTGATAAAACCACCGAACAAGAAGGTATAATTAAACGTCAGCAAGAAGAATTAATAAAGTTAAAAGAAGATGCACAAAAGCGTCGAAAAAAAGATTTAGATGATGAGATTGATCAAGAAATACAAACGCGTAGAAAGCAATCAAGGCGCGGGAGATGGAAAAACATAGGAATATTTGTCCTATTATGCATATTAACCGTTGTAATTTATAAACTAATTCCACAACTTTGCAAATTCGACGAACTAAAGAAGTGCTTATTCGAAATTAATGGTTTCGAGATTTCCTGGAAACGAATAATTTCAGGAATAGCGATTTTAATTTCGTTAGTTCTTGATGCATTATGGTGGAAGTTTCGTATTATTGCAAATAAAGATATTCTAGACAAAGAATACTATAGCCGGAATAAAGCAGAAGAGGCGGTTATGAATAGAAAAAAACTTTCACAAGAAATTGATTCTTACATCCACAATGATCAGTCATAAATATGCATATATTTTCTTAGAAAGCACCGTAAAAAAAGCGGTGCTTTTTGTTTCTCACATTTTCCCGATTTAAACGGAAGCGAGAAAAACGGGCACCTTATTCTGGGGAAAGAAAAATCAACAAACAAAGACCGGAGCAAAGCGAAGACCGTATGAAGAAAAACAAAAAATGCGAGCCACAACGACAGGGGTTGTAGCTCGACTTAACCTTTTTTATAGTGCAGTATGTAGAGACGAGGCCTACAAGTGCACTTTTGAAATTCGCTGCAAAGGTACTACTTTTTTTTGAAACATGCAAATAAATGTGCATACTTACAAAAAAATACGTAGAAGATTATTCTTTCTGCATAAACGATAATATATTTCTATCGCATCAAAAGTTAATAGTTATCGCAGTTAAAATCATCTATTTCTCCCTTTTTCGCATTTCGGAGTATTTCCTCTAAATAAGTACGACATATAAGCCTCTTATTCTTCGCATTGGGATTAAGGTATATATAGGTATTATATGAGTCCTCTTGAATAGAATTATCATCTATAAAAATTATACCTGTTAATTTTCTAGCAACATTTCTAGCCAAACACTTGTCCTTAATTTTGGAATTAATCTGACTCGCATATATTGTATTCTTTTCATACTGAATAAAAGTCCGTCTCGCTATGCTACGATAAAAGAGACTATTATATTCAAAAGAATCTCTTGTAATTTGATTGTACCACGGGAAATTAACCAACACCAAAAAGAAAGGTGCACGATATGGAAATTTATTACAATATCTCTGGATAATAAAATCTTTCATGGATTCTGCATGTCTATAGGGAGAATAGCAAGATTCGCTACAATTTACACCCGCACCTTGCAATATATGCATACTTAAGGTACCTACAATTTTACTTGAATACGAATAACGCTTCTTCCCCATAGCAATCATCTTTCGCAACTCTTCTGTTAGTTCTTTTTGCAATGCTCTGACATTTGACACATAATTCTCATTATCTTCATCCAGAGGGTGCTGCGGAAGAATGTTTAACTGTAAGGTTTTAAATTCTTCTTGCAAAAGGACTTTTGATATTACACTATGATTAAGTATATCACCTATAGTATCTGTGAATGCTTTAACATCCATATATATTCCATAATCAGGTAAATATACATCGTAGTTAATATAATCCATTCCCATTTTTTGCGCAATGGCAAATGAAGCTTTTCTAGTAACATCTAGGGTATATTCACAATTATCCGTTTTTAGGATACTATACGCGACCAACTCCGCATATGCTCCCTCCCAATTCTTTTCATCGCCAATACTTGCTACTAGATTTTTTATTATATGAAGATTTTTCTTTTTACGAAAAAAATTCTTTAGTGCAAAAAGGCGAGTTTGAAAATTAGTCTTAAATTCACAAAACTCTTTGGCATTTCTCCATGAGCCAATCACATTATTGTTTTTCTTCTCACCAACATGACATACTGTAATGGTACCCGATCCAAATATATCATCGACCATCTTCTGATATTCATTATATGCATCCACATTCATAACTTTTAAACAATATGTAACATCTCTTATTATAGAGAAATTATAATAATTGTAATTGGGTTGGCAAGATTGCTTTAATTTCTTCTGCTATGGTTTGTGAGTCTCTATTTACTTTTAGCGCCTTACTCGCCAATTCAACTGCCTTTTCTGTTGTGCGAGGTGCAGTTTCTCCACAAAACAGTTCATTTTCTTTTCCCTCTAATTTCTCTCTTTTAGCAACAATTTCTTTACTTCCGCTCCAGGGCCGGAAGGAAAACTGTTAAATTTTATAGTTATGTTATTAGGTTTAACGGCATATATGTTAGAAAGTATCAGTTTAGGTTATGTTTTGATGGTACCTCTGATAGGCTGTTAATACCTTTTATGCTTGAGATACTATGCAAGCGGACATAGTGCCATTGCAGTACAAGACTTGCGGCAAAAGGAGTCGAACTATTGTTTCATAGGCTATAGACGATTACGTGCAATCGTGAAGTTTCTCAAGTTTCTCAACCAGTATATAAATTCCCGATGAGGGATTGTTTAAGTTTGTGAGTGCCTTAGCGCGTTTGACAGCATCAAGACGGTTGTTCCAAAGGAGATTGATTTGCTCGTCCGTTAGTTTCCCTTTCTTATAGTTCTTCCATGCGGGGGCAGATTTCTGCAACTGCGTAATAGCATTGTCGGATGATATCTCTGCACGCTGGTCTATAGAATGCAACATGAACCACAATTCTATGTTTGGATTAGAAAGAAGCAGTTCCACCTGACATGCTTTCAAGCGAGGCAATAACTGCTCGACATCCATATCGTACATAAGGAAAGTGGTAACTTTGTCATTCTTTCCAATCTGCATATTACGTTTATAATTCTCAATGACACGTTGTGATACTTGCTGTCCTTGTATGGACGAAATAATACGAATCGGCGAATGGTATCGCTGACGCAACATGTCAATGTAGATTTCCTCCGTCTGCCCCTCGCAGAAGATTAGGAAGACCGATTTCATCTTCCTCGGCGGTGCTGATACGCGTTTTCGGTTGTTACTCATTTATATCGTCTTTTAAAAATGATTTTAATACACCAGGTGACGATTGCACATACGGGATAGCATCAAATCGTCCTTGTAAATAACCCTTTTCCGCATCCATTGTCTCACGGAAGTCCTTGAAATCAGCTAAAGAGTAAACCTCTGTTGAACCATCTGCACACTTATTTACATATACCACTTGGTCACGGCGGAAACGTCCCATATCCATAAGATTGGTATTATGAGAAGTAAAGAGGAACTGTGACGTTGGTGTAGCATGCACGAGGTCAATAATAAAGTCAGCCAAGTGCGTATGCAATTGACGGTCAAACTCATCCAACATCAGCGACTTACCATGACGAATAACATCAATGAGACGTGTAACGATGTTGAACAAACGCTTCGTACCTTCGGATTCCTCCTCGTCCATATCAAACTGCACCTTCGGATCTTGCTTGTGTGTGGTCTTGAACTGGAGTACTTCAACAGGACGGATTTCTAAAGAAAGTTCTCCGTTAGATTGAATAGCCTGTACCGGCTGCAATGATGTGCGACGCTTCATAATAATGTCCTGAATGTCGCTGTCGCAGATGTGCATTGCCTTGAGGATGAGCGGCTTATATTCCATAAAGTTTGCACGGAGTAGTTCACTATTTAGAGGGAACAAGTCAAGCATAAACTCATGCATAAAGAAATGGTACACCGTTTGCGCCATTTCACGGTTCATAGCAGCAGCACGTGAGAGATAGAGATTCTTTGGAGTTAAACTATCAGCTACCTCCTTCGGACGTAAGAGTACCTTCGTACCAAAGGTATAGGGCTTACCTTCCTTCTTCTCGAAGATTTTTGCCTTACGATGGTTTGGATAGTAATAGAGTGACTCGGAAAGGATACTTTCGCGCGTAAGGGTGTATTCGTATTCGTACTCTACACCATTCGTCACGAAATTAATAAAGAAGCGCGAGGGCTTGTTCTCGTAGCCTTCAAACTTGAAGGGAATGAAGTCGAAAAACTTCTTGTTTACATTGTACTGGTGGGAATCCAATACCGTGCGGCAGAAAAAGTAAATTGCCTTAATGATGTTGGACTTACCAGCAGCATTAGGACCAAAGAGCCCGATGGTCTTCAAGATCTTTTGCCCATTCCACTCAAAAACGTTACTCGTCAAGAGCTTAGTCTGGGCGGAGTTCATGTTGGCAGCTCGGAAATCGAGACGTACCCGATTCTTAATGGAGTAAATATTCTCCATTTCGATAGCCAGCAGGATGTTAATTGCACTTTTGTTCATTTTGTAGCCATTGATTAGGTTAGATATTTGTTTTCTTTTTAGTATGTCCTATATTATAAAGAGTGTTTTACATCTTTGACGGCTGTGTAATGGTTTTTAATCGGGGTTCGAATCGATTTTAAGTGCCGTATTTGTAAAAACATTGCAAAATTACAACTTATTTTTAAATTGTGCAAATATTTTTAAAGAAAAACGCAGATTTTTGTAAAATTTTTGCAAAATTAGCACTTAAATTCGATTTTGCGGGCGTTTTGGTGGGATTTTGGTGTCGAAATGGAGCCGGATAGTATCAGAAAAATGAACGAAGCAAACGGAGCTTTCGCTCCATGTCAGGGACGTAATACATATCGGCATAACATGCCGGACAATGAACGACGTGATTGCCGACTGATAGTCGGCGCAAATGAAGAATCTTTAGTCGTGCTTATGGATGACGGCAGATTGGTCGAGATGGAGAGAAGATTGATCGTCAATGGGAATCCACCAGAGTTCTTTGATCTTATGGCGGAGGTGTTGGCGGTTGAGGAAATTAATCATCCACTCCATGCGCATAAAACTGCGTTCCAACAGAAAGAACTCGCGCCATTGTTTGTCGTTCAACTCCACTATATCAAACGAGGGAGTTGTGGCGGTGTAATATCGAAATCTGACGGCTAAGAGCATAGGAGGTTATTTATGTTCAATAGTTAATATATACTCATCTAAAATCTTCGTGAGCTTTTCTGCTCCTTCCGTAGCTAAATGGTCTGAATCATGAAAGTCATCCTCTACAAATCGGGAATCCTTAAATAGATTCAAGTATTGAACGTGATTGTATTGGCGAGCAAAACTTTCACATGTCTATATCATTAATGCGTATTGAGCAGAATCTAGCAATCAAATGTATTATGCTCAAAGTAAGATTGTTGTTCAAAATTACTCACTTACGCAGGGACAATCTGTTTCATTATATGCCACAGAGATTCAAATTACAGGTCCTTTTTATTGCAGTTCTTCTTCAGCGCAGATGAGGTTGGTTGCAAATGTTCATGATAGTTGCGTTTGCAATACTGCAAAATTATCTCCGAGAATGGCACTTTTTCATCAAAACACGTGGAACAATCTTCATATTTTTGTTTCACGCGCCACAAAATAAGACTCCAAGTTACAACTTTTTTCCGACATATGCAAATTTTTCCATGATTTTTCCTTTACAACATGCGCGCATCTACGAAAAAACACCCACAAAATATTCCCTCTAAACCATAGCTATTGTAGATTGTAGACCTGCGATTTTTGTAAACAACTGATCCTCAGCTATTTGCATTTTTCAAATGTAGACCACTGTTTCTTGCTCAAGTCTATAAAAAGCAGTAATTTTGCACCGTCAAATCATTCAAAGATTTGGCAGTTTACCTTTTATTCAATTAACACTCAAATTTTTATCATTATGAAAAACAAAATTCTTTTTACTCTGATTTCCCTATGCGGAACATTGATTCTAAACGCTCAGACATGGAGCACAGGGATGAACACTCTCTACGCGAATCCGGATACTACAAAAGTGGGAATTGGCACAACTAATCCTACGGAACATGTCCATATCAACAATGGTGCGCTAAAAATAGGCAATGGTACGTCTAATACAGATAGAACCAAGAATGTTCTGAAATTTGGAGACGGAGACTATGTTCGTATTGGCGAATTGGATGAGGATGATATGTTGTCATTTGCTGCCAATCGGTATAATTTCATTGGGGGAAATGTTGGAATAGGCATCAATAGCCCTCAATACAAGCTCGATGTGAATGGAAAGTTATACCTGCGGACATACAATTGGCAAAACGCTACTGCCTATAGTTATTTGCACTGGCAAACTCATACTTTGGTTATGGGTGTTCCTGCCGGCAACTATTCCGTAACAAAAGTAGATATCAAACCTGGAGGATGTACACAAGATTCCTTATTTTCCCAATTAGCTCTCTACACTGCTTATAGCCCTACGAATCAAGTAGAAAAGATCAGGTTCAATACCATGGATAATTGCTGGATAAATACTCCCGGATATATAGGTATAGGAACTACTACCCCGCAAGACAAACTTGATGTACGTGGCACTATCCGTGCGGATGCTATTATCGTATATGATGCGTCCGGTGCGGATTTCGTGTTTGATAAATCGTACAATTTACGTTCACTGAACGAGTTGAGTAGTTATATAGAAGAGAATCAACATTTGCCTGAGATTCCATCCGCTGAAGAAATGCAGCAGAATGGCGTCAACATGAATGAACTACAAATGCAATTGCTGCAAAAAGTCGAGGAGTTGACTCTATATATTATCCAACAGGACAACCGAATAAAGGAATTAGAAGAACAATTGAATAGATAAGCCATGAAGAAGTTAGTCATTCTTTTTGCAACCTGGTTCTGCGTATTGGGATTCTCTGCGCAAGAACGCACGATTGACCAGGTTAAGAACGAGGTGATTGCCTTTTTCGCCTCAGATAATAATAGAGTGCAGAGTATTCTTGAATCAAAAAAATATCGTGACAACATTGAGGTAACCAGCTTGAGTCGTGGAAAAACGACCTATTTATACATTGTAAATATGCCGGATAGCGGCTGGGCTGTCGTTGCAAATGAGCAACGCTATCCAATGATTATAGGATATTCTTCCAAGTCTCATTTTGATACAAATCTAGAACATCAACCGGGGGCTCTAAGATGGTTACTACAACATCATATGAATATGATAGATTCTCTGCGCGATTCACCGTCTACATTCTACAACCGAGTGGCAAATCCTTCTCCTCTTACTCATGCCTTACGCGACTCACAAAGAGGACTAATAGATACTGTTTTATTAAAAAGAAATGGAGAAGCCAACATCTGGAAACAAAGGGAAAATAATGACGAGGAAGAGGATCCTATTTGTACTAAAGTATACAATAAATTTTGCCCCCCATTTTATAATGTAAGTTGTGGCCGTACTAAAGTCGGGTGTACAGCGGTTGCTCTTGCACAATTGGCCTGGTATTGGAAGTGGCCTGACTATGCGATGATATCGGACTCCATCGATGTTGCTGGTGTGTGGTATGGCTCTCAGCATCGTCATTATTATGATTGGGACAATATGCCCGCTTCAATAAACAATGCGACACCTTTATATCAGGTAGATATGGTCGCTGGGTTACTGCGGGACTGCGGATATGCTGCGCATATGTTATATGCTCCCTCGTATTCACTTGCAGGACCGGTTAACCTCCAGAATGCATTAGAAAACACTTATCATTTTCATGTTCATCGTGAATTTGAATATGCATGGACGGATATGTACCCAATCTTACAGTATGAATTAATACAGAAAAGAATTGTCCTTTGTGAGGCTAGCGAGCAAAGCACAGGAGAAGGCCATACATTTGTGCTTGATGGTTATAGTCCAATCACGCATAAATTCCATGTTAACTGGGGAGGGGGATGGGTCGATAACAATATGTGGGATCTCGGTCTCGATGGTTTTTCCGTTGCTCGCACATTCTTTACGGAATTATATCCGGATTGCACCACTCGCGAAGCCAGCATCAATGGAATCGAAGAGAGTACCATTCCTGCTAATAAAGATATAACATTATATTCTGCAAATAACGTTAGTCTAAGTCAACTGTTTGTGGCTAGTGGCGCGCACCTTAACATCTCTACCGGAGGTATAATATACTTAGGGAACGGATTTAATGCGCAAAAAGGTAGTTTTGTTAAGATTGCCCCGAACTATACGTGTTCTTCTAATGGCAACCTAGCACCTGTTAGTATTCCTGACAGAGGGAATCTCACAGAGCCCGCAGAGGAAAGTACAGTTATAGCCGTATTTCCTAATCCTGCACAGAATGAGGTGCATATTAACTGCTCTTTTACGATTACCGAAATCTCTTTTATAAATATCGAAGGCCAAGTCGTTCTACGAACCACTCAAAATCCAGTAGATATTTCTGCCTTGCCGCAAGGATTATATATCATCTGTGCTACAGCAGAGGATGGAGCGATTCTGAAGACTAAGATTATTCATAATTAGAAGAAAAAAAAATCACATTTCTCTTGTATGTGTTAATTTTTCTTCGTAAATTTGCACCAGATTTGAAAAAAAGAAAGGAGCCTATTTATGAAAAATAGTTTATTCGCATTGATAATGCTTGTTGGACTAATGGTACCAACAACAATGCAAGCGCAAAAGGTCCTATTGCCCGCAGAGCCGAGTGAGGTTTGCCAACAAGCGTGGAGTGATTACCACAAGGCTGATATTCTCTGGCAAACCGGCTGGGGACTATTTGGTGGAGGTACTGCCATGACTGTTGCGGGTTTGCTTGGTTGGACTTTGACTCCCTATGAGTCTCCTTATTGGCATTCGTGGACGAATCCGGGGTTTTATATCATGTGCATTGGTGGTGCTACTTTCTTCGCCTCTATTCCCTGTCTTGCCATAGGACAGGTACGACGTAAGGAGGCCTTAAAGAGGTACGAAGAATGGAATTGTTCACCGGAAACCTGCGAAGAGATTAAAATCAATTATAAGCAAGCTAATACGCTTTGGAAAACCGGTTGGGGATTGTTTGGCGTTGGTGCAGGATTGGCTCTCGGAGGAGGTATTTTGGCTGGGACTTCTGCTATGAGTCAGGACGATCTACCACCTGCGGAACGAGATCCGAATAAGATTATAGCGGCCAAAACCGGCTGGGCAATTATGGGTATTGGATGTGGCATCTTTGTTGCTTCCATTCCATGCCTCGCCGTTGGTCAAGTGCGACGCAAAGCCTCACAAGATGCTTTCGGTAAGAAATGCACCGACCAACCGCCTCTGACTTTTTCTCTCTCTTCCTCACCAAATGGTCTAGGGTTAACCATGAATTTTTAGCTTGGTCCTTTTTCGAAATTAAGCATCGCTTCGGGGTCGCTTTTTGTCAAAAAGTTGCGTATATAAAAAAATGTTGTAACTTTGCACCGCAAAGTTGTGAATTTAAGTTCAAATCAATACTATTATGAAAAAGTTATTTCTGTTTTTAGTTTCGTTATGCAGCATAATCATGCTGATGGTGGCGTGCTCTACCTCTTCGCCAGAACAAAAACAATTGATTGGCACGTGGTCTGAACCATATCATGTCAATACAACTGTGAAATCTATCACATTTGACGAAAAAGGGAAGTTGCTATTCCAAGAAGTACCAGACACCACATGGGAACATGTTATTGATTGGACTGGAATAACCGCAGAGCTCGGGTTCTCCGTAAAGAAGCAAGAACTATGTATCTCAAGTAGGGGAATCAAATCCGCCAAAGGCAATCAAGATACCGATTATGCAGAATTCGAATATTATACGTCTTTTTCCATTGATAAAGATATATTAGTCATCGATTCTTTCTCTGTTGACGGAGGGCAGAAATATCCATTTACTAAATTGATTCTTAAGAAAGGCTATTCCTACCAAGAACCAGACCAGCCGGAACCAATCCCAACTGCGAATTTGAGTGAGGAAACAGAAGCCCGCCTGCAAAATATTTTTGACTATGATTCCAACACTAATCTTCAAAAGTATCCTTTCTTCGAGGCGGTTGTCATTCATTCGTCAGAGGAATTACAAAACATTTGCATTCCGGATACTGATCTGCCGAATATCGACTTCGCAAATCAATGTTTGATTTTTGTTCCTATTGAAACCTCGTCCGTAAATGACCAATGGCTTGACATGCAACTTTTTTACGAACAAAAGACGGATTCTTTCGTAGTTGAAGTATCTGTACAAAAGTGTATTGACTGCTACACTGTCATTGGGCATATATGTGCGTATGGAGTGTACGAAATTGCGCCCGACAGAATTAGCAAAATTAGTTGTAAAATTGAGTACATAGAAGACTGAAACCATGAAACAACTATCCGCTATATTATTTCTCCTTTTCTCGTTTCTCCTCACTTCCTGCGGAGCAAAGAAAAATGTGACTACGCAAAGCGAGAAAATTGCATTGCAAGACCAGGGAGTGATTATCGCAACAGATGCAGAAATAGAAAAGCCGACATTGGGCCTGTTATGGCAAAACGACCAACTGCAGATTACGCTCAACCAAGGCCGTCAGTTGGACTTCTATCGTGCAGAAACGGATACGCTTTATCTATACGAAACAGCGCGCGACACAACTGATTATTCCACTAGAAGATACACTCTCAATATCCCCTCGCGTGAACTGCTTATTATCAAATACAACGACTCGCTCGTCTATCCCCTCATGCCAATCACAGAGCCCTGCGAGTACCCGCTGGATATAAAAAGTATTGGACAGAATCCGCCCGAAAAATATTATGGCGCATTGACAGACAAGCATATTCCGCTAGAAAATGCACAGGGGACATATCTCGCATGTCTCAAAGCCAAAGAAGGGCTTACGATTGACTCAACCAAATGCATGGTCATATTTCGAGACGGCACTTGGAGAAACTATATCAATCAAACTCTCTCGAATACAGGTATTATTCGAAAAATTCCTATTGAACTCTATACGATATATAATAGCGAAGAAAAGCAAATATACCTGCGAGATACTACCTCCATCACCGGCCACATTCATTCGTTAAAAGAATGGACCGATTTGAAGAAAGATGGAATGCCTTTAGCCGCTGGAGAATATTATCACCTTGAATTCTGGCCGGCATCATTTGGAAGAACGATGTATGTGCTATATCCTATTAAGGAAGATAATGAACTTTCGCGTATTCTATTCATCGACAATACTGATATTCTCATTGAAGAAGGTCTGATTCCAAGAGGATGGAAGAAATAAACAAAGATATTAACCCTATCATTCTAATTATTATGAAAAAACTACGTTTATCAATTGTTCTAGGATTTATTTTTATAAGTTCTTTTTGTTTATGGGGGCAAACATTATCGCCTAGATATTCTCTTAGTAGAGATGAGCTGCAGAGAATTCAACGAGCAGACGTGAACGATTTTACGCCACTTGTGCATACCATTAAATACAACTATGGAGATACTATACTTGGCCTTTTTACTCCTCCAATAAGAAGCCAAGGCATACAAGGTTCATGCACAGCATGGGCATTCGGTTACGGTTGCGCTAGTATTCAAGCTTACGAGATGTATCAAGATAGTATTTGGGCCCAAAGAAGTCCTTCTTTTTTGTTTAACCAAGGCGCGACAGATTGTCATGGAGCCATTTCTACCACCATTACTGCATTATTGCGTGACAGCGGAGTTTGTGCTTATAATCTGATGCCTTATAATCAATATGATTGTACGACACAACCATCTGCCGTTCAACGAGCGGATGCACAGTTAAATAAAAGCACAGCTTCTTCTGTCGCATCCGCAAGTGTCTCTGAATATAAACAATTCTTGCAAATTGGGTATCCTATAGGTGTTGTGACGCATTTAGGAGAAGATCTTAAAAGAGTCTGTGATGATGCTACGTTGCACGGTGTATGGAATTCTATTTCTATAACCTCCACAGATAGTGCCCATGCAATGTGTATCGTAGGATATGACGACCACCAACATATGTTCAAAGTTATGAATTCGTGGGGAATAAATAGCGGAGATAATGGTTTCGTATGGGTAAGCTATAATTTGGTGCAGTCTGGTGTATTCTCTGAGGCTTATGTTTTTCGTGCAGATTGCAATGGTTTTGTTCCACAACCAATCGAAGGACCAGAGTATCTTTGTGACTCGGGGTACTATTATGTAAGAAATGTACCACAAAGTATTAATATCTCATGGAGTGTAACAAATCCATCAATGATTCCTGTTCCGTATAGTATAATAGGCAATACTAATCTTGACAGTGTACGCTTGGTTAGAGAAAGACCTGTTATCTATTTGGAGAATGACCAAACGCCTTCTTCTTCAGAAGAGGTCGAGGAAGTTCCTAATCTTCGTGCAAATAACAGTGTACTTTCAGTAGTTATTAGTTATGGTAGCGAACCTATATCTTTCAGCAAGAATCTCCGCCAACCACATGGTGTTGCACCTACCATTAGTGCAAGCGATACCGCTTATAACTGGCCAAAGTGGACGACGCGTACATTTACTATCACCAATTGCACGAATGTCCCTGATGCTGTTTTGTCTTGGTCTGTCAAGAAAGGAACCCAACAAATGGCGACAGGGACTGGCCGGACGTTGTCATATTTCCCCACTACTACAGGAATCTATACAGTAACAGCTACGAATCCATTAAAAGAGTGCGGATCTCAATCCACGACGTTAACATATAAGGTTAAGAATACATTATTCCTTAACGCAGGCGAGAGTGACGGTCAAATAGATATTGCAATTGTGGGAAGAGAGGACTCTCAATCTGCACAAACACAATTTGCAAGCGGAGCTTATACCCTTGAGCTTTGGAACTCCATCTATGGCCTAATGCGGACGAAAGTGGTGCAAAGTGCGACTGAGCAAATGAGCACTGCCGGTTTGCCGCAAGGCGTGTACGTGATACTGCTCAAAGAGAACGGCAATGTTATTGCCGAAACGAAAGTGATAATTCAATAATCATCTCACAACAACGGGAAAAGCACTCCAAACGGGGTGCTTTTTTTATGTCTAAACCGGAGAGAAGCAGTAATTTTGTGGCCCTGATTCTAAATCGAAATGGCCATGAATTACATCCTAGAAAGTCCTGCTGAACGCAAAGCCAGGCGCTACCGCGACATCAAGCAACTTTTCCAACAATTAACCATCGAAGAACACATGCCTTTTATGGAAGCATATGAGGCGGTGGGATACCAATTTTACCTTACAGCAGGGCAAGTTAGAGACATTTTGACTCGAAGAAAACAAAAGTGCGGAAAATCCGCACAATAGTCTCAAACCAAAACAGTACCTTTGCACCGGATTTCTTAGTTCACAGAGCTCACACGACAGGAACTCCAAAAATAACAAGGCTACCGGTAGCCATAATTTATCACATTTTATCCCCTCTGACTGCGGAGGTGCCACTAGCGAGGACTGCTAGCAAAGCGATAGTCCGAGCTAAGAGCGAGGGCATTCGAGGACTTAATGACGACGAAATCGTCAGTCCGGGTCCGAGAATAGCCAGCAGCGATAATTATGGCAACAAAAAAGCAAAAACTGACTGTTGAGTCAACCGAAGAACAAAAGAATTTGCAACCGTTCTGCGAACAAGCAGCGATTGCGGCGTACTACAAGAACAAAGCGGAGGAACTGCGTCCGCTCGCTTCGAAAGAGCTACAGGATAAACTAGACAGCGACCCCGACACAAAAGATTTTACCGGAACGGTCATCTATCTTTGCGAGGGGCAGATGTACAAAATTCGTGTGCAGCGTCCGAGTATCTGCAACTGGCGCGAGAAGAACATCAAGGATCCTCTGTTGCATGACTACAAGGCGCTGATGAACGACATAGACAAGATGAAGGCCACTGCGGCCGACATGGAGATCGAGCTCGCAAAAGCGCATCCGAAATGTATCTCGTACGGCTTCACAATCGCCTACATGAGTAAGTAGGAAAGAAACAAGATGAGGTGTCCCCGTTAATCGGGGAAACCCCAGACGGAAGGGGACAAAGAAACAAGATGAGGTGTCCCCGTCAATCGGGGAAACCCTAGACGGAAGGGGCACAAAAGAAAACCAATAAAAGAAAGTAACCAAAGAAAATTAAAAAAGAAAGGTGCTGGTGGTAGAGCGTATACTTTGCCCCTAAGTCCCCAAATGACACAGGACGCTAAGCGTATCTTTACCACCACCACCTTTTTTGAATTTTTTAGTTTATGATCTCTTTTGAACAAATATGGCAGCTGCTTTACCAACATGGCGCGAGCGAAAAGAAGCGGGAAGGAACCGAACGCTACTGGCGTACTCTCTCAACGCAACAGCAACAACAGGTCTATACTACCATCAGCAACAAATTGCGCGAGGGCAAGTTTGTACAATACGACCCTATTCGTGCGTTGCGTGAAAATATGTACCGACCTTTGCGTCAGACGCTGACGTACCAAGAATACTACGACCGCTACGGAACCACCGAGCCGCAAGACGGCTGGCACATGGAAAATCCGACCGGTCATCAGGTCATTTTTGTTAAACCCTAAAAAACAACATCTATGCAACAATTTATTTTCAATGCTCAACTATCTAATTCTAAGAAATTTATCCGATCTATCTCCGGGCGACTTGGCCCGTTTATCTTCCGCACGTATGCCAACGGCAAATTGATAAAAGCCTACTACAAACCTCGCCGTTCGTCCACGGGGTCGCAACGGGATAATATCGAGAGCTTGTCGGGGTTATTACGTAGGATAGCCGACGAACTCCAACTAACTGTCGTGTCTATCAATTACGATCGTAAGCAATGGGACAGCAACGAGTAGAACTTTCTTACCTCTGTGCTCGTCTCCAGTCGCGTATGAACTACCAGAATCCGGAATTCGCTTTCGATGTGTTGCTCTATGGCTGGGCAAAGAGCCGAAAACACCATCGCAACTGGCTTTCCGACGTCAAGCGTAGAAACTGGATGACGCTCCCTATGGCACGCGATTTTGCGCACTATTGCGGCTATCTTTTTGTCTAAAGCTCGTTCGAACGTGCTTTGCGGAGGCGAATATTTGCACGCCTCCGTTTTTTATTATACCTTTGCACTCGCAAACCAATTAAACCTAAACGTTATGAGTAAACAAACTATTTACAAAATCGTGGTAACTATTGCCACGGCCGTAGTGACCTGCGCCGCCATCGCACTAGGCTTGCAATCATGCAACGTCGTCCGTACCATCACCAACGAGAGCAAGTATTTCCAAAAAGGAGATACAACCTGCACCATCGTCACTAAGACCATCGAGTCTTACGACGCAAGTAAAAAATTGTAACAAGAATGCTGTTTTTCTCTGTTTTTGCCCGAACGGTGTGATACGTGGGCTTTTTAGCAGCTAAAGCTGCGCGGAATAGGCTAATCAGGCGCGTGTTGAGCTCGCTCAAAAACGCGATTTAGTAGGCTGGTACGCTAAGGCCGCGTAGGCCGAAAGACCAAGTAGCACAACGGCAGGGTGTTTTCGAGAGCGCGAAGCACGTGTTTTTGTTATAATTATTATTTTTAACCTATTTTTACTATTTTTGTTTAACTTATTTATTAACCATTAAACCAAACATCTACTATGGGTAAAGTAACTTATTCACCGGGTATCGAGTATGTCAATGGTGCCCTGGCAAAAGCCAAAAAGAAAGAAGGCCACCGCTGTGGTGACTACCTGATTGGTACGCACCGCACAGCGCCGACCACCAATCCTGATTGTACACGACTCTACATCCGCAAGGGTGCAACCTACGAGCGCACCACGCTTCCTTCGCAAGACGAACTGGATGCACGCGCACGTTTCGCAGCAGTCTCACGAGCCGTTGCTACGCGCAAGCAGAATCTGGCAACTATCGCCGCCGATCAAGCCGCTTTCGTCGCGCAGAAAGATCAACCCGGCGGAAAGAAAACTTTCGTCTCCTACTTATGGTCCGTTTGTGGGGCTGCTTACGACCAGCAGAACCCATAACGGCCGGGGTCCCCAAACAATTTTAATTTTTGGGGAGAGCGGAGCAACCCCGAGTACCCTAATGGATCTTTGATTCAGTCCGTGTACGAGGGGATTGCCCGCGAAGAAAGGGCGCTTCGGCGCTCTTTTTTTCGCCAAATATTTGTACATTCAAAAAAAATGTTGTAACTTTGCGCGATTTTTAGTTTGCATAAATAGGCGATGACCCTTTCTGACGACATAAAAAACCTCTTTTTCTTGGGTATAGGCGGCATCGGCATGTCTGCGTTGGCACGCTATTTTCAGTCGGTTGAACGCCGCCGTATCTTCGGTTACGACCGCACTCCTTCGGAGTTAACCCGCGAACTGGAAGCGGAAGGCATGACTATCAGTTACGATGATTCGGTGAGATGGCTGAACAGTCTGCCGCTGAATCCGCAGAACACGCTGGTAGTGCGTACGCCTGCCGTGCCCGAAGATTCGGTCATCTACACCGAACTGCGCAGGGAAGGTTTTCAGATACTGAAACGCTCGGAAGTGCTGGGTATCGTTACTCGGCAGAAAAAAGCGCTGTGCGTGGCCGGCACACACGGCAAAACGACCACCAGCACCATGCTGGCGCACCTGATGCAATGCAATGCTTTCCTGGGCGGAATAAGCATGAACTATCATACCAACGTGCTGATTCATCCGGAGAGCGACTATGCCGTAGTGGAAGCCGATGAATACGACCGCTCGTTCCATCAACTGACACCCTATATTTCGGTAGTGACGGCTGTGGATCCGGACCACCTGGATATATACGGCACGCCTGAGGCTTATCGCGACGCGTTTGCGCACTACACGAGCCTGATCACGGGCGCGCTGGTGATGAAACAGGGGCTGGAACTGAAGCCGAGACTGCAGAAAGGTGTCAGATGCTACACCTACGGGGTAGTGGAGCCTACCCCTAACCCCTCCCTGAAGGGAAGGGAATGTAAGCCGGATTTCTATGCGGAGAACATACGCGTGAGCGAAGGGCAGATCACATTCGATTTTCATACTCCGGAAGAGGTGATTGCTGATATCCGACTCGGTGTGCCTGTTTGGGTGAACATAGAGAACGCAACGGCCGCGATGAGTGTGGCATGGCTGGTTGGTAAGGACGAAAGGCGAGAGGCAAAAGGCGAGAGCCAAGAGGTGCTTCCGAGCACTCCGGTTAAAGACAAGAGTCAAGAGGTGCTTCCGAGCACTCCGGTTAAAGACAAGAGTCAAGAGTTGAAAGATGGCATGGCCAGTTTCAAGGGCGTTTGGCGCCGGTTTAACATACACGTTAACACTCCGAAAGTGGTTTATGTGGACGATTATGCCCATCACCCGCAGGAGATAGCCACCGCCATTGATTCGATACGAAAACTCTACCCTACACGCAAGCTGATAGGCGTGTTCCAGCCGCATCTGTATACGCGTACACGCGACTTCGCGAGCGATTTTGCACGCGTGCTCAACACGATGGACGAACTGGTTCTGCTGCCTATCTACCCTGCCCGCGAACTGCCTATTCCGGGTGTGACATCCGAGATGTTGGGCGGAAAAGTGGTAGCAAAAAGTGAACTGGTCGGCGAACTGAAACAGCGCGTAGCGCAAGCTAATCAACCCGTAGTCATCCTGACCGTAGGCGCCGGCGATATCGACCGTCTGGTTCCCGAAGTGGCACAAGCATTTGCGAAATGAGTCAGGTAGCGAAAATCATATGGAATACGGTGGGCGTCCTGATTGGACTGGGCCTGATGATAGCTGCCATCGTGTGGGGTTTTCGCTCTACTCCGACACAGGAGCCGTGCGCTGCGTTGCACTACAACATCTACGGCCAAAGCGACACCGCCTATATCACTACCGGCGAACTGAACAAAATGCTGACTGACGAAGATATCTACCCCGTCGGACGGGCAGTGAATCGCGTTTCGCTGCATCGGATTGAACAGTGCATCGGTCATCATCCGATGGTTCGCAATGCGGAGTGCTACCTGACCTATGAGAACGAGGTGGAAGTGAACATCAACCAGCGCATACCAATTGTCAGCGTGTGGAGCAAGGATGGCGCTTATCTGATTGATACAGAACGCCGTATGGTGCCTAACCGCTATCGCATCAAGGAATGGACACTACAGGTCCGAAGCCATGCGGGTCTGCATGCTACGGCCGACCGACTGGCGGATTTTGCAGAATGGGTGATGGAGCATCCGTACTGGCAGCAACGAATCAAATATGTGGAAGTGAAATCGCCCACGAACATACGCTTACACCTGACTAACACCCCATCGGTGATTGTGCTGGGCGCGCTGCGCGACTACGACCGCAAACTGGCTAAACTGCGCACCTTCTTCGAGCAAGGCAAAGAAGAACTGGGCGACAAGCAATACGAAGAACTAGATATCCGTTTCCGCGGACAAGTAGTAGGTCGCGGACTGAAGAACCAATAACAACCTAAACCAAAACAACATTATGGCAAAACGACAAAAGAAAACAGCCGATTCACTCCCGCTCGTAGCCATCGAACTGGGTAGTGACAGCATCCGCGCGATGGCGGCACGGCGACTCGACACCGACCTGTTTCAGATTCTCGGTGTGGAAGAACGTGCGCAGAAGATTGGCAATGTATGCGTGGAACAAGGCATCATCACGCAGTCCAGCAACACCGGTTATGCGATAGCCGAAGTGCTGAAACTGCTGGCTAACCGTATTCATGAGGACGAACTGCCCACAGCTTTTGTGGCGCTGGGCGGCCAATCGATGCAGATAGTGTCGGTGCACAGCAAACGTGACCAGGCACGCAAGAAAGAAGTGAGCCAACAGTTGCTGGACGACATGGAGGAAGAGTGCAAACGCAAGATCGAGCAGCACAATCCCGAAGTAGCCGTACTCGGCCTGGTGCCCAGCTACTTCACGCTGGATGGCGTAGAACAAGACGACATGCCTACGCCCGACCAACGCGCGGCCATCGTAGAGGCCAACTACATCGCTTTCTACGGACGCAAAGCGATTGACACCCAACTGCAGAAAGCCTTCTCGCAGGCGGGAAGAAGCATCGAGCATGCTTTTGTTCGTCCGGAAGCGCTGCTTTCCACCTTTGCCACCTGCGATGGCAATCATGTGCTGATGGACGGTTGCGCTGTGCTCGATATGGGTGCGCAGACGACCAGTCTGACGGTCTACAAAGGCGGACAGTATCTGCTGAACAAAGTGGTGCCGAAAGGTGGTTACCACATCACGCGCATGCTGGAGCAACAGGGCATGAGTTTCCAGACAGCCGAAGTGCTGAAGAAACGTTTCGGTGTAGCCTCGCCGGCACTGGTGGAGAAAAACATTCGGCTGCGCATACCGGGCTTGCCGGGTTCGGAAGAAGACCTGGTCATCACCACCGAGCAACTGGCTGAAGCCATCGAGATGAAACTCCGCGAACTGCTGGCACCTCTGATGGACGAGATCAAGAAAGTGGAAGACCGCATCAAGATACTCTACATCACCGGCGGTGCGAGCATGATGACCGGCATGGCCGAATATATCCAGCAGCAAACTCGCGTTCGCGTGCAATACGGCGCACACAACCTGTTGCTGCACCGCGATACGGACGAGAAATATCTCTCGCCGGCATACACTTCGCTGATTGGCACTATCCTGCTGGGACAAGACTATCGCGATACGCACAAGAATCAACTGGTGCGCCAACCGGGTCTGTTCGACCGCATCAAGGAAGGTACGCTAGACATGTTCATCGAAAACTAAAATAGCTAACAAATAATGACAAAAGATATGGATCAAGATTTAATTACTCTTCCGTTGGAGGGACTGACAGAAGATAGTATCATCAAGGTGATTGGCGTAGGCGGTGGCGGTTGCAATGCCGTCAACTATATGCATCGTCAGGGGCTGAAGGACGTTAGTTTTCTGGTGTGCAACACCGATAGACAAGTGTTGCTGAAATCGTCCGTGCCCAACAAACTGCAATTGGGTCCGGGTCTGGGCGCAGGTGGCGATCCTGAGACCGCACGTCAGTATGCCGACGAGAGCCGCGATCATATACGCGAAGCGCTGAACGACGGCACGCAGATGCTTTTCATCACCGCCGGAATGGGTGGTGGTACCGGTACAGGCGCCTCGTCCGTAGTAGCCGAAGTGGCACAGGAGATGGGTATTCTGACCGTAGGTATCGTGACCATCCCGTTCGCTTTTGAAGGCAAGCGTAAGATTGTGAAAGCTATGACCGGCGTGGCTCGTTTGGCTAAGCACGTAGATGCACTGCTGATCATCAACAACGAGAAACTCAAACAGATCTATCCGGAACTGAACCTGCTGAACGCCTTCAGCAAATCGGATGACGTAGTGGCTAATGCCGCACGCGCTATAGCTGAGATCATCACCGTGCCGGGATATATCAACACCGATTTTGCCGACGTACGCAACACGCTGCGCAAAGGTGGCGTAGCCATCATGAACGTAGGTCGTGCCAACGGCGAGAACCGTATCACCAATGCCATCAACGACGCGCTGAATTCACCGCTGGTCAACACCAACGATGTACACGGCGCAGAGCGTATCCTGCTGCAGTTCTACTGCTCGACCGAACACGCCATCGTGATGGAAGAGATCGACCAAATCAATGAGTTTGTACAGGAAGTAGGCGACGATATCGAAGTACAATGGGGAGCATCGATTGACGAGAGTCTGGGCGAAGACGTACGCGTCACCATCATCGCTACGGGCTACAAAGTGGACGGACTGCCCACCGAGGACGAAGAGGCCATCAACGAGGCTATCGACAGCAATTATCCTCCGCAAGTAGATTCGCCTATGGAAGACGAGAAAGAACAGATCATCGACCTGAGCGATACGCTGTTTGAGGAAGGTGTGGTACTGCCGAAACAACCGCGCGAATATGCCAATTCGACTTCGGCTGATGACGTAGTCATCACGATTGACGAAGAGGAGAACAAAGAGCCGGAACAGCCTACCCACAAGCCATTCGACTGGATCAGAAGAAAATAACTCTTAAAGACTAAAACTATATGGAAAGTAAAGAAATGAATTTCTTTGACCTCTGCGTAGCCTTCGGGCGTGCTATAGGTCGCGGCTGCAAAGCCCTGTGGCTACTGTGCGGCAAAATGATTCGCCTGACCTATCGCTACTGGTGGCTGGTGATCACACTGGTTATACTGGCTGTGGCAGCGGCATTCTACTACTCGCGCTACGACAACCTGAAGTTCCGCGTGAGTGCTGTGGCCCTGCTGAACGGTCCTACTATTCCTCAGTTTGAGAAAGCGCTGGCGCCTATCACCTCGGGCCAGATGCTGCCCGAAGATGCGCGCATTGCGGGCTATATCTATTCGCACCAGGTAAGCAACTTCAAGACCTACCGTGTGATTGACGCCATGGCGGACGGAACACCCGACTATGTGGACTACAAGAACAAAGTGGCGCTGACCGACACACTGAAAGTGCCGATGACCGACCGTCTGTGCGTTCAGTTCCAAATCAAAGTGCGCGATATGGGTGCGCTGCCTGATATCGAGAAGAGCATTCTGGAGCTGGTCAACAGCAATCCTGCGCTGCAGCAGTCGTACGAGGCATTCATGCCTAATCTGCAGGAGCAAGTGGCATTCAACCACCGCCAGTGGAACAAACTGGATAGTCTGACCTCGCACTATTATTATCGCGGAAATCTCAACGAGAGCGAGAATGTGCGCGAAGGAATGGTAATGGTCAACAACAGCGACTGGAAAGTGCGCCTATTCCTGGACGAAGTATATGCCCAGCAGGCACACACCGAGCAGGGCGATTATCGTCTAAAACTGGCGTATGCGCCTGTCGTTTTGGAGAATCATTTCGCAGTAGATACAACGCCGTCTAACAGCCGTCGCAAATGTCTGCCTATCGGTTTGATTCTGGGATGGATCTTGGGTTGCGCTATCGCCGAGATAATTGACCAGCGCAAGGCCATAGCCGCCTGGCTGAAGAAATAAATCAGTTCTCAGCCTTCTTGCCGCGGCGAATCAGCCAACGCACCAGATAGAACAAAATAACTGCTGCAAGCAGTATCAGTATAGCCACGCTCAGTTCGTGGCTATATTGGTTGATGAGGTCAGCTTGACCGTGTGCCACATAGCCCAGCACCGCCAGAATGGTATTCCATATACCTGCGCCAAGGAAGGTATAGAACAGGAACCAGCCGAAGTGCATCTTGCTCAATCCGGCAGGAATAGAGATGAGTTGGCGAATAGCGGGAATAAATCGTCCGACGAAAGTGCTGACCTTGCCGTGCTCGTTGAAATAGGCCTCAGCCTTCTCTACTTTCTCGCGGCTCAACAATAGCAGATGGCCCAGCCGGCTATCGGCAAAAGCGTAGATGATAGCCCGTCCAAGCCAGAGCGACAGCAGATAATTGATGATAGCGCCGAGTAATGCGCCCAAGGTACCGAAAAGGACGATGAGCGAGACATTGACAATATAGTTGTCCGACACGCACACGGCGCTATTCGGGTCCTCCGCCACATAGGCAGCAGGTGGTATCACTACTTCGCTCGGGAAGGGAATGAAAGACGACTCGATAGTCATCAGCACCACGATAGAACCGTAGTTCATGTGCGCACTGTACCAGTCGGTGACAGCCGTTATCCATGTGCGGTTCTGCACGCTGTCGGCGGGTTGCACCGTTTGCGCTTGAGCGGAAGCGAGGCCTGCTACGAGAAGCAAAATCAGTATCAGTCGTTTCATTGGGCCAGGAGCTCGCGCACTTTCATATTGATGGCTTTGCCTTCGGCCTTACCGGCCAGTTGCTTGGTAGCCACGCCCATCACTTTGCCCATATCTTGCGGACCTGCAGCACCCACCTGAGCGATGATGTCGCGCAGGGCGGCAGTCAGTTCTTCCTCGCTGAGCATAGCGGGTAGATACTGCTCGATGATCTTGCATTGTGCCAGTTCGTCGGCTGCCAATTCGGCACGTCCGGCCTGGGTAAACAGTTCTGCCGACTCCTTGCGCTGTTTTACCATTTTCTGGAGAATCTGCAGGGCTTTGTCGTCATGCAGTTCGCCATCGCTACCCTTGGCTGTCTTAGCCTCGAGAAACTCCTTTTTGATTCCACGCAGGGCGTCCAGCGCCACTTTATCTTTAGCGAGCATCGCACGTTTGATGTCCTCGCTGACTTGATCGAATAGACTCATATATTAGATAAATAACAATTGTACAATGATATAAACCGGCAACAGGATAATCAGACTGAACTTAATCATGTAGCCGAAGAAGGACGGCATCTCTATGCCCTCTTGCTCAGCGATAGATTTCACCATGAAGTTAGGTCCATTGCCGATATAGGTCAGTGCGCCGAAGAAGACAGCACCCATCGAGATAGCTTTCATAAATTCCGGAGCTATACCTGCCACAGCATTCACACCGGCAGGCAGCGTAGTGGCGGTAGCATGGAAGACCATGGCCGTAGGCGCATTGTCGAGGAACGCGGAGAGGGCACCGGTGCAATAGACGAACTGCCAAGGAGCATGAACCGGCAGCGGATTTTGCTGGAGGAACATCAGTGCCGGAGTCATCGTAGCGAAGATGCCGAGGAAGACGCAAGCCACCTCGAGAATAGGTGTCCACGAGTAGTTGTTCTTGACACGCACCTCTTTCTTGGTCGTTACCCACGAACCGAGTATGATGAGGATGAATGCCCATTCGCGCAGCAACTTCAGGTACCACGGAGCGTGCTCTGCGCCCATAGCCGGGATATAAGTCGAATTGATAAACATCGTCGAGCAGATAACGCACAGCAGCCAAAATATATTTATCAGTCCGGACACTTGCAGTTTGGTAGCTTCGCGCACATCGGCCATCAGGTTCACTGTCGGCTCTTTGCGGTAGAAATAGATATCCACCAGGAAATAGATACCGAGCAGCAATGCGCCCGTCACAGCCCATTCGGGCAGCATATTCTGCATCCACCACATGAATGGCGTTCCCTTCTGGAAGAGGAGGAACAATGGTGGGTCACCGAGCGGCGAGAGCAGACCACCGCAGTTGGCCACAATAGCGATGAAGAAGAGCACCGTGTGGACGCGGTATTTGCGTTGCTGGATAGTGGATAGCAGCAGTCGGATGAGTAGCATAGCGGCACCCGTTGTTCCCATGAACGAAGCCAGCACCCAGCCTATAGCCAGAATGATGGTGTTGGTCTGCGGCGTAGCCTTCAGGTCACCGCGGATACATATACCGCCGGTGGTGACGAACAGAGCCATGAGCAACAGGATGAACGGCACATAGTCGTAAATCATCTGATGAATCAACTCATGGTCCATGCCGTTCAGGCAGAGCCATACGCCGACAGGCGTACCGAGCAGCAACGAGACGTACAACTTGTGCAAATTGTGCTCCCACCACTCGCCTACTTTCGGTATCAGAGGCAGAACAGCGATGCACAGCAACATAACTACAAACGGGGTCAACATCCACGCAGGAATAAGATGCAAATGCTCCATAATAATTGGTATCTTTTAAGTTAAATTAGTCTAGTTTGAGTACTGCCAAGAAGGCTTTTTGCGGCACCTCGACATTGCCGATTTGCTTCATGCGCTTCTTGCCTCGTTTCTGTTTCTCCAGCAGTTTGCGCTTACGGCTGACATCGCCTCCGTAGCACTTAGCCAGCACATCTTTGCGAACCTGCTTGACCGTCTCGCGGGCAATGATTTTCGCGCCGATAGCGGCCTGAATAGCGATATCGAATTGCTGACGCGGCAGCAGTTCTTTCAGTTTCTCGCACATGCGTCGTCCGAAATCGACTGCGTTGTCGCGGTGGGTGAGCGTCGAGAGCGCATCCACCTGTTCGCCATTCAAGAGGATATCCAGTTTGACGAGGTTAGATGGCCGGAAGCCATTCATGTGCCAGTCGAACGAAGCGTAACCTTTCGAGATGGATTTCAGTTTGTCGTAGAAGTCGATGACTATCTCGCCGAGCGGCATGTCGAACAGCAGTTCCATTCGATTGCCGCTGATATATTCCTGTTTGACCAGTTCACCGCGTTTGCCGAGACATAGAGTCATAATAGGTCCGATGAAGTCGGCCGTGGTGATGACCGACGCGCGAATATAGGGTTCTTCTATTCGATCTATCTCGGTCAGGTCGGGCATGCCGGCCGGGTTATGCACCTCCACCATGTTACCGTCTTTAGTATAGACGTTGTAACTGACGTTAGGCACCGTGGTAATGACGTCCATGTCAAACTCGCGGTCGAGACGTTCCTGCACTATCTCCATGTGTAGCAGTCCAAGAAAGCCGCAGCGGAAACCAAAGCCCAGCGCCATCGAACTCTCGGGTTGGAAAGTGAGGCTGGCGTCGTTCAGTTGCAGTTTCTCAAGGCTGGCTCGTAGGTCCTCGTAGTCTTCCGATTCGATAGGATAGACACCTGCAAAGACCATCGGTTTGGCTTCTTCGAAGCCTGCTATAGCCTTGTCGCACGGACGCGCCACGTGGGTAATCGTGTCACCCACTTTGACTTCGGTCGAGGTTTTGATACCGGAAATGATGTAGCCCACATTGCCTGCGCTAATCTGCTTGCGCGGACTCATATCAAGCCGCAGTATTCCTATCTCATCGGCATCGTACTCCTTACCGGTGTTGACAAATCGCACCAGGTCACCGCTGTGAAGCGTACCGTTGACAACCTTGAAATAGGCGATGATACCGCGGAAACTATTGAAGACCGAATCGAATACGAGACATTGCAACGGCGCATTAGGATCGCCTTTCGGCGCAGGTATACGCTCGATAATGGCGTCCAGTATCTCCGGCACTCCCTCGCCCGTCTTAGCCGAGCAACGTAGTATCTCTTCGCGCTTGCAGCCCAGCAAATCAATTATCTCGTCCTCGACGCGTTCGGGCATAGCATTGTCCATGTCGCATTTGTTCAGCACGGGTATAATCTCCAGGTCATGTTCGATGGCCATGTAGAGATTGCTGATGGTCTGTGCCTGCACTCCCTGAGTAGCATCCACCACAAGCACGGCTCCTTCGCAAGCCGCGATAGAACGGCTTACTTCGTAACTAAAATCCACGTGCCCCGGAGTATCTATCAGGTTAAGGGTAAAACCCTTATAATCCATCTGAATGGCGTGACTCTTGATGGTGATACCACGTTCTTTTTCCAGCTCCATGTCGTCCAGCACCTGGTTCTCCATCTGCCTAACATCGACCGTGCCGGTGAATTCCAGCATACGGTCGGCCAGCGTGCTCTTGCCGTGGTCTATATGCGCAATAATACAGAAATTACGTATCTTATCCATTGTTTGTTATGTGTGCTAAGTGGGTAGCTCGGTTTCTGTCCGAGACCTTTGCGGCTGCAAAGGTACTATAAATTTCCGACATACGCAAGTGCGTGTACTTTTTTAATTAAATTTTCCACAAAATATTGTTTCCTGCCGATCACGTGAAGAAATGCCTCGGATGGCATTTCGAGTTTGAGCGCCGCGGGCAGCAGATGAAGCGAAAACATAGAATGGCGCAACCGCCTTTTTGTGCCTAACAAAAAATGCACTTTTATATATACATAGTATATATCCCCGATTTACTACCGAGACAATCACCTGACATTCTCGAGACCCTATCAAGACAATCACTTATCCTGTCCCTACCTATAATATACTCTGTATATTATCCCGTGATTTTGAATTTTTTATTTGCATATATCAAAAAAAAGCACTACTTTTGCACAAAATTTAATACCAATACTTATCGTGAAACAAGTAGTTATTCGTTTTTGTGGCGATTCGGGCGACGGAATGCAGCTGACAGGTAACCTGTTTGCGCAGTTGGGTGCCGAACTGGGCCACGAGATTTCCACCCTGCCGGATTTCCCGGCTGAGATACGTGCTCCGCAAGGTACATTAGGCGGCGTCAGCGGTTTTCAGGTAGAACTGGGAAGCGATGTGTACACTCCGGGCGACAAGGCCGATGTGATAGTGGCGATGAACGCTGCAGCACTCAAAGTGTGCACGCTGGGGTCGCATTTCAACCATCCGCAGGCCCATTTTGATGATGATTTCTCGCTGTACCACCGCCACGCCATCGTCATCGTTGACACCGACGCGCTGAGCGACAAAGATCTGGAGAAAGCGCAATTCCACACCGACAACCCATTCACCGAACTGGGTATCCCGGAGAGCGTGCAGATAGTGCCTGTGGCGCTGACCACGCTGACCAAAGAGAGTCTGGCAGAATCGGGACTGGACAACAAATCGATACTGAAATCGCGTAATATGTTCGCCCTCGGACTCGTCTACTGGCTGTTCGACGAACCGATGGACAAAGCCATTCACCTGCTGGAAGACAAATTCCGCAAGAAACCGGCACTCATAGCGCCGAACACCAAGGTGATGGTGGATGGTTACAACTACGGACAGAACTTGGCGCTGAGCGTCAATCAGATACGAGTGGAAAGTACAGAGGAGAAAGAGCACGGGCGCTACACATCCATCGCGGGCAACAAGGCCACTGCGTGGGGACTGATAGCCGCGGCAGAGAAAGCCGGCAAACGCCTCTTCCTGGGCTCCTACCCCATCACTCCCGCCACCGACATCATGCACGAACTGGCCGGCCGAAAGGACCAGAATGTGATGGTAGTGCAGGCCGAAGACGAGATAGCAGGCGTTTGCACCGCCATAGGTGCCGCCTTCGCCGGCGATCTGGCTTGTACCTCGACCAGCGGACCCGGACTGAGTCTGAAGAGCGAAGCCGTGGGACTGGCTGTGATGGCCGAACTGCCACTGGTAGTGATCGACGTACAGCGTGGCGGACCATCCACCGGACTGCCCACTAAGACCGAGCAGACCGACCTGCTGCAAGCCCTCTACGGCCGTAACGGCGAGTGCCCGGCAGTAGTGATTGCTGCCTCGAGCAGCGCCAACTGTTTCGACTATGCCTACGAGGCTTGTCGCATCGCGCTGGAGAATATGACGCCCGTCATACTGATGACCGACACCTATCTGGCCAACGGAACGGCCCTATGGCGCATTCCGCAACTGGCCGAACTGCCGGAGATTCATCCGCAAGGTGTGCCTGAGGAGCTGAAAGGCCATTACAACCCGGCATTACGTGACGAACGCGGCGTACGCTACTGGGCATTCCCCGGCATGGAAGGCTATCAGCACCGCAACATCGGACTGGAGCGTGATGCAGAACGTGGCACCATATCGACCAACCCCGAGAACCACGAACAGATGGTATTGGCGCGTAAGCACAAAATAGAACAAATAGTCAACCAAATACCCGACCTGCGTGTACAAGGCAACGCCAAAAGTGACACTTTGCTCATTGGATGGGGCTCGACCGAAGGTCATCTGCATGCCGCTGCTAACGAACTGAACTGCGCTCTGGCACAATTCAACTACATCATGCCGCTACCGAAGAACACCGCTGAGGTGCTGCGCCGTTACAAACGTATTATCGTTTGCGAGCTGAACACCGGACAATTTGCCGCCTATCTGCGTGCGCAGATTCCGGGCATCGCGCTCGAACAATACAACGAGATACAGGGCCAGCCGTTCGCAGTAGAACGTATCGTTAACTTCGTTAAATCCCTAACCCCTAACCTCTAACCCCTAACCGTTTTTATCATGGAAGCTTCTGAATTCAAATCGGATCAATACGTACGATTCTGCCCGGGTTGCGGTGACCACGCTATCTGCATGGCCCTGCAAAAAGCCATGGCCCAGATAGGCATCGCGCCGCATAATGTGGCTGTGATAAGCGGAATAGGCTGCTCCAGCCGTATGCCGCACTATCTGAATACCTACGGGTTTAACACCATTCACGGTCGTGGCGGTGCTGTGGCAACCGGTGTCAAGACCAGTCATCCGGAACTGACCGTTTGGCAGATGTCGGGCGATGGCGACTGTCTTGCGATTGGTGGAAACCACTTTATACACGAGATACGCCGTAATGTGGACCTGAATGTGTGTATGTTCAACAACCGCATCTACGGTCTGACCAAAGGTCAGTATTCGCCTACCAGCGCCAAGGGATTTGTCAGCAAATCGTCACCTTTCGGCACCGTAGAACGACCATTCATTCCGGCCGAACTGGTACTGGGCGCACGCGGCACATTCTTTGCCCGCACGCTGGACGTAGATATGCCGACCACCGTCGATTGTATGGTTGCTGCACAGCAGCATAAGGGCGCGTCCATCGTCGAGTGTCTGGTCAACTGCGTCATATTTAATAATGGTACGCACGCGTGGATAGCCGACCGCGAACAACGAGCCGAGCACTCCATCATACTACGCCACGGCGAGAAAATGATTTTCGGTAAGGACCAAGACAAAGGTCTGGCTGTAGAAATAGACCCGACGACTTTCGTTCCGCGCATCATCATCGTCAGCGCCGACGATCCGCGTGTACTCATCCACGATGCGCATCAGCAAGACCCCACTCTGCACCGTCTGTTGGCGCTGATGGGACAAGAACGCTTCACCGACGTCAGCAATCAGAACGCCGAGTTCACGCTGCCGGTAGCGCTGGGCGTGATTCGCAATGTGGAAGCGGAGACATACGATGAAGCAGTCAACCGCCAGATACAAGAAGTGCGCGCCTCAGCTAAAGCACGCACCTTTGATGAACTGACCACCACCCTAGAACAGTGGCAGATGTAATCAGAGACTCTTGATAAATTTATCCGCCTCGATAGCCGCCATGGCTCCGCTACCGGCCGCCACCACGGCCTGACGATAATGCGGGTCGGCACAATCGCCTGCGGCAAACACACCGGGCACGTTCGTACAGGGCGTGCCTGGTTTCGTACGGATAAAGCCTTCGGCATCGCAATCAACAAACGGCTTGAAGAGTTCGGTATTAGGATGATGACCGATAGCCAGGAAGAAACCGTCAATAGCTATGTGACGAATCTCCTCGTCCGGTTCGCCTTTGCGATAGATCAAGTCAGCACCTTGCACCTTGTTCTCGCCCGTCAGTTGTAGGGTGTTATGCTCGAAAAGGACCTCAATCTTAGGATTGTTCAGCACGCGCTCTTGCATAATTTGCGAGGCACGTAGGAACGGCTTGCGGACAATCATATAGACTTTCTCGCACAGACCGCTGAGGTAGTTAGCCTCTTCGCAGGCCGTATCGCCACCGCCAACCACAGCCACGGTCTTTTTGCGATAGAAGAAACCGTCGCATGTAGCGCAAGCACTCACGCCACGTCCACGATAGGTACGTTCGCTCTCCAGTCCCAGATACTTGGCGCTGGCGCCCGTAGCGATGATGACTGCATCGGCTTCAAACTCCTGCTCGTCCTCTACAATCACGCGCTTGGGACTAACCGAGAAATCGACTTTGGTCACTATACCCGAGACAAACTGCGTACCAAAGCGCTCGGCCTGGCGACGCATATCGTCCATCATCTGGAACGGTTCAACACCCTCCGGGTAACCGGGAAAATTCTCTACCTCGGTAGTCGTCATCAACTGGCCGCCCAACTGGGGACCTTCAATCAAAACGGGTTGCAAGTTAGCACGCGAAGCGTAGATGGCAGCCGTGTAACCCGCAGGACCGCTACCGATAATCAGACATTTAACTCTATTCATGTATGGTTTGTTGTTAGCTCTTAGAATCGCATATCATTCACGTAGGTGGATGGTTCTGCTTCGATAATATATTTGGGCTGGGCAGAGACGAAACGCGGATTTTTGAGTTTGAGCGTCGTCATCTTCTTGCCTTCCTTGATTTCCACTTGCAGCGGTATGAGGTCGCTGTTGCGCACACGCAGCACAAATCGGTTGATGCCGATCGACTGGTCCTTGGGCGTCAGCGTGATGATAGTTTGCGTGCCATCGTTGCTGCTACGTTCGGTAGTATTGCATACGCCGACCAATGCCTGAGCGTAGAGGAAAGGATTGGCCTCACGCAGTTCTTGCTCGGTAGGATTACTCAGCGTCAACTCGTCCGTATCGCCGGCATACATATACAGCGTCTTGCCGTCGTAGGCCGCTTCGATACCGAACATCGCCAGCAGGAAATTGCGTCCGTGCATAGTGACCGTACCGGGGTAGTTCATAGGTGCATTGACCTCTTCGCTAACCGTCACAGTGAAATCAGACTGCAGTGTCTTTTGCTCCAGATTCGTCAAAAACGAATTGAGCACTGTCAATATGACTAATAATGTTTTCATTGTTGTTTGGGCTGCGGATCGGCCGTCCGGGCACCGGTGATGGTGTACATTCGGTCGTCACGCAAAATATAGACGTTACCCTCACGTAACAATTTCTGTGCCGAATTGGCAGGATTGACCACAACAGGCGCCGGATTAGGCGTAGGTTCGTTCGATTCGTAAACAGCCTGTAGCACGATGCCATCGGCCAAATCATCGCTTGGCATCACACGCCAGCGAAGGAACGTGAAGCCCTGGATATACGGTGCGTGCGGTACCTGCCAGTGCTGCGCTTCCATATAATGGAGCGAGCTGTCCTGTCTGTAATAACTAACTTGAACCAATTGGTCCTCAAACTGCAAATCGGTGGCCACGCCTACGATATGGAGGAAATCTTTCCACACCGCTTTTTCGCGATAGAGGTCGATATAGTCCATCGGCACGTAGAGTATACAAGTAGATTTGTCCACATTGTAAACCGTCTGCTCGGTGATGGTCTGCGGCGTGATTGCGTAGTTATGAATCGCCATCAGCTTGGAGCAGTTATAGAACGCATCTGAATTGATAGTAGTGACGGAAGCAGGGATAAACACTTCTTCCAACGCCGAACAGCCTTCCAGCACTTCAGTAGCAACCGTCGTGATGCCTTCCGGGAAGGTGAAGGACTTCAGTGCCTGGCAATACGAGAAGGAGTTTCTGGCAACCAATGTTACCGATGCCGGTATTTCCACACCCTTGAGTGCAGAACAGTAATAGAAGGCATAATTGCCAATGGTCTTTAGGTTCTGCGGCAGGACGATTGTATCGAGTCGCAACATCTTGTAACACAAGTAATTAGGAATAATCTCTACTTGATCGCCAAACGTGACAGAGGTGATTGCCGAAGGACTGCCGTAGAACGGCGCATCCGAAGAAGTGCCAATACTACACGTTAGCGGCAGCCAAGTCACCGAAGTCAGCGGGTTGTCCTGGAAAGCCTTGTTTCCGATTGTAGTAACCGTACTCGGAATAGTGATGGAGTCCAGTTTACAGTAACGGAATGCCTCTGAACTGATAGTAGTCAGTCCTTCCGGCAAGTTGATACTGCTTAATTTGCTACAGTAATAGAAAGCATCCGTATTGATATTTGTCAACGTGGCCGGCAGTTCAATGGACTCTAGCGAGGAGCAATAAGCCAAGAAATTGGAAGGAATCGTCTTCTGCGCTACAGGCAGATTGATGGACTTGAGGTTCGTGCAGGAATAGAACGCATACTCACCCAGCGATTTCACCGAAGGCGGTAGCACGATGGTATCCAACTGGCTCATCCTATAGCATATATATGCCGGCACCGCTTGCACGCTGTCACCAAAAGTGAAAGAAGTGATTGCCAAAGAACTGTTGTAGAACGGCGCATCCGAAGAAGTACCAATAGAGCACGTTAGCGGCAGCCATGTCACCGAAGTAAGCGGATTATCTTGGAAAGCCTTTGCACCGATAGTTGTTACCGTGCTCGGGATAGTGACGGAACTGAGTTTACAATAACGGAAGGCCTCTGAATTGATAGTAGTCAGTCCTTCGTGCAGGGTAATAGACTTGAGGCTCGTGCAGTTATAGAAAGCCTCCTGACTGATAGTCGTCAGCGTGGCCGGCAGTTGGATGGACTCCAACGAAGAACAGCCGTAGAAGAAACCGATAGGCAATGTTTTCTGCGTAGCAGGCAAGTTAATCGACTTGAGCGACGAGCAGTATTGGAACGCATATTGACCCAACGAACTAACTGATGGCGGCAGATAGACAGAGTCTATTTTGCTCATGTATCGGCACAATTGAGCAGGCACTGTCTGCACGCTGTTGCCAAAGGCAAAAGAGGTAATCTTGGACTCAGTGCTATAGAACGGCGCATAACTTCCCGTACCGATAGAACAGTTCACCGGACACCACGTAACCGAAGTAAGCGGGTTGTTCTGGAACGCGTAATTATCGATACTGGTTACGGTACTAGGAATCGTGATAGAACTGAGATTACAGTAACGAAAAGCCTCGGAATTGATAGTAGTTAAGCCCTCCTCCAGATTGACGCTGGCCAGCCTGGAACAGCCGTAGAAAGCGCTTTGACCAATACTGGTGAGCGAGGACGGCAAAACTGCCGACTGCAGATTGGTGCTATTCTTAAATGCACTCGAGCCGATAGAAGTAACGGCGTAGGTATAATCGTTGTAGGTCACGGTAGCCGGCACGCGGACCGAGACATAATTGATATACGTGTCCGAGTTCTGGTCTGATACCACTTGAGCCGTAGTCGAGCCAAAAGAATAGTACAGACTATCCACTTTGGCTATCTCAGCAAAAACGCCTGTGCTGACCAACAACGCCAGCAGTGCGAGAGAAAACTTTTTCATATACATACTAAATATTTATTTTACACCTAATTCTTCGAGCAGTTTGTCCAACTGATCCAAATCCTGAATCAGCACGTCGCGTCCCTTCGGGCCTTTGTTAGGACCAACGATACCGGCCGCCTCGAGTTGATCACTCAGTTTGCCCGCACGGTTGTAGCCAATCTCGAACGCACGCTGCAGACGCGAGGTAGAACCCTCTTGTTTGGTAACCACATAACGCGCCACATCGGCAAACATCGGATCCAGACGCTTCATATCTACGCTGCCCGGTGCCAACGCTTCGCCTTCACCGCCTTCGCCCACATACTCAGGCAACTGATATGGTTCGGTATAGCGTTGCTGCTTGGAAATATGCTTAACGATCTCATCCACCTCGGGCGTATCGACGAATGCACACTGCACACGGGTGATGCTGGCGTTGCCTGCGTAGAGCGAATCGCCTCGTCCGATAAGTTGCTCAGCGCCCTTCGCATCCAGCACAGTTCGACTATCGATGACCGATTGGGTACGTAGCGCAATACGCGTCGGAATATTGGCTTTAATAACACCCGTCACTATATTAACCGATGGACGCTGAGTAGCCAAAATCATGTGCATACCCACGGCACGCGCCTTCTGTGTGATACGTGCGATAGGTGTCTCCACCTGTTTGCCCGCCTGCATAATGAAGTCGCCGTACTCATCGATGATGATGACGATATAGGGCAGATACTGATGATGCAGACTGTCCGCTACCAATTTGTTCGGATTCAGGCGACGGCGAACGAACTTATCGTTGTAGTCCTCCAGATTGCGCACACCGGCATCCATCAGCAGTTTGTAGCGGTTCTCCATCTCGATAACCAGCGAATTGAGCGTCGTGATAACTTTGTCGCAATCGGTGATAACAACTTGGTCCGGATCGGTATCGGGCATAGCCGCCAGATAATGCTTCAGCAGCGGTTTGTATGGCGCAAATTCAACCATCTTCGGGTCCACCATGACGAGTTTCAACTCAGCCGGGTGCTTCTTGTACAACAGCGACGTGATGATGGCATTGATAGCCACCGATTTACCCGTACCCGTGGCACCGGCTACGAGCAAGTGAGGCGTCTTAGCCAAATCGAACATGAAGACCTCGTTGGTGATGGTTCGTCCGTAGGCTACAGGCAATTTCATTTTCTGCTCTTCCTGGAATCGCTTGCTGGCGATGACAGAGTGCATGGAAACAACTTGCGGTTTCTCGTTAGGCACCTCTATTCCGATGGTTCCCTTGCCCGGCATAGGCGCGATGATACGGATTCCCGTAGCACTCAAACTGAGCATGATATCGTTCTCTAGAGCCTGGATTTTCGCTACGCGAACACCCGCTTTCGGCACAATCTCGTAGAGTGTGACAGTCGGGCCCACTGTGGCCTTGATAGACTCAATCTCGATGCCATAGTTACGCAGCGTGGTGATGATGCGCGCACCGTTGGCGCGTTGCTCCTCCTCGTTGATAACCGGTGCCGACTCGTTGTCATACACCTTCAGCAGATTCAGGCTCGGAAACTTGAAGAACTCCAAGTCCTTACGTGGGTCATACGGGCCCAGTTTCTCCAGAATCTTGTCGGGATCTTTGTCATATAGTTTGTCCTCGATGACATCTTTGATTTCCAGTTCAGCATCATTCTGCTCCGCCTTCTTGCCAACCGCCTCTTCCTTCTGCATCAGGTCAGTCAGCGTGCCGTCCGAAGGACCTCCGTCGTCCGGAATTTCTTCTTCCGGCTCCGGTTCGTTCTCGATAGGCTCAATCGTCAGCGGCACTTCGTCCCCCGGCTCACCGTCTTGTTTTTGAGCGGCCTCGATGTCAATCACTATCTCGTCAGTCGGTTCGTCCGATTCGCTTTCGTTCTCCGGCGTCTGCGGAATATCCTCAATCAGTTCGCCATCCACGGTCGGTTCTTTCTTCTTGCGACGGAAAAGCCCTACAAACCACGCACCAAACGACTTGCAGCGGTCGATGAATTTCGGATCGGTCACAATCAAAAAAATAGCCAGCACCAGTAATAGACCGACTACGGTACCAACGATATTGATATAACTGATCAGCCAAGCCGAAGCGGCCTTACCGAAAGCTCCACCCCAACGGTAGGGATAGGTACCCACTGGCAACATTTGATGAACAAAACCCAAAGCAGCCGAACCCCAGAGTACCCAGAAAGCGCTACTCAGGAAAATACGCAAGGCCGGAATATCCTTCAGTGCGCGCATGAGCCGCAAGCCATAGGCTCCGAGCATCAGGGCGATGATGATACTGACAAATCCAAAACTGCCATCCAGCATGAATCGGCCCAGCATAGCACCCGGCAAGCCCAGCAGATTGCGTATCGAATTACGATTGGCCACACGGCCCGCACGGTCCAGTTCCAGAATCGACTGGTCGGCCGTTCCGGTGAAAAGAAAACTGACATACGCCAGTACGGCCAACAGGGCAAACGTCAATAGCAGCAATCCCAAAATGGTCTGCGTACGACGGTCCTGTAACACACGTTTGGTAGCCATCCAGAAGCTCTCTTTCTCCACTTTGATGGCTCTTTCCTGACTGCGAGGAAACTCAGTATTTTCTGCTTTGCTTGAGTGTCGGGGCATAATATCCTAAATTTACGACGCAAAGGTACGAATTCTTTTTCAACTACGCAAGCGTAGTTATCGAAAAAGTGGATATTTTGACGAATTTGATACAAAAATGTAATTTTTGATGTTTCTATTTGCACAAATGAAAAATTATTTGTACTTTTGCGAGTTAATTTTGTGGACTATACCCACCAAGAATGGACGAACTGATCAGACATAACGGAATAGTGACCCGCATCGACGGCGAAAAGGCGACTGTGGAGATCACGCAATCGAGTGCTTGCGCTTCGTGTAAGGCGCAGAGCATGTGTATGTCGTCCGAGCACCAGCAGAAACAGGTGGAAGCCGTTATGGCCACACCGATGAATATCGGCGATATGGTGGAAGTGACCGTCCGCGAGCGACTGGCATGGAGAGCCGTACTGCTGGCGTATATATTGCCCTTCATCGTGATGGTGGCCGTCATAGCCGTTCTCGATTTCACAACCGAATGGAGCGAGGCAGTTGTAGGCACGCTCTCGCTATGCGCGATTGCGCTATATTATATAGGTCTCGGTGTCTTCAAGCACCGCCTGCAACGGCAGTTCTCTTTCATTGCCAGAAAAGGATAATAAAATAAATAATCATAAATAAACATTCAAAAACATGGATTGGATTTTAATTCTAATTTCAATGGGAGTTCTGGGTGTGACAGCACTCTTGGCAGCCATTCTGCTGTATGTTGTCAGCCTGTTCTTCAAAGTGGAGGAAGATCCACGCATCGACTTGGTGCAGGCCGTTCTGCCGGGTGCCAACTGCGGTGGTTGTGGATTCGCAGGTTGCCGCAATTTTGCTGAAGCCTGCGTCAAAGCCGGTTCGACAGATGGGCTGGCTTGTCCGGTAGGCGGAGACCCGACGATGGACGAAGTACGTAAGATTCTGGTGCCTGCAGCCGCTGAGGAAACACCTCAGGCCGCTACGGGAGAGAAGAAAGGCTTCGATCCGGTTATTGCCGCCAAGATCAAGGCTTTGGCTACGCCAAAAGCTGCTTTCCCAAATTTAATTCTATTGGCGCAGAAAAAGTAGCATATGAAAACATTCCATATAGGCGGAGTTCATCCGCATGACAACAAACAATTCTCCGCACACCAGCCTATCACGGAGTGCCCGCTGCCCAAGCAGGCTATCATTCCGTTGGTGCAACATATAGGTGCGCCTACGCAGGCTGTGGTAGAAGTAGGAGCTAAAGTAAAAGTAGGCGAACTGCTGGCTAAAGCCGGTGGATTCGTAAGCGCAAACATCTGTTCGCCCGTTAGCGGTAAGGTAACCAAAATAGGTGACTGGACCGATGCCTGGGGGACTCCAGGTCAAGCCATTTTTATTGACGTAGAGGGTGATGACTGGTTGCCGGAAATCGACCGCACACCCGATTTGGCACGTCAGTGCACACTCGATGCTAAAGCAATTATCGACAAGATAGCTGCAGCCGGCATCGTAGGTCTGGGTGGCGCATGTTTCCCGACACACGTCAAACTGCTGCCGCCTCCGGGCAAGAAAGCAGACGTGCTGATAGTCAACGGTGTAGAGTGCGAGCCATACTTGACTTGCGACCATCAGTTGATGTTGGAGCATGGCGAGGAAATCATTATCGGTATTCAGATTTTGATGAAGGCCTTGGGCGTAGAACGCGCTATCATCGGCATCGAGAACAACAAGAAAGATGCGATTGCGCACATGCAAGATTTGGCACAGTCGAAACTGGGCATCGAGGTTCTGCCGCTGAAACTCAAATATCCGCAAGGCGGTGAGAAACAGCTGATCGACGCATGTATAGGTCGCCAAGTGCCAAGCGGTGCGCTGCCTATCGAAGTAGGTGCGGTAGTGGACAATGTGGCTACTATCTTCGCCGTTTACGAGGCTGTACAGAAGAACAAACCGCTGATCTCGCGCGTGATGACCGTTACAGGAAAGAACGTAGAGAAACCGGGCAACTACCTCGTTCGTTTCGGTACGCCGATTGAGCAAGTGATTGCGTTGGCAGGTGGTATTCCTGAGGACACAGGCAAGATAATCGGTGGTGGCCCGATGATGGGTCGCGCCATGGATCATATCGAAGATATGCCGGCCAACAAACGTCTGAGCGGCCTACTCTTTCTGCCTGAAGCAGAGAGTATCCGTCCGGAAGCAGAGAACTGTATCCGTTGCGGCAAATGTGTTCAGGCTTGTCCGATGGGCCTAGAGCCGTATCTGCTACAACGTCTCTCCGAACTGGAGATGTGGGATGATGTGGAGAAACACAGCGTAATGGATTGTATCGATTGCGGCTGCTGCGTCTTCACATGCCCTGCTCACCGTCCGCTGCTAGACGACATACGCAAAGGCAAAGCCAAAGTGGGTGGCATTCTGCGCGAACGTGCCGCTGCTGCCGCTGCAGAAAAAGCTGCTGCTGAGAAGAAATAACATGTCAAATATAAAATGTCCAATATAAAATGAAAAATTTTATTGTAGCTCCGGCACCTCACGCCCACAGTGGCGATAGTGTCCGTCGCAACATGCTTCTAGTCATTCTCGCGCTGCTACCTGCATATGTAGTGTCGGTTATTGAGTTTGGCTACGGAGCACTCATTACGGCTGCTATCAGCGTGCTGGCTTGCGTTGGCACCGAATGGCTGATTAGCCGTTTCCTGCTCAAAGAGAAGACGCAGTCGATTGGTGACCTTTCGGCCGTATTGACCGGTCTGCTGCTTGCGTTTAACTTGCCATCGAATATCGACTGGTGGATTGTGCTGATTGGCGCAGTGGTAGCTATCGGTATCGGCAAGATGACTTTCGGCGGTCTAGGACAGAATCCGTTTAATCCGGCACTAGTCGGACGTGTTTTCCTGCTGATCTCGTTCCCTGTCCAGATGACTACCTGGCCTCTGGCCAAAGGTTTTGAGACCGCCTACGTAGATGCAGAAACAGGCGCCACTCCATTGGCTCTGTTAAAACAAGCTGTCAAAGGAGGTCAGACGATTGCCGACAAACTGCCGAGTTTGCATGACGCTTTCCTGGGTATCATGGGCGGTTCGCTCGGTGAAGTCTGCGCACTGGCACTGATCATCGGTGGTCTGTTCCTAATTTGCACACGCGTTATCACATGGCACATCCCTGTTAGTATCCTGGCAACTGTGGCTCTGTGGGCTGCGATAACCGGCTGGGCAGGATTGCTGCCACCAGATTTGACGACCGGCAACTACGTGGCTTACACGCTTTGCACCGGTGGTATCATGCTAGGTGCGTTCTTCATGGCAACCGACTATGTCACAAGCCCGATGACTCCATTAGGCAAGCTCATCTTTGGCGTTGGCATCGGTATTATCGTCATGGTGATTCGTACCTGGGGAGCATACCCAGAGGGTATGTCGTTCGCCATCCTGATTATGAACGCATGCGTTCCATTGTTGAACAAACTTCGCCCGCAACGCTTTGGCGAAACTAAAAAATAAGGAGGTACAACTATGGAAAAACTACAAAGTTCTTTCAAGAATATGGTGCTTAGCCTAGTTACCATCTCTGTGGTAGCAGCAGGCGCGCTGGCCGGTGTTTACGTACTGACTCAAGCGAGCATCGAGGCGCAGAAGAAAGCCAAACAAGAGGCTGCTATTCTGGCCGTACTGCCCGAAGGAGCTACGATAGCCGAGCCGGAAGAGGTAAATGGCCTGACCGTATATAAGGCTTATATCAACGAGCAATGGGTAGGTACCGCTGTTCAGACCGAGGAAAATGGTTTTGGCGGACCGCAAAAGATTATGGTGGGTTTTGATGCCGAAGGCAATATCATCAATTACGAAGTGCTGGAACATCAAGAGACACCGGGCCTGGGCGATCATATAGCCGAGTGGTTTAAGAATGCCGACAAACCCAGTCAGAACATCATCGGTAGGAAAGCCACCGGTGCGTTCACGGTTAGCAAAGACGGAGGCGACGTAGATGCCATCACTGCCGCTACGATTTCCAGTCGCGCTTTCCTGACAGCCATCAACAAAGCGTACGCTGCTTATGCCAACGGCGAAGTACAGGCCGCCACAGGTGCCAGCCAGCAACAACCCAAAGAGGTTGAAGCGGCAGAACCTGAAGTTGAGACTGACGAAGTGGCAGAAACAACAGACGAACCCGCAAAAGAAACGGAGGTAACAAATGAATAATGCATTGAAAACATTCACAAACGGTATTCTCCGCGAGAATCCAACATTCGCGTTGGTACTAGGTATGTGTCCTACACTGGCCACCACCACTAGTGCCATCAATGGTATGTCAATGGGTCTGGCCACACTCTTTGTGCTGGTTTGCTCCAATGTCGTTATCTCGTTGCTGAAGAATCTGATTCCGGACAAAGTGCGCATCCCCGCTTTCATCGTGGTGATTGCTACCTTTGTGACGATGGTACAACTGGTGATGCAAGCCTATCTGCCTGCTATCTATGAGGTGTTGGGCTTGTTTATTCCGCTGATTGTGGTTAACTGTATCGTACTAGGTCGTGCAGAAGCGTTTGCAGCCAAGAATAGCGTTGGTCTAAGCGCATTGGATGGTCTGGGAATGGGTCTCGGATTTACCCTCTCTCTCACCGTCATCGGTGCTATCCGTGAGTTGCTCGGCTCGGGCGCAATCTTCGGTCTGCATGTCTTCCCCGAATACTACGCAATGCTGATATTCGTTCTCGCTCCGGGTGCATTCATCGCCTTGGCTTACCTGATGGGCGCAGTCAACAAACTGCAGAACAAGTAATCACTAATCACTAAACACAAAACGAATTATGGTATACTTTCTGATATTCATCTCTGCGATATTTGTTAATAATATCGTATTGAGCCAGTTCTTGGGTATTTGCCCATTCCTGGGTGTTAGTAAGAAGATTGACACAGCACTTGGTATGAGTGCAGCGGTAACGTTCGTGCTTGTTTTGGCCACTGTGGTTACCTATCTGCTGCAGATGTTACTCGTAGCATGGGGTCTGGAATTCTTGCAGACGATTCTCTTTATTCTCATCATCGCTGCTCTGGTGCAGATGATTGAGATTATCCTGAAGAAAATCAGTCCGTCGCTCTATCAGGCACTGGGTGTTTTCCTACCGCTGATTACCACCAACTGCTGTATCTTGGGTGTAGCCATCTTGGTTGCCAACGGCACAGAGAAACTGCCGATGGGCGCTGAGCACGGAATGCTGACGGGCACACTCTTCGCGTTAGCCACTGCTATCGGTTTTGGTCTGGCACTCGTCCTGTTTGCAGGCTTGCGTGAGCAATTGGCTTTGAACAAAGTGCCCAAAGCTATGCAAGGTACGCCGATTGCCCTTTTGACCGCAGGTCTTCTGGCCATGGCCTTCATGGGCTTCAGCGGCGTGGTATAATCTACCAAGAATGTTGGCGGGAGAGACCGCCTACAAGAGAAATAAGGAGATAGAACGGATAGACTATCTCGAGCAATAGAGCCACAAGCCAAGAGGTTTGTGGCTCACGCTTTTTGATGAGGCGATACTCTATCGGGAACTTAATGAGAATAACCGGCGGGCAGAAAATTTGCAAGATATTAGCCGCTGCGACTAGTGCGCCGCAACGACGGATATCGCGGTCGGTGTAATGCGGCGCCTTGCCTGCCCAACGCATACGTTGGCGCCAGAAAGCGCGCCACGTAGTTTGCGGACGGACGATAGCTGTGAAATCCGGTTCATCGATGACACCTATCTTGTAGCCGTGACGCTTCATTGCTTCGAGCAAGAACATATCATCACCACTCGGAATCTCAGGATGGATTTCCGATTCGCAGGCCAACCATGCTTCGCGACGTACAATCATATTAGCGCCCGAACACATAACGGCATGCCCGCGTTGGGCGGTACGCATGGTCAGTTCCTGTATCGCCGCATATTCGGCAATCTGTAAAAGAGGCAGCAAGCCTACTCCGCCCCTCCCTGAAGGGAGGGAGGATTCCATTCTTAATGGCAGGATATATAAGTCTGCGGTGAGTTCATTCCCCTTCGGGAAGGTTAGGTTAGGCTTCTTTGCGGCATTCGGCCATACGACATCATCATCGTGGAGCCAGACATAGTCGGCTTTGGCTGCATGAATGAGTTTGCTTAGTGCGTGTTTTTTGCCCAGATTGTCGTCATTTACCCCTCTCTTTGGTACGATGTGAGCATAGTTCGCTCTGCTCTCGTTGCCGTGTCGTTGCCGTGTCGTTGCCGTGTCGTTACCGTCTTTGTCATGTAACAGTCCCGATAACTGCTCGACAAACGCGGGGTAACTTTTGGCGATGCATTTCTCCAACTCCTTCGTTTCTGAGGAGGCGGGGAGAGGTTGGATATAGTCGGCTGCCATGAGCGCCATGGCCATGCGGTGGTCGTTGCGTACTTCGTGCAGACGAACAGCCTCGAGGCGGTCGGACTCTTTGTATGGCAAACGTTCTGTGCCCGTGGCCTGCAAGGCATACCCCAGACACTCGCACGTCAACGCGATAGGCGGATAGAGGTCGGGACAATTGCTAAAATCGAGTGCTATTGATGATTGGTGATTGGTGAATGATGATTTTTTAATTATCGCGCCTTCGGGTGTGAAAGTAGTCTCGACGCCAAAGAATTCGGCGAATATATCCGCTACTACGCGGTCGCCTTGGAGACTGTCGGGAGTGAGGCCTGCAAGCAACAGTTCGCCGCCATGAATGGCAATATATTCGTACCAGAAGGAAGCGCTGCTCCAACAGGTTTCCATTGGACATTTGCCATTTGAGATTTTATATTTTCTCGCTACCTCGCGCGTCATTGTGACATAGGGCGATTCGTCGGGTTCGACAGGCACATCGATGCCATGGAGAATGAGTGCAGAAGTGGTTTGCGAAGTCGGTTTGCCTTTACGTTCCATCAGTCGCGCATCGCCGGTCAAAGTGATTGGTTCGTCCGAATAGCATTGGGCGAGATGGACCTCCAGAAAGCGCAAAGCCGTGCCGCAGTTTTTGAGGTTGAGTGTCAGCGGTTCGCCTTTCTTATGTCGACGCAAGGCAGTCAACGCATCGTGCATGACGCGCACATCATCGGGCATATCCGCAGAGACCCTCATTAGAGGGTCCCCGTGAATAGCTTGCAGCAACAGAATTCTGTTGGCAATACTTTTTGATATCGGCAGTTTAATTGACACTCGGTAGCGGACTATAGTCGCGACTGTAACGCAAGTGTTGCTCGACGTAGCCTTCGGTATAATCTATCTTGACGTCCGTTATCTTTCCGTCCTTGTCGGTCACGGCCGTGTAAACCGGATTGACAAAACCTTTGTACGGAGCCAAGTTAAGCTTCTCGTAGCGTGCACGAATTTCGTTGTGCAATGCGGGATTGACTTTGACGGCATAGGTCTCCACCATCTGTTTAGCGGCAGGATAATCGCCTTCAGAAGTGATTCGTTGAATCTCCGCCAACAATTGACCGAACAAGCGGCGCACGCCCTCATAATCGTTGATACGCAGATAGTGCTTACCATCACGCTCGATGATCTCCACTTCGCCTTTCGCATTCGCAAGCACCCAGTTAGCAATGAGTTGGCGATTGCGCATGTGTGCTTCCTCGATGTCCTTGCCCGGTTCGATACGCACCAGTTGGGTCATCGCCCCGTTCATCATCTGCTGATAGAAACCGGCTTTGTAGGCATCTTTGTTAGGCAGCAAGCCCAATTCTACGAGTTTAGGATCGGCCAAATAATAGAGACCGAACAAGTCAGCGCGAGCCTCTTCGATGGTCGAAGCATGCTCCTTGAGTGCATCTTTGCTCACGCCCGGCATCAGTTTGCCGCTTCCGTGCCCCACGCACTCGTGCAAGTCCGTGTGCAAATCGTTGCAGAGGGCGCCGTATTGTTCGTATAGCGAACGAATATCTTCGTCTATCATGAATTCCTCGTTGAAGCCATTGCCCTTGGCCGCTTCGTTGTAGGCGTGCATCAGGTTGTCGATGGTAACCGATTTAGAGCCGTACTCTTTGCGAATCCAGTTAGCATTCGGTAGGTTGATACCGATAGGCGTAGCGGGATAGCAATCGCCGGCCAGCATAGCAGCCGTAATAACCTTAGCGCTCACGCCCTTCACTTCCTCTTTCTTATACGCTTTGTCGGTCGGTGAATTATCCTCAAACCACTGTGCGTTGTCGGAAATCAGTTGCGTGCGATGGGTTGCCTCCAGGTCCTTAAAATTGACCATTGATTCCCATGTTCCCGTTATGCCCAACGGGTCGGAATAGGTCTCGGTGAAACCATTGACGAAATCGACACGGCTATTGAGGTCGCGCACCCATGCGATGCAATACTCATTGAAAGCCTTCAGGTCGCCCGTCTCATTGACGGCAATCATCTTCTCGATAGCCAATTTCTGCTCATCAGTCTCTGCCACTTCGTAGGCTTTCTTCAGCCAGAAGACGATACGCTCCAATGCCGGGCCATACAAGCCGCCGATACGATACACGCGTTCCTCTATCTCGCCCTTTGCGTTCTTGACCAGTTTGGAGTTCAGACCAATCCACAGCGGTTCGGCCGAATTGTCCTTATGCGCAGCATACCAGGCCTCTGCTTCGGCCTGCGTCACTCCTTCGCCGTAGTAATTGCCCGCCGAACCGGCCACCAAATCAACTCCGTCCTGCTGCGTCGTACGCTTGGGCATTACAGCGGGGTCGAACATCACGGGAAGAATAGCTTGGTCGTACTGAACGCCTGCCTTCTCGCACGCAGCAACAAACCAGTCTTGCGTAAACTCAGGCAAGAACTTATCCTCGCTGTAGTGATGGTGGATACCATTACTGAACCACACACGTTTCAGGTAACGCTCGAACGCAGCAAACTCGTCTGCCGAACGGTCGTACGGATAATTGAGGTAGAGCGCCTCACACGCACGGCGGATACGCAAATTGTAGCGTCCGTTTTGGTCGAAAAGGATATCGCGTCCCTGCAGTGCAGCTTCGCTCAAGTAATAGACAAGCGTCTTCTGCTGCAAGCTCAGTTCTTCAAAACCGGGCACAGGGTAACGCAGTATTTCCAGATCGTAGAATTTGTCCACTGTATATTGGAACGATTGGTCTTTTTTCTGACAACCACAGCACAATGCTACGGCGGCCAAAATGATACAAATTTTCTTCATTAGATACGCTCGAGTACGGTTTTTACGAGTTCTTTTATACGCGGCTTGTAATCGGTGTTAGCCGCCTCAATCTTACGTTGCGCGATAACGCAGCAAACTGTCATAGCGCGGTGTCCCATGTGGAGTGCGAGACCTGCGATGCAAGAGCCCTCCATCTCATAGTTGGTGATGCGCTGTCCTTCGTAGCGGAAGGCCGTGATTTTCTCATTGATATCGGGCACAGCCAGATCTACACGCAGCACGCGTCCTTGCGGGCCATAGAAACCATTGGCAGCGATAGTGCAGCCACGCATCATGTCGTCTTTGGCAATGCGGTTAACCAACTCAGGATTGGCAGCCACTACGTATGGCACAGCAGCTTTCTTCGGATAACCGATAAAGTCCACCAATGCCTTCTCAAAGCCTACGTCAGCTATCTTGTCGCGGTCTTTATAGAACGCCAACACGCCATCGAATCCGATGGATTTCTGACTAACGAGGAAAGTGCCCAGAGGTATATCCTCTTGCATACCGCCGCAAGTACCGATACGAACGATATCCAGTACACGTTTCTCTGCTTTCTCTTGACGAGTAGCAAAATCGATATTGGCCAATGCATCAATCTCGTTCATCACGATATCGCAGTTGTCAGTACCGATACCGGTCGAGATACACGAGATACGCTTGCCTTGGAATTTACCGGTGATGGTGTGGAATTCACGACTTTGAACGTCACACTCGATGCTTCCTTCGTCAAAGAACGAAGCAACCATATTCACACGGTCCTGGTCTCCGACTAGAATCACTTTGTCGGCCAGAAATTCCGGTTTTAGGTGCAAATGGAACGCAGAACCATCGGCATTGATGATCAACTGCGATGCAGGAAAAGTTTTCATAAGATAATGTACGATTATAAGGTTAATAATATTTTATGCTTCGCCACTAGGGAAAGTCAACGGGATAGTCGAACCGGGGATTGGACCGATGGGTTCTATCTCGCCAAATTTCTTCTCATATTGTGCAATATTGCTCTGCAGCGCACCCAACAATTTCTTTGCCTGATCGGGTGTCACGACGATACGTGCCACTACGTTGGCCTGTTGAATGCCCGGCATAATCTGTGCAAAATCGAGTACGAACTCGGTGGGTGTATGCGCTATCAGCGCTAAGTTTGCGAACAAGCCGGTTGCTTTGTCCGGCGTGATGTTGATGTTCAGTTTTTGTTGTTCAGCCATAATTGTATAGTGTTTTTGTTATTTACCATTTGTTAGTTTTCCGACGAGGAACGATAAGCATCCAAAGCGTTATCAGCGGCAGAATCAAATCGAACCAGAACGTCGTGCTCATACGGAAACGATGCAGCCCCATTAGGTGCGCCGAATCGTTGAGTATGGATGTCTGTAGGCACCAACGAGCTAGGAAAAACAGCACCGTAATACCAAACATCAGGATGGCGCGCCACGAAGTGATAGGCGATTGTAATCCGCAGTATATCAGCGCTATCGTCATAGCGTAGAACAGTCCGCGCGTGATAGGCTCGATAGCCAAACGCAGTTTGGTATTCTGTCTGTAGGCTGGCGAAACGGACAAGTGACGCCGTTTCTGCTGCAACCAATCGCGCAGCGTAGTCTTGGCGGGCGACCAGGTATATGCAGCGCGGTCGAGCACGACAGCCGTATTCTGCTTGGTAGCCGTATGATTGACAAAGAGGTCATCATCGCCGGCCTTGCTGTCCATCAGGTGAGTGAAACCGCCACTCTCAAAGAAGAACTGCTTGCGGTAAGCCAGGTTACGTCCCACCCCCATATACGGATGACCGCAGAGCGCTGCTCCCAAGTAATGCAGACCATTAAAGAGCGTGTCGTAGCGCACGATGCGATTGATCAGTCCGCGTTGGAAGAAATACGGTCCGAAGCCCAGTACAATGTCGATAGACGGTTTCTGGAAACCGGCCATCATCTTGCGAATCCACTGATTCGACTCTGGCACACAATCGGCATCGGTCAGCAACAGATAATCGTATTTTGCAGCTTTGGCTGCCAAGGTAAGCGCCAGTTTCTTAGTCGAACGTACACGCGCGCCGAAAGGCACAAAAGTGGTCTGCAAACGCGAATCCTGCACCATGTACGAATCTATCACATCGCGTGTGCTGTCCTGCGAACCATCGTCCACCACAATCACTTCGTATGTAGGATAATCCTGCGTAAGCAGAGACTGCAGATAGGTAGAGAGATTGTAACTCTCGTTGTGTGCGCTCAACACAATCGATACGCCGGGTAAGTTGGCATCGGAAGGCTGATTGTCCTGAGGCGATTTCAGCGCCTTCCTCATCTTACGAACGGGCGCTGCCATATAGCGGCTATACCAATAAACCTGAAAGACAAAGAGCGCAAACAGCACTCCCAGCAGCACCCAATCAATTGTCGTTAACTCCTCAAACACGTCTCTCTAAACTTTTATCCTTCGATTTTAATCTTGTAGGTGTGCGTACTGCTGCCATCCTCTGCCTTGACAGTGATGACCCATGGCGCACCATTGATTTCACCCGACTGAATCGTCATCTCTTTCTCGTTCAGCTTACGACCACGGAAATACGTCCGTTTGCCTTTGATATTGGTCAGCGAACCGATACCGCGCATTGCCTCAATCTTAACCGTTTGTCCTTCGCTCAGACGATAGGTCTGAACCTTGTCGGTATTGGGGTTGAAATCTTTCCATTCTTTGCCGCCAATCAGCAGTTTGTCGATGCGCGACGAATAGATCAGCTCGACATCATCTACGTAGAGCGCATTGCCATCGTAGAGGCCGTCATTAGCGCGGAAAGCGGGATAATTACCGGCCGAAAAGATTACATTGCACATCGTCGGCGTGCCATCGCTCATATAGTAGATAGGCACTTTGATGCGAGTCCACTCGTTGTAGTTCGCCCGTGCGCGATACCATCCCTCGGCTATCTGCTTAGCCGGTTGATCGGTGCCACATTCATTACCATCGGTGCCGCGACGAATATCGCTCTCCTCGTTGATGCGCTCGGTAGTAGTGCAACCGCCCACCTTGTTCTTGTAGGTCGTACTCTTAGCCGTTCCAGACCAGGAGTAGAAGAGCAGATGAAAATCCTCCTTGTCGGTGTTCGGGCCTACACGCTTGATCCAAACGGCCATAGTGTCCGGACGATATTTCCAGGCGATACCACCTTCCGTTCCCGCCGTTGCGCTGTTCAGGTTCAGTCCTTTCAGGTATTGCCAAGGCACACCCAACGACATATAACCCGGTCCGGTGGCACCCAGATTAAGTTTCGGAATACCTATCGAGCGGTCTGCCACATAGGCGCAAAAACCTGTTCGGCCTTGCTTGCGAAACATAAACGTAAACTTCGAACCGGCCTGATGCACATTACTTCCGTGCCAGTCCACCAGTTGCGGATCATTCTTAAACGTAGCGCCCCAATTCTCAAAATGCGAGTCGGGCAACTGTTGTGCTTGCGTGGCTACTAAGCCCATGCAAAGCATGCTTAAAATCAATATTTTCTTTTTCATACCTTTACTTGCTTTATTCATTTTTCTATTTCGGCACACCTTGGTCGACACACAAACTATGCCATTTTATAAAATTCGCCGCAAAAGTAATAAAAAATTTGCATATATGCAAATAATTCGACGTTTTTTTTCCATCGTCAATTTTTGAAACCACTATTACTACGTAATAACTCTATTTACTAACGAGACTTTATCGAGACAATCACAAGACAATATCGTATCCTACCTATACCAATAATATACTTTGTATATTATCGCGTGATTTTGATTTTTTATTTGTACATTCAAAAAAAATGTAGTAACTTTGCCGCAGATTTTGAAACCAATGCGTATGAATAGTTTTGGCAAGAATTTCTGTTTCACTAGTTTCGGCGAGTCGCACGGCATGGCTATTGGTGGTGTGCTGGACGGTGTTCCGGCTGGCTTGGCCATTGATTTTGCAATGATTCGCGAAGAACTGGCCAAACGGGCAGGAAAAGGCATGGTGGGCGCATCGCAGCGCGCCCAAAGTGAACCTGATGAAATCGAATGGCTCAGCGGTGTGATGGATGGCGTCACGCTAGGAACGCCTGTCGCTTTTCTGATTCGCAACAAAAATGCACGGCCGGAAGATTACGAATGGCTGAAACAGAACTACCGCGTAGGTCACGCAGACAAAACCTACGAACAGAAATACGGCGTACGCGATTGGCGCGGAGGAGGCAGAGCCTCCGCACGTGAAACGGCCGGACGAGTAGTGGCCGGATGTATTGCCAAACAGATGTTGCGCGCCAAGGGCATTCAGATTGAAGCCGCATTGGTTCAAGTGGGTGCGGAGACCGACCCAAGCAAATTTGCCGACACTATCGCCGCCTACCAAAAAGAGGGCGATTCGATTGGCGGCATCGTAGCTTGCACCATCCACGGTCTGCCCGCAGGAACAGGCGAACCGATATTCAACAAACTGCAGGCAGAACTGGCGTTCGCCGTCATGAGTATCAACGCTTGCAAGGGATTTGAATATGGTACAGGGTTTGGTGGCGTCACGCAACCTGGAAGCCAGATCAATCATATCTCAGGCGGCATTGCAGGCGGTATCAGCGATGGAACCGACATCAGTTTCCGCTGCGTTTTCAAACCCACGCCCAGCACGCCCAAAGCCGGTGTAAAAGGCAGACACGACGCTTGTGTTGCCACTCGCGCCGTGCCCGTTGTTGAAGCCATGACTGCTCTCTGCCTGGCTAATCTGCTCTAATTACTTCACAACTACTGGACTGTACTTAGGCACCAATAGTTTCATGACGCTCCAACCGATGAGGTAAGCTACTGCGCAAACGCAGAAAATAATCATATAGCCTGCAGGCTTGCCGCTGAAGCCCATGAAACGGAAAGCTTCGCCCAGTTCGGCTGCATGGTCGAACAGCATACCCGAACCTTTGTTAATCAGGAACGAACCTACTCCACCCGCCATGGCACCGATACCGGTGATGGTTGCTACGGCCGATTTGGGGAACATATCGCCTGTGGTAGAGAAGATATTGGCGCTCCAACTTTGGTGAGCTGCACCTACGATACCGATGATGATTGCCACTGCCCACGGACCGTAAACACCGCCCAGAGGTTGAGCAAACAGCGCAAAGATGGGGAAGAAAGCAAAAATCAACATGGCCAACATACGGCCTGCGTATGGTTCCATTCCGCGTTTCTCAACAAATACCTTAGGCAGATAACCGCCAAAGAGCGAAACCACAGTCACGATCGCATAGAGTGTAAAAATCAAAGCTATACCTTGCGGATCACTAGCTTTGATGCCAAACTGATCTTGGAAATAAGCGGGAGCCCAGAACAAGAAGAACCACCAAACGCCATCGGTCATGAATTTACCAAAGGCGAACGACCATGTCTGACGATGGCGGAAAGCTTCAACAAACGACATCTGCTTTTCCTCTTTACTCTCGGCTTGTGACTTTTGACTGTCGTCTTCATCCTGATTCACATAAGCCAACTCGGCCTCATTCACATGCTTGCTCTCTGCAGGTTTGTCATAGACAAAAATCCAGATGCCGGCCCAAACGAAACCCAGGGCACCGATGATGATGAACGCCCATTCCCAACCCAGACTCTTAGCCAGCAGAGGGATGGTAGCAGGAGCTGCTAATGCGCCAACCGAAGCACCTGCATTGAAGAGTGCTGTAGCAAACGCACGGTCTTTCTTCGGGAAATACTCTGCCGTTACCTTGATCGCTGCAGGGAAGTTACCCGCCTCACCGAGACCAAGAATCAGACGGCAGATCAGGAAGAGCCAGACACTCACCATCGAGATACTGCTGACTATCGCCCCGGAAGCATTCAGCAGTGCAGCCTTGTCGGCTACGCCTACGATATGCTCGGTTGCCCAACCGCAGCCTGCGTGCATTACGGCACCAATCGACCATACGATGATGGCAATCAGGTAACCTTTCTTCGTGCCCATCCAGTCGATGAATTTACCGGCGAAGAGGCAGAATATAGCATAGGCAATGGAGAAAACACCGGTGATGGTTCCGTAGTCGGAATCAGTCCAGTGGAACTCAGGTTGAATAAACTCTTTGAATGTCAAGGACAGAACTTGACGATCCATATAATTGACCGTAGTCGCGAAGAACAACATCGCGCACATGACCCAACGCCAGTTGGTCATAACGGCTTTCTTAATGTCACTCATAATGATTAGATTTCTTAGCCCACAATGGGCACGATTATTTCAGTATTCGTTACTCTGTTTATTTTTTGCACGCGGAAATAATATCGAAGCACTCTTTGCACTTGTCGGTCACGTATTTCCAGTCGCCTGCTTTCACTTTGTCGCTTGGGAAGAGCTTCGAGCCCATACCTACGCAGTAAACGCCTGCAGCGAACCATTTCTCCAGGTTCTCTTTCTCCGGAGCCACGCCACCCGTTACCATGATTTTCGACCATGGCATCGGAGCCATCAGACCCTTCACGAGGTTCGGGCCAACTACATCGCCTGGGAAAACTTTCGTGAAATCGCAGCCTACTTCCTGAGCCGCACCTATCTCACTCGGTGTGAGGCAACCCGGACAATAGGTCACGCAACGACGATTGCAGACCACTGCGATATCTTTGTTGAACAACGGACCAACTACGAAGTTAGCGCCCAACTGCAAGTATAGCGCAGCTGTCGGAGCATCAACGACACTACCGATACCGAGCGCCAATTCTGGGCACTCTACTGCTACCCACTTGCTCAGTTCACCGAACACCTCGTGTGCAAAATCGCCACGGTTGGTGAACTCAAAAGCGCGTACGCCGCCTGCGTAGCAAGCCTTAATTACGTTCTTGCAAACTTCCACATCCTTGTGGTAGAACACAGGAACCATCGGTGCAGCGGCTATTTTCGCCATCACCTGAAATTTATCAAACTTTGCCATAAATTTCCTTTCTTTCAACTTTTGACTTTCGACTTTCGAGTAATTAGCGCTGAACTCGTCCGTTGGCATTACCACCTGCCAAGCTGAGGACTTCGTCCTCGCTTACCAAGTTGAAATCGCCGTTGATAGTATGCTTCAAAGCCGAAGCAGCTACAGCGAACTCAAGCGCTGCACCTTGGTTGTCCGGATATTTGAGCATACCATGGATCAAACCGCCGGAGAAGCTGTCACCACCGCCTACGCGGTCGATAATCGGGTTGATCTCGTAGCGTTTGCTCTGGTAGAACTCTTTGCCGTTGTATATCATTGCTTTCCAACCGTTGAAAGTCGCGCTGAACGACTCACGCAGCGTAGAAACAACATACTTAAAGCCGAACTCCTTCATCATCTGCTCGAAGATGCCCTTGTAACCTTCAGCATTGGTCTCGCCGCCTTCTACATCTGCATCAGGCTTGAAGCCGAGGCAAAGTTCTGCATCTTCCTCGTTGCCTATACAAACATCCACGTATTTCATCAGCGGGCGCATGATCGAGATAGCTTTCTCGCTCGTCCACAATTTCTTGCGGAAATTTAGATCCACGCTTACGGTTACACCGTGACGTTTGGCTGCTTCGCAAGCCAGTTTGGTGATCTCAGCAGCCTTGTCCGAGATTGCAGGCGTGATGCCCGACCAGTGGAACCAAGCAGCACCTTCCATGATTTTGTCAAAATCAAAATCCTTTGGATCAGCCTCTGCGATAGCCGAGTGAGCACGGTCGTATATAACCTTGGACGGACGCATGGAAGCGCCTGTCTCGCAGTAATACAAACCAATGCGATCGCCACCGCGAACGATATAATCGTCCTTCACACCATAGCGGCGCAGCGCGTTCACTGCTATCTGACCAATCTCGTGCTTCGGCAGTTTGGTTACCAAATATGCCTCGTGACCATAATTGGCACACGAGATAGCCACATTTGCCTCACCGCCACCGGGAATGATACGGAAATGCTCCGATTGAATGAAACGGTCTTGTCCTTCCGGACTCAGGCGGAGCATAATCTCGCCTAAAGTAATAATTTTAGCCATTGTATCTTAAATATTAAATGTTAAATCTAAAATTTGAAATAGTTTTTCGCATTATTGTAGCAGATATCCTCTACCATTTGCTGTACGCGAGCTTTCTCGTAACCGGTGTACGGAATCATGCCATTCTCGATATCGTTGCCGAGAATGTTACACAGTGTGCGGCGGAAATACTCATGGCGCGGATAGCTGAGGAACGAACGGCTGTCGGTCAACATGCCGACGAGACGCGACAATAGACCTAGATTCGAGAGAGCCATCATCTGCTTCTCCATACCATCTTTCTGATCGAGGAACCACCATCCGCTACCGAACTGGATCTTACCCGGCACAGAGCCATCCTGGAAGTTACCCAACATGGTTGCGATTACCTCATTGGCACACGGATTCAGGTTGTAGAGAATCGTCTTTGCCAGATGGCCTTCGCTATTCATCTCATCGAGAAAATGGCTCATGGCTTTCGCGGTCGTAAACTCACCAATGGAGTCGAAACCGGTGTCTGCGCCCAGGGCGGCAAACATCTTCGAGTTATTGTTACGAATAGCACCATAGTGGTACTGTTGGGTCCAACCAGACGCGTAGTCCATCTCAGCCTGAGCATGCAGATAAGCGTGTTTGTACTGACGAATCTCGTATGCGCTCAGCGCCTTGCCTGCCAGAGCTTTCTTGAAAATCTCGTTAATCTCTTTAACAGTGTACGGTTCGTCGTAGAATTCCTCTATTCCGTGGTCGCTCAGACGACAACCCATCGACTCAAAGAAATCGTGGCGTTTCTGCAGAGCATCCACCAGGTCAGCAAACGACTTAATATCCACGCCTGCCACCTTAGCCAGTTTCTCGATATATGCTTTCCATGTAGCGGCTTCGATATTCATTCCTGCATCAGGACGCCAGGTCGGCAACATACGCACCTCAGCTTTCGGATCATCCTTCAGCATCTTGTGCCACTCCAGGCTATCAGCCGGATCATCGGTCGTACAAACGAGTTCCACATGATAATGCTTCATCAGTCCTTGCGGACAGAATTTCGGGTCATTGGCTATCAGGTCATTGCACTTGTCGTATATCGCACGTGCGGTCTCGGGATTCAAACGCTCCTCAATGCCGAAAGCGGTCTTGAGCTCCAGATGGGTCCAATGGTATAGCGGGTTGCGGAAAGTATAAGGAACGGTCTCTGCCCATTTCTCGAATTTCTCCCAGTCGGTGGTGTCCTTACCGGTACAGAAACGCTCGTCCACACCGTTGGAACGCATAGCGCGCCATTTGTAGTGGTCGCCCATCAGCCAAATCTGTGCAATCGACTCAAAGCGTTTGTTCTCCGCTACCATCTGCGGAATCAGGTGACAATGATAATCGATGATCGGCATTTTTGCCGCATGATTGTGATAGAGTTCCTTCGCTGTTTCGGTTTGCAGCAGGAAGTCTTTGTCCATAAATGCTTTCATATCTATTTTCGTGTTAAATGATTTATCGCACATTTTGCGACGACAAAGGTACTACAAAAAAATGACATATGCAAGCATATGCCATTCCCTAAGGACCTTTTCTCCCTTTTCTGTCAAATTTTCCACATCGGCCTTTCCCGATTATCTATCTCCACAAATGTACTCTGATTAAGATTTTTCACCTACGGGAGCATAACGTGGTTTAAACGAGACTTTATCGAGACGATCACGAGAGCATTACCTGACATTTTCCACCTCAAAAAATGTACTCTCATTAAGATTTGCTGCGCAAAAGTGCGCAAAAAATTTTGATATATGCAAATAATTTAGTACCTTTGCACGATTTTTCATAACAATGGCAACAATCACAGAAATACGGCGACCGATAGAATCGCAATGGAAACAGTACGAGCGACTGATGGAACAGGCCCTTCGCGCGGACAACAAACTGCAACAGGAAGTGTTGCAATACGTTGGTTCACGGCGCGGCAAACAGTTGCGCCCTCTGTTGGTGATGTTGGCTGCGCAAGTATGCAATCCCATCACGGACAAAACGCTTCGTTCGGCCGTGGCATTGGAATTGCTCCATACTGCCAGTCTTATTCACGATGACGTAGTGGATAGTTCCGACACACGTCGCGGTGTAGCGGCTGTGCATGCCAAATGGAGCAACAAAGTGGCAGTTCTCATTGGCGATTATATGCTAGCCAAAGTGATTGGGCTGATAGCCGAAGTGCGCAATATTCGCATTCTGGAAATTGTCTCGCAACTGGGCAAGAGTCTCAGCAGCGGCGAGATGGTGCAATTGCACGTAGGCCAGAGTATGTGGATTGACGAGGAGCGTTACTATCAAGTGATTGAGCAAAAAACGGCTCAACTTTTCCAGGCTTGCGCCGAAGCAGGCGCAGAGAGCGCAGGTTGCACAGCTCGTCAACGGGCTGCGCTACGCGATTACGGCAAAATGCTCGGACTCTGTTTCCAAATCAAAGATGATATCTTTGACTATAGCGACCTGGAGGAAATAGGCAAACCGACCATGAGCGACTTGCGCGATGGCAAAGTTACTCTGCCACTCATCGAAGCACTACGCCGTGCGCCGCAAGACGAAGCAGAACACATCAAAGCATTAGGCGAATTGCTGGCAGCACATAGCGAAGTTCTGGACACCGAGAAAGCGCTACAAGAAATCAAGGCCTTCGTGCTACGTTTTCATGGCGATGAATATGCTGTTCAGCAAATGTTGGACTATAAAAAGAAAGCCACGGAAGCCTTATCGGTTTTCCGTGACTGTAGCGAGAAACAAAGTTTGCTAGGCCTATTGGACTTCGCCATCAATAGAGTTCAATAAAGGGCTAGAGGACGAGAGGTTAGAGGTTAAAGGTCTAACTTACGGAGAAGATTTTCTCTAATCGATTCATCAGAGATAGTATCAATAATCTCCCGAACAAACGCGCCGACGAGTAGTTGACGCGCTTTTTGTTTGCCTATACCGCGTTGCTGCATATAGAAAAGTGCCGCATTGTCCAGTTGGCCTGTACTGGCTCCGTGCGTGGCCTGCACATCATCAGCATAAATCTCCAACTGAGGCCGCGTGCGCATTTTCGCTTCATCGGAAAGCAGAATATTGCGATTGGTCTGGTGCGCTTCCACTTGTTGTGCATCGGGATCGATTTTCAGTTCGCCAAAGAATCGTCCTTGAGCCTGATCATCCAACACAAATTTAATCAGTTGGTCGGATTTACCGCCTCCCACGCGATGCGTTACGTGCGTTTCCGTATCAACTTTGTCCGCATCGTGCAAATAAGCCAAAGCGTAGATTTCGGTCGCGCAATCGCGGCCTGTCTGTTCTACAGTTAGGCGATTGGTAGCCGAAGAGAAATTCAGTATATGAATCTTAACGCGCGAACCCTCGGCCTGCACAATGTGCAAGTCCAGAGATGGCTCGTCAAGAAATACGCGTTCGAATATCTCACCTTTCGAAACTCTCATAGCCTTTATCTTCTAGTTCGAGAGCCAATGTTTTGTCGCCTGTTTTGACAATTTTGCCATCGGCAAGTACATGGACAAAATCGGGAACTATATAATCCAGTAAACGCTGATAGTGGGTGATGACGATAGTGGCATTGTCCGGTCGTTTGAGGCGATTGACACCTTCCGCCACAACGCGCAAAGCATCGATATCGAGTCCGCTATCGGTTTCGTCCAGAATAGCCAAACAGGGTTCGAGCATCGCCATTTGGAAGATTTCGTTCTTCTTCTTTTCTCCTCCGGAGAAACCTTCGTTGACAGAGCGGTTGTTGAGTTTGTCGGCCATCTCTACCAGTTTCTTTTTCTCACGCATGAGCGATAGAAACTCCTTAGCAGAAAGCGGCTCTTTGCCTTCGTAAGCACGTTTCTCGTTAACCGCGGTGCGCATGAAATTGGTCATGCTGACTCCGGGAATCTCGACCGGGTATTGAAAACTAAGGAACACGCCTGCGCGTGCGCGCACTTCAGGCTCCATGGCCAACAGATCCTGTCCGCGAAGCAACACTTGGCCCGCCGTTACCTCGTATGCGGGATTGCCCGTAAGAACAGCCGACAGAGTCGATTTGCCCGCGCCGTTAGGCCCCATGATAGCGTGCACCTCGCCTTCGCGAATGGTTAGATTGATTCCCTTGAGTATTTCCTTTCCGCCAATCGAGGCGTGGAGATTTTTTATTTCTAATAAATTTGTCATTTGTGATTTGACATTTACAACTGGCTCATCACTACTTCGCCAACGGCCTGAAGAGTAGATTTTGAGATATTGGACATATTGTCTTGGCGCGTATGCCACCACCACGGAAAACCGGTAGCATTGCGAATATCATAATGGATGATATCTACGCACGGAATTCCGGCAATAGCATTGACATAATAGTGGTCATCGGTGATAGGATAAATCTGCTGATTGCTGAACATCGCACCATAGCCGAGTTTCTCTGCCGAACGCCAAATCTGCTGCTGATAATTAGCCGCGTATTGCGTAGAATACATCTCCAACGGGAAAACTGCGTCAGGAGCACCAATCATATCGAGCACAATGCCATATTTGTATTCCGCTGAAGGCGAGAGACTGTATTGCTTGGCCCAGAGTTGCGACCCCAGACACCACGTATCTTCACGCTCTTGTCCGACAAAGAAATGGGGAGTGCCCATATCTTCGCAATCGAAGAAAATGATATCAACCGGCACAGAGAATGTGCTATCGGCAAGACGCAAACCCAGTTGGCGTGCAATCTCGAGCAAAACTCCTACTCCACTAGCGCCATCATTGGCACCGGGAACATTGTAATAGCGATCGCTATACTGTTCTTCCTCGTCACACCAAGGTCGTGTGTCGTAATGCGCGGCGAGCAACAATCGTGGGCGGTCAGCCATTTCGGGTGTAGAGAAATGGCCGATGATATTGTATATCTGCTGCATGTTGTCGCGATAGTCAGGCATTTTGCCTTTCTGCAATTCCACCTGCGCGCCACAAGCCCGCAACTGCTCGATGAGCCAGACGGCACATTGCATGTGCGCGGCGCTATTGGGAACACGCGGACCGAAAGCCATTTGCGATTCAATATAACTGTAGGCCGAATCAGCCGAGAAAGGTGGTCGGTCGATAACGGCTTGCTTCTTTCCGCAAGCCGTTAGGAGAAGAATCGTACAAAGTACGAAGCTCAGTTTATGTATGAGTAGTCTCATTCGTTATCTCACATTCGTCTCACTGACGCTAGTATGGTTTTGTATAGCACGAATCGTTTGTGCGATAGAAGCGGCGAGGCTCTCGACATGAATCTTGCTGCAGCAACCCGGTTCAAATGGGATAGAATCGGTGCACACCAATTCTTCGAGTGCACTCTCCTGGATTCGTTCGCGTGCCTGACCGCTGAGCACGCCGTGCGTTACTACGGCACGAACAGATTTCGCACCGCCATCGCGCATTACCTCGGCGGCTTTACACAGAGTGCCTGCAGTGTCGGCGATATCGTCAAAAATGACAACATCCTTGCCGTAGATATCACCCAGTACGCGCATCTCGGATACTTTGTTGAAATCCGGTCGATGCTTGTAGCAGATGACCATCGGCACTTCGCGGTCGGTCAAAATATGTAGTTTTTTAGCAAAATTAGATGCTCGTTTGGATCCGCCTACATCAGGCGAAGCAACGATCAGTTTCTTTAGGTTGAGACTAGCCACGTACGGTGCCAACACATTGGAACCATAGATATGGTCCACAGGAATATCAAAGAAGCCCTGAATCTGGTCAGCATGCAGATCGACCGTAATCACGCGGTCGGCTCCCGCACCTTGCAACATATTAGCCACCAGTTTGGCTCCGATAGAAACACGGGGTTTGTCCTTGCGGTCTTGGCGTGCCCATCCGAAATAAGGGATCACCGCGATGACCTTTGCTGCACTAGCACGCTTAGCCGCATCAATCATCAACAGGAGTTCCATCAGATTGTCGCTACTGGGGCAAGTAGGTTGAACCAGATAGACCGACTGGCCACGAACGGACTCTTCGAAATAAGTGCAGAACTCGCCATCGGAAAAACGATCGACATGCACTTTGCCTAACTGGCATCCCAGATGTTCGCAGACTCCTTTTGCTAACGCTTCGCCCTTGGAACCCGCGAAGACTTTGAATTGATTAGTCTCTTCCATACCTTTTTTGTACCTATTAAAAACAGTTATTTTTTACGCCTTTTTTGGTTGTTGGTGCTTTGTTGCAAGATATTGGGTTGCGCCATCAGTTGCTGGAAGGCTTCGGAGTCGCAGGTCAATCGTCCATCCGAGAGGCGGATGATATCTTCGCGTACGCGATTGAGTCCGGATTCCTGGTCACGATTCCAAATAAGGTTGCGCTGACGCATGCAATTAGCTATATACAACTCCAACGATTCACGCTCCTTGCGGTCGGTGATAGTGCAAGCGTACTGGATCATATCTTGCACAATGCGTCCGTAGTTGCGCATGCGAATCGGCTCGGTGTGTCTGTTCAGTTCTGTCATATTCGATAGGTTTATGTCTGAAGATAGTCAATTAGTCTTTCTTGCGAATCAGATAAATCATAGTCGGGAAGTGGTCGCCATAGCCATTCTGCCAAACTCCCGCTTTGTGCGTACGGAGTGGTGCGCCTTTGTCCTTACCCTCCTGAACCGTCAAGAATGGCTTGTTGAAGACTTGCGATTTCCAGTAGCACCATTTGCCATCTTTGATTTTGGCATTGAGCAACGGCTCGGAGATGATAATCTGGTCGAAGAGGTTCCAACTGCCATTGTAGAAGAGCGTGCCCGTACCATTGGATAGGTGAATCCACATAGTATTGTAGAATCCTTGCGGCCCTACCTCTTTCGGTTTTTTGCGTGCGTTAAGCACCTCTTTGCAACTATGGTTATCCGGGTCATCATTGAGGTCACCCATGATGATAATCTTAGCCGGCGGTTCTTTCAGGTAGATCGAGTCACAAATATGCTTTGTGAGCATAGCAGCGGTGTCACGGCCAGGGCGGCTGGACAATTCACCTCCGTAACGACTAGGCCAGTGGTTGGTGATCATATGGATTTTCTCTGGCGAGCCATCTCCGAGCAAGTAACCCGAGACGAGCAATTGGAGACGAGTCTTGATAACTCCGCCATCGGCATAGTGGGCCTTGAGTTCGTAACCGGTCACCTTGGAAGGTTTGAAGAGCGTAGAGTCGTAGAGGAAACCCACATCCACGCCACGACGGTCAGGACCTTCGAGCAAAATAGGTTTGAGTCGGCGATTGTATTTGCTATTAGCCTCTGCGCATAGGTCGTAGAGACAACCAATATTCTCCACCTCGGCGACACCGATACACGCAGCGCCACGCGGATCGTAATCGGTACCCAGTTGCGACACGGCATAGGCCATGTTTTTGATTTTGTTCTCGTATTTGTACGAGTTCCATTTCATACCTCCGTCAGGCAGATACTCGTAGTCGTTTTTGCCTTCATCGTGGATAGTGTCGAAGAGGTTCTCCAAGTTGTAGAAAGCAATACAGCGAACATACTGTTGCTGCGCTTCTTGCTTCTGGGCTGAGACCAAACTGCTCATTGTCAGCAACAACGCTGCCACCCAAATCATCGTGTGTTTCATAAATTTATATTCGATTTTAGATTTATATTCTTAGTACTCACACATTTTGCGCTGCAAAATTACATAAAAAAAATGACATGTGCAAATATTTTTGTAAAATATTGCATTTTTCTCGGAATCTTAAAAATCGTACACTTTTTTGTCAGGTATTCGTCTCGTGATTGTCAGGTAAAAGTCTCGTGTTTTCTCGTGCAGCGGAAAAATAGGACAAAATCTTAATGAGAGTACATTTTTTCTTCGAAACGTTTGCATATATGAAAAAAAAGCAGTAAATTTGCCCGCAAATTTGCCACACGGCTTCGCATTGAAGATTGCACATTTAAGATTTAATATTTAATAATATGTCAAGCGTAAACAAAGTAATTCTCATCGGTAACGTAGGAAATGATCCGGAAGTACGCTATCTAGACCGAGGAGTATGTATTGCAACATTTAATCTGGCAACGACCGAAAAAGGGTACATCATGCAAAACGGGACACAAGTTCCCGATGTGACAGAATGGCACTCGATTGTGTTGTGGCGCAATCTGGCCGAATGGGCGCAACAGTCGATCAAGAAAAGCATGAAAGTGTATGTAGAAGGAAAACTAAAAACGCGCACGTGGGAAAAGGATGGGCAGATAAGGCGCAAAACAGAGATTGTAGCAGAAAACATACAGATACTTTACAGGCCGGAAAGACCTGAGGCGAAAGACGAAGGACTAGAGGACGAAAGGCTAGAGGACGAAAGGCTAGAGGCAAAAGGTGAATTTTTTAACGGACTATTCAGATGACAAACAAAGAACGTTACAGCGAGTGGTGCGCCAAGCAAGAATTTATGCCGATATTCATGGCGCCGTGGTGGTTAGATGCCGTATGCGCAGGCAAAGAATGGGATGTTCTCTTCGCAGAAGATGAGCAAGGCGAGATAGTAGGCGCAATGCCCTATTTGCTACGCAAACGGGCGTGGTACAAGTATATTCTGATGCCTCAGATGTCGCAGATAGGCGGAATCTGGGTGAATGCAGAAACGACCGGCGACCGCTGGAAAATAGCTGAAGTTTGCCGCCAGATAAGCGAGCAACTCGACCAGATGAAACTGGCCTATTATTACCAGCAATATCTGCCGGGCAGTCTATGCGTAGATGCGATGAAGGCATTGGGATTTAAGGCCAAAGAGCGCGTGACTTATCGCGTGGACGATTTGAGCGATCTGGACAAACTGATTGGGTCGTTCAGCAAGAACAAAAAACGTCAGTTGCAGAAAGCGCTGAGTCTGCATATCGACAATACGATGACCGTGGAAGATTTCTACCGATTCCACAGTCGCTGCCTGGAGACGCGCGGCCGACAGATCAGTTACACGCGCGAATTTCTACTAGTACTGGAGCGCAAACTGAAGCGCGTTCATCAATATCGCATCATCTCGGTTTGCAATGCAGACGGTCAGCCATATGCCGCGGCTTTCCTGGTATGGGACAAGCATTATCTCTACTATCTGATTCCTGCGCTTGATCATGCCTTTAACGATAGTGGAGCGGGCGCATTATTGGCTCTCGAAGCGATGAAACTGGCACGCGAACTGCATGTTCAGTTTGATTTCGAAGGTTCGATGAATCGCGGCATAGCGCGTCATTACAAGCAGTTTGGCAGTTCTCCCGTTACCTATTACGGCGTTGAGAAATACTACAAGCCGCTGTTCCGTATAGCTATTTTCTTCCAGCATCTGCGCGAATGGCGTCATCGCTAACATGAGAATTCTGTATCTCACACCGTGGTATCCGTCCGCGAGCGACGCAATGGCAGGTCTCTTCGTGCAAAAGCACGTGGAGGCTGTTCGTGCGCAAGGATGCGATGTGGAGGTGCTGCATTCGCAAGGCTGGCGCGACCTGTGGCAACAATGGCGAGCGATACGGCGGACGTGGGGCTTGCCAAACCTGGTGCAACTGAATGTGATGCAGAAACAAGGGCTCTTAGCCCTTTGGTTGAAATGGGCGCACAAGATTCCATTCATCGTAGTGGAACACTGGAGCGGTTATCTGCCCGAGAGCGGTGAGTTCAAACGTCAGTCGTGGCTGAAGCAGCGTTTTGCCCATCGGTTGTGCCGCGAGGCGGAAGTGGTGATGACTGTCAGCCCGATGCTAGAGAACGCGATGCAACAACTTGGTTTTCAGGCAAAAAAGTGGCTCCGCGCCAAGAATGTAGTGGATGAGTTCTTCTTTGAAAGCCTACCCCATCCCCTCCCTAAAGGGAAGGGCTATAGGACTCTGCTGCATGTGAGCTGTTTTGACGAGAAAGCGAAGAATGTGTTTGGTCTGCTGCGTGCTTTTCGCGTAGTTTGCAAACGCAGAAGCGATGTGCGACTGGTGTTGGTTGGAACAGGTGTAGATTGGCTGAAAGCCAAACAACTGGCAGAGGAGCTTGATTTTCCGAAAGATACGGTTGTTTTTACCGGCGAACAGACACCGCGAGAGGTCTGCGAATGGTTGCAACGCGCAGATGCGTTCGTTCTCTCGAGTCGTTATGAGACTGCGGGAATCGTATTGACCGAAGCCGCAGCAACGGGTACGCCGATTCTCTCCACGCCCGTGGGGCTGGCCACCGAAATCGTTACACCCGAAACGGGTCTAATAGTGCCGAGCGAGATAGCGCAACACAACCCCAGGCGGTTTGCCGAATTTATTGACACCATTCTGGATTTTAATGCTCAGCCGACCACACGTGAGGCCTTGCACAAAGCGGCTTTGCCGTATAGCAGCGAGGCCGTTGGCAAAGAGTTGAAAAAGATATATGAGCAAGTTCGATGACTACATATATAACGCGGATGGATGTTGTTTGACCGTGCACGGTGTCCTTTTTGAGACCGACAGTCCCGAACAAGCGATTGCTCGTTATCGCGCAGGAGAGACCGTTTTTTGGAATGCGTGGCGCGGTTCATTTTGCGGCATACTGGTGGACACGAAGAATGATGATATCATTCTTTTTAACGACCACACAGGCAGCAGAATGCTCTTTTATGCGCAGACGAAGAATGGTTTAGTATATGCGCAAGACCTAAAAGAACTGAGTCGTCAAACGGTTTTTTCTCAGCCCAACGAATCCTTCATTCGTGCGATGGTGAACAAAGGTTATACGGACGACTGCCATACGATTTACGAGGGCATTCATCGAGTGCTTGCGGGCCAATATATAGTGGCTCAAGGCGGGAAAATAGAGGTGAAGACTTACCATCGTTTTGACAACACGGCTTGGCCATATAATGAACAGGAGATGCTAGCAGAGACGAATCGTCTGTTTCGTCAGGCGGTGGAACGCGTCGTTCGCAGAAACGAGAAAGAAGGTCTGCAACATTTCTTTCCGCTGAGCGGTGGTTTGGACAGCCGTATGTGTCAGATAGTAGCACATCAACTGGCCACACAACCCATCACGAATTTTACTTATTCGCAGACCGGGCATTACGACCATATCTTGCCGCAAGAGATAAGCCGCTATCTGGGCAACGAATGGCAGTTTATGCCATTGGATGGCGGGAATTATCTGACCCGAGTAGACGATATCGCAGCAGCCACACAATGGCTCATCAACTACAACGGGCCATCCGAGATTTACACCTTCGCCTCGCAGCAAGACTGGAAGAAAAAAGGGATTGTGCTGACAGGTGTGAATGGCGACAATATACTATCGGTTATTACTGATAGCAAGCATGAGATAGACTTATTGTACAGTCTTAGTTTCGCAGGAAACGGCATCGGTTCACCACAGGTGCTGCAGCATTACACGGAGAGTTATTCGCCCTTCTGCGATGTGGATTTTCTGGAATACGTGCTGCATATTCCTAATGAGAAACGCCGTAACTATGCCTTCTACGACAAGTGGATCTTGGCTTATTACCCGGAAGCAGCACAATGGCATCACAAGCACGAACGCATCGGCCATCGGCACCGGATGGTGAGTGTGGCAGGACGTAATATTTGGCTGAAAGATGTCCCCAAACGCATTCTTTGGAGCGTGCTGAAGAGACTACATATATACGATGGCTACAAGACCGATGCGGATTCTATGAATCCGTATGACCGTTGGGCGAAATCGAATCCGAATCTGCTTCCGGCCTTAGATGCCTACTTCGATAGCCATAAAAATGTGCTCCGAGGAATCGCATCGGAAAACGAATTGATAGCGCACTATCGCGATGGAAATATCATCGAGAAATGTGCCGTACTGACGATTATTAGCGCTTTGTGCCCATGATTGGCATTTGCATAACTACATATAACCACGAGTCCTATATCGCTCAGGCGATAGACAGTGTTCTCGCGCAGGAATGCGATGAGCCCATACGCATCTATATCGGCGACGATGCGTCCACCGATGGCACGCAGGCTATCTGCGAACAATATGCGGCGAAGGACAACAGAATCGTATATATACGACGAGAGCGGAATCTGGGATTGGTCGGCAACACGCTTGACCTATACCGCCGTATCATCGCAGACGGCTGCACCTACGTTGCCATGCTTGATGGCGATGACTATTGGTTGAAAGAGGACAAACTGCAGATACAGATAGATTATTTGCAGACACATCCTCAAGTAGGCCTGGTGCATACGGCGGCTTACGATGATGTAGAGGGACAACTGGAAGATCTGGACCATGCCGACAAACCGGTAGGAGATATCCGCCTGCGGTATAATCGGGAAGGTGCATCGCACACCAACTGCACGGTTGTTTTTCGAACAGAATTGTTGCAGGAAGAAGACCTTAAGGTCTTGGATGAGCAGAAATTCCTAGTCCTGGACTACCCTCTGTACGGTATTTTCTCGCAGCACACGCAGTTCGGCTATATACATGTTTATACCGCCGCATGGCGCAGGCATTCATCTGTGTCGCAGCCTCGAACAGTCGGGCATATTCTGCGCTACCAATACCATTATGCTCGCGCTTGGCGATGGCTCAATAAGAGGTATAACGGGAACTTCCATTTCCGTTGGACGAAATGTTTGGCCTGGTATTTGTGGAAAGTTTTTTACACCCTGGTTAGTGCTTGCAAACGGCAAATATGCAAAAAATGAACTAATAAATGCAAAAATATTTGCATATATCATAAAAAAGCAGTATATTTGCAGCCGATTTTGATAAATACGACCTAAAAAAACACAAGATATGCAATTAAAGAAATCAGAAAAAGCCAGCCTGGAGAACAACAAAGTGATATATGTTCTCATGGGTTTTGTTTTCGTTCTCAGCCTATGCTACGTAGCGCTAGAGTGGACGGAGCGTGAGGTTACCAAGTATGATGTGGCTGACTCCGAATTCCTGTTTGAGGAAGAAGTGGAGATCCAGCAGACCAGTCAAGAGACGCCTCCTCCTCCCCCACCCCCACAAGTACAAGAAGTGGAAGTGCTGAATGTCGTTGAGGATGACAAGGAGGTTGAGTCTATCGAGGTCAACACCGAGGATGACAAAGAGACCGAGGTCGTTATCGCTGCGCCGGTAGAGCCCAAGGAGGAAGTAGAGGAAGAGGAAGTGGTCTTCGTTGTGGTTGAGACCATGCCTGAGTTCCCGGGTGGACAGCAAGCGCTGTTCAAGTATCTGAGTGAGAACGTCAAGTATCCGGTTATCGCCCAGGAGAACGGTATCCAGGGTCGTGTTATCTGCCAGTTCGTTGTTAACAAGGACGGTTCGATTGTCGATGTCGAGGTTGTTCGTTCGGGTGGTGACCCATCGCTGGACAAAGAGGCTATTCGCGTCATCAAGTCGATGCCTAACTGGAAACCGGGTAAGCAGCGTGGTAAAGCTGTCCGCGTGAAGTACACGGTGCCGGTTAACTTCAAACTCCAATAACCGGAGAGGCTCCGGAGCCGGTTTTCCATTCGGCACGATGGAACTTTCCCATAGAGATATAGCTTATTGTAAGAATGTCGGTGCTAAGCGTGCCGACATTCTTCGTTCCGAGCTGGGCGTTCGCACAGCTATGGACTTGTTGCGCCAGTACCCGTATAAATATATCGACCGCAGCCGTTTCTATCAGATTGCGGAGATTGACGATGAAGATACGTATGTCCAGATTGCGGGTTACGTGACCGAATGGCACACTATCGGCATAGGCAAGGCGCAACGGTTGAGCGCCACATTCAATGACGGCACACACCAATGTGAACTGGTCTGGTTTCGCGGCGTGCAGTACGTCAAACTGCAGAAGGGCGTCAAGTATCTGCTATTCGGCAAGCCAAGCCGATTTAATCACACCTACAATTTCGTTCATCCGGACCTGACTCCTTGGGACAAAGTGACACCCGAGATGACGCAGGGACTGGAGCCGTACTACAACACGACGGACAAGATGAAACGTATCGGGCTGAATTCGAAGGCCATACGCGCTATCATCACAGACCTGCTACCCGACCTGAAAGCAGGCGTACCGGACACTATTGATGCCACTATTCTGCAGCAATATCATCTCCCCTCTCTGACCGAGGCGCTCATCAATGTACATTTCCCGCGCAATACGCAGGCCATGCAGAGTGCACGTGCGAGACTGAAATTTGAGGAGTTATTCTATATCCAACTGCAACTATTGCGCCAGATGAAGCAGCGCGAGGCGCGCACAGGCTACCAGTTGCCGACCGTTGGAGCACGCGTTCATTCTCTCTACCAATCGCTGCCGTTCGACCTGACCAACGCACAGAAACGCGTTATCCACGAGATACATGATGACCTAAAATCAGGCAAGCAGATGAATCGTCTGCTGCAAGGTGACGTAGGTAGCGGTAAGACACTGGTGGCACTCTTCTGCTGTCTATTGGCAGTCGATAACGGCCTACAGACCTGCATCATGGCTCCTACGGAGATTCTGGCCAATCAGCACTACGAGACGCTGAAGACATTCCTGGCTCCGCTGGGCGACAGTGTCCATGTGGCTTTGCTGACAGGCTCCACATCCAAGAAACAGCGCGTACCTATCCATAACGGCCTGATGAACGGTACCATCAACATCCTGATAGGTACGCATGCCTTGATAGAAGACAATGTCCAGTGGCAGAAACTGGGTCTCGTCATCATAGACGAACAGCACCGTTTCGGTGTGGCCCAACGTGCCAAGCTATGGACCAAAGGACAGATAGCGCCGCACATACTGGTCATGACCGCCACTCCTATTCCGCGTACGCTGGCGATGACGGTGTATGGCGATCTGCGTGTCAGCATTATCGATGAGTTGCCTCCAGGACGCAAGGCGATACATACACTTCACTACTCGATTGAGCGTCGCGCGCAAGTCTATTCGTTCCTTAAACAGCAGATTGATCAAGGACGCCAGGTTTATGTTGTCTATCCGCTGATTAAAGAGAACGAGAAACTTGATCTGCAAGATCTGCAGAACGGTTTCAACGAATTGTGCGAAGCATTTACAGACTATCGTATCTCGATGGTACACGGCCAGATGAAAGCAGCGGACAAGGATCTACAGATGCAGCGGTTCATCAGCGGCGAGACGCAGATACTGGTTGCCACTACGGTGATAGAAGTGGGCGTGAATGTGCCTAATGCCACGGTGATGGTAGTGCAGAACGCAGAGCGCTTCGGACTGAGCCAACTGCATCAGTTGCGTGGACGCGTGGGACGTGGAGCCGACCAGAGTTACTGCCTGCTACTCACGCGCGTGGAGATGAGCCGCGAGACACGCCAACGAATGGATATCATGGTGGCCACCAACGACGGATTCCGCATTGCAGAGGCTGATCTGCAACTACGTGGCCCGGGCGACCTGGAAGGAACGGCTCAATCGGGACTGCCATTCAATCTGCATATAGCCAATCTGGCTACCGACGGCCAATTGCTTGAACTGGCTCGTCAGGCAGCGCAATCGATACTGGACAAAGATCCGATGCTGGAAGATGAGATGAACCGCATCTACAAACATCAGCTCGATCTGCTCCGCATCGAGACCCACAACTGGAGCGACATCAGCTAAAATTTGGAATTGTTTGAGAGAATATAAAGAAAGGAGCGACCGCATGGCCACTCCTTTCCGTTTGATGCTATCGTTTGTTTACGGTATCATGACTTTCTTGGTCTTACCGTCCAGCACGATGATGTACGAACCCTGATAGAGATGATCCATGGCGTTGGTGACGTCACGTCCCGTCAGGTCGTAGATACGCATACCTTCCGGTCCGCTGATGCCGCTCTCGGTGATGACAATCGACTCGAGGCCTGTGCCACCGCCCTTGGAATATTCGTTGAACAGAGCGGTGAAGGTGACATCGGCTACAATAGGCATGTTGGTCGCTTTATCCCAACACCAGAAGATGTAGTAGAACTGCTCCGTTTCCGGTTTGGTCGGCGTCTCGCCTCTATATTCCGCACTGCCGTAGTAGCGAACACTATCGGACTGAACTACCACTCCTTCGACCACGAAATTAACCTCGTAGCGCAGACGGTCGTAGTAGATATTGACTTCCGTATTCGCCGCAATAGGAACCTGACTGAACGGCTTCATAACGAATCCGGTGTAGTCCTTAGCCACAGCCTGCGTCATCTGGCCGGTGGTACCCTTGATCTGTTCGAACTCAACCAGCGTATAGTCGTCGTCGTAGATATTCTGCTGCCAGTAGTTGACCAGATAGTAGTTGTTCTCGCTCGGAATCCACTTAGCATACAGGTCGATGTCGGCGGTCACTACGTCCTGGAGGCAATCCCACGGCGTCTGGCATCCGGCTTCGCGGAACCAGCCATCGAAGATCCATCCGTCGTCGGCGTAGAGCGTAGTACAATTGACTATATGGCCATATTCTACGCTGGCCGGCTCAGGATCGGTGGCGTGGCCGTTAGCATGGAAGGTGACGGTGTAGCGGTTAACCTCCGAGCTGAAGACAGCGCGATAGGTGGCATCGGCAGTGACAGGCGCTAACTCAGGATCCCAACCCGCGAAAGTGTAGGTATATTGCGCATTGCCCTGCTTGGTAGGCACAGAACCATAGTCAGGCATAGCCCCGTAGCGCAAGGTATCGAGTCGCTCTGCATCCTCCACAACCCAGCGGACAGAATACGTCAGACGGTCGTAGTGCGCATTGAGTTCGGTAGAACCGTCAGCCGCAATAGGTACGTCCTCGCAGTACTTGATATAGAAGCCCGGATAGTTGCGACGTACCGTCTCTACCTGGGTCAGACGGCCCGTGGTGCCATAGAGCGTATCGGTCTCGACGAGCGTGTAGAGGTCGTCGTTGAGGTTCTGTTGCAAGTGGTGAACCAGATAGCGTGTGTTGGTATTGGGCTCGAAGATGGCCGTGATAGTGGTGTTAGCCGTGACGGTGACGGTGGTCGTCGTGTCCGTGCTGACGGTGTTTCCATCCTCGTCCTGCCACTCGGTGAAATGGTAGCCCTCGTTAGCCGTAGCGGTGACGGTTACCTCCTCGCCATACTCGTAGGTATCTTTCTGCGGGTTGGCCGCAACGGTTCCCATAGTCGGATCGCTGCTGTTGATAACCACTCCGTCGTAGTACCGCCATGTGCCACAGAACTGTGCCGAATAGCTGTTGTCGCCATTGACAGGATGGATCTCGCCCCATCCGCAGAAGGTATAGAAGAACGTGTCGTCAGGATCCTTGGTCGGTTCCTGTCCGCGATAGACAGGCGTGGAACCGTATTCCCATTCGCCGCACTCCAGAATCTCGTCATCATTGAAGAAACAGACTTCGTACACCTGCAGCGACTCGGTGAAGACGGCGGTATAGGTAGCATCGCCTGTGACAGGCGCTAACTCAGGATCCCAACCGGCGAAGGTGTACTTATACTGGTCTGTTTGCGGTTTGGTAGGCGGAAGAGGTTCGTAGACAGGCGTGGTGCCATACTCAACCTGCATGGTATAAAGTTCGACGCCATTCCAGTTAAGGAAGCGGATGGTGTATTTGTTGAGAGTTGCTTCGAACTGAGCAGTATAGACGGCGTTCTCGGAGACAGCTACAACGGTCGGACTCCACTCGCTGAACGTGTAGGAGTATTGCACCGTAGCCGCCTTGGTCGGAGTGGCTCCATCATAACTTGGCGTAGCGCCATAGCGCACATTCTGGTCGGTCTCAAGCGTCGAGCCGTCATGGTTCTTCCACGTGATAGTGAAAAGGTTGCGGTCGTAGTAGATATCTACCACAGTGCTACCGTCCGCAGCGATTGTCTTTTGGCTGAAAGCTTGTGCAGTAAAGCCCGTGTAGGTCTTAGCGACAGCTGACGTAGGCGAGTCGGTAGTGCCGTGCAGGGTCTCTGACTCATGGAGGGTGTAACCGTCGTCCAATAGGTTCTGCCACTGGTGACGAACCGTGTACTTGATGTCCGTCATGGCAGTCCATTGAGCGGTGAAGGTCAGATCATGCGACGGCATAGTAGCCGGAATTTCGGAAGGATCCCAACCCGCGAAATTATAACCCGGGCGCATAGGTGCAGGAACAGAAATATTATCTCCGTACGGCATTTCTCCGCTAGAGAACGAGCCTCCCAGGACACCTCCATTAGCTTCCCAAGTTAGGATGTAGATGTTGCGCGTATAGTAGTAGTCAACCACACGCGAGCCATCGGCCAGGATAGTAACGGTCTGGGTAGCCGGAGGTGTGAATCCATCGTAGCTCTTCACTCCCGGAGTAACCGAAGAACCCGTCTTACCGGTCAGGTTCTCTACCTCGTCAGGCTCGGTATTGTAAGTACTGCAATCCAGGTTCTGCTTGAAGTGACGAACGGTATAAGGCGTGCTGCCCGATTCGGTCCACTGAGCCACCAGCGTCAGGTTCTCAGCCGGCATCTTAGCCGGTGCCTCAGGCTGCCAACCGGTGAAGGTCCAGCCCATGCGTGTCGGGTTGGTCGGAGGCGTGATAGGTGCATCGTAGCGAACCGAACCGCTGGTGTAGCTGCCCGACAGCGCATTGCCGCCATTGACATCCCAAACCAAGTTGAAACTGAGACGGGTATAATAGATCTCGATAACAGTAGAACCGTCAGGAAGGACTAGATCCTGGTCGAACGACTGCGCCTGGAAGCCCGTGTAGGTCTTAGCCGCAGCAGCGGTTATATTATCGGTAGTGCCGTATAGGGTCTGCGTCTCAAACTCGGTGTAGTTGTCGTTGTCGATATTCTGCTGCAGGTGGCGCACCGTATAAGGTGTGGTGGTGCTTGGGTTCCAGAAAGCCTCAAGGAACAGGTCTTCATCAGGCATAGTAGCCGGAACCGACGGATTCCAGCGGTTGAACAGATAACCCTGCTTGGTCGGTGTATCCGGAGCCACGATAGGTGTTCCGTAGGCCACCTGACCTTTGGTATAATCGCCCGCGAGTTGATCACCATCGGAGTGCCAGTTCAGGGTATGATAGTTGACCGTGTATTGTGCGGTAACCGTCAGGTCGGCGGTAACATTGTTGAACAGGTTGTCCCAGCCCGAGAAGGTATAGCCCACGCGCGAAGGATTGGCAGGCGCCGTAGCCGCCAGACCGCTATCGACGGTATCGGTCTTGAGCAGCGTAGCGTCATAGTCGCGGAATTCCACGAAATAGAACGGATAGTTGCGCCAGCGTCCGTCCGCTGCATTCCAGCCCGTTATCTGATAGCAGTTGTAAGTAGCCGAGCGGTTGAGGTCAGCCGTCTGGTTCCACTTGTCATCCCAGTTGCCGCTGGTAGCGGTATTCTTCAGGCGAACGAAGATAATCTTCGCATAGTCGTATATCTGTGCTGTATAGGCCTTGCCGTCAGCGGTCTTGGTCATCACGGCCGACCATGCCGCAGCCTTGCCATCTTCCCATACATAGGCAGCGAACTTAGCGTTGTCCACCTCCCAAACGGTCGGGAACAGATAGACGGTAGTCTTAGCGTCCTCTTCCGACTGAGCCGTATAAGTGGCATTGCCCGTCACCGTTACCGTACGCGGATTGTCGGCATTGCCGTCCGACCACTGCGTGAAATGGTAGTTGTTGGCCGGTGTCGGAGTCATCGTTACCGATGTGCCGTAGTCGTAAGTACCACTGCCCGTCGCACCATTGACCGTCAGCGTATATTGGTTGATTGTCTGCGAGAACTGGGCCGTATAGGTAGCATTGGCTGTTACCGTTGCGATAGCAGGACTCCATGTATTGTTGAATGTATAGGAGTACTGCGCTGTGGCGGTCTTGGTTGGCGTAGCACCATCGTAAGTAGGCGTAGCACCATAGCGCACATTCTGGTCGGTCTCGATAGTCTGGTTGTCGCCATTCTTCCACGTAATAGTGAACGTATTACGATTGTAATAGACATCGACTATTGTGCTGCCATCCGCTGCGATAGTTTGCTGCGTGATGGTCTGAGCGGTGAAACCGGTGTACGACTTGGCTGTCGCGGAAGTCTGTTGCGCCGTGGTGCCGTACTTGGTCTCCGACTCATGGAGTGTGTAGTAATCATCGGCGATATTCTGCCACTGATGACGAACCGTATAGGCCGTATTGGTATTAGCCGTCCAGAACGGATAGAGGTTGAGGTCAGCATTACCTGTGTAAGTTCCGCCTAGGTCGTATGCCTTGGCGCCGCCATCGGTAGTACTCCAACCCGTTTGGGTATAGCCCGTGCGAGTGAACGTGGAGGACGACAGAGTGAAATTGACACCATAAGTCTTAGTGCCACTGGCAATAGTGCCACTACCGTACTGACCCTTATTATAAGTGATAGTATACGTATTAGGCGTAAATTGTGCGTAGTAGGTCACGTCGCCTGTCGGAACAGTAGCAGCTGTGATCTGCGTGCCGCCCGTAGCAGCGGTAAACCATCCGTTGAAACTATGACCGGTTTTGCTAGCCGAAGGCAGCGTACCGACAGCGTTGCCCTCCGTCACGCTAGTGGTAGCGGTAGTACAAGTACCACCGTTGGTGGTGGCATCCCAGGTTAGGGTATATACTTGCAGCGCCTTATGGAAAGTGATGTTATCAACAGAGTAACCGCTCGCCCACATACCGAAATACATGCGCGTTGCGGTCATGTCGCTTAGGCTAGACAGAGGTATGGCCAGACGATGCCATGTGTTGGCAGACCATGAAGTGAAATCGGTGCCATCGTAGATCTTGGTATTATTGCCATCGTTGAACCACAGCGTCATCCACGTATCGGTGTTGATAGGGAGAACATCCATATAGATGGTGTCGTACAGGCTGAGGTTGCTAGGCAGATCGACATACCACTGGTACAAAGCGCAATCGGACTTCCATTCGTTGGTCACAGTCATAACCTTGTTAGACGTGTTGATGCCCGCCTTCTTAGGATTATTGGCCACTACTTGCGAGCCTGTGCAGAAACCATCGTGAATGGCAGACGAAGCATAGCCCACCGTACCATCCTCAAAATCAAGCGCATAGCTCTCGTTGACAGTCTTATAGAAACGAACATTGTCGAGATAGAAATCGTTGTTGGTTTCGGACGGATTGGTATAGTTGCGCAGCTCGAGATTGATGCTGGTTGGCGCACCACCTACCGCACTCGTAAAGGCAGCAATCGAATCGGTATTGAATCCGAAACGAACGGTATACCACTTGTCCAGTCCGCCTGTGAAATCGACGCCATATTGGTCATCTACATTCAGACCGACCTTCTTGTGCAGATGGTTAGCCGTACCGGCCTGGTCATAGAATTTGAGCCAAGTCTGCGCATAGTAGGCCGACTTGGTAACTACAGACGAAGCATCCTGGAAATCGGCCAACACATCCAAGGCCGGCAGTGCACAACCTTTGGTTGCGGAATAGGCCGTACTGGTCTTGTTGCTTGCATAATTGGTGGATTCGTTCGCCCACAAGCCCGAATTGCGATAACCACCGGCATATGGTCCTGCATTGGTAGACTCGTTCTCCTCGGCAAACCAGTAGAACATACCCTTGACGCGCGAGTGATTGTTCAGCATCGAAATCAGCGCACTGATGAACTCCTTCTGCGCCAACGGACAACTGTTGTTGGTGTCGTTTCTTCTGTAATAACCTATCGTACCCGGCATATTGTCTCCTCGGTAGTAGTTGTTGCTATAGCCGTATTCGGCCAGCATGATTTCCTTGGCCGGGAATCGACTTTCCAAAGCAGAAAGGATAGTATTGAGTTTGTCCATCGTGCCATGGTCCTCGGGATAATAGCTGAGACCGATGACATCGTAGTCGACGCTCTTTTCCTGCATCTTCTGGTAGAACATCTCGGCCAGATACATATTGGTATATCCGCTGGCTGTACACTTCCAATCGGTATAGGCAGAGCGCTCGGTATGCAGCATGATCTTTGCACTCGGGCACACTTCGCGAACGGCTTGACAACCTTTCTTAATGACATTACATAGGTTAACCCAGTAGGAATCTTGAGAAGGGGTATTGTCCGACCAATACGTAGCAAAACAGTGAATACCGTTGCGACCGGCATTGGTGTTGCTGTAATTGATTGTGATGCCACCATTGGTGTAATTGCCTGCGGGCGTGTCGTAACTGGTATAGAACATACCGTAGGTAATCTCATTACCCACCTGGACCATATCGGGCGTTGCACCATAGGCTACCAACTGGTTGAGTACATCCTTGGTATACGAATACACTTTGTTCTGCAGCGCAGTCTGCGACGTACAAGTGCTGGTCCAACTCTCCGGCATCAACTGTTTGCCAGGATCGGCCCAACCATCTGAATACTGGATATCCAGCAAGAATTTGAGTCCGGCATCCTTGACACGCTTACCCAGCACCTTGACGGTAGCCAGGTCGCCGCCTAACTGATTGGTATAGCTAGCACCTCCCGCCAATGCCTTCGCATAATTGGATGTCGGGTCCACAAACAGGCGGATACGCACGTAGTTGACGCCCTTGTTCTGCCCAACCCAACTGATGACATCGCTGATAGTATTGCCCAAAGCGTCCTTGTAGGTAACGCCGGCATTCTCGTACGCCTTGAGGAGCGACAGGTCTAGACCGACTGCCTTAGAGCCAGAGCCAGCGATGGTTCCCGACTTAGGATAGATGCTCAGTTCGATACCATCGTAATCGGTCCAGGTCTTGCCTGACTCGAACGACACAGGGATATTGACAAACGGATAACCGGCATTGTCGGTCACCTGTAGCACTTTGCTGCCCGTGGTACCGGTAGAATTGTTGACTACCGCAGCCGCACCACTCCAAAGAACGGTGGCGCTGGTACTACCCGACTCGAAATTGTCGATGTTGGTGTAAGAAAATTGCGCCTGCAGACCAAGACAAGCAACGAAGGTTGCGAAGAGAAGGAGAAGTCGTTTCATACGCATGGATATTAGATTAAAATCAAGTTGTACGAAAAAAAATACGGCGTAAAATTAATATTTTTGTGGCATATATATGCCATACGAAACAAAAAAAAGCATAAAAGTGCCGTTTTGTAAAAAAAATTGGTTCAAAATTTGGTCAATTCAAAAAAAAGCAGTACTTTTGCAGCCGCTTTGTGAAAAAAGCAAGCCCAGGTGGCGGAATTGGTAGACGCGCTGGTCTCAAACACCAGTGGGAAACCGTGCCGGTTCGATCCCGGCCCTGGGTACTCGCGCGAGCTAAGGCTCAATACGATTCGCGACCACGTCGCTCATAAGAATTTTCGCCTTGCTCTCGCTCTCAAAATCAAGCATCACTACGTTAGCGCTTGATTTTGGTTTGAACCTAAAAGAAATCTATCATAAAGGTCATGCGGAAGACTTAAACAACCGCTATCCACTCGGAACGGGCCAAATGCTCGGAGAGTAACAAAAAGGAGGTGTATGCAATGATCATTGTTCCTGTAAAAGAAGGCGAGAACATCGAACGTGCGATCAAGAAATTCAAACGTAAATTCGATAAGACGGGTGTCATCAAGGAGCTCCGTTCGCGTCAACAATTTGACAAGCCAAGTGAACTGAAACGTATCAAAATGGCTCACGCCAAGTACGTGCAATCGTTGCACGCTCACGACGATAAATAAATTGGAAGATTTTTTCAATAGAAGCGAAGCGCTCTTGGGCGCTGAAACAATGGCAACATTACGCAGCAAACGCGTAATGTTGTTTGGTATTGGTGGCGTTGGTTCATGGTGTGCGGAGGCGTTGGTACGCACAGGACTAAGACACCTGACCATAGTGGACGACGACACCGTACAACCATCGAACGTGAATCGCCAACTACCTGCCACACGCGCTACGATAGGACAAAAGAAAGTAGAGGCGCTGAAGGTGCGATTGCTGGAGATTAACCCTGAAGCGGAGATCGTTGCGCGTTGCGAAAGGGTGAACGGTGAGTGGTTAGCGGTTAGGGGATTAGAAGGTTACGACTATGTGATTGATGCGATAGATAGCGTAGCCGACAAGACTGACCTATTATTATGCGCGTCGCGCGTGAAAGGCGCTAAGGTATTCTCCAGCATGGGTGCGGCTCTTCGTTTCGACCCGACGCAGGTTCGCGTAGCCGAACTATTTGAAGTAAAAGGCGATGCGCTAGCCAAGGCCGTACGCGAACGGATGAAACGGCTGCAGCGGCATCCGAATAAAAAAATACGCTGTGTCTATTCGACAGAAAACAGTCAAAAGGCGAGAGGCGAAGGGCGAGAGGCCAGCGTAAAAGGAAGCCTCATGCAAGTAACGGCGGTATTCGGTTGCACACTAGCCAGTCTGGTGATAGACGATATAAAAAAAGGAGCCCAGTAGGACTCCTTTTTCTTTTCGATGGGTTCGTTACAAACCAAGCGAAGCTTTGATAGCGGGCACGCGGGCTTCGGCTTCAGCGGTGCAACGCTCGTAGTCAGCACCCGTAAACGGTTTGCCGGACTTAACCGGAATCTCGAAATAGAACTTGATTTTCGGTTCGGTGCCGGAAGGACGAACGCTGACTTTGAGTCCACCATCGGTGAAATACTGGAGCACATTGGATGTAGCATTCAGCGGCATTTCGATTGGGCTCTCTACCCATTTGCCATCCTTCAGTTCCTGCTGTTTGAGCAGTTTGAAATCCTTGATCTTGATGACCTTCTCGCCGGCGATCTCCTTCGGAGCATTGTTGCGGTAGTTGACCATCATTTGAGCAATTTCCTCTGCGCCACTCTTACCCGGACGAACGACATTGATAGTGGTCTCGCGTTGGAAGCCGTAGTCCTCGTAGATCTTGAGCAGATAATCGTAGAGCGTCATGCCGTTGTCCTTAGCGTAGGCAGCGATCTCGCAGATAAGGCAGATAGCCGAAGGCGAGCATTTGTCGCGAACAGCATCGTATGGTAGGAATCCGAAGGACTCTTCTCCACCTCCGATATACTTACGTTTGCCTTCCCACATACGGATACGATTGGCAATCCACTTGAAGCCTGTATATTCGTCGGTGAGGGTTACGCCCAGATTGTCAGCAATCTTGCGAATCAGTTCGCTAGTCACGATGGTTTTCACTACGTACATATCGTCGCGCAGTTTGCCGAGACGCTTCATGTTGTTGATGATGTAGTAGTGGTACATGATGTTGGTCTGGTTGCCATTGATGATAACCCACTCTCCCTTGTCGTTACGGCAAACGATAGCGATACGGTCAGCATCCGGGTCGGAAGCGATAACGAGGTCTGCGCCCAGTTTGCTACCGAGTTTCATACCAAGGGTCATAGCCTCAGCATTCTCCGGGTTCGGGCTAACGACTGTCGGGAAATTGCCGTCGATGACCATCTGTTCGGGCACTACGTGGATATTCTGGAATCCCCAAGAGCGGAGGCACATGGGCACGATCTGACGACCTGCTCCGTGCATAGGCGTATAAACGATATTGAGGTCTTTCTGACGGAGGATAGAGTCCTGGTCAATCATAACGGACTTGACGGCCATCATATAGTCGTAGTCCATCTCACCACCGATGATCTCGATGAGGTCTTTGTTGGCTTCCCATTTGACATCAGCGAGCGTAACCTTGTTGACTTCTTCGATGATACCCTGGTCGTGCGGTTGGAGCACTTGCGAACCATCTTCCCAGTAAGCCTTGTAGCCATTGTACTCTTTGGGGTTGTGGCTAGCGGTTACGTTGACACCACCCTGACATTTGAGATGACGGATAGCGAACGAGCACTCAGGCGTAGGACGCAGGCTCTCGAACAGATAAACCTGAATGCCGTTGGCAGAGAAGATATTGGCTACTGTCTCGGCAAAGAGACGTCCGTTGTTGCGGCAGTCATGACCAACGACAACCGCTACGCGGCCGTTTTGTACGTTTTGGAATCCGCCCTGCTTCTGCACCTTGAGCAGATAGTTGGCATAGCCCTGAGTAGCCATCGCAACGATATACTTGTTCATACGGTTGGTGCCCGGTCCCATAATACCGCGCAGGCCACCCGTACCAAATTCGAGGGTACGATAGAAGGCATCGATGAGTTCGGTTTTATCCTCAGCCTCCATCATCGCCTTGACTTGTGCACGAGTCTCGGCGTCAAAAGGTTCGCGAGTCCATACCTCGGCAACCTCCATCACTTTCTTTAATTCTTCGTTCATGGTAGAAATAATTTAATAATTAATATTTAATATTTAATATTTAACATTTGAAATTTATTCTTTGACTTTGTATATTGCATCCAGATTGCGATGGAAACCATCGAGGTCGAGGCCATAGCCGATGATAAACTCATTGGTGATAGCGTGTCCCATATAGTCCGGTCGAGCATCGTTGTACTCGAGTTTGTCGGGTTTGAAGAACATAGCTGCTACGCGAGTGGAGGTAGCCCCTTCGGCACGCAGATGTGCCTTGAGTTGATGGATGGTAAGGCCCGTATCGACTATATCTTCGACGATAATGACATCGCGTCCCTTGACGCTCTGCTGGAGCGGCACCAGGAAATTGAGTTTGCCCTGCGAAGCCATGCCATAGTAGGAGCTGACGCGAATAAAGGTCACTTCGCTACGCGCCTCCACACGTCGCAGCAAATCTGCAGCAAAGACAAAAGCGCCATTGAGCACAACGACAAAGAGCGGCATCTTGTCCGCATAGTCGCGATTGATTTGGTCGGCTACTTGCTGCACATCTTTGGCAATCTGCACAGGCGTCATCCATTCTTCGAAAGTGTGTCCTTGTTCAATTATGGTTCGCATGACTCGTAGTTGTTGAATAGAAAATCGTTATACGGGTAGCGTTGAATATGAATTGCCTTGATTCGCTCGTAGAGCAATTCACGCAACGCGTCTATATTCTCTTTTCGGCGTGCGGAGATGAAGATGCAGTCTTGTCCGAGACGCGACATCCATGTTTTCTCCAGGTCAGCAAGCGACAGATTCTCGCGCAAAACGGGCGTCAGGTCGTCTTCGTCTTTCGGCACATAGGTGAAAGCGTCAATCTTGTTGAAGACCACGACGGTAGGTTTCTCCTCCTTGCAGATATCTGCGATAGTCTGGCTGACCACTTCGTATTGCTCCTCAAAATTAGGATGCGATATATCCACTACGTGAACAAGCAAATCGGCTTCGCGCACTTCATCGAGCGTCGATTTGAAGGACTCAACCAGATGGTGCGGCAGTTTGCGGATGAATCCCACTGTGTCGCTGAGCAGGAAAGGCAGATTGTCGAGCGTCACTTTGCGCACAGTGGTATCGAGCGTGGCAAAGAGTTTGTTCTCGGCAAACACATCCGACTTGCTCAACAGATTCATCAGCGTCGATTTGCCCACATTGGTATACCCCACCAGTGCAACGCGAACCAGTTTGCCGCGGTTCTGACGCTGAGTAGCCATCTGCTTGTCAATCTTCTTCAGTTCTTCGCGCAGCAAGGCTATACGCTGGCCAATGACTCGCTTGTCGGCCTCGATCTGGGTTTCACCCATACCACGGTTGGTTCCTCCACCGCCTCGCTGACGGTCCAAGTGGCTCCACATACGTGTCAGTCGCGGCAACATATATTGCAAGTGAGCCATTTCGACTTGCGTCTTGGCGTAACTGGTCTGCGCGCGTTGGAGGAAAATCTCGAGAATCAGAATGGTGCGATCAATCACGCGCACGTTAGCCGGATGTCGGTCCCGATGGTTGATAGCCTTCTCCAGATTGCGTATCTGTCGCGGTGACAACTCGTCGTCGAAAATAACGACATCAATCGGTTCGCACTCGTCTTTTCGATTTTCGCGGTCGACTATGTACTGTCGGATTTCCTCCAGTTTGCCTTCGCCCACATAGGTCGAAGTATTAGGTTGTTGCACGCGTTGAGTGAATCGTTTGAGCGGAACAATGCCGTGCGTGTCAGCCAAGAAAGCCAACTCGTCCAGATATTCCTTGGTTCGCTCTTCCGGTTGATCGGGCGTAATCAGTCCGACCAGCACTGCGTGCTCAATATACGGTTTGATTTCGATCAAAATTCTACCTTCGGAGCAGCTTTGGTTCCTTCGTCAGCCTCGAAATACGGTTTCTTCTCGAAGTCGAAGTAGTTAGCAATCAGGTTGGTCGGGAAGCGACGAATAGAAGTATTGTACTTTCTAGCTGCATCGTTGAAGTTCTGGCGAGCCACAGTAATGCGGTTCTCGGTTCCCTCGAGTTGTGCCTGCAGGTCACGGAAATTCTCGTTGGCCTTGAGGTTAGGATAGTTCTCGGAGATAGCGATGAGTCGTCCGAGAGCTTGGCTCAGTTGGCCTTGTGCTGCCTGATACTCAGCCAATTGTTCCGGCGTGATGTGTGTCGGGTCAATATAGTTGGTCACTTGAGTAGCGCGAGCACGTGCCTTAACTACTTGCTCGAGCGTCTCTTGCTCGTGGGTAGCATAGCCTTTGACTGTGGCAACCAAATTAGGCACCAGGTCTGCACGACGCTGATACTGGTTCTCTACATCAGCCCAAGCCGACTCAACGCCCTCTTGCGCGGAAACCAGACCATTGTAGGCGCCAACGCCCCACATCACTAACAGGGCAGCTATGCCCAAAATAACCAAAAGAATAACGATACCTTTTTTCATAATTATATATTTTAATGAATTAGTGAATTAGTGAATTAGTGAATCAATGAGTGAATGAGTGAATGAGTGAATGAGTGAATGAATGAGTGAATTTACCATTTGCCTCCGGCGCCGCCACCCATGGTGGAACCACCGCCGAAACTGCCTCCACTAAATCCGCCGCCAAAACTACCGCCGCCAAATCCTCCACCATAACCGTGGTAACCGCCACCTCCGTAACCGCCAGAAGAGTAATCGGTCATTTCGCGTATCTCCTGCCACTCGTGGCCGCATTTGTCGCACTTGTAGGTATCTTGCAGTATTCCATCCAAGGCGTGGCCTTGTTCGCGAACTTCCTTGCGGATACGATGGCATTTGGTGCTATGGCACTTAGGGCAGCGATGTTTGGTGGTGAACCACGCTATAACGAAGATAAAGAGACAAACTCCGCCCAGCACCAAAAGCAAGAGGATGAGCATCATTCCCGGCGACATCTCTTCGTCGGAGGCAGCTTCGCCAAATTTGCCACGATTGGTGACCGACTTCATGGACCGCAGGTCTTCGGGCGCTTCACCGTCGGTGCAAAGTTCGTAGATACTGAGCGCACCGCAACAGAGTCCTTCGCCGTATTTGCCCTGCTTGAAGGCTGGAATCATCTCATTGTTGATAATCTGGGAGCACCGCGCGTCCATCAAGACCGCTTCCATGCCCGTGCCAGTCATGATGCGGATATCGTGACTATCCAAGACAAAAAGAATCAGCACACCGGTATTCTTTCCCCGCTTGCCGATTCCCCATCGCTGATAGAGTTCGTACGCAAAATCGAAACAATCGGCCGTGCCGATATTGCCGATAGCCACCACACACATCTCTGCCTGAGTTTGCTGTTCGAGCGAAGCGGCACAACGGTTGAGAAAATCCACATCGTCAACAGAAAGGATATTATCCGGATTGGAGACATAGTTTTCCTGGCTCTGCTTCTTCGGATTAGGCACTGTAACAGGCGTATAGTAGGCCGCCTGGATAGCCAGGGAGCAGACTAAGAGACAATATAGGAAGAATCTTCTCATCTAAGTAGCAAACCTTTGCGACCGCAAAGGTACAACATTTTTTCGGATTATGCAAATAAAATCGTAAATTTTTCTTAGCATTCGTACGATTAATTTACGATTTTTCGGTTAGAGGTTAGAGGTTAGGGGTTAGAGGTTTGAGGTTTGAGGTTTGAGGTTAGAGGACAAAAAAAGCGAACCGAAGTCCGCTTTTTTTGTTCGAGTCCGTAATTATTTACGGATGCCAAGCTCTTTGATGATAGCACGATAGCGCTCGATGTCTTTAGCCTTGAGATAATCCAAGAGGCGGCGACGTTTACCAACGAGAGTGGTCAGTGCGCGCTCTGTACCGAAGTCCTTGCGATTGAGTTTCAGGTGCTCGGTGAGGTGATTAATACGGAAGGTGAACAGGGCGATTTGGCTCTCAGCCGCACCGGTGTTCTTGGCATCTTTGCCATACTTAGCAAAAAGCTCAGCTTTTTTCTCTGCTGTCAAATACATAATGATTGACTTTTTTTAGTTAAACAATAACCACTAAAGCCGCATGCAAGCATCACAACTTCGTGGCATTTTCCTTTCCTCAGTGGAAAGTGGGCGCAAAATTACTGCTTTTTTATGATATATGCAAATTTTTTGCGAAAAAACGTGCAACTTATTTTATTTCGACTCCCAGTGCGTTGTAAGTTTTACCATCACGGATGATGAGCAATTGGCCATTGCGGATGAGTTTGGTAGCCTCTTGTTTGCTTCCAACGGAAGGAGTTTCAATGCCTTCAGGAGCGGTAGGAACATCGCGCACGAGGCGAACGGAGCAACCGCCATCACCAGCCGGGAACGGAGCAATAATTGTTCCGCCATCAAACTCTCCAGGTACTGTCGCCATTGCTCCCATTGCATATGCCATTCCGCCTTCACTATAGGTTGACGATTGGTTGTATACAGCTTGACCAACGGCATACATTGTTGTACCGCTTCCCATATCGTAGCGTGCTCCGCCTGCAGGAATGAAGACAACGCCCGATTGCTCAAGAATAGCCCATTGAGCAGCAGTGTATTTGTTGGTAGTGAAGTTTTCTACCGCTAATGGAAGGAATGTGATATTCTCTTTTGCTAATTCGCCCGGCATTACCCATCCGTCTGGCATAAGGAATAGTCCGACCGCATCATCAGCCGTACCAATACCATGCAACTGGCGTCCGTAACCATAATAATGGGTGTAGTCATTACGAGTATAGAGCAAAGCTGTCATTTCGTATTGATTAAGCACACGCCACAAGCCCGGTTCATTACCACCATTGCTGATTGCATTGAACACACCAAAGTCATAATTGGTGGAATCCAAGTCTTGTCTCAACACCGTAGTAGTTTTGAGCCATGGATAACGATTGTCGTAACCACTAGCTCCATAGCAGAAGACATCAATCGGCTTGTTGTAATCTTCAGCCGCCTGGTTATTCTTATCGCCAATATAGTCGATTTGGTTCTCAGCAAACTGCCAAGTACCACGGCGAGCGGAAGAAGTTTCTGCGATAGATTCGTCAGCCACTTTGTGGGTCTTGCCGTCACCGGCAATATACTGCAAAGTTCCTTTGGAGAAACGAACGCGAATAGGATTGCCCTCGTCATCTTTGCCTACAGTGAACAGGCCGGGTAGTTCGCCCTCTGCCAATTCCGGCTGTGCGCCTTTCGGACGGAAATACGCCTTCACGGTCAAGTTGCCAGTCATTGTAGGAACAATCCAATCTTCTGCATCTTCGTCCCAAACAGGTACAGTATAATTGTCCCAATGGTCAAACTCATAGCCGATATTCGGGTGAGCAGTCAGAATGATTGGCGTGCCTTCGATAACAGGAACCGCGGCCGTAGTATAAACTTCTTCGCCCGGAGTGCCGTTGAAGATAGTTACGACACCATTGCCGTCATCTTGCATCGTCAATGTGTAAGTCGCAGCCTCCTTGAAGTAAGCGGTAATCGTAGTGTCGCTGGTGATGGTCACCGTCAGACGATTCGATGTGGAAGCAATACGATCCCATTGAACGAACATCCAGCCAAGTTCGGGTTGAGCGATAATATCCAGTTTGGTGCCATGAGGAACGAGGTCTAAGTCATCCGGCTCATCCGTAGTACCTGCGAGATATGCTATTATGCGGCCGCCGCCAAATCTCATAGGCGCTTTGCGCTCGCCTTCGCGCTGCGGAGCGGGAAGAAGTATCGAGTAATCCTCTGCGCGCAAATTGACGCTATAGAATATAGGGTATGTAGTGATTTCGAGCTCGATATCACGGCTGACCTTCAGACGGACATGGCTGTTGTCAAATTCCAGAAACTCTTCATCATCCACACCGTCGATAAATTCCACATTCATGCCCTCGGCACATGTAAAAAATATGTCAATATATTCGAGTCCGGCTGGAACGGCATTCAAATCAACATCATTGCCGTTGTTGTCTTTGCAGCCTGTGACGGTGATATCCTCATTCTCAGCGATGGTTACCTTGTATATCGCATCTTGCACGAGGCGAACTGCAGCGCCGTCACATTTAGACATTGAACCTCCTATCTCGCAAATCTTGTCATAAGAGAAAATCTGTAAGAACCATGCGCTGTTACCGGAAGGCGCAGCCGTAGCAGACCAATAGGCTCCTTCGGAATTGATTTCTTCAACAGAGATTGTGCCAATATTCATTTGGCCATATCCGGCCAGCGGCAAGCAAACGGCACCGGCTGCTTCCAATTCAGCCCATTGCGTCAATGTAACAGAGTTATCCTCGCATTCGTCGGTCGTAAAATCTAAAGTGATTCCGTCTACACCTGTCCAGTTGTCAGGGAAGAGCAAATGACAGTTCACATCACCTACTTTTGCTACGCAATGCAGAGTGCTGGCATTGGGTCTTGTTTTTCCCAAATAATCCCACTCCTCGCCGGTAAGCGTACGCCAGAGGTTGGCTGCATTACCGCCGTTGGAAATGGCCTGTGCGCCCCAGTCAACAAATGTGGTGAATTCGGAAGCGGTCTCCGAATGATACCAAGGCCTGTCACCCGTTCCCCAGCAGAACAAATCGCCCCAACCGGTGTACGTTTCACGTTTAAAGTTCTCATTAGAGGATTTGACGCCATCCTCGTACACATTACCCTGAGTATCATCGCCGACATAATCGTACTGATTGGTAGCGAAACGATACGTACTCGTACTGGGTTGATACTGCAAGTTTCCTTGCGAAAATACTACTTTTTTGTCCGCTGATACCGAGAAAACTCCTTTCAGCGCACCTTCGCTCGCCATCACATTCATCGCGAACAGCGCAGCAATAAATAAGAAAATCTTTTTCATAAATGTAGAAAAGTTAAATGATTTTTGAAAAGTTAAGTAATTTTTGTTATGTTGTATTTTTCTAAAAATCTTAAAATTCGTACACTTTTTTGTCAGGTGATTGTCTCGTGATCGTCAGGTTAAAGTCTCGTCTTTTCTCGTGTAACGGGAAAATAGAACAAAATCTTAACGAGAGTACATTTTATGACTTCTTCAGTTGGAACGGGAAACTGCCAATCAGATTGCCATCACAGAAGAAATCGATGGTATAAAAACCATACAAGACATCATCGCCCACAATCGGCCAATAGACCACTCCATCGTAGGCCTCGCCCGTATATTCGAACTGCTTGACCACAGAATACGGGATATCCAGATTCTCGAAGGAGAAGAGATGGTTCGGCTCTTCGCCCAACAAAGTGCCTTCTGGATCGATAATCCGCACGTAGAGGTTCTTCATTCCAGGCGTACAAGTGATATTCTTCGCGATGGAGAAATCGAACTGTAGTTTGTAGGCCTGGCTAACGATTTTGGTCTTGTGGTCGCGTTTGTTCAGCATAGACACGCTACAGGTAGCGACCTCGAGCATGGAAGCTCGGCTGACCGTTTCCGTGAGTTCGGTATTGGCCTGCGAGAGTTGCGTATTCTCGGTTGTGAGTTGCGTATTAACTTGCGTGAGTTGCGTATTCTCGGTGGTGAGTCGCGCATTGGTGGCATTGAGGCTGTCAATCTGGCGAACATAGTCCTTCATGACCGCGCGAACGGTGGCTAATTCTTTCTTTAGCTCCGCTATTCGGCGCGCGTTGCTCGCCTTGGTTTGGCGCAATTCCTCGAGTAAGTCTTGGACGCGTTGTTGCTCTCGGCTCAGCAAATCCTGCAACGAATCGTTGCGGATATCGAGCGTCTGATAGCCATCGAACTGGATAGCCAAATCTTCGTATTCCTCCTGTAATTCTTCCTTCTCAATCTCCATCTGTTCGACGAGCTCCGACATCTCCTGTTGCTGGCGGAGATTGAGGTAAGCCAAGACGCCGATGATGGCTGCTAACACAATGATTATGAGGATAATACCAGTTTTCTTCATATTTTACAAATAGGGTATTGCTTTTTCTAATTGATTGCCACGGCTGCCCTTGAGCAGGATGGTTTTGCCGACAATGGGGTTCGCCTGCAAATAGGCGCAAAGCGCTTCTACATCCGCAAAAATAGGATATGGCGCGGTCGTTTGATTATACTCATCGCCCACGAGAAGCACGGTGTCCGCCTTTCGCTCTGCCAACATATTGACGATATTCTGGTGCTCGAGGTGGCTATATTCGCCCAATTCGCGCATACCACCGAGGATATAGGCCTTGGTTGAATGAGTGAGTGAATGAGAGAGTGAATGAGTGAGTGGTTTGTCGAAAGCATTGATGGCCGCGGCCATGGAAGTTGGGTTGGCATTGTAGGCATCGACCACGACCGTATTGCGCTCGGTCTGCATCAGTTGGGAACGATTGTTGGAAGGCACATAAGCTCGAATGGCCGCCAAAGCCGTCTGCTCGTCCACGCCAAAATAGCGTCCGACGCACAGCGCCGCCTGGACATTTTCGGAATTATATTCGCCCACAAGATGAGTTCCCTCAGGCATCTTACCCGTCTGATACTCAATCGTTTGCAGATTGCCCGCCATCTTGGCCAGATAAGGATTGTCCGTATTGCGGAAGCACAATCCTCCATGCTCGCGGAGATAATCGTAGAGTTCGGCCTTGGTTCGTTGGACGCCCTCGAAAGAGCCGAAGCCCTGGAGATGAGCGCGGCCGACATTGGTAATCAGACCGTAGTTGGGTTCGGCAATCTCGACCAATTCCTTGATATCGCCCGGGTGACTGGCTCCCATCTCGACAATAGCCATCTCGTGTGCGCGCGTGATACTTAATAATGTAAGGGGCACGCCCAGTTGGTTGTTCAGATTGCCCTGGGTATAATAGAGATGGTACTTGGTACTGAGAACGGCCGCACATAGTTCTTTGGTGGTCGTTTTGCCGTTGGTGCCCGTGATGCCGAGAATAGGCAAGCCGAGTTCGCGGCGCCATGCACGCGCCAGGTCCTGGAGTTCGCTCAGGGCATTCTCTCCAGAGATGATATACTCCGCCCCATCGCGTCGAGCCTGGTCGACAAACTGATTGCCATCAAAATGCTCGCCCTTGAGCGCTACAAAGATGCAGCCGGGAGTGACCTTCCGGCTGTCTGTAGTGACACAGAGTGACGATTTATTTCTTATTAGGAAGCTCCAATCCATAGTTCTTCTTTCTGTCCTCCACCTTTAGTGCCAAACTCAGCAAGAAAGCGAACACACCAAACGAAGCAAACACAATCATAGGTACCAAGTAGCCATCCGTAGCCACGCGGAGTTTGCCGATGAGCAGCGGAACCAGGCAAAGTCCGACATTCTGCACCCAGAAAATGAGGCAGTAGGCAGAGCCCAACACTTTCTCGTCGATGATCTTAGGCACGCTAGGCCACATAGATGCGGGCACGAGCGAGAAGCTAACGCCCAGCACGAGGATAGTAGCCAACGCGAGTGCCTTGCTCGGATAGAGCGGCAGGACAAACGCAAAGACGCTGTGACAAACAATCATAATGACTGCGCCCAGAAGCATCATAGATGCGCCTTTGCCCTTATAGTCGATGAAGGCGCCCAGGAACGGCGTAAGTACCATCGCCAAAATCGGGAACCACTTGAACAATCCCGCAGCCTCAGCATTAGTGATTTGCAATGTCTCCTCGAGGAAATTGGTTGCGAAGCGTTGGAATGGGAAGATAGCCGAATAGTAGAGTACGCAGAGCAGCGCTACGATCCAGAACATCTTGCTAGAGAAAATCTGCTTGAGGTCGGACACATGGAACTCATCCTCGGGATCATGCTCAGCAGTCATCTCGCCCGCAGCAATCAGCTGATGGTCGAAGCGACTATCCATGATAGTGAACACGCAGAAATTGAGCAATCCGATAACCAGGAGCAACGAAGCAAACAACAACGGTGCTACGACTGAATTGGTGCCATCGACAGCAAAACGGGCGCTGAACATAGGCGAGAGCCACATAGCGGCAAACACACCGAGACGCGCGATAGCCATCTCTAGGCCCATAGCCAAGGCCATCTCTTTGCCCTTGAACCACTTAGCGAGAATCTTGCTAACCGTAGTACCCGCCATCTCGCATCCACAACCGAAAATCATGAATCCGAACATAGCCAATTTAGCGCTACCCGGCATGGAAGGCCACCAGGCGTTGAGCCATTCCACCGTATTGGCGTCAGCCCAGGAGATGCCCCAATACTTGATTGCAGCACCAATGACCATCAGGCTAGCCGAGAGAACGCCCGTGAAACGGACACCCATCTTGTCGAGGATAATACCCGCCAAAATAAGGAAACCGAACACATTGAGCAAGAACTCACCGGCCGCATACGTGCCAAAAATGCCCTGGTCCCAACCCAATGTATCGTTGAGCAGAGAAGCCAAAGGCGAAAGGATGTCGACGAACATATATGCGAAGAACATCATGCTAGCCACCAAGACTAGCACTGTCCATCGCGCAGCTGCGCTATCGCGCAGAGTCTGTTGAAGTTTTTGTACCATAAACAGATTTGCGATTTGAAAATTTATTTTTCTTTTTGAGCCACTCCGCCTTTTTCTTCTCGTACTCGGCGTAGTGGGTCTCTAGATATCCATCAGCCATATATTGTCAGTATTCAGCTGTTAGAAATCAGTTTACTTAATGCCCAGTTCCTTCTTAACCAGCGAAGTAACATCTTTGGCATCCGCGCCAATGTGCACCATAGCTGCGCTATCGAAGATATAGGTATATCCTTCGCGCTCGCCAATAGTCTTGATAGCTTTTGTCATCCGTTCGTGAACCGGAGCCAACAACTCCTGCTGCTTCTTCTGGATATCTTGCTCGGCCATCTGTTGGAATTGTTGAATACGTTGCTGCATCTCTTGCAACTCCTGTTGACGGATTTGCTTGATAGCATCGGTCATCGTAGCCTCTTGGGTTTGATAGTCCTGATACTTCTTTTGGAACTCCTCGTACATCGAAGTAAACTGGTTCTCGTACTGTCCCTGGATTGTATCCATTTTCAGTTTAACTTGGTTCATCTCAGGCATCTGCGCGAACAGTTCCTGTGTGTTGATGTGACCGAATTTCTGCGCGCTTACTGCCAGAGGCAAGATCAGCATGATTGCAATAATAATCTTTTTCTTAGCCATAAAGGCACGATTAATTTGAAAATTTTTCATTGTTTTGTATAATTTTTGTTATTGTTTATTCTCGTGTTTGTCTCGACTCGATAGTCTGTCGATAGTCTGTCGTTAGTCTGATTTGCTTATTTAGCTCCAAGTTTTTGCAGCACTTGGTCCGAAATATCCAGTTTGGACGACATATAGATGAGCGAAGGATCGGCAGAGCGGTCCTTGACCACCTCGATACGTTTCTCGTTCGCCAAATCCTGTATGGCGGTGTAGATTTCGTCCTGGATAGGCTTGATAAGCGCTTCGCGCTTCTTGTACAATTCGCCTTCCTGTCCGAAATACTTACGTTTCAGTTCGAGCACTTCCTGTTCCTTCTTAACAATCTCCTCCTCGCGTTGACGACGCATGGCATCGCTCAGGAAAATTTGCTCGGTCTGATAGTTGGTAGCCAGTACACGCGCTTCCTGCTGAGCGGCATCAATCTCCTTCTGCCAGCGCTTGGAAAGCATAGACAGTTGTTCGTTGGCTTGCTCGTACTGAGGCAGATTTTTGAGGATATAGCTCATATCGACATAGGCCACCGGTTGATCTTTTGCAAAAGCCGTGCCACAACTGAGCGCGGCCACTAAAAATATAAAGATATATTTTTTCATACTACGCATATTTTACAATTCTTGTCCAAGCACGAAGTGGAATTGGCTTCCGCTATATTGCTTGCTACCGTTGATTTCGTCAAATCCGTAACCCCAGTCGATACCCAGCAAACCAAACATCGGCAGGAAAATACGTACGCCGACACCGGCCGAACGCTTGAGATTGAACGGATTATAGTCCTTAATATCGGAGAAACAGTTACCCGCCTCGATGAACGCCAGTGCCCAGATAGTGGCCGACTGCTCCAAAGAGATAGGATAGCGCAACTCCATAGTAAACTTGTTGTAGAGGTAACCCATATTACGCCCCGTAGCCACATCATACGGGGTGAGCGAACCAGACGAGTAACCACGCATAGCCACGTATTCGGTCGAATAGCTTGTGTAACTAGACATACCATCGCCACCCATATAGAAAGATTCGAACGGCGATTTGGCATTGCGGTTGTAATGACCCAGGTAGCCAAATTCGGCACGCGTCATCAGCACCAGTTTGCCATCACGCGTAAGCGGAGTGAAGACCTTGCCCGAGAATTTCCACTTGTGGTACTCAATCAAATGATATTTCTCGGCGTTGGTCATCTGAGAATAATCCTTGCCGTTGAAGACCGACCAAGGTGGCGTGATCTTCAGGCCCAACGTGAATTGCGAACCACGGCGCGTGTAAATCGGGTTGTCGATGGACGAACGCGAGAGTTGCAGATTGAGCGAGAGGTTGTGGGACGTACCATCGGAGATAAGCAAGTACGGCCAATCCTTCATCATATACATTTGATAGCTCAACTCGCCATAGAAAGTGAAATAATCGTCCGGCCAACGCAGACGCTTACCGTAACCGATAGAAACACCGAATGTACGTAGGTATTTATCCTTATCTGCCTCACTCTCAGCCAATTGCTGATAGTAGTTGCTATTGCCGGAATAGTAGTAATAGCTCGAATAGGTATTGTACAGATTCTGGTAAGCCTTTTGATAACGCGACGAGTAACCAGTCTGGTTAGCGAAATAGATACTAGCACTCAAACTGTTCGGTCGCTTACCGCCCAACCACGGCTCGAGGAAGGAGATCGAGGCCGAAGTATAGTAGATACCATTGGTACGCGCATTGATGGAGAAGGTCTGTCCTTCGCCCTGCGGCACAATACGATAGGCCTTCTTGTTGAAGAGGTTCTGGATAGCGAAGTTGGTGAATTTCAATCCCAACGATCCCACCAGACCCGTAGCACCCCACCCGAGCGAGAACTCAATCTGGTCGCTCGATTTCGTCTCGAGTTGATAGGTGATATCCACCGTTCCTTCTTCCGGATTCGGTTGAATATCAGGCACCAGTTTCTCTTGGTCGAAATGACCCATTTGCGCCAACTCACGCAACGAACGCATGATATCCGACTGCGAATAGAGCTGACCGGGTTTGGTATAAAGTTCGCGGCGTACCACATGCTCATAGACACGCGTATTGCCGACAATCTTAATCTCGTTGATAGTAGCCGGTTTGCCCTCGTACATACGCATCTCGAAATCGATGGAATCGTTCTCCACATTCACCTCAACCGGCTCGACATTGAAGAACAAGTATCCGCGATCGGTATAGAGCTTGCTGACCGCATCGTCATCGTTCTGCAGACGATCGTTCAAGGTCTTCAGGTTGTACACATCGCCCGGTTTAACGCCCAACGTGGCATCTAGCAGTTCGTACGGATAAACCGTATTGCCGACCCACTTGATAGAACGTACGTAGTACTTATCGCCTTCATCGATGGTCATATAGACATCCACGCGCGTCGGGTCTTCGGGATTTTGGACAACCGAGTCGGCCACGATATAAGCATCGCGATAACCGTGCTCGTTGTATTTCTCGATGACTGCTATTTTATCTTTCTCGTACTCCTCGGTAACGAATTTCTTGGTGCGGAAGAGATTGACGATATCGTTATCGTTGGTTTTCTTCATCGCCTTGTTGATCTGGCGGTCGGTCAGCGCTTCGTTGCCCGTGATGTAAATCTTGCCGACTTTGGTCTTCTCCTTCTTGTCGATAGCCAATAGCACGCGCACATAGCCCGGGTGATCCGGGTCATTCTGCTGAAGGACAGTGACTTCGGCATTGTGGAAACCCTTCTCGGCCAGATATTTCTTGATAACTGTTTTGGCATGGTCTTCCAGGTTAGGTGTCATCTGCGATCCCTGGCGAATACCTACCTTGACCTCTACATCCTCTTTCTCGCTCTTCTTGAGTCCTTCGTAGCGCACTTCGCTGACACGCGGACGCTGAACCAGGTCGATGACCAGCCAGATCTTGTTGCCCTCGATCTTCTTAGCACGGATCTTAACCGAAGAGAAGAGGCCTTGCTTCCAGAAGCGCTTGATGGCTTTCGTAATCTGGTCGCCCGGCACCTCGATCTTATCGCCCACGGCGAGTCCGGAGAAGCCAATCAACACAAAATCTTCGTAACTATCAGCACCCTCCACCTCGATACCGGCAATCTCGTACGTATTGCGAGTGAGGGTGTATTCGATCTCCGGAGCCGGCATATCGATAGCAGCAGAAGAGGTAGTGTCAACCACTACACTCTCGCTCTGCGCCCATAGGGCCAGGACAGAGAACAGAAGGATAAATATATTAAGTAGTCGTTTCACTATTTTATTTGTTCGCTTGTTTTGCCAAATCGGCGTTCACGTTTCTGGTAATCCACAATAGCCTTGTACAGTTCTTCCTCGTCAAATTCCGGCCAAAGGCGGTCGGTGAAATACAGTTCGCTATAAGCCAATTGCCACAACAGGAAATTGCTAATACGGTATTCTCCACTAGTTCGGATGAGCAAATCCGGGTCAGGCATCTCGGCCGTGGTCATGAGCGAACTAACCAGTTGCTCGTTGACTTCTTCGGCGCGCAGTTGGCCCTTTTGCGCCAAACGGACAGCATTTTGCATCGCGCGCGTAATCTCCCAACGAGCCGAATAGCTCAACGCCAACACCATAGTCAGGCCCGTATTTCTGCTGGTTTGCTCGATACAGTTCTGGAATTTCTCGCGTGCGGTCTCAGGCAGACGATCCAGATCGCCAATAGCCTGCAGACGAACATTATTGTTCATCAGCGTAGGAGTCTCCTTAGCGATAGTATCTACCAACAGAACCATCAGCGCATCCACTTCCTCTTTCGGACGATTCCAGTTCTCGGTCGAGAAAGTATAGAGCGTCAGGTATTCAATTCCCAACTCGGTTGCAGCCACCGTGATCTTGTGTACCGCCTCCACACCTTGCTTATGGCCAAACATACGCGCCAAGCCTTGACGTTTAGCCCAACGGCCGTTACCATCCATGATGATGGCAATATGGCGCGGCAAGCGTGCGGAATCTATTTGTTCTTTATAACTCATCTTAGTTGTTATTACATATGCGGCATTCCTTAGATGCCTTGCCAAACTCAAACACAATACCTACTGTCAGCTGACCTACCACATCGCAGTTCATCCAGTTAGATCCGTTCAAGTTATGCTTATTGTCGAGCGTCTCTCTACTCTCGAGGTCGTCGGCAATATAGATATTGTGTTGCCAAGCGGCATTCAGTCCACACCACTCGGAGAATTTCCACTTAAATCCGATGCCCAGAGGCACATACGCTGCCACACTACTAAAAGTAGGACGGTTGGATGCATCTGCACCATAGACACTGGCTCCTACGCCAAGGAATATATACGGAGTATACGGTTTGATACGTTTGTCGTACTTGTTCGATGCCCCAAAGCGGAAGAAATTGAATTCCGCCATCACATCTATATTCACCAGTTGGTTGGTCCAACGTGTATCCAGTTTCTCGCCACGAATAGTATAGTCGTAACCGGCAATACGTTGACCCGAAGCTTTGGCTTGTAGCGCCCAGCGTTGGGTAAACTTGTAGCGGAAATGGACACCGTACGCCTCGCGTACATTCATGAAGATGTGCGGAGTAGCATCGCCGACATAGTAACCGCAACCCGCCTGTAGGCCTATTTCGCACAGGTAGGGACGATTGTCCGCAAACACCGCCATGCTCATCGTCATGAGTAGGAGTGCCAAACTATATTTCAGTCGGTTAGCCATTCTGTTTAATTAGTAGGCGGAATGCATCGGTTACTTTGCGAACGCCCACTACTTCTATCTGGTAACGTTTAGTATCTATCTTATGGTCGGCGGGTATGATAATGCGCTTGAAGCCCAGTTTCTGCGCCTCAGCAATACGTTGCTCAATACGATTGACCGAACGAATCTCGCCCGCCAGGCCCACTTCGCCGCAAAGGCAAGTGGAGGCATCTAGCGCCAGATCCATATTGCTGCTCAGCACCGCGGCCAATACGGCTAAGTCGATAGCCGGATCCTGGACACGCAATCCACCCGCGATATTGACGAACACATCTTTCTGCAGCAGTTTGAATCCCACGCGTTTCTCAAGCACCGCCAGTAACATATTCAGTCGGCGACCATCAAAACCCGTAGACGAGCGCTGCGGCGTGCCATAGGCAGCAGAGGAAACGAGGGCTTGCACCTCAATCAGAAGTGGCCGAACACCTTCCACCGCCGCAGCAATAGCGATACCCGAGAGTCCTTCGCGCGCCGTTGACAGCAACAATTCCGAAGGATTGGTCACTTCGCGCAGACCCTCTTGGCGCATCTCATAGATACCCAATTCGGCAGTCGAGCCGAAACGGTTTTTCTGCGCACGAAGGATGCGGTAGATATATTGCTGATCGCCCTCAAACTGCAGCACCGTGTCAACGATGTGTTCCAGTACTTTCGGTCCGGCCAGCGAACCTTCTTTGTTGATATGGCCGATCAGGATAAACGGTATATTGCGCGTCTTTGCGAATTCCAATATACGTGCAGCGCATTCGCGCACCTGGCTTAGGCTGCCGATGGACGCCTCGATGGCCTCTGTTCCGATAGTCTGAATCGAATCGATTACCACTATCTCGGGTTCCAAGTCTTTGACTTGCTCGAGTATGCGTTCCAACGAAGTCTCGCTAGAGATATACAGATTCTGCGCATCACCCGCCAGGCGTTCCGCACGCAGTTTGAGTTGACGCACGCTCTCTTCGCCCGAAGCGTAGAACGTCTTGCGTTCGCCCAGTTGCATCAACACTTGCAGTGCCAATGTCGATTTGCCTATACCGGGTTCACCGCCCAGCAGCACCAGACTGCCCGGCACCAATCCTCCGCCCAGGACGCGATTGAGTTCGCCGTTATGCATGTCTATGCGCATTTCCTCGGTCGCTACTACGTCTTGCAGACGTTGTGGTTTGGTGTCGCCTATCGAACGAGGAGCCACACCGCGTTTAGGAGTTGCGGCTACTACCTCTTCTTCGTAGGTTCCCCACTCTCCGCAGACCGGACAACGGCCTAGCAACTGAGGAGCTTTGGCCCCACAGGAAGAACATACATATTGTATCGTCGACTTCGCCATATCAGAATTCTATCGTTTCTCTCTCTTTACCCAATCGCACGTTCGGGAAAACCTCTTGTGCCTCTGTGAGGAACAACGAGTGATTCTCCACGCGCGCACTATAGTGGCCCAAAAGCAATTGTCCCACTTCGGCTTTCTGCGCTATCGTGGCCGCCTGACGAGCCGTAGAATGTTTGAACATTCGGCTGCGAACAGACATATCCTCCAGGAATGTCGATTCGTGATAAAGCAGATCCACGCCCTGAATGATCGGCACTATCTTCTCGCTATATTGCGTATCTGCACAATAAGCGTACCGTTTTTTCGTCACATGGTCAAATCCGCCCTCTTCGCGCGCCACACGATGCGTCTCCGAGAAGAGGAATCCGCAGCAAGGCACGCCATGTTTCAGCGGAATAGTCTCCACCTTGACCGTACGATCTTCGTAGATAACCGCGTGACGACGAGGATTGATGGTATGGAAGATGATCTCGTACGAACAATCCTGGCAATAATAGTCTAGCCACGGGCGCATCAGTTTCTCCAGGTCGCCGTGCGCGTAGATATGCATCGGTTGCGTGCGCTTCAGCATCGCGAGTGTCGAGAGCAAACCAATCAGGCCGAAACAGTGATCGCCATGCAGATGCGAGATAAAGATATTGTACAGCCGCGACGTGTGCAGACCCATTTGCTGCATCGTCAGCTGAACTCCTTCGCCGCAATCAATCAGAAACGATTTGTCGCAAATGTCCAATAGCTGAGCCGACGGCCAATTATCTTTGGTCGGTTTCGCACTGCCGCAGCCTAATATGGTTAAACTCGCATTCACTGGTTCGTATTATTTCACTTTTTCCAACGCTGCGCGCATCTTGTCGCCCAGCGCACTCTTACGTTCTATATGTTCAAGCACCGCCTTGACAAACGAATTGGACTCGAACGAACCGCGTACTTCCTCAAAATCAGCCTCCGCTTGTTCACGATCGCCATCCACGCCGAAGCCTGTTTGGCTATTCAGGTCAAATTCTTTGCGTGCATCGTCGTAAACCATTCTATCCAGTTTGATCACGGCTGCCTGCCATTGATCGATGGTTTGGCGCACTTGGTCCAACGTCACTTGGTCCACGCTGCAACCCCATACTTGTTCCAGTTTCTCCAACGCCCACGTCCATTCGTAGGAATAGTAGTTAGCGTGCATTTGTGCCAACCGCTCGCGAATGGCATCTAGCGTTACCTGGCCTTGCTCAACATCGTCTAGCAGACGTTTCACTTCGCTCTTCGGCGCAATCAGTCCGGCCAAATCTACCCAGTCGCCCAGTCCAACCGCACTATCGGGCTTGAGCGCAGCACGCACATCGCCTATGGTCTTGAGCGGTTTGTTCTCCAAGCGGCTAATCAGACTGTTACCGAGGAATTTCTGAATACCTATAGTATACAGTTCACGGCCGTGACGAAGCGAACTGTTACGAATCTTACAGTTGCGATAACCATACACTTCGGTATTCTCGCCGCTCAGCATCTGCAGTTCGTCCAGTATCTCGCGTCCACGCCACATTTTCTGTACCGTGTACGGACTGAGCAAGTTGAAATTGATGCAGTCCAGACGGTTCGGATCCTTGCGGTTATCACGTTTCGGCCATTTCTGAGCATCACGAATCGTACCTACGGTACGCAGATTAGCTCCCGGCACCAGATAACTCTCCGAATTGTTCTCTATCAAGTACGAGAACGGCAGGTCACTGGTATCCGAGTGATGCGTGTGACGACCCATCACGAGCGAGAACGCACCTATCTTGCTTGGCCACAACAGATAACTGTCACTGGTCGTTTTCGCGCCGCGCTCAGCTATACCCTGGTGAATCGGGCCCAGTTTGTACATATGGTTCGACTGGTTGCTGCCCGAACCCGCATTCAGGAACGAGAACATACCCGCAATCAACAGTGTCGATTTGTGGTGCGTCACGGTGTACGGACCTGCAAAAATCGCGCAAGCCTCGCCGTGCATACCCTGACAGTTGGAGAAGAACAGACTCTCGCCCGCCGAGTAATGCTTGTCGAAGATACAACCTTGACCCACAAAACACTTATCCACCAACGTACTGTCGCCAATCTCCACACCCGAAGCGATGATGAAATCGGCACACTTCACACCGCTGCCCAAACGCACAGGAGCGGCCTCATTGCTATTGATGGTTCCGTTCTTCAGACGGCTGACACCGGTCAGTTCGGCGTAATCGCCTATCTTCACATTCTTGATGCTTCCGCAGTTCAGAATGCGCACATGACTGCCTATCTCGCCTGTTTCTGCCGCTTGCGCCTCTGCGTAAGTATCTATCTGGCGCTCCAACTCATGTATCATCTTCGGACGATGACGATAGAGCGTCAGTATATAGGCCAGACTGGCCGATAGTTCATTGAAGATAGGTATTTCGCGTCCGCCACCTTCGTTCATCACGGGCACGCGCACACCGTTGCCAAATGTCGTACGGCCGTCCACCAGGATGGCATTGACATTCTCGATGCACGTATTGTCGCCGATGCGATAGTTGGCAATATAGTTGTGGATATTGTACAACCGGGCATCATTACCCACCTCGCAATTATGCAACGTAGCGTGATAAACACCCGTATGCACTTGAAGTCCTCCGGGCAATTCCACTTCGCGATGGAACGCACCCAAACGGACACGACCGGAGAAATGGGCATCCTGAACATATTGCGCATCAAAATCTTGCGCAACTTCTATCGTACCCCAATCTTTCGCAGTGCAGCCTTGCGACTGTAATTGCGCAATCTCCCCGTTGGTTAGTTTACGAAAACTCATCAACTTCTGATTCTAAATGTTTCTAACTATCACTCTTAGTCGTTGAGCAACATTGGCATCAACAACATAACGATTTCCTCGTTCTCCTCGTTCTCGACTGGCAGAATCAGTCCTGCGCGAGATGGCTCAGCCAGTTTCAGCTGAACGTCGGTCGAGGTGATGGACGAGAGCAGGTCGATCAGGAACGGAGCCTTGAAACCGATGGCCATTGGTGTTCCCTCGTAGCTGCAAGCGATAGTCTCTTCTGCGCTGGTCGAGAAGTCGATATCCTGAGCAGAAATCTTGATTTGGTTCTCGCTGAGAGCCAAGCGAAGCAGAGCGGTTCCGTTGTTTGCGAACACAGCCACGCGCTTGCAGGCATTGATCATCGTCTGACGGTCAATGGTCACGATATTGGTGTTGCCTTGCGGAATCACGGCATTGTAGTTCGGGAAACGGCCCTCTATCTGACGGCAAACGATGATGGTCTTGCCAAACTCGAAGCGAGCGTTCTTTGCGCCAAAAGCGATCTGTACGTCAGCATCCTCTTTGCTCAGCACATTCTTCAGAAGTGTAGCAGGTTTCTTAGGCAGGATGAACGAAGCCTCTTTACCTGCTTGTACGCCATTGTTGATATAGCGAACCAGACGGTGAGCGTCTGTTGCTACCATTGTTACGTGGTCTGTAGCCAGGTCGAAGAACACACCGTTCATTACCGGACGAAGTTCATCGTCTGCGGTACAGAATACGGTCTTCTCAATAGCGCTTTGCAGCACGCGAGCAGGAATAGCCAGTTTAGCCACCTCCGACTCCAGTTCCGGCATCTCAGGATACTCGTTGCCGTTAACGCCTACAAACGAATACGAACCATTCTGGCTAACCATGCTTACTGCAAAATTCTGCTCATCGATGGTGAATGCCAATGGTTGCTCCGAGAACTCGCGGAGAGTCTCCAACAGCAGTTTGGCTGCAGAAGCCACTTTACCCTTACCTTCTACACCTTCCACCTCAACAGAAGTGCGAATCGTGGTCTCGCCATCCGAAGCGGTCAGAGTCAGTTGATTGCCCGAAAGGTCGAACAATACGTCATCCAGAATAGGCAGCGCATTCTTGTTGTTAATCACGCGGCTTACGGCCTGTAACTGTGCAAACAATTGCGAACTTGATACGTTAAATTTCATAATGCTTTTATAGTTTTTTGTTAGTTTGATTTTTTCGTTTTCTAGGATTTGGTTCTTCAGTTTCTTGGATTTGGTTTTTCGCCATTTTCCTGCATGCGTCAGGCGTGTACATACGCACTCACGCACACTTTAGCGTGCAAAATTACTACAAAAATTTGGAATACGCAAATATTTTGGCAAAAAAGTGCAATTATGCTTGTATAAATTCGGTTTTTTGACAAAATAGATGCGGTTCGCACAACTGAGCGGACGTAATTTCGGGGGAATTGCGCAGCAAGGCGGAGTCCGAAGGTACTCCAAATTTAGTACCATAGGTACTGCAAAAATAATGCCAAAATTTCACCCTACAAAAACTGCACATTTATATATACATAGTATATATCCCCCATTTATTACCGAGACGATCACGAGACAAAGACGAGACTTTACCGAGACAAACACGAGAGCACTACCTGACAATACCGCATCCTACCTATACTTATAATATACTTTGTATATTATCACGTGATTTTGAATTTTTAATTTGCGTATATCGAAAAAATGTAGTAATTTTGCAGCGGATTATGGCCAAAATAGGTATTTTCGACAGTGGTTACGGCGGACTGACCATCCTAGATGCCATCCGCAAAAAATTGCCTCAGTACGACTATCTGTACTTGGGCGACAACGCCCGTGCGCCCTATGGCACGCACTCGTTCGACGTGATCTATCGCTACACGCTGCAAGCCGTTAAATACCTGTTGGACAACGATTGCGCGCTGATCATTTTGGCCTGCAATACCGCATCGGCCAAAGCCCTTAGAACCATTCAGCAAAACGACATCCCTCCCTTCAGGGAGGGCTTGGGTAGGCCAATCAACGTATTGGGTGTCATTCGCCCGACTGTAGAAGTAGTGCCTAGCATCACTAGAAACGGCCATATTGGCATTCTCGCCACACCTGCCACAGTCAGCTCCGAAAGCTATGTGTTGGAATTGGAAAAAATCGCAGAAAATCTCACTATCACGCAGCAGGCTTGTCCGCTATGGGTGCCACTGATTGAAGCCGGCGAACACAACAACCCCGGAGCCGATTATTTTGTTGACCTCTACCTCCGTGAGATACTGGCCAAAGACCCAAAAATCGACACACTCATTCTCGGTTGCACTCATTACCCTCTTCTCAAAGAGAAGATTGACTCGTGGTTGGTCGGAACCAATATTCAGACCATCGCACAGGGCGAACTCGAGGCCGATAGTCTAAAAGACTATTTGCTTCGTCATCCGGAGTATCGCGACCAACTCTCGCAAGGCGCCACTTGCCGCTATCTGACAACAGAAAATGCTGACCGCTTTGCGCAATCAGCATCTATCTTCCTGGCTCAGCCTATATGTGCAGAGCACATAGATCTCTAATCCCTAACCTCTAACCGCTAACCCCTAACCGTTACTCCCCCATCGCCTGAAGGCGATTGGTCATTTCCATCCATTCGTCGCGAAGTCGCGCTGCCATGTCGAAATCCAAGGCTTTGGCAGCCGCCAACATCTGTTTGCGTTTTTGCTCGATAGCTTTGGTGAGCGCCTTCGCATCCATATGCTGCCAATCGGCTGTTTTCCAACTCTCGCGAATAGCTTGTTCCAGTTTGCGTTTCTCTTCTTCCGGATCTTTGTACAGACTCGCCAGAGCACTGGTATTGATGTCTTTGCGAATAGCAGTCGGAGTAATATGGTGATCTTCGTTGTAACGCATCTGCACGGCGCGACGACGATTGGTCTCGTCTATCGTCGCCTGCATGGCAGGCGTTATCTTGTCGCCGTAGAGAATAGCCTTGCCGTGAATATGGCGCGCGGCACGACCTACTGTCTGTGTCAAACTACGTTTGTCACGCAGAAAACCGGTCTTGTCCGCATCCAAAATAGCCACCAGACTCACCTCGGGCAAATCCAGTCCTTCGCGCAACAGATTGACTCCAACCAACACATCATATTCGCCCTTACGCAGATTCTCCATAATCTTAACGCGTTCTATCGTGTCTATATCCGAATGGATATAGGCCGAGCGAATATTATACTGTCGCAGATACTCGTCCAGTTCTTCCGCCATTCGCTTGGTCAGAGTGGTAACTAGTGTGCGTTCGTTACGATGAATACGTGTCCGGATTTCGTCCATCAGGTCGTCCACCTGATTTTCAGTCGGACGAACGTCAATCTCCGGATCCAGAAGGCCTGTCGGACGAATCAACTGATCCACTACGATGCCTTCACTGCGCTCCAATTCATACTCATCCGGCGTAGCCGACACATAGATCGTCTGGCCCGTTTTTTGTTCAAACTCATCGAACATGAGTGGGCGGTTATCACGCGCTGCGGGCAAACGAAAACCGTACGTCACCAGATTATCTTTACGCACCTTGTCACCGCCATACATACCACGAATCTGCGGAACCGTTACGTGACTTTCGTCAATCACCAGTAACATATCGTCCGGAAAATAATCGAGCAAACAGTAGGGCGGAGTTCCTTCTTCGCGCCCATCAAAATAGCGACTGTAGTTCTCCACACCCGAACAATAACCTAGTTCGTCCAACATCTCCAGGTCATACTTCACACGCTCTTCTATACGCTTTGCGTATAATTCCTCGCCTATTTCCGTAAAATAGAGAATCTGTTTGTTCAGATCAGCCTTGATTTGCTCTTTCGCATTCGCGATGCGTTCGGCGCTTGTCACAAAGATGGTCGCAGGACTCAAATTGTATTGTTCAAAGGCCTCAATGGGCTGCAAACTGATTGGATCAACCGTCAAAATTGCATCAATCTCATTGCCAAAGAATTCTACGCGCAAAATATAGTCGGCATACGCAATCGCGATATCTACCGTATCTCCTTTGACGCGAAAACGTCCACGCGCCAATTCCACATCATTGCGAATATATTGAGCGCCTACCAGTTGCTTCAGAAAATCGTCCATCGCGATGGTCTGGCCACGCTCGATATGTATGCTACTAGCTGTAAAATCTTGCGGGCTTCCCAAACCGTAGATACAACTGACCGAAGAGACAATTATCACATCTTTTCTTCCGCTCAGCAGAGCCGCCAAAGCCGACAATCGCAAACGGTCAATCTCTTCGTTGATAGACAAATCCTTGTCTATGTAGGTGTCGGTGGCGGGAATATACGCCTCCGGTTGATAGTAATCGTAGTAGGAAACAAAATACTCCACCGCATTGTGCGGAAAGAACGCTTTCATTTCCGAGTACAACTGTGCCGCAAGCGTTTTGTTGTGACTCATGATGAGCGTCGGCCGATTGACCTGCTGAATCACATTCGCCACTGTAAATGTCTTACCGCTACCGGTCACGCCCAACAGGACTTGCGCGGGTACACCCGCACGCAAGCCACTCACAAGCGACTCTATCGCTTGCGGCTGATCACCCGTTGGCTTATATGGACTTTCCAGTTGGAACATTTTATCTCTCTACCGAGCAAACAAAAAGGAGCCTCAATTGAGACCCCTTGTTGCTTACTTCGTGCGGCGCTCTTGGATACGAGCTTTCTTTCCGGTACGCTCACGCAGATAATACAATTTAGCGCGACGAACCTTACCGTACTTGTTAACAGTGATGCTCTCGATAAAGGGGCTGTCCATCGGGAAGATACGCTCTACGCCAACATTACCGGACATCTTGCGAACAGTGAAACGCTTCTTGTCACCGCTACCGTGAATAGCGATAACGTCACCACGGAATTCCTGTACACGCTCTTTGTTACCCTCTTTAATACGATAACCTACTGTGATTTGGTCACCTGCCTTGAATGCAGGCAGCTCTTTCTTTTCGCCGGCAAATGCTTGCTCGGCCACTTTAATCAAATCCATTTCTATTCTCTTATTATGGATTAGTACTAACGATGAGGGGCATTTACTACTATTCGAAATGATTCGCTTATTTTGAACCCTTCTAATTCAATCGCCAGAGGCACCCCATGTCTGCTTTTTGCGAAAAAAGCGTGCAAAATTACTGCTTTTTTTTGAAACGACCAAATATTTCTTCATTTTTTTTGAAAAATTTGCATATGTCAATTATTTTGTGTACTTTTGCGCCGCAAAAGTCACAGAGAAACCAAAAAGTGAAACGTGCTTTGTACATAATAGGTGTGTTGCTGGTCAGCTTGTTGCTGGTCGGGGGAACCTTAGTAGCCACGCTGATGAGCGACCGTGTAGAAACGGCCGCCGTACAACTGGTTACGCGTGAACTAGCACGTACGCTTGGCACGAATGCGCACATCGGCAATGTGTCCTATCATTTCCCTGCACGCGTGCTCTTGAAAGATGTTTACATCGAAGACAAGCAAGGCGATACTCTGGCATATATCAGCGAAGCCTATGCACATTTCAAACCTTTGGCTCTTCAGGAAAACGAGATTCGATTCTCTCATTTGCATCTCAAGAATGGTGTAGCGAAGATTTATCAAACTGATCAAGGCGAATGGAACTACCAGTTCCTAGTAGATGCTTTTGCCAAGAAAGAGAAGAAAGAGTCGCTACAGAGTTTGCTGGCCGTAGAAGATATCCGCTTGGATTCTATGCGCGTGCATTACGAAGATTGGCAGACCGAGATCGATCATGCCAAGATGGATCTGCACGAACTGAGCGAAGAAGTACTGGACGCTGAGATTCGCGAACTGAAAGGCCGCCTGTCTAACGAAGAAAGAGCGCGAGGCGAACAACTGGCAGTGGAAAGTATGAAAGCGCATCTCATCTTCAATGATACGATGTTGGCTGTTCCTACGCTGACCGCTGAATTGCCTAATTCGCGTTGCGACCTAAGCGGAATAGAGATTCACTACCCGACCGGCGATACTTTGTATCTAAGCAAATCGGCGCATGAGATCGATTTCAAGGTAACGCTTCACGAAGCCTGTCTAATTCCGTCAGACTTGGCACTCTTGGCACCGAAACTGGCCAACCTAAAACGCGAGATTTGCATGACTGGTATGCTGAGCGGACGGTTGGATTCGCTTCGCGCAAAAGATCTGGCGGTTAGTTACAATCATCAGCAGATATTTGTTGGCGATTTGTATGCGCGCGGCTTGCCGAAGATGGAAGACCTGTACTTGCAGGCCAATTTCCAAGACATTCACACCAACGCGCCAATGCTGCAAGATTTTCTCTCGCAGCTCAACAATCGCCCTGTTCACTTGCCTGTTTATCTACACCGTTTAGGTGAGATGCACTATCGCGGTTTGGCCGAAGGTCGTCCGTACGAATTCTCGCTGCACGGCGCTTTCCGCTCTGCGCTAGGTACGATTACTACGGATGGTGAGTTCGCGTGTGATACCAATTATACGAATATGCGCTATAACGCGCGCGTGATAGCGCGTAAGTTCCGCTTTGGCCGCCTGCTGAAAATCCCCGATTGGACTTCGGCTACCGTAGATGCAAAAGTCAAAGGCGAATGGACAAAAGGCACAGACGAGCAAGAGGACAACTTAACCGGAACCATCAAAGGTAGTGTTCGCGACTTTATTTACAAAGGCTATACCTACGACGAATTGACATTGGATGGTCAGTATGCGCCAAAACTCTACAAGGGACAATTTGCCATCGATGATCAACATCTCAAACTGGCCTTTAATGGTGTTGTGAACCTCCAGGAGAAAGTTCCTGCTATCAACTGCGACCTCATTTGTCGTCATGTGGATACCGAACCTCTTGGCATCAACGTACTAGGTTCTGGCATTCGTTCGCGTTTCAAGATGGCGGTGGATCTGGACGGAACCAACATCGACAAGATGAGTGGTTATCTCGTACTCGACTCGCTGTTTGTCGGTACTGTTCGCGATTCCATACTGATGCGCCAAATGACTTTGCTGGTCGATGCGGGAACCAACAAGAACAAGTATTTCACGCTTCGCAGCGACTATCTAACGGCCGAGGCTAATGGTACTTTCCGCTACGCGGACTTAGTGCCGGCACTGCAGAATATGGCTCATCATTACCTGCCATCGGCCGTCCCCGCTTCGTCTAAACGTCCGGGAGATGTGGAACTCAATCTGCACGCCGATGGTCATCGTTTGCGCGATTTGCAACGATTGTATGAAGCGCCTCTGACGCTCAGCGACCACCCTACTCTGCGCGCTCAAATGAACTTACCCGCAGACAAAGAACCTAAAATCGACATGCGATTCTATGCCCCGGGAGTTCGTGCGATGAACACTCCGCTCCACGACCTAACCGTCGTGGCTTCCACAGTAGATACACTGCGCCACACAGGCAGTTACAGTGGTTCGGGGCTCTCTCTAAGTTTGAGTACGGAAGCACATCAGATGCACACGGTACTTTCGTGTTTGGCCTTCCGCGACACGTTACTAACCCATGTCACACTTCGCCAAGAGTCAGATCTGGACGAACGCCTACCGGACGGTTGGCGCGATTTGTCTCCTCGCCAGCTCCAACTGGCTTTAAGCGATTTGGATAACCGCGAACGTATGCAGGCCTTAGTAGCGGCACAACGTGCGGGAACATACGGAGGCGACATACGTCTGACCACGCATTTCGATCGGTACAACAACTTGCCGTTAATCGACATGCACATTCACAAAGGGTCGTTGTTGCTACGCGATTCCACATATACGATTGGCGAGAGTCGCGTGACGTACTGTGCAGCAGATACCACGATTACTGTCGACCACTTCTCATTCGATGGTGGTGGTCAGCATCTATCGGCCAACGGAATCGGCTCACCGCGTAATAGTGACTCATTGACTGTGGCCTTGGCTAAAATCGATGCTTCGTACGTAGTGCCGTTCTTATTACCTGTTCAGACCATTATGTTCAATGGCCTGTTGACCGGAAACGCGCAGATAAGCAGTCTGATGCGCAAGCCGCAAATAGACGCGCAGATACACGTCGATTCAATGGGTCTGAACAACTGTTATTTCGGCGAAGCAGATGTAGATTTGCATATTCACGACAGTCTCTTCTTCCATGCCGATGTGATGCGTCCTACACGCAAAGTGGTGGATCTGAACGGAGAAGCACATTTCGATGGCTCCGGTCGTTGGAAACTAGATATGATGGCTGACTCAGTACCCCTGGCATTTGTCAACCATTGGACCAACGTAGTGATTGACGACCTCGACGGTTATGGCAGCGGACATGTGTGCGTAGGAGGTGAAAAAGAGAGTGTTTACGTGCTGCTTCGCGCCGAGGCTCAAAATGCTTCGCTTACATTGCCGTGGACCGGTTGCCGCTATACGATTGCGCACGATACCATCGTCATGGACACCACATCTATCCTCTTCCCGAATGTTCACCTAACAGATGCGGAAGGTCATCCTGTGGAAGTAAACGGAGGAATCTATCACCAGCAATTCAGTCAATTCCAACTCGACCTGCATGTAGATGTACACAATGCACTCGTCTTTGACTTACCGGACAAACAGGGAGAAATGCTCCAAGGGCATGTATATGCCAACGGACATGCAGATGTAACCGGAACAGACGAAGATATACACGTTAACGCAGATGCCGTAACGACCGGCAAATCGCGCTTTAGACTGAGTATAGACAACACCATGAGTGCGTACGAGTCAAACTTCATTCATTTTGTCAGTCACAAGACAGACACTAAGACCTCGAATGGAGAAGAAGAGGTAGTAGAAACAGACCTAGATAACATAGATCTAGAAATCAACGCAAAAGATCGCGAGGAAGACAAGTACAAACGTGCCGGACGATGTTTCCTAACGCTGAATATAGAAATCAATCCAAGACTATTGTTCCAGTTCGTTTTGGGCGAACGGACAGGCGATATTATTCAGGGTCGAGGCAGTGGTGCGCTACGTTTAACCTACGACACCGAAACGGGTGACGTACGATTGTTAGGAACGTACGATCTAGAGCAAGGCACTTTGAGTTATACGGTGGCTAACGTGATTCGCCGTGAGTTTACGGTTGCCAATGGATCTACCATTGTCTTCTCTGGTGATGCCACTAATCCACAATTGGACGTAACGGCACAATACAAAGTAACGGCCAATCTAAAAGACCTCTTTGGCGACGAAATCGACCAGATAGGAACGACGCGTAGTAATATTCCTGTGCTGACAGGCTTGCATATGACTGGTCCGCTGAACAATCCAATCTTGAACTTCTCGTTGGAGTTCCCGCTGAGTGACCAGACCATACAACAACAGGTAAGGCAAGTTATCAACACGGACGAAATGCTGATGAGGCAAGTCATTTACTTGCTCGTCTTTGGTCGCTTCTTCACTCCGGATTATATGAATCAAGCCCAATATGCAACACTCAACTCGACCTATTCGCTGCTGAGTAGCACGGTAACCGGACAAATCAATAACTGGCTGAGCAAACTGACCGATATGTTAACTCTGGGTGTGGCTATCCGCACAGACGGCGAAGGCGCCAATGCCAGTCAAGAGTACGAGGCGCAATTCCAATTGCAACCTGTTGATCGTTTAGTTATCAACGGAAATGTCGGTTATCGCTACAACGATATTTCCAATCAGCCGTTCTTTGGCGATCTAGATGTGGAATTATTGCTGACTCAGGACGGCCAGTTCCGTCTAAAAGGTTATACACATACAGTAGACAAATACTCGCTGCGCCAAGCCACAACAATGCAGGGGGTTAGTTTCCTTTGGAAGAAAGATTTCAACTGGCCGACCGCAGAACAGACCAAAGCCAAACGTGCAGCACGCAAGGCAAAAAGAGCAGAGAAAAAGAAATAAATCCTATATACGCTACACATCTACAATGAAAGAAATGCAATTATCCAAACGAGTACAAAACATTGCAGCTTCGCAAAGCCTTGCGATGGCTGCGCGTGCGAAAGCGATGAAGGAATCCGGTGTTGACATCATCAGCATGTCACTGGGAGAACCGGACATGGACACTCCGGAACATATTCGCCGCGCAGCCCAAAACGCTATTGAGAGCGGTTGGTCTCACTACGGTCCCGTACCGGGAATCATGCCATTAAGAGCTGCCATCGCAGCTCAGCAGAACAAGGCTACAGGAAATAAAATACATTGGGAAGCAACGGATGTAATTGTCTCCATTGGTGCCAAGATGGCCATTTACAACTCTATCCAAACGATTATCAATCCTGGCGATGAGGTGATTATTCCGATGCCGAGTTGGGTAAGCTATAGCGAAATGGTTAAATTGGCAGAAGGAGTTGTTGTTCCCATCCAGACGTCGTTTGAGGAGAACTATTGCATGACCCCAGAACAGTTACGCGCAGCATTGACCAGCCGTACAAGAATGATTATTCTCTGTTCGCCCAACAACCCCACCGGAAGCGTATATAGCCAGGCGCTACTGGAAGAGATCGTAGCAATATTGCGTGAGTATCCAGATGTATATATCCTTGCAGATGAAATCTATGCGTGCTTAGTCTATGGAGTAGAGGCTGTTAGTTTTGGGGCCTTCCCGGAATTGGCCGAACGACTGGTTATCATCAACGGAGTCAGCAAAGCGTATGCCATGACCGGTTATCGTCTGGGATGGCTACTGACGAAGAACAAAGCCTTTGTCAGCGGTTGTATTCGCCTACAAGGACAACAACTGACGTGCGCCACGATGGTAGCACAGAAAGCGGCAGAAAGCGCGCTTATCAACTCACAAGAGTGCGTAGCAGATATGCTGCATACTTTTGCTGAACGCAGAGAATTGATCTGCCGCCTTGCGGCTAAGATACTCGGTTGGAAATTCAACAAGCCACAAGGTGCTTTCTATCTATTCCCTGACGTTAGTGCAATCGGCACTGGAGACGAAGTGGCAGAGAAACTCTTAGAAAAAGCCCATGTGGCTGTTGTATCAGGATCTGCTTTCGGTTGTCCTGAATGTATCCGACTATCATATGCTATCAGCACACCGGAGGTGGAAGAAGCAATGAAACGGATTAGTGCTGTGAAGTTCTAGGGATTAGCCTATATACATTGCACCCGATAAAATTACCGACTACTATACTGGCATAGTACGCCAACAATGCGCCCCACGAGACAGAAGATGCGGGCGTATTGAACAGATATACCAGATTGTAAAATGCGTCAGCAATACAGTGTGGGAATCCGCAGAAGATGAACACCGGTATTGCGAACAACAACGGTAACCAATCTGATATGTTGCCGCTAGCGGTTCCTTCTCCCCTTCTCGCAAATTCGACAGAGAAGGACATTAAGATTCCGCACCCTATAGCGAGTACTCCACATTTGAACCATCCATTGGCCAGTCGGCCTGCTACAACCGTTGCTGCAGCTTCGGACAAGGGAAGTGGAGAGCAGAGAGAGATTGCGGCGATCAGCGCACATCCAATAATGTTACCTACCAAAATCAGCAACAACGTAGGTAGGTCGCCCCACTCCTTCACAAAACCGGCCGTGCCTGTGTACAACTTAGCAGCGTATTTGATTACTCCAATCAAGCCGACAGAGAACAGGAACATACCGATTGCCGGTTTGACCAGAAACGCCCAGCCTCCAATACTTATCATTATACCGGCAAATATAGATTGCCGTAATATGGTGAGTTGTTTCATATTTACTTATTTTAGTGTATAGGCCGAACTGCAATCAAAACAATGAGTGCATATATTTTTACGCGGCAGACCGATAGCACGAATTAATGTTTCTAGTTTCGTAAAGCGCAGCGAGTTCAGTCCAAACTTGGCTGCGATAGTCTCAACCATCTTATTGTACTCAGGCGAATCAGTAACCGAATAGGCACGTACGCGTTCGTCATCCATGGCTGCTTTTTCTCCCTCCAACTCCGCTATGACGCGACGGGATATCAGTTCCATTATCGATTTGGATTCAGAGAAGTTGATAAACGGACAACCATACAACAATGGCGGACAAGCCACGCGCATATGAATTTCTTTAGCACCACCTTCCAGTAAGCAACGAGTATTGTCATGCAACTGAGTTCCACGTACAATGGAATCATCACACAACAGAACGCGGCGTTCGCGCAGGATGGCATTATTCTGAATCAGTTTCATCTTGGCCACCAAATTGCGCATATTTTGATTGGCAGGCATGAACGAACGTGGCCATGTTGGCGTATATTTGGAGATGGCGCGGCGATATGGCACATTATGTCCCTCTGCATAGCCGATAGCCATACCAATACCCGAATCGGGCACACCACAACAGCAATCAACAGGCGTACTGTCCTCTTTCCCCATAGCAAAACCGATATAGTTGCGCACATCCTCTACATTGCGTCCTTCAAACACGGAAGTTGGAAATCCATAGTATACCCAAAGGAATGAGCAAATCTGCATGTGGTCCGGCAGTGGTTCTGCCAATTGTTCCACTCGGTCCGGATAGAGACGAACTATCTCGCCGGGCCCTAAATCGCGTACCACAGAGAATCCAAGATTATAGAAAGAGGAGGTCTCGCTAGCTACGGCATAGGTATTCTCTTTATGGCCGATGATGATAGGTGTGCGTCCCCACAGATCACGAGCGCAGACCAACCCATCTTCCGTCAGAAGAATCAGCGAAAGTGAGCCCTTTATTTTCTCCTGAACATAGCGGATTCCCTCTTCCAACGAATTTTTCTGAATTATCATCAGTCCGACGAGTTCGGTGGGATTGACCTTTCCTGACGAGAACTCAGATAGATGCATATTATGCTCAAGCGCTTCGCCTGCCAGTTCCTCCAGATTGGCAATCTTGCCGACCGTAGATAGGGCAAAACGTCCTAAATGGGAATTGAAGAGAAGCGGTTGAGCGTCCGTGTCAGAGATAATACCTATACCGGCCGAGCCAGTCAGTTTAGGCAACTCTTCCTCCATCTTCGATCGGAAAGAAGCCTGCGAGATAGAGTGAATAACTCGGTGAAAATGCCCTGTCTCTTTATCAAAGGTAGCTATACCGGCTCTGCGTGTGCCGAGATGTGAGAGATAGTCAGTACCATAGAAGACGTCGGTGATACAGGGATGTGAATTGATGGAACCAAAAAAGCCAGCCATATATTATAGATTCTTAAGATACTTAGTAATATTATTTTCTATGCGGGATGCCAGATCTTCCGTTTCCTCTTTGACAAAAGTCTCGCCTGTGATACCTTCAAATAGTTCTACATAACGATCCGTAATCCCCTGAACAATAGCAGATGTCATGGCTGGTACTTGCTGGCCTTCCTTCCCCTGGAAACCGTTATCCATCAGCCATTCGCGAACGAACTCCTTAGACAATTGGCGTTGTGGCTCACCAGCAGCAAAACGCTCAGCATAGCCTTCCAAATAGAAATATCGGCTGGAATCGGGGGTATGAACCTCATCCATCAACATAACTTGACCTTTGTACTGACCAAACTCATACTTAGTATCCACCAAGATCAATCCATGCTTGTTGGCGATTTCCTGTCCACGGGCAAAGAGTGCCAACGCATATTGTTCCATTTGCTTATATTCCTTTTCTGGTACTAGGCCGCGTGATATAATCTCCTCGCGCGAGATATCCTCATCGTGCGTTCCTATCTCGGCTTTAGTTGTCGGAGTGATAATAGGTTGTGGGAATTTCTCGTTCTCACGCATTCCGTCAGGCAGCTGAACTCCGCATATCTCACGTACACCGGACTTATAAGCACGCCATGCGGATCCGCACAAATAACCTCGCACAATCATCTCTACCGGATAGCCTTGGCAACGGTATCCCACAGAAACCATCGGATCCGGAGTGGCAAGTAACCAATTAGGCACGATGTCACGAGTGGCATTTAGAAACTTCGCCGCAATCTGGTTGAGAATCTGTCCCTTATAGGGGATTCCCTCAGGTAGGATGACGTCAAAAGCAGAAATACGATCGGTCGCTACCATACAGAGCAAGTCTTCTCCGATGAAATAAACATCGCGTACCTTACCATGGTACACACTCGTCTGACCGGGAAAAGAAAAGTTAGTTTTTGTTAAAGCATTCATACCTTAAATAAATTATAGACAAATACTATTATTATTTATATTCACTCCATTCTTGGATAGATAATGCATCTAGAGGCACATCCAAGAAAGCATTGATAAAGGCCTCTGCCAATCGGGCATTGGTAATCAGCGGGATATTGAGATCTACGGCAGTACGTCGCATGCGATAATAACTATCGTGTACAGAATCAGCCAAAGTATCTACCGGAATTCCGACAAACAGATCTATCTCCTTCTTATGCATCAAGTCGGACACTATAGGTTGTTTGAGTTGACCAAACTCATCGATATGCTCGTTCTTATAGACACGTATATTCGGAACACTTAGACTGTTCAGATACTCGCTTGTGCCGCCTGTAGCATAGATGGTATAGCCGCGTTCTACCAAACGCTTGATCGTATCCAACATATGCGCTCGTTGTTTTGGACCACCAATAGCGAAGAGGATATTCTTCTTAGGGATACGCATGCCTACCGAGAGCATCGCTTTGAGTAGTGCCGCATTGGCATCTTGACCAAGACAGCCCACCTCGCCAGTCGAAGCCATATCGACACCCAGTATAGGATCTGCATTTTGGAGACGATTGAAGGAGAACTGCGATGCTTTGACTCCTACATAGTCAAAATCGAAGAGCGACTTGTGCGGACGTTCCACAGGAAGGCCAAGCATAATACGAGTAGCAATGTCTATTAAGTTTATCTTAAGCACCTTGCTTACGAACGGGAAAGAACGCGATGCGCGAAGATTACACTCAATCACCTTGATCTCGTTCTCACGCGCCAAGTACTGGATATTGAACGGACCGGAAATATTCAGTTCACGCGCGATCTGTCCCGATATACGTTTAATCCTCCTTACAGTCTCGATATAGAGTTTCTGTGCGGGGAACATAATCGTTGCGTCTCCCGAGTGAACACCGGCAAACTCGACATGCTCTGAGATTGCGTATGCAATGATCTCGCCATCACGTGCCACTGCATCCATCTCGACTTCCTTGGTATTAGTCATAAATTTAGAGATGACCACCGGGTGCTCTTTGGATACATTAGCTGCTAATTCCAGAAATTTGTGCAATTGTTCTTCGTTAGAACATACGTTCATCGCAGCTCCCGAGAGAACATAAGAGGGACGTACCAGAACCGGATAGCCGACGCGGTTAACGAATTTCTCCACGTCGTCCATCGATGTGAGTGCACTCCATTCCGGTTGATCTACACCAATGCGATCTAGCATGGCGGAGAACTTATCGCGATCTTCAGCATTGTCAATCGATTTCGCCGTAGTACCTAAGATAGGCACTTGTTGCGCATCGAGTTTCATGGCTAGGTTGTTAGGTATTTGACCACCTGTAGAAACAATTACTCCATGCGGATTCTCCAGTTCGACGATATCCATGACACGCTCAAAAGTGAGTTCGTCAAAATAGAGACGATCGCAGATATCGTAATCGGTAGATACCGTCTCGGGATTGTAATTGATCATCACCGAGCGGAATCCATTGTTGCGGATAGTACTCAGTGCTTGTACACCACACCAATCAAATTCTACCGACGAACCGATACGGTAAGCACCGGAACCAAGTACCACAATCGATTTCCGGTCATCGGTGTAGTGCAAATCATTACTGGTTCCACTATACGTCAGATATAGATAATTGGTCTGTGCCGGAAACTCTCCCGCTAAGGTATCAATCTGCTTAACAACCGGTAACACTCCCATTTGCTTACGGTATGCACGCATCTTGAGTACGGCCTGATCCATAGTCATCGTTTTACCCAAGCCTACTGCACGCGCAATCTGGAAATCAGAGAATCCCAATTGCTTAGCACGCAACAACAGGTCGTGATCCAGATTGTTGAGACTGCCCAGTTTCTTTAATTGTGCATCGATTTTGATGATATTTTCCAAGCGCTGGAGGAACCAGTTGTCAATCTTAGTTAGCTCGTGTATGCGCTCTACACTATATCCTTCGTACATTGCCTGCGCAATAGCAAAGATACGTTTGTCTGTAGGAGCTTTGAGAGCTGCATCCAAGTCATCGACATGCAGTTCCTTGTTCTCAGTAAAGCCATGCATACCTTGGCCAATCATACGTAGGCCCTTTTGGATAACGTCTTCGAACGTACGGCCAATGGCCATTACCTCGCCTACGGATTTCATAGAGCTACCTAGTTCTCGGTTGACACCGCGGAATTTTCCCAAATCCCAACGAGGAATCTTACATACTACATAATCGAGTGCAGGCTCAAAGAAAGCAGAGGTGGATTTGGTAACAGAGTTTTTCAATTCAAACAGGCCATATCCCAGACCGAGTTTGGCAGCCACAAAAGCCAGTGGGTAGCCCGTTGCTTTAGAAGCTAATGCCGAAGAACGGCTCAAACGGGCATTTACCTCGATTACACGATAGTCTTCAGACTCCGGATCGAACGCATACTGAACATTACATTCTCCCACTATACCCAGATGACGGATGATACGAATAGAAAGGGCACGTAGCTTATGGTATTCTGCGTTGGTAAGCGTCTGAGACGGCGCAATGACGATAGATTCACCTGTATGAATACCCAACGGATCAAAGTTCTCCATGTTGCAGACCGTAATACAATTGTCGTAGCGATCACGCACCACTTCGTATTCTATCTCTTTCCACCCCTTCAACGATTTCTCTACCAACACTTGTGGGGAGAACGAGAATGCCTTCTCCACCATTGCATTCAGTTCTTGCTCATTATCACAGAAGCCAGAGCCGAGTCCTCCTAAGGCATAAGCTGCGCGAATGATAACCGGATAGCCCAGTTCGGCAGCTGCGCGACGTGCGTCTTCTATGGTTTCACATGCCTCGGATTTGATAGTTTTGACGTCAATCTGGTCCAACTGGCGGACAAAGAGTTCGCGGTCCTCGGTATTGATAATTGTCTCGACCGGTGTACCCAGAACTTGTACATGGTATTTCTCCAACACTCCCGAGCGATAAAGCGCGACGCCACAGTTAAGAGCAGTCTGCCCACCGAACGAAAGCAGAATACCATCCGGGCGCTCTTTTTCTATCAGTCGCTCTACGAAATAGGGAGTGACCGGTAAGAAATAGATATGGTCGGCCACTCCTTCTGAAGTCTGCACCGTGGCTATATTCGGATTGATTAATACGGTCTCTACACCCTCTTCGCGAAGCGCTTTGAGTGCTTGTGAACCCGAATAATCGAATTCGCCGGCCTCTCCGATTTTGAGAGCCCCAGAGCCGAGAACTAATACTTTGTGAATATTTTCTATTTTCATGTCTATAAGATAGATTCTGTACTATTAGAGGAGTTTGACGAAATCATCGAATAGGAATTCCGTATCAATTGGTCCGGAGCAAGCCTCGGGGTGGAATTGTGCGGAGAACCACGGTTCTGACTTATGACGAATTCCCTCGTTCGAGCCATCATTCATATTCACGAAAAGCGGTTCCCACTCCTTAGACAATGTAGAAGCGTCCACTGCATACCCGTGGTTCTGCGAGGTGATGAAGCAACGATCGGTACCTACTTGCCGAACCGGTTGGTTGTGCGAACGGTGACCGTACGGGAGCTTGTAGATAGTAGCCCCGGCCGCCTTGCCTAGCAACTGATTTCCCATGCAGATTCCCGCAATAGGTTTGTGTTTCTGCATATAAGTCTTGATATGATTTACAAGCACCTGACAGGTATCCGGATTTCCCGGTCCATTGGACAAGAATAGTCCATCAGCCTCAATCGAATTGAAGTCAAAATCCCAAGGTACGCGAATCACCTCCACGTTGCGTTTGATTAGGCAGCGAATGATATTGTGTTTCACTCCACAATCTACAAGAATAACTTTTTTAGTTTGGCCTTCGTTATAGCGAATCACCTCTTTACAAGACACTTGCGCTACGAAGTTAACATCCTCGTAGTGAGCTTGTGGTGCGGGGGCGCAGCCTTCTATCTCGATAGAACCCATCATCACTCCATTCTCGCGCAGAAGCATGGTGAGGGCACGCGTGTCGATACCTGTTATACCTGGCACATTCTCGCGTTTCAACCAATCGGCTAGAGTCTCATGACCATTCCAGTGGCTATATTCTCCACTATATTCGCTGCATATGATAGCACGTACATAGATACGATCAGACTCCATATAGGTAGCCAACCCGTCCGGGCGGAACGAGAATTCCGGTACTCCGTAGTTACCCACCAACGGATAGGTAAGTGTCATCAGTTGGCCGGCATAACTGGGATCGGTGAGTGACTCTGGGTAACCCATCATTGCGGTATTGAAAACCACTTCTCCACTAACCGGTACATCTGCGCCAAAGCTATAGCCCTCGAAGGTGGAGCCGTCGCTAAGCCGTAAAATTGCTTTTTTCTTAGCCCCTTGGGCACGATTAACTTGGTTTTTCATTATCTCCATATAGTTGCTTCACGATCCGGGCCCACCGAAATGATTTTGATGGGTGTGGCCAATTCTCGTTCCAAGAAATTAACATAGTTAATAAAGGCTTCAGGCAATTCCTCCTGCTTGGTGCAATGAGTCAAATCGGTCTGCCATCCAGGAAACTCCTCATAGACAGGTTCTACACCCTTCGCTATCGAGAACGGAAAGTCGCGTGTCAGTTTTCCATTCACACGGTATGCCGTACAGGCCTTGATTACAGGGAAAGTATCTAATACATCAGACTTCATCATAATCAACTGAGTCACCCCATTGAGCATGATGGTATAGCGGAGTGCAACCAAGTCGATCCATCCGCAACGGCGTTCGCGCCCCGTAACCGCACCATACTCGTGACCAATAGCACGAATCTGCTTGCCGGTCTCGTCGAATAATTCTGTCGGGAACGGCCCTGCACCGACGCGAGTGCAATAGGCTTTGAAGATACCGTACACCTCGCCTATCCGGCTCGGAGCCAATCCCAGACCGGTGCAAGCTCCCGCACATACCGTATTGCTGGAAGTGACGAACGGATACGAACCGAAATCGATATCCAGTAGCGATCCTTGCGCACCTTCGCAGAGGATAGACTTATTGTCATTCAGACATTTGTTGACGAAATGTTCGCTATCGACAAAGCGGAACTGGCGCAAATAATCGAAACTCTGCATCCACTCTTTTTCCAACGCTTCCAATCCCTCCAACGAAACAGGGTTACCTCCTTTGGCTACGGCAGACGCATTGAGCGAATCGATCATCTCTATATGACGATTGCGTGCCTGAGCATATTTTTCTGCCAGACCATCGAGTATATCTCCTACGCGCAAGCCGTTGCGACTCACCTTGTCGGTATATGTAGGACCTATTCCCTTTCCTGTCGTGCCTATCTTAGCCTTGCCTTTGGCTGCTTCGTTAGCTTGATCCAACAGACGATGGGTCGGTAGAATCAGATGGGCCTTCTTAGAAATAAACAGGCGTTCTTTGAGGTTATGTCCCGACTGAGCCAGTTCCTCTGCTTCTTTCTGGAACAAGATTGGGTCTAGTACTACGCCATTGCCGATCAAGTTGAGTTTGTCTCCCTGGAAGATCCCTGAAGGTATGCTGCGGAGTACATATTTCTGTCCGTCAAACTCTAGCGTATGTCCGGCATTCGGACCTCCTTGGAAACGAGCAACAACATCATACTTAGGGGTCAGAAAATCGACCATCTTGCCTTTACCTTCATCGCCCCATTGAAGTCCTAAAAGAATATCTGCTTTTTTCATAAGCCTAATTGGTTGTATATATAATCTACATTTTTCATATAGTACTCCAAAGTGAAGCACTGGTCGATCTCTTCAGGAGACAAATAGCTCATCACTTCGGGAGTCTGTTTGAGCAGTTCTTGCATCTGGCCGCCCTCCATGAGTGTACGCATAGCTACCGGTTGTACCAAATCGTACGCCTGCTCGCGGACCAGCCCTTTTCCTATCAACGCATTCATCACGCGCTGCGCAAAAATGGCTCCGCGGGTAAGACCTATATTGTGCAACATATTGTCTGGGTAAACCACCAAATTGTCCAATATGTTCATCAAGCGTGCCAACATATAATCCAGAAGTATAGTGGCATCTGGGAGCACAATACGTTCGGTGGAGGAGTGCGAGATATCGCGCTCATGCCAGAGAGCTATATTCTCCGAAGCTGTGCACATATAACCGCGCATCACGCGTGCACAACCGCAGATATTCTCCGACGAGATGGGATTACGTTTGTGTGGCATAGCAGACGAGCCTTTTTGTCCTTTGCGGAAAGCCTCTTCTACTTCTCTGACCTCTTGGCGTTGCATATTGCGAATTTCAAGAGCGATTTGCTCCAACGAACCCGCAATGACAGCCAGAGTGGATAAGTAGAACGCGTGGCGGTCGCGGCCAAGTACTTGTGTAGCAATCTTAGCCGACTCGATACCAAGGTGCTCACACACGTAACTTTGGATGAATGGCGGAATGTTGGCATAGTTACCTACCGCGCCTGACAGTTTGCCGGCTTCCACGCCTCTGGCGGCCATCTCAAAGCGCTCTATGTTACGCTGCAGAGTAGAATACCACAAGGCCCATTTGAGACCAAACGAAGTTACATCTGCGTGCATACCGTGGGTACGACCGATGACCGGTGTATATTTGAATTCGTTAGCACGCTTCTTCAGCACAGCCAAGAACTGCTGCAGATCGTCGCGCAAAATAGCATTTGCCTGCTTGAGCAGATAGCCATTAGCTGTATCCACCACATCGGTCGAAGTGAGGCCGTAATGTACCCACTTGCGTTCCTCGCCGAGTGATTCGCTCACCGTGCGGGTGAAAGCCACCACGTCGTGGCGAGTAGTCTCCTCTATCTCGTGGATGCGATCTACATTGAAGGTGGCTTTGGAACGCAGCTTCTCTACATCCTCTTTGGGCACTACTCCTAATTCCGACCAAGCCTGTGCAGCGAGAATCTCGACCTCCAGATAGGCTTGGAACTTGTTTTGCTCGGTCCATATGTTGCGCATAGCAGCGCGCGAATAACGATCTATCATGATTATTTTACGTTATAGGATATGCATTTGTATGCTCGTTCTGCTTTCTCCAATGCTTTCTCTACCGACTCATCAGTAGCTAGCACAACGCCGTAGCGACGATGACCGTGAACGGCCGGTTTGCCGAATAGGCGAAGTTGCACACCCGGGATAGCCAATGCTTTGTCCAAACCGTCGAAAGTGACCTCAGTACCTTCGCCCTCAATGACGATAGCCTTGCTGGCAGATGGTTGGAAGAAACGAATCTCTGGAATAGGCAAACCCAATACGGCACGTGCGTGCAATGCAAATTCGCTTAGATCCTGGCTAATCATCGTAACCATACCGGTATCGTGCGGACGCGGGCTAACCTCGGAGAAGATAACCTTGTCGCCCTGAACAAACATTTCGACGCCAAAGATACCATATCCGCCCAATGCATCGGTAACCGTTTTGGCAATCTTTTTAGCTGCCTCTAAAGCCTCATCTGTCATTGCTTGCGGTTGCCATGATTCACGATAGTCACCCTCTACCTGGTGATGCCCGATAGGCTGCAGAAAGGTTGTTCCTCCGGCATGACGGACGGTAAGCAGAGTGATTTCGTAGTCAAAGTGAATAAAACCCTCTACTATTACACGCCCTGCACCAGCACGGCCGCCTTCTTGCGATATCGACCATGCAGTCTCGACCTCGGCCTCGGAATGGACCGTGGATTGGCCGTGACCAGAAGAAGACATAATCGGCTTAACTACGCACGGAATACCAATCTCCTTGACTGCAGCAATGAACTCATCGTGATTGTCTGCAAATTTGTACGGAGCAGTCGGCAGATGCAACTCCTCAGATGCCAGACGACGAATAGCCTCGCGATTCATGGTGAGGAAAGCAGCCTTGGCTGTCGGAATCACGCGATAGCCTTCTTTCTCCAATTCAACCAAAGTAGGAGTGGCTATTGCCTCTACTTCTGGGATGATAAGCGAAGGTTTCTCTTGTTCAACAATCTCACGCAAACGTTTACCGTCTAGCATGTTGAATACATGCGAGCGATGTGCGACCTGCATAGCAGGCGCATTCTCATAACGGTCACAAGCAATTACTTCTACACCATAACGCTGGAGTTCAATGGTTACTTCTTTGCCGAGTTCACCGCTACCGAGTAGCAGTGCACGAGTGGCGACTTGAGTTAGAGGAGTTCCAAAATTCATGATCGTAAGTTTTATTTGTTGATTCGTTGTTTATAACATTCTATAGTATTGTGCATCAGCATTGTGATGGTCATTGGTCCTACACCACCAGGCACCGGAGTAATGGCTCCAGCCACAGGGGCAACCGAGTCGAAATCGACATCTCCGACCAAACGGCCGTCAGCGGTACGATTAATACCCACATCAATCACCGTTGCGCCCGGTTTGACCATATCACCGGTTATCATTTGTGGGCGACCGACTGCCACAATCAAGATATCTGCTTCGCAGCAGACTGCAGCCAGATTGGCGGTACGACTATGTGCAATAGTAACGGTACAATGTTTATCCAACAGCAATTTGGCGATAGGTTTGCCCACTATATTACTACGACCTACTACTACTGCATGACGTCCCTCTAAAGGAGTTCCGCTCTTCTCAAGCAATGCCACAATACCCATAGGCGTGCAAGGCACAATTGTGTGCTGATTCAGCCAGAGTTTAGCCACGTTAGTAGGATGGAATCCGTCCACGTCTTTCTCCGGTGCAATAGCGTTTATCACACATTGCTCATCAATGTGCTTAGGCAAAGGCAACTGCACCAAGATGCCATCTACATTGTTATTTTCGTTGCGCTCGCGGATAATGCGAAGTAGTTCTTCCTGGCTCGTCGTTTCGGGCAACTGGATTAACTCTCCATCAAAACCACAATATTCGGTAGCCTTAATCTTACTTCTAACATAGGACATACTAGCCGGATTCTCACCAACAATAATTACGTCCAAACAAGGTTTACGGCCATACTGTTCAGTCAACTCGGCCACTTGCTCGCGCATCTGTTCTTTCAACTCTTTTGCTATTTGCTTGCCGTCTATTATCATAAAGCCCAATGTGCGATATCTTTCCGGTAGAACAAGTTTGTACAGTGTATTTTCTTAATCTCAGCATATACTTTCTGCTGCGCTTGGCAGATATTATCTCCGTAAGCGACACACATAAGTACACGTCCTCCATTGGTCCGTAGATGACCTTCCTTAAGCAATGTGCCCATATGGAGCACCAGTCCGTCAAAATTCTCTAGGCCCGTAATCTCAGCGCCCTTGGTATAAGCGCCCGGGTACCCACAAGAAGCCATCACTACGCCAACCGTAGCTTGCTTACGCCATTGGATATTGTCCAATGGTTCGCCCGTAGCAATAGCATGGAAGACCGTATATGCATCGCTTTCCAAGAGAGGAAGCACGACTTCTGTCTCCGGGTCTCCAAAACGAGCATTGAATTCGATCACGCGAATGCCGTCTGCGGTTTTCATCAAGCCTCCGTAGAGAACACCTGTCAAGGGTTTGCCCTCTTGAACCATCGCGTCCGCGACGCGTTGAAGGATATGTTCCTGTGCCCATTTCTCTTCCTCTGCACTAATAAAAGGCAACGGAGTATAGGCTCCCATTCCACCGGTATTGGGTCCTTTGTCTCCATCGAAGACGCGCTTGTGGTCCTGACTGAGAGGCATCGGATAGACACGATGATGATCAACGAAAGCCATGAAAGAAAATTCTGGACCCTCCAAAAAATCCTCGATAACCACTTTGCCTTTACCAAAAGCTTCGCCTACCAGCATATCGCTGAGTGCCTGCTGCGCCTCTTGTTCGTTTTGTGCAATCACCACACCTTTGCCTGCCGCCAGTCCATCATATTTGAGTACCGTGGGGTATGTATTGCGGGAACGCACATATCGAATAGCCTCATCATAATCAGAGAAACTACGATAGGCTGCCGTAGGCACGTCGTAGCGAGCCATCAGTTCTTTCGCAAACTCCTTGCTGGCTTCAATCTGCGTCGCAGCCTTGGTATGACCAAAGATCGGTATCCCTGCAGCGCGGAAGGCATCTACTACTCCGGCAGCCAAAGCGGCCTCCGGACCTACTACACACAAATCGATCTGCTTCTCACGCGCAAACGAAAGCAACTGCTCTACATCTGTATCGGCTATGGCGACACACTCAGCCGATTGAGCGATACCCGCATTGCCCGGAGCACAATAGATATGCTCTACTTGCGAGCTGCGACTCAGCTGATACACAATGGCGTGCTCACGACCTCCGGATCCTATGACTAAAACCTTTTTCATTAGTGTTTGAAATGACGCATGCCGGTAAAGAGCATTGCTATTTGATGGGCATTTGCAGCATCGATACTTTCCGCATCGCGCACACTTCCACCCGGTTGAACAATAGCGGTTATTCCATATTCCGCAGCACTCTCAACACTGTCGCCAAATGGGAAGAAACCGTCCGATGCCATTACCAGACCGGCTTTCTTGATGTCGATGCCTTGTTCTGCGAGCGAGTCCTGCGCCTGTTTCAGAGCGATAGCGGCAGAACCGACACGATTCATCTGACCGGCTCCCACACCATACGTACGACCGTTCTTAACGACCACAATAGCGTTGGACTTGACATGTTTGACGATGCGCCATGCGAACTGCATATCCGTCATCTGTTGATCTGTCGGTTTGGTCGAAGTAACACACATGTCGGCCTTTAGAGTAATCGTCTCCATATCGAGTTGCTGAGCCAGCAGACCTCCATTGACCGATACATACTGCATTTGTTGAGCGGAAACCGAAGACATATCTACTTCTAACAGACGAAGATTTTTCTTGGTTGTCAGTATATCCAATGCCTCTTGCGTAAACTGAGGCGCCATAATGATCTCCAAGAAGATAGGATGCATGAGTTCGGCCATCTCTTTGGTCACTACGCAGTTGGTGGCTACGATCCCACCGAAGATAGAAACTTTGTCTGCCTCGTAGGCTTTGGTCCATGCCTCTACACCATCTTTGCCAATCGCGGCTCCGCATGGGTTCATGTGCTTGAGGCCTACGCAGAACGGAGTTTGGCCGAACTCGCGTACGATATTGAGTGCGGCATTGGCATCCTGAATATTGTTGTAAGACAATTCCTTGCCGTGTAACTGGCGAGCCGATGCGAGCGAATAAGGGACCGGCTCCATAGATGCATAGAACTTAGCGTCTTGGTGCGGATTCTCTCCATAACGCAGACCTTGTTTGAGATCATACTCGAGAAAGAGTTTCTCGTTGAGACCTGCAGCACGACGCATATAGGTGGCAATACACATATCGTATTCTGCGGTATGGGTGTAAGCTTTGGCACTCAATTGCAGACGTGTCTCTTTCTTAGTGTTGCCTTCTGCCTTAATCTCGTTGAGGACACGTTCATAATCAGCAGGATCACATACAACGGTCACATCGTTCCAGTTCTTAGCGGCCGAACGCAACATGGACGGGCCACCTATATCGATTTTCTCAATAGCCTCAGCCATAGTAGTACCTTCTTTGGCAATCGTCTGACGGAACGGATAGAGGTTGACACACACAAGGTCTATCAAACCTATGCCATTCTGCTGCAAAGCCTCCATATGAGAGGGTTCGTCGCGACGGGCCAGCAATGCACCGTGCACCTTAGGATGAAGTGTCTTGACGCGACCGTCACAGATCTCCGGAAAACCCGTCACCTCACTAATTCCGATAGTGACTACACCACTCTCTTCCAAAAGTTTTTGTGTACCTCCTGTGGCGATAATCTGCCAGTTGGCAGCTTGCAATCCTTTGACAAACTCAACCAAGCCCGTCTTGTCGCTCACACTGACTAATGCTCTTTTTTGTACCATGCTACCTATCTCTATTTTATTTACTTACGATTTGATTGTCACCTGCCTGTACGTGACCTATGATTTGCGCCTTTTCGCCCGATTGATTGAGGATACGAATCGCCTCATCTGCCTCTTTGGCATCTAGCGCCAAGACCATTCCGATACCCATATTGAAGATATTGAACATCTCGCGATGCGGCACTTGTCCTTTGGCTTCCAAGAATCGGAAGATAGGCAGGATTTCCCAACTGCCTTCTTGGATAAGGAAGCCTTGCCCCGGTTGGAAGATACGCGGGATATTCTCATCGAAGCCGCCACCGGTGATATGCGCTACGCCGTGTACATCCAATTGGCGAATCACATTGAGCACCTGCTTGACATATATCTTAGTCGGCGTGAGCAGCACTTCGCCAAGCGTCTTATGGGCATCCAATTCGGGATAAACAGTATGCAGATCCAGTTTGGCATCGCCAATGATCTTACGTACCAATGAGTATCCGTTGGAGTGAACACCGGAAGAACTGATACCGATCAGCACATCGCCCACCTTGACTTTGGTTCCGTCTATCAGTTTGGATTTCTCCACCACGCCGGTAGTATAACCTGCTATATCGTATTCACCGTTCTCGTACATACCCGGCATCTCGGCTGTCTCTCCGCCTACCAACGCACAACCGGCTTGGCGGCAACCTTCTGCCACACCACTCACGATTGCCTCAATTTGAGCAGGAATATTATGGCCTGTAGCTATATAGTCTAAGAATATCAGCGGCTCTGCACCTTGTGCCAATACATCATTCACGCACATTGCTACGGCATCAATACCAATGGTATCGTGCTTGTCCATTGCGAAAGCTATCTTCAGTTTGGTACCAACGCCATCGGTACCGCTTACCAAGATGGGTTCTTTGACCCCCAAAGAGGAAAGGTCGAACATTCCTCCGAACGAACCGATAGATCCCATTGAACCTAACCGTTGAGTAGAACGGACATGCGATTTGATTCTGCTAACTACTTCATATCCGGCCTCGAGATTCACGCCGGCTGCTTCGTAATGTTGAGCCATGAGTTGTATTGCTTACTTAGGTTGTTAATTTTTAAAATAGTTGACCGCATTTTCGAATAGCGGTTGATTCTTATTGCCTGCGATATTGGTGAAGACTCCCTCTTCCCAACGTTCTGAGTGGCCCATTTTTCCTAATATCTGTCCATTAGGAGAGACAAGTCCCTCAATGGCATAACACGAACCGTTGGGGTTGTACGGGGATTCCATAGTGGCTTTTCCCGTAAGTGGATCGGCATAGCGGAAGGCGACCTGACCATTCGCGAACAACTGGCGAGCCAATTCTTCGCTGACCACGAATTTACCTTCGCCATGACTTACTGCTATACTATGCAGATCTCCGATGGTCATACCTTTTAGCCACGGGCCCTTAGTGGAGGTGATCGTAGTAGTTACCATCTGCGAAACGTGACGATTGATATCGTTGCGGAATAAGGTCGGACTGGCCGGAGTCACTTTCCCCAACCGGCCATAAGGCAACAGGCCGGACTTAACCAGTGCTTGGAAACCATTGCAGATACCCATGATCAATCCGCCGCGGTCGAGAAGACCCTGTATGGCTTGGCTCACCTTGTTTTGATTGATAACCGATACGATGAATTTGGCTGATCCGTCCGGTTCGTCACCAAGCGAGAAACCGCCAGACAGCATCAGTATTTGAGCACGATTGATATGCTCCACCATCTCATTGATAGAACTTGTCACATCTTGGTCGGTTAGATTGCGGAAGATAGTCACCTCGACTTCTGCTCCCGCTTTGCGCCATGCCTTAGCACTATCGTAATCGCAGTTGGTGCCCGGGAATACCGGAAGATAAACAACCGGTGAATTTCCTTTCAAATCCTGATGAACGATAGGTTCTTGTGCGCAGGGTTTGATCTCGACACCATTTGGCAACAACTCTTGGTGTTGAGCCAACTTGGTTGCCGGATATACTTTGTTAAACGGACTTGTGCATGCTTCGTAGAGCGTCTCTCGGCTAATCGATTCATCGTTGATAACAAGGTCAGCGCCATCGGTTACCCGGCCCAGGAAAATAGCATTTTTGATATTGAGTTCTTGATTAGCTTCCACCAGAATGCTACCATACTGATAATCATAGAGCAACTGCTCGTCCACGCGAATATCTGCGCCCTTTTCATTGCCGAACGACATCTTGGCCAGTGCCTCGCATACACCGCCAAAGCCCAAAGCATAAGCCGAAACAATCTGACCCGACTGAATGGCCTTGGTGGTCTCTTCCCACAATTGTTTCAGTTGGTCTGTATTCGGCATATAGTTAGCCAATGGTTTGTGCTGCAGGAGATATAGGCGGTTGCCTTCTTTCTTGAGATCGGTACTGATCACTTTGTCTGCAGCTACTGTCGTTATACCAAAGGCGATGAGCGTTGGGGGAACAGAGATGTGCTCGAATGTACCGGACATTGAGTCTTTGCCACCGATAGACGGCAAGCCCAATGCCACTTGCATCTTCAGAGCACCGAGCAATGCGCTGAGCGGTTTGCCCCAACTGTGACGATCGTCGGTCATGCGCTCGAAATACTCCTGGTAGCTGAATCGCATATGACTATAGTCTGCGCCGGCTGCGACAACCTTGCTGCACGCTTCTACTACGGCATAAGCAGCACCGTGATACGGGCTCCACTCCGCAATGAACGGATTGTATCCAAAAGCCATGATAGAAGCCGTGTTGGTGAGTCCGTCTGTCGGCAGTTTCTGGACACTGACTTGTGTCTCGCTGCGTTGGGTGCGTCCGCCGAAAGGCATCAATACCGTTGAACGACCGATAGTAGCGTCAAACTCTTCTATCAGACCCTTTTGACTGGTCACATTGGCAGAGGACATCACGCGGCTCATGCGTTCAAAGAGAGAATTGCCGGAAATAGTTTGACGGAACGGATTGCGTTCCTCCACTGGTAGGATAGTAGCCGCAGCATAATGCTTGGCGCCGGCTGAATCGATGAATGCGCGACTCAGGTCGGCAATCAACTGGTCTTTGTAGAATTGACGCATGCGACCGGTGTCGGTCACGTCTGCTACATGAGTTACCTCGATATTATCCAGATGGCAATAGTGTTCAAAAGCAGCTTGATCTTTTTTCTCCACTACCACTGCCATGCGTTCTTGCGATTCCGAGATAGCCAATTCTGTCGGGTTCAAACCGGAATATTTGGTCGGTACACGATCCAAATAGATATCCAGTCCATCTGCCAGCTCACCTATGGCGACACTCACACCTCCTGCACCAAAATCGTTTGATTTCTTAATCAGCCGCGTTACCTCTTTGCGACGGAACAAACGTTGGATTTTTCTTTCTTCAGGTGCGTTACCCTTCTGTACTTCGCTTCCACACGATTCCAACGAGGCCTCTGTATGTTCTTTACTCGAACCGGTTGCGCCACCAATTCCGTCGCGTCCAGTGCGTCCGCCTAAGAGCAGAATGACATCGCCAGGCGCCGGACTCTCGCGACGCACAGCGTCTGCTTTGACTGCGCCTACCACGGCACCGACCTCCAATCGTTTGGCCACATACGAAGGGTGGTAAATCTCACGCACGTGCGTCGTCGCCAAACCTATCTGGTTGCCATAACTGGAATAACCGGCTGCTGCCTTACGCGAAATTATCTGTTGTGGTAATTTCCCCGCTAATGTCTCGGTAACCGGAGCGTAAATATCACCTGCTCCGGTCACGCGCATAGCCTGATAGACATAGGCACGGCCGGACAGCGGGTCACGGATGGCACCGCCTAAACAAGTACTGGCACCGCCGAACGGCTCAATCTCTGTCGGGTGATTGTGCGTCTCGTTCTTGAATTGCAGCAACCATTTCTCCACACGGCCTTCCACATCTACATCGATGAAGATGGAGCATGCATTGTTCTCTTCGCTCACCTCCAAATCATCGAGCAGGCCCTGTTTCTTCAAGTAGCGAGCGCCGATAGTAGCCAATTCCATCAAACACAATGGTTTTTCCTCGCGACCGAGTTCCATACGGATATGGTGGAAATTCTGCAGTTGGTCCTCTATATCGGTTTTGATGAACGAGTCCTCTACCTCTATATCCGTTAGAATAGTAGTGAAAGTGGTATGACGGCAGTGGTCGGACCAATAGGTATCCAAGATACGCAGTTCGGTCTCAGTCGGATCACGCTTCTCATTGAGAAAATAACGGACTACGCACTCCAGATCATCGGCGTTCATGGCCAATCCCCATTGCTTGCAAAAAGCAGCATATTGGTCGCGTGGCATGGCCGTGAATCCGGCTAGCGAAGCCAATGGCTTGACTTCTGCTGTGAGGTGGCTGTTGAGAATACTCAGATCTTTCTCGCGCGCCTCAACGGCATTGATATAGTAGTGGCGAATACGAGCCAACTCATCCTCGGTTAGTTTGTCATCGAAAATGAGCAATCGGCTAGAACGAATATCTATATCGGCATTCGGATCAATCAGATGCACACAGTCGATAGCCGATGCTGCGCGTTGGTCGAACTGTCCGGGAATAAACTCTACCGCCAGGTATTTCTTTCCTTCCAAATCGAGAGAATCCATCACGCTGTCGGTCACAATCTCCCCAAAGACACTGTATCGGGCTTTCTCCAACAACTCCTGGCTGAAACCAAAGAGATCGTACACAGCCAAATAGCGCATATGTTGGATATGCAAGCGAAGATTCTCGTTCAATTCTTGGCGAAGACTATCCGCCTCAACTCTAAATCCCTCTTTTTTCTCTACAAAAAGTCTGTAGTTCATATCAGATAGTAGTAGCTAGAACTTTTTCTGTTTGCTGACGACGGAAGTCGATATACTGTTGGCGCAATTGGGCGTCCTGGAGAGCGAGAATGCTAACCGCCAGCAAGGCTGCATTTTTGGCTCCATCGATAGCGACCGTAGCGACAGGAATACCGCTTGGCATCTGCACCATCGACAAAAGGCTATCCAGTCCATCCAACGTCTTGGAGCGAACAGGCACACCGATAACAGGGAGTTGGGTTAGTCCCGCTATCACACCTGCCAAATGGGCTGCACCGCCTGCACCGGCAATGATAATACTCAGTCCGCGTTCCTCGGCCGATTCGGCCCACTCCATCAGCGCATGAGCAGCACGGTGGGCAGAGATAACACGCTTGTCGACTTCGATTCCAAATGACTGGAGGGTATCAATAGCAGCCTGCATGACTGGCAGATCGCTAGCCGACCCCATAATAACTCCTACTTTCGCTGCACGAGCACGATTAACTTCGTTTTTCATATTATTCCCATTCGATTGTTGAAGGTGGCTTAGACGAGATGTCATAGCATACTCGGTTCACTCCCTTCACTTTGTTTATAATCTCATTACTAATCTTAGCCAGCACCTCGTACGGTATGTGTGCCCAGTCGGCTGTCATAGCATCGCTGGAAGTAACTGCGCGCAACGCGATCGGGTTCTCATAGGTTCGTTCGTCGCCCATCACACCAACCGACCGAACTTCGCTCAGCAGGATAGCACCTGCTTGCCATATCTGATCGTACAAACCGGCTTCGCGCAGATTGTCAATATAGATAGCGTCTGCTTCTTGCAGGATGCGTACTTTTTCTCTCGTGATATCGCCCAAGATACGAACTGCCAAACCCGGTCCCGGGAACGGATGGCGAGAAATCAGGTGTTCGGGCATACCCAGACTGCGGCCCACGCGACGTACCTCATCCTTGAAGAGCCAGCGGATAGGCTCGCACAATTGCAGGTGCATTTCTTTAGGAAGTCCACCTACATTGTGGTGACTCTTGATCACTTTTCCCGTTATATTGAGGCTCTCAATTCGGTCGGGGTATATGGTACCCTGAGCCAACCATTTGGCATCCGTTATTTTCTTTGCCTCGGCATTGAATACCTCTACAAAATCACGACCGATGATCTTACGTTTCTGTTCTGGATCTTTAACTCCGGCCAAATCGCTCAAGAATTTGTCGCTAGCATCTACTCCTATCACGTTCAGTCCTAAGCATTCATAATCGTGCATCACGTCGCGAAACTCATTCTTGCGCAGCATACCGTGATCAACGAAGATACAAGTCACTTGGTCGCCAATGGCACGATGGAGCAGTACTGCCACTACGGAAGAATCTACGCCTCCGGAGAGTCCGAGAATGACGCGATCGTTACCGATCTGCTGACGCAACTCTTGTACTGTAGTCTCTACAAACGCTTCTGCACTCCACTCCTGCCGCGAGCCGCAGACATCAATCACGAAATTCTTCAGCAGCAACGTTCCTTGCAGCGTATGGAACACCTCCGGATGGAATTGCGTACCGAATATCGGCTGTGCTTCCGAGATATAATAAGCCGCGTTCTCTACGGTCTGAGTCGAAGCTACTCGGCGTGCGCCCTCGGGCAGCTGAGTGATGCTGTCTCCGTGCGACATCCAGACTTGGGACAATGCATCAAATCCCTTGAAGAGCGGACAAGCAGAGTCAATATATTGCAACTGCTGGCGTCCATACTCTCGGGTTCCGGCACTCTCCACTTTGCCGCCATACATATAACTGATCAGTTGCGCGCCGTAGCAAATACCCAGAATAGGCAGACGGCCGCGAATGCGGCTCAGGTCCACATGGAACGCATCCTCCTGATAGACACTCAACGGCGATCCGCTCAAGATAACACCTATCACGTCGCTGTCATCCTCCGGATACTTGTTGTAGGGAAGAATCTCGCAGAAGGTGTTCAACTCGCGAACGCGGCGTCCAATGAGTTGCGTGGTCTGACTTCCGAAATCCAATATAATGATTTTCTGCATAGATGCCTTATTGGATTAGTTTTGTGAATAATTAGGTGCCTCGGCTGTGATCGTCACATCGTGCGGATGGCTCTCGAACATTCCGGCCGAAGTGATACGAATAAATTTAGCTTTGCGCAGTTCCTCCAGATTGTGTGCGCCTACGTAGCCCATACCCGAACGCAAGCCTCCCAGCAGTTGGTAGATAGTCTCATTGACACTTCCCTTGTAAGGCACACGTCCGGCGATACCTTCCGGCACCAGTTTGGAGACGTTGGTCTCACCTGCCTGGAAATAGCGATCGGCACTACCGGCCTTCATTGCTTCGATACTTCCCATTCCGCGGTAGGATTTGAACTTACGTCCATTGAAGATAATCGTATCGCCCGGAGCCTCGTCGGTTCCTGCGAACATAGAACCGCACATCACGCAATTGCCACCGGCAGCCAGAGCTTTGACCACATCGCCCGAATAGCGCAATCCGCCATCAGCAATCACAGGAACTCCCGTTCCCTCAATGGCCTCAGCCACATCCATGATGGCCGTTAACTGCGGAACGCCCACACCGGCAATGATGCGCGTAGTGCAAATACTACCCGGTCCGATACCTACCTTGATTCCATCTGCGCCATTCTCAACAAGGAATTTAGCAGCCTCGGCGGTGGCGATATTGCCTACCACAACGTCCAAGTTGGGATATTTCGCTTTGATAGCTCGCTGCGCGTTCACGATGTTTCGGCTGTGTCCGTGTGCCGAATCGAGCACCACGGCATCTACCTGCTCCTTGACCAGCGCGTCAACTCTGTCCATATAGTCGGCCGTGATTCCCACTCCTGCGGCGCAGCGCAAGTGGCCTTCTGCATCTTTGTTGGCATTGGGATAATCGCGCAGTTTGGTGATATCTTTGTATGTTACCAGTCCTATCAGTTTGCCACCTTTGTCTATCACCGGCAATTTCTCTACCCTATGGTTGCGGAAGGCCTCCATGATCGTTTGATTGTCGGTCGAGGCAATCGTGATGAGGTTGTCGCGCGTCATCACCTCGTTGATCGGGCGGTTCATGTCGGTTTCGAAACGCAGGTCTCGGTTGGTCACAATGCCAACGAGAATATGATTGTCGTCCACCACAGGAATACCACCAATATGATTGTCGTGCATCATACGCAGCGCATCGCCTACGGTCTGTTGACCGAGAATAGTAACAGGGTCAGAGATCATACCGTTCTCGGCACGTTTCACACGGCGTACGTGAGCGGCCTGCTCGGCGATGGACATATTCTTATGAATCACTCCGATACCTCCTTCTCGTGCAATAGCAATCGCCATCGTCGATTCTGTCACCGTATCCATGGCGGCACTGACAACAGGGATATTCAAAGCAATATTACGCGAGAACTGGCCTCGCAGAGACACCTCGCGTGGCAACACTTCGCTGTAAGCGGGTACCAACAGGACATCGTCAAATGTCAGTCCTTCTTTTATGTTTCGATCTTTGAGCATAGCGTATGATAGGATTTATAACATATGATCACAATAGTAGCATCGACGCACACCGTCTGCATCCACATAGGATTTTTGTTCTACCGGTTCGGTAGTGGCTATACAGCGGTCGTTGTGGCACATAGCGGTTCCCACCTCACTCGGATGGGCGGCATGCGTGCTCTGCAGAAATTCATCGCTGAGGAGCGTATAGATAATCGCCTTGCGCACATATTTGCCGTTTTCTACTTGGCGGAAATACGCGGCGCGCGGATCACGATCTACTCCCGTAGTAATCTCGTTAACGCGAGGTAGCGGATGCAGCACGATCATCGACGGTTTGCCCAGGGCCATCAGGCGTTCGTCCAGAATGAACGAATCTTTGAGTCGCTCGTATTCATCGCGGTCAGCAAAACGCTCTTGTTGTACGCGTGTCATATAGAGCACATCGACCATCGGCATAGCATCTTCCAGCGATGCCACTTCGGTGTAAGCATCTCCCAGTTCGGCTTTCATATAATCGGGCAGCGCCAACTCGCGTGGGGCAATCAGGACGAAACGTGTTCCCTCGTAGCGACGCATTGCCTTGATCAGCGAATGAACGGTTCGGCCGTATTTCAAGTCTCCACACAGACCGATGGTCAGGTGGTCGAATCTTCCTAACTCGCGGCGGATAGTCAGCAGGTCGGTCATAGTCTGCGTAGGATGGCTATGGCCTCCATCGCCGGCATTGATAATAGGAATTCGGCTGAACTCGCTAGCCACGCGCGGTGCACCTTCCTTGAAGTGCCTCATGGCGATAATATCGGCAAATGCACTAACCACGCGAACGGTATCGGCCACCGTCTCACCTTTGCTGACAGACGAAGAGCGTGCATCGCTGAAGCCCAGCACCTGGCCTCCCAGTTCCATCATCGCGGCCGTGAAGCTGAGTCGTGTACGCGTACTCGGTTCGTAGAACAGCGTGGCAAGTTTCTTGCCTTTGCAGACCTCGGCATATTGCTGCGGATGAGCAATGATATCCAATGCCCGAAGGACGATTTGTTCCACCTCTTGTGTGGTGAGGTCGGTCGAATCTAACAGGTGTCTCATAGATTATCTCTAAATTGAATTAATTCACTTTTCTCGTTCTCCGAGATGTAGCCTTCTTTGACTGCTATTTCTGCCAGCACATCCAGGTTGCTTAGACTATGGTTTTCTACGTGGGCAGCGGCCAGACGATTCAGACCTTTTTGCAGTCCGTAGGTAAAGATGGAAACCATACCCAGCACTTCCGCTCCGGCTTGACGCAGCACTTCTACCACCTCCAGTGAACTGCCTGCAGTAGAAATCAGATCCTCTACCACTACTACTTTCTGTCCCGGCAGCAAACGACCTTCTATCTGGTTTTGCCGACCATGGTCCTTCGATCCCGAACGCACATAGCCCATCGGCAGATTCATTTTCGTGGCCACGATAGCCGCGTGTGCGATACCTGCAGTGGCCGTGCCCATTAGCACTTCTGTGTCAGGGAAATACGTACGAATCAGTCCGGTCAATCCGTTCTCAACATCCTCTCTCACTGCTACGTCGCTCAGCGTGAGGCGATTGTCGCAATAGATCGGGCTCTTGATTCCGCTGGCCCACGTGAAGGGCTCGGACGGACGCAGAAAAACTGCCTTGATACGCAATAGATCTGCGGCTATTTGTTCGCTGGTTATCATTCTACAAAATCTTTTACACATTGACGATACGCGGCTACGGGATCCTCGGCTGCAGTGATAGGACGGCCCACCACGATAAAGTTGCTACCTATCTGTTTGGCCTGTGCGGGAGTGGTGATACGCACTTGGTCGCCCACCTGACCGTCTGCGAAACGAATGCCCGGAGTCACGGTCAGAAAATCTGCGCCGCAACGCTCCTTGACCATTCCGGCCTCCAACGGCGAACAAACCACGCCATCCAAACCGGCCTCTTTGGCCATTTGCGCATAATGGCAAACACAATTGCCGATAGAGCCGCTGATAAGCAATTCGTCGTGCATACGATCTTCGCTGGTCGAAGTGAGTTGCGTGACAGCGAGCAAGATAGGTCGTGTGCCGTCTTCGCGTGTCAACCCTCTGAGTGCCGCTAACATCATCGCCTTGGTTCCTGCAGCATGCAGATTGACCATTTCCACCTGCAGACGCGAGAGGACGGCCATAGCTTTTTGTACCGTATTGGGTATGTCGTGCAGTTTCAGATCGAGAAATATCTTATGTCCGCGGCGATGCAGTTCGTGCACGATAGCCGGACCTTCTGCGTAGAAGAGTTCCATGCCAATCTTGACAAACGGTTTCTCCTCAGCAAAGCGATCCAGAAAGGCGTACGTAGTCTCCGCATTGGGAAAATCACAAGCTATGATCACATCTCTTTTCATACTATACCTACTATATCTTGCAGATGGTTTATCTTCAGTTCGCTCATCAGTTGCGGCAGGCGGTCAATGATCTGTGCGCACAGATTCGGTTGGGTTAGACCGGCCGCACCTATCTCTACGGCATTGGCTCCACTCATCATCATCTCAATCACATCCTCCGCACTGCTGATGCCTCCACAACCGATGATGGGCGTATTCGGACAAGCGTGGCGCACCTGATTCACCATACGCAATGCGATTGGGAAGATTCCCGGTCCGGAATAACCACCGTAGCGGTTGGCCAGTACCGGTTGGCGATGATGGATGTCGATGCGCATTCCTAGTAAGGTGTTGATCAGACACAAACCGTCTGCACCGTTCTCGACGCATGCGCGAGCGATAGCGGCTATGTCGGTTACGTTGGGACTGAGTTTCATATAGACCGGTTTGTTCGTTACCGCCTTGACGGCACGAGTCACTTCTCCTGCATTCTCGGGTGTGGTGCCGAAAGCCATGCCTCCGTTGTGCACATTGGGGCACGAGATATTCACCTCCAGAATGGCGGCATCGGTCTCGCGGTCCATTCGCTCGCACACGTACGCGTAATCCTCTATACTAAATCCGCTCACATTGGCAATAATCGGTCCTTGGAAAATAGCGCGAAGCGCAGGTATCTCGTGGCGAATGACCTCGTCCACACCCGGGTTCTGCAGTCCTACCGCATTGAGCATACCTGCGGGACACTCGGCTATGCGTGGCAACGGATTGCCGTAACGCGCCTCGCGAGTCGTTCCCTTGGTAGAAATAGCGCCCAAGATATTCAGGTCCATCCACTCGCTCATTTCCAATCCAAAACCACAAGTACCGCTAGCGGGTATAATCGGATTCTTCAGTCGTATGTCACCTAGTCTTATTTCCATATTATCTCTTCCGCATCAAATACAGGACCTTCTTTGCACACGCGTTTGATGCCGCGTTTTGTCTCTATGCTGCAACCGACGCAAATGCCTACTCCGCAACCCATTCGCTCCTCCATGCTCACTTGTCCGTTGGTGCCGATAGTGCGGACAATAGCTTTCAGCATCGGTAGCGGACCACAGGCGTAATAGAATGGTTCGGCGGCACCGAGCAAATCGGTTACCATGCCTTTCGCTCCATAACTGCCGTCCACGGTGCAAATCTCCACTTGACAGCCCAAGGCTTTCAGTTCAGCCTCAGCAAACACTTCGCTTTTGGAATTGAAGCCCATTACCACGCGCACTTTTTTGCCTGCTTGGCGCAGACTCTTAGCGGCATATACCAATGGCGGTACTCCCACTCCTCCACCTATCAGCAGCACTTCGTTTTCGGCTTTGCTCAAGTCGTATCCGCGGCCCAGACAAGTCAGTATATCCAGTTCATAGTTCGGCTGCATCTGTGCCATGGCGGCGGTGCCTTGGCCAACGACCTTATAAATCAAAACCAGGCGGTCATCTTGGATATCGCATATCGAAATCGGGCGGCGCAGGAAGCAGTTGGGTAGCGCTATCTCGACAAACTGGCCGGGCAGCATATTGGCTGTATCGCCGCTTAGCACCATTCGATAGGTGCGGTCTGCTATCGGCTCGTTGCTCAGTATGGTCCATTTACTCTGCTTCATATACTACCGTTCCCTTGTATTCGTTCTTGATGCATTTGCCCCACACTTCCCATCCGGCGAAAGGCGTGCTGTGTCCTTTCGAAAGGAATTGCTCCGGGTCAATCGTGTAATGCGCATCCAAATCAAATGTGGCCCAACTCTCATCCTGAGGCAGACCTATTATATTTCGTGCGCGCGTGGACATTAACTCGATGAGTCGGTCCATCGTCAGTAGGCCCGGTTTGACCAAATAAGTATATAGCAATGGGAATGCGGTCTCGATACCGACAATGCCGAAAGCACTGTCTTCTAAGCCGTGGCTTTTCTCTTCTGCGCTGTGCGGAGCGTGGTCGGTGGCTACCACATCTATCGTGCCATCTTGTATGCCGGCTAGCAGAGCACGTTGATCGGCTATGCTGCGGATAGGAGGATTCATCTTCCATGCACCATCTTCCTGCAGCATCTCGTCGTTCAGTAGCAAGTAGTGCGGCGCTGTCTCTGCGGTCACTTTCACTCCACGCTGCTTCGCGTCGCGAACCAGTTGGACGCTCTCCTTGGTGGAGATATGGCATATATGCAAACGGCAACCCGTTTCTTCGCTCAGCCGTATATTGCGTTCCACCTCACGCCATTCGCTCTCGGAGCAGATGCCGCGGTGACGATGAGCCTGGGCGTATTGGCCGTCGTGGATATAACCGCCACGGAGCAAACTATTCACCTCGCAATGCTCCACCAACAGACTTCCTGTGGCAGCAATTCGCTCCATCGCGCGGCGCATCAGCGACTCGTCTTGTATGCCGCGACCGTCGTCGGAGAAGCCTACCACAAACGGACTAAGTTCTTCTATATTAACCAAGTCACCCTCGCCTTTTTGGCCGAGGGTGATACTTGCATACGGATGGACGCCAATAAGGCTGTCGCGCACAATAATATCGGATTGTACCTTAAGATGATCGAGACTGTCTGGGGCCGGATTGAGGTTGGGCATAGTGCAGACATCACTATAACCGGCACACATTGCAGCACGGCTCCCTGAGAGGATACTCTCCTTATATGCAAATCCTGGCTCTCGGAAATGCACGTGCATATCCACCAGGGCCGGGATTCGAACTTTATTAAACAGACTCATCGATTTTTAACGTTTATACTTCCTTGCGGAAGCAGTATCAGAAATCGAGTGCAAAGGTACAATTTTTTTTTCAATTATGCAAACCCATTTTATGAGAAAATTGCTTTTTTTGAATTTTGCTAAAATGACTTTACAAATTATCTTCACACTTATTTTTATGTTCGTTTTTTCCATAAAAAAAAGAGCGCCGAAGCACTCTCTTTTTTTATCCTTTTCGCTCTGGACGTGGTCCGCGACGCTCAGGTCTTGGTCCACGATCGCTACGCTCACCACGGTCGCCACGAGGTCCACGAGCAGGACGCTCAGGCTCTACGTAACCTTCGGGTTTCTCTTTCAGTGCTTTGGCACTCAGACGGAACTTACCGGTCTTCGGGTCGATCTCCAACAGTTTGATGCGGATATGGTCGCCTTCCTTGATTCCGGTTTCTTCCATCGTCTCATAGCGTTTCCAGTCGATCTCGCTGATATGCAGCAGGCCTTCTTTGCCCGGCATGAACTCTACGAAGCAACCGTACGGCATCAGACTCTTAACAACCGAGTCATATTCCTCGCCGATCTCAGGCAGCGCCACGATAGCTTTGATCTTGGCGATAGCAGCTTGCATCGACTCGCCGTTGTTGCTTGCTACCTCGACCTTGCCGCCCTCTTCTACCTCATCGATAGAGATAACAGCGCCTGTCTCGGCTTGGATACCCTGGATAATCTTTCCACCAGGACCAATCACAGCACCGATCATATCCTTCGGAATGATGAAGCTTACGATGCGCGGAGCGTGCGGTTTGAGGTCTGCACGAGGAGCCGGCATGCACTCGAGAATCTTACCGAGGATATACATACGTGCCTCGTGGGCTTGTGCCAATGCGTTCTCCAAAATCTCGTAGCTCAGGCCGTCCACCTTGATATCCATTTGGCAGGCTGTCAGACCGTCCTTGGTACCGGTGGTCTTGAAGTCCATATCGCCCAGGTGATCTTCGTCTCCGAGGATATCGCTCAAGATGGCGTAGTTCTTACCTTGGTTCTCCGAGATCAGTCCCATAGCAATACCGCTAACCGGTTTCTTCATTGGAACACCGGCATCCATCAGCGCGAGCGTACCCGCACATACGGTAGCCATCGAGCTCGATCCGTTCGACTCCAGAATATCACTTACCACGCGAACGGTGTAAGGGAAATCCTCAGGAATCATGTTCTTCAGCGCACGGCAAGCCAGGTTACCGTGACCTATCTCACGACGTCCTACGCCACGAGCGGCTTTGGCTTCGCCCGTCGAGAACGGTGGGAAATTATAGTGAAGCAGGAATTTGTCGCTTCCTTGAATCAGCGCTTCGTCTACTATCTTCTCGTCGCGACTGGTTCCCAGTGTAACGGTCGAGAGCGACTGAGTCTCGCCACGGGTGAAGATACTCGATCCGTGAGGGCCGGGCAGGTAACCCACCTCGCACCAGATAGGACGAATCTCTGTGGTTTTACGGCCATCCAGGCGCTTTCCTTCGTCTAGGACGGCGCGGCGCATAGCCTCTTTCTCTACGTCGTGATAATATCTATCTACCAGTGCAGCTATCTCGTCTATGTCAACGCCAATAGCCTCAGCACGTTGGGCCATATAGTCGGCTTTCTCCGTCTTGAAATCTTCGCGAATCTGGTTGAACATCTCCTCGCGGTGGTGCTTGTCGGTATCGGCACTGGTAGCCTGAGCATAAGCGCGAGCGTAACTGTAGTCGTGAACTGCCTGCTTCAACTCGTCGTCATTCACCTCGTGGCAGTATTCGCGCTTGGTCTCTTTGCCGTAAGCTTTCATCATCTCGTCGATGGCCTTGCACTGCGGTTTGATAGCCTCGTGAGCAGCTTTGATGGCCTCGAGCATCACGCTCTCAGGCACTTCTTTCATCTCACCCTCTACCATCATGATGTTGTCGTAGGTGGCAGCAACCATCAGTTCGAGATCTGCTTTCTCGCATTGCTCAAAGGTTGGGTTGATGACCATCTTGCCGTCCACACGTGCTACGCGCACTTCGCTCACCGGACCCTCGAACGGGATATCCGAACAAGCCAATGCGGCACCTGCAGCCAAACCGGCAATACTCTCCGGCATGTCAATGCCGTCGGCCGAATACATCGTTACGTTAACGAATGTCTCAGCGTGATAGTTACTTGGAAAGAGAGGACGCAGAGCGCGGTCGATCAGACGCGCAATCAGAATCTCATAGTCCGAAGCTTTTCCTTCGCGACGGGTGAAACCGCCCGGGAAACGTCCTGCGGACGCAAATTTCTCTTTGTACTCAACAGTCAGCGGCATGAAATCGGTGCCGGGAACTGCATCTTTGGCAGAGCAGACTGTTGCCAGAATCATCGTGTTGCCTAGGGTTGCCATCACAGCACCATCAGCTTGTTTGGCCAGTTTGCCTGTCTCCAGTTTGATTACTCGTCCGTCAGGCAGAGCAATCTCTTTTGTTACAATATTCATCTATTTTTCGTCAATTGTGGCCGCCGTTTGCGACCGGTTAAAACTTAAGACCCCATAAAAGTCGTGCAAAATTACTACTTTTTTTTTACACTACCAAATTTTTCTATATTTTTTGTTGGAAAAGGTAATTTGAGTTAGCATAACGGAGAAAAAATGGCGGTATACCAGTTCTCTGGGCGAGTCATGACAATACTTAGTTATTACTTAGTTGTTACTTAGTTGTTACTTAGTTCTTACTTAGTTGTTATCGAGAAAGAAAGAGGCAAAATTTATAAAAAGTGCAGACACAAAAAAAGGACCAAGCTGTGTGGCTTGGCCCTCGTCTCTATCCCGTCTCGATAGTCTGTCGTTAGTCTCTCGTTAGTCTGATTTGAGTTATCTTAGTCGTCGTAACTCATTACTTGTTCTCCTGTTTCTCGGCAAGTAATGCGACAGCGGACAAGTTTGTAATGATATGTTCGTGTGCGATTTGCAGTAGAAAGAGACAAGGTTATAGTTCCTCCATCCCAGTAGGTAAAGGAAAAACTTCCATCATCGGGCATTGAGCTAGGGTATGGATAGTAATATATCATTTCGCCACCTATATCACTTATTTCGTAGGTAAATGTACTATCTGCTGATATTTTGTACGTGCCATTCCCTTTTAGCACAATGGGATAAATTTCTTTTTTCCACGAGCCCTCGCCGTGGATGTATTGATTTAACACTTCAGTAGTAATCTTCAAAGAAGATTCTTCGTTATTGGAGGTCAAGATATATTTCTTATCTGCTATTTTAGAAATAGAAAGACTATCGCCTGCGAGTTGTCCAAACGTTATTGGCCAGGTCCCTTCTATATTGGTAGAATCAGTAAGGTACGCCTCTTGAAGTGCAGATTGTATTCCATACATCAAATTGGAGTACCTATTAAAATACCCAGACGCGGTAGTGTTAAAAGAAGGATTTTTACAGCCGTAGAACATTGCCGCAAACAATAATGTAAGCAAAACAGTCTTTTTCATAAATTGGATCGCTTGATTTCAAAAGTAGGTTATTTCTCTTCGAGGATAAAGACGTTTGTAATGAAGGCTTTGCCTTTGTACCAGCCATGACCGCCAGCATAAGTGACCTGAGAAAAGACAGAATCGGATTCGTACTTGCCCGTTAGGTCATGGGCGATGAGCATGTGACATTCTCTAGGAAAATCGCTTTGCTTATACATATGGAACTGGCCTTCGTCATCCGCATAGAGCGTGTCAGCATATTCCTGCCAGTACCTAGTGCCTGCCCCGTCATTCCAACCGGAACGATGCACAACTTGGGCGCCGGGAACAGGTTTGCCATGTTCGTCCATGACTGCTCCGTCAATAGTGAGATCAGCGTACGGGCAAGCGTACATGCCACAACTGAAAGAGCCAAATCCTAATAGGCCAAGAACTGCTCCGATGAGGGTGTTCATCCAAATTTTCGCTTTCGTTTTCATAAGGCAAAAATGTTAAATTCGGTGCAAAGGTAGTGGTTTTTGGCGAAATATGCAAATTTTTGACTTGGGAAAAACTTGGGAAATTTGCATATATCAAAAAAATGTACTATCTTTGCGCCGAAAATGCGCAAAAGAGTTTCCATAGTACTGGTATTGTTGGCCGCGGTGATGGTGCTGATGGCGCAGCAGAACGTGGGCGTGGGGCAGAAATTGCCGCAGGTACGCGGCTTGGAGAACCAGGGATGGAGCGTTCAGCACTCTGTGCTCAGTTTCGACTCGCTGACGATATATTTCTCGGCCAAGCAACCGGGCAGCGCGCATTACGAACTCTTTGCCATTCGCGCCGAAGGGTGGCGATGGGGAAAACCGGAAAAGCTAGAGGCGAAAGGCGAGAGGCCAGAGAATGGAGACAAACTATGGCCAACGATCAGTAGCGACGAGCGAGAGATGTATTTCGTTTTGCGTAGCGAAGGACAAGAGTCCAGCGGACGTATATGCAAAGCCGTGAACAGCGAAGGAAAAGGGTTTGTGGACGAAGGTCCGATCATCATAAGCGGTACGAACGACTCGCGTCCACAGATAGCGGAAGATAACCGCACTTTCACCTTCTACCGCTACGTAGAAAGCAAGAAAAAGAGCGGCTGGATGCTCCATCGCTCTGAAAAAATGGACGAGCACAACTGGATTCTACCAGACACGTGCAGCACGATGCCACAAGTTCATCCGATAACCGTGGTAACCGGCACCGTAGTTCATTCGTACGGTCGACGTCCGTTAGGAAGCGGGCGAGTATATGTGTACGACGCAATCACTCAACAACTGAAGCAGATAGCGCGTGTGCACAGTGTCACAGGCCGATTCCGCATCGCCCTGCAGCAAGGTGAAAGCTACCGACTGGATATCACTGCCGATGGCTTCTCGCATTTCTACGAGATGGTGAAAGTGGAGCGCCAGGAGGCGAAGACCGAGAGAGACCTGGGCGAGATAGCGCTGAGCGAGAAACTGCACATCGTGCTCAAACTATACGACAGCGAGACGCAAGAGAGTCTGGGCGAGGAGAAGAAAGACCTGAGTCTGGGTTCGGTTTATCCGATCGCTCTCCATCGCGCGGGCTACAACGACACTACGCTGACGCTGAACACCGAACGCCAAGTGCTGTTCGCCGAAACCGAGATAGATGTAGCACTTCGTCCACAAAAACGGCGCTATCACATCGATGTAGTAGATGCCCGCAGCGGCAATCCGATAGACAAAGCCGAAGTGCGCATGAACGGCCATCTGGCTCCACGCGACACGGCCCTGCGACTGGGACGCGATGTGGCATGCTCGGTCAACGCAACCGGTTACCTTTTCTTCGACACCGTAATCAAAGTGAAGAGTCTGGCCGAACAGACAGAACAGATACGCATTCGCCTGCAGCCGATAGAGAAAGACCTGGTAGTGCAACTGCGCGCCATTCAGTTTGCCTACGATTCGCACGAACTGACGCGCGAAAGTAATCAGCAGTTGCAGCAATTGCTCAGCCTGATGGAACAGAACCCCACCCTGCGCATCGAGTTGTCAGCCCACACCGATGACCGCGGCACGGACAAATACAACGACCGTCTGTCGAGTCTGCGCGGCGAGAGTGTAAAGCAATGGCTGCTCAGTCACGGCATTGACTCGCAGCGTATCGAGGCCCGCGGATACGGCAAACGCAAACCACTCGTGGCGAATGACAGTGAAGAGAACCGCGCGCTGAACAGACGTGTGGAGATAAAAATCATCGATTTCTAAATGCTGAGAAACAAAATCATAGGACTGATGTTGTTGCTTGCGACCGCACTGTGCGCGCAAGAGAAATACAACGTGCTACTGGAGCGTGCAGAACAAATGACGCCCTATGAGGCCATTTATCTGCTGATGGATTATCAGCAAGACAAACCCGAACACGCCAATGTCTATTACCAGTTGGGCAACCGTTGCTACAGCCTGCTCGACGGTCGCGACGCGCTGCATAACTACCGCGAACTAAGCGAACTGCTCTATCGCTCGAAACTGTTCTACGGCAACTGCCTGCATTTTGCGAAAGACCAAAAACTGCCCGGTTGGCAGTACGCCGAGATAGCCAATGGCGAGAAGAAAATAGAATACGCCGCACTGGAATCCTATATCCGTCCGCGGCTGGCCGAAGTAGCACGCCGACAGACGGCTTGCGACAGTATTCACCGCAGCCTCTATCGACTAGTGGAACAATACAACAGTTGCCAGGCACTATATAGCCGTTTTCTGACGCAATATACACGCGAGAAAACAGCCCATCTGGAACTGACTGCTACGCAAAGAACCGAACTAGAGCAACTAGCTCGTGAGTCGGCCGGACTGAAAGAACTGATTGACGCCTATCTGGGCGCCCTAGCGCTAGACCCCATCAACGGCTACGATCCTGCCTTCCGCTGGCAGACCATCGAACTATACCGTCTGGACGGACTGACCAGTAGCGACTTCATGAACAACGATATCGCGCTGTGGGATTACAGCAGTTGGGTGGGCCAATTCCTCCGCGAGCAAAAAGATGTGTACGAGCGACTCTACAAAGCCGTGGATAGCGAATACGACAAACTGACCCTAGAAGTGAAGCGCTACCGCGTAGGAGCGCGCGTCACAGACAAGACCGATGAGTCCATCGTAGGGCGCTGCAAACGACTGGAACTGACCAGCGAAAAAGCACTGGCCCTGAGCGGCATGCAGACGATCGTTCGACTGGGTGCCATAGAGCGACAACTGGCCGAGACCAAGGTGCCGAAGAGCGTGAGAGAACTCGTTCCGATGCTGCAGATGGCCAAGAGCGGCCAAGAGACGATGGATAACGGGCAATGGACAGGTAACGAGATGAAGAGCGTGGCAGATAGTGCGATGACACTTATCCGAACCCACCTGAGCCGCCTGGCCGAGCCTCTGGCAGCCACGCAACAAGCAACGCACATCAGCCCTATTAACGGCGAGACGACAACCTACCCCGCCGCTTACGGCGAACATGTACATGCGCTACTCAACACCACCGACGGATGGCGCTGCGTAGTGGTTGATGACCTGACCAACAGTACACGCGTATTAGACCTGAGCTACGAAATGGCTGTTCGCACAACCATGCTGCAAATAACAAACGAACATCCACTCGTCTTTGCCGAAATGCCGGAAAGCGGATGGATGCTCGTTACAGATAAGAATTTCTATTTCCTTAAGGCGCAACGCGATTGATATCACGCGGGAACATGGAGCATTCCTTCACGTTCGCAATTCCTAAGAAACAAGCCGTAATACGTTCCAAACCAATGGCAAAACCGCCATGGGGAGGCATACCGTTGCGGAAAGTGTCCAGATAGAAACGGAAAGCATCAGGATTCATACCGCGACGAATCATCTTGTCACGATACTCCTGCTCCTTGTGGATACGCTGACCACCAGAGGTGATCTCCAGACCACGCATGAGGAGGTCGAAACTGAGTGTCAGACTCGGATCCTCGGGGTCGTCCATCGCATAGAAAGCGCGGTGCTCGCTCGGGAAATGAGTAACGAACACAAAGTCCGAACCAAACTTCTCCAATGCGTACTTGCAGATAGCACGTTCCTCTTCCGGCGCCAAGTCATCCTCACCGCGGTGATCGGCCTCGCACAGACCGTTCTCGAAGAGAATCTCATGCACCTCGCTCAGTTTCCAAGCAGGCACTTGTTCCGGCAGCACGGGTATAGTGGCGTTCAGCAGATTCAACTCGTGCGCGCACTCCTTTTCTACGGTGGCGATGATATGACGCAGCAAGGCTGCTTCCAACGTCATCACATCCTCCTGGCCCTTGATAAAGCCCATCTCCACATCGAGGGAGATATACTCGTTCAGGTGGCGGCTAGTAGCGTGCTTCTCAGCACGATAGGCCGGCGCAATCTCAAAGACGCGCTCATAGACGCCGACGCCAATCTGCTTGTAGAACTGAGGACTCTGAGCCAGGTAAACCTGCTTGCCGAAATACTCCATGCGGAAGACGTTCGCACCACCTTCGGCGCCCTCGCTCACAATCTTCGGAGTGAATATCTGGGTGAAGCCGTTGGTTGCGAGAAATTCTCCAAATGCACGAGCGATAGTGCTCTGCACCTTCAGAATACCCATATCGCGAGGATTGCGGAGAGTAACCTGACGGTTGTCAAACTTGTAGCGCAGGAGTGTTTCCTCGTCGCCAAACTTCAGCGCGTTCATATCGATCACTTCCGAAGTAGTCGGACGCGAAAGAACACGAACCTCGTCCACAGCTATCTCAATCGTCTTGTAGAACGCTGCAGGATCCTTGATGTTAGCTTCATTCACTTTTCCGGTCAGCGTGACTGCCATCTCACGGCAAAGATCATTCATCGTGATAGCCTCGCCCTTCTCGTCAAAGAAACGCGAAGTATCGTTGCTAACAACAGCCTGAAGCAAACCACGCGACTTACGCAGGACGATAAATCCACCCCACTTGGTCACGCGGACATTGTGAATCATACCCGAAACGGAAACAGATTCGCCAACCTTGCAGTTGGCGAGATCTGTCACATTTTCGTTATGCTTGGTTGCATCCAAAAACATAATTACGTGTAATGCTTTAATGTGTGATTGTTAAGCCTCTTTAGCTTCCTCTACCGGTTTCTCTGCAGCAGGTTCTTCTGCTTTAGGAGCCTCCTCGATTGGAGCCTCTTCTACAGCAGCAGCTTCTTCTTTAGCAGTCTTTTTGCCGGCACGGCGAGTAGTTTTCTTAGCGGCCTTCTTGGTATCCTTCAACATATTCTCGTTGTAGTCAACCAATTCGATGATACACATCTCAGCTGCATCGCCCAGACGATAACCGGTACGAAGAATACGAGTGTAGCCACCCGGACGGTTAGCAATCTTCTCACTTACATTCTGGAAGAGTTCGGTAACGACCTCTTTCTGTTTGAGCAGGCTGAAAGCCAAACGACGGTTGTTCATATTATCCTCTTTAGCACGAGTGAGGATAGGCTCTACGTAGATGCGGAGAGCCTTCGCCTTGGCCAACGTAGTGCTGATACGCTTGTGTTGAATCAGCGAGCAAGCCATGTTGCTGAGCATAGCAGCACGGTGGTTAGCTTTGCGGCTAAGGTGGTTGAATTTTTTATTATGACGCATAATAATTTGATGTTTAAAGATTAATGTTTACAGGATTAATCCAGCGCACGGTAGCGCGAGATATCCATTCCGAAAGCTAAACCGTTACGCTCGAGCAGCTCGTCCAACTCGGTGAGAGATTTCTTACCGAAATTGCGGAACTTCAAGAGGTCAGCGCGGTGATATTTAACCAACTCGCCAAGGGTTTCTACCTCAGCAGCCTTCAGGCAGTTGAGGGCACGAACACTCAGGTCCATGTCTTGCAACTTCTGGTTCAGCAACTGACGCATGCGGAGAATCTCCTCGTCCAAGGCATTGCTGTGCTTCTTGGTCTCTTCCTCCAGAACGATGCGCTCGTCGGAGAAGAGCATGAAGTGATAGATCAGGATCTTAGCAGCCTCAGTCAGGGCCTGTTGCGGAGTGATAGAACCGTCGGTGGTAATCTCAAGAGTCAGCTTCTCGTAGTCGGTACGCTGCTCTACACGATACTGATCAACAGCAATCATGACGTTGCGGATCGGAGTGTAGATAGAGTCGATAGCGAGAGTGCCGATTGGATCGTCCTTCTTGCGATTCTCATCACCAGGAACATAGCCGCGTCCCTTGTTGATATTCAACTCAATCTCAAAATCAGCAGATTTGTCCATCTCGGCCAGTTGCAGTTCAGGGTTCAGCACCTCGAAATTCTGCAGCACAGTGTTGAACTCTCCTGCGCGGAAAGCGGTAGCACCGTGTACGTGGAGACGGATAGACTCGGTCTCTGCCTCGATTCCCTCCTTACGGATGAAACGAACTTGTTTGAGATTTAAGATAAGGTTGGTTACATCAGTGATTACGCCCGGAATAGTGGCAAATTCATGATCAATACCACTGATTTTGATAGAGCAGATAGCATATCCCTCCAAGCTGCCGAGCAGCACACGACGGATAGCATTGCCAATCGTTATTCCGTAACCTGGCTCGAGTGGGCGAAATTCAAAGATACCTTTGTTCGCACTCGAATCCAACATGATAACCTTGTCAGGTTTAATGAAATTTAATATTGCCATGAATTTAATGATTATTTAGAATACAACTCGACGATTAATTGCTCCTTGATGTTCTCAGGAATGTCTGCACGTGCAGGAACATTGAGCAATTTTCCGGCTTTGTCAGCCTCGTTCCACTCCAACCAATTGTATTTAGCGTGGTTGAAGCCTTGAAGCGATTCACTGATTACCTCGAGAGATTTAGCTTTCTCGCGAACAGCCACTACCTGACCCGGCTTAACCGAGTAAGAAGGGATGTTAACCACCTTACCGTCAACAGTGATGTGACGGTGGCTAACTAACTGGCGTGCAGCAGCACGAGTAGGAGCTATACCGAGACGATAAACGACGTTATCCAGACGGCACTCGAGAAGTTGGAGAAGAATCTCACCGGTAATACCTTTGGTACGAGCAGCCTTAGCGAAGAGCAGACGGAACTGACGCTCCAATACACCGTAGGTATATTTAGCTTTCTGCTTCTCAGCCAACTGAGTACCGTACTCAGAGTTTTTCTTACGACGGTTAACACCGTGCTGTCCAGGAGCGTAAGGACGCTTAGCTAGGACTTTATCTTCTCCGAAGATGGCCTCACCAAAACGGCGGGCTATACGTGATTTTGGGCCAATATATCTTGCCATAGTTAATTTACGTTAAAGGGTTAAACACTATTATACGCGACGACGTTTCGGAGGACGACAACCATTGTGCGGCATCGGAGTAACGTCGATAATCTCGGTTACGTCAATACCGGCTGCCACGCAAGCACGGATAGCCGACTCGCGTCCCTGACCGGGACCCTTAACGTATGCTTTTACTTTACGCAGACCAAGGTCGAAAGCAACCTTGCAGCAATCAGCTGCTGCCATTTGTGCTGCGTACGGAGTATTCTTTTTGCTGCCACGGAAGCCTTGCTTACCTGCTGAAGACCAGCTGATAACCTGACCATCGCCGTTAGCAACAGTAACGATAACATTATTGAAAGAAGACATGACGTGAAGCTGGCCTACGCCGTCAATCTTCACTACGCGCTTCTTAGCTGCAATTGTTTTTTTTGCCATAACGTTTGATGATAATTTGAATTAATAACTAGATTACTTCGTTGCTTTCTTCTTGTTGGCAACAGTTTTCTTCTTTCCTTTGCGCGTACGTGCGTTGTTCTTGGTACTCTGACCACGTACAGGAAGACCGATACGATGGCGTACGCCACGGTAGCAACCTATATCCATCAAACGTTTGATGTTAAGTTGGGTTTCCGAACGGAGATCACCTTCTACTTTAAATTTAGCACCGATGATCTCACGGATTTTAGCTGCTTGGTCATCCGTCCAATTCTCTACTTTAATGCTTGGGTCTACGCCTGCCTCAGCGAGAATTTTCTTTGCGCTTGAACGACCTATTCCGTAGATATAAGTCAAGCTGACTTCGCCACATTTGTTTTGCGGTATATCTACACCGACAATTCTTATAGCCATAATTAAAAACTAAGGATAATTTTGTTTAATAAAAATTGGTTTAAAAGAAGAAATTGATACTAATTAAAGATTACGCTTATCCTTGACGCATCTTCATTTTAGGATCCTTCTTGTTGATTACATACAAGTGCCCTTTGCGACGTACAATCTTGCAGTCTGCATTGCGCTTCTTGATTGATGCTCTAACCTTCATAAAAGTAATAGAGTTTAATAGGTTTGTTAATACTTACTTGTAGCGGAACGAGATTCGTCCTTTTGTCAGGTCATACGGACTCATTTCCACCTTAACTCGATCACCGGCAAGAATCTTGATATAATGCATGCGCATCTTACCGGAGATGTGAGCGATGATGAGCGGTCCGTTCTCGAGTTGCACGCGGAACATGGCGTTGGATAATGCCTCAACAACTGTTCCGTCTACCTCAATGCTGTCTTGTTTTGCCATACTTATTGATTTTTAGATGAATTTGTCTCCCAAAACTTCTTGGATATAATCAAATGTCGATAAAATATCAGCCTTGCCGTTGCGCACACATACAGACAGTTCGTAGTGTGCAGCCGGTTTGCGGTCAATCGTGCGAGCGGTCCATCCGTCTTCCTCGATGAGGATATTGCGGCGCCCCAAGGTAATCATCGGCTCGATAGCGAGCGTCATACCTGATTTCAGCACAAGACCGTTGCCACGGCGACCATAATTGCAGACCTCAGGCTCCTCATGCATCTCGCGTCCTATACCATGCCCAACAAACTCACGCACGACACCAAATCCTGCGCGTTCACAGTGATTCTGTATAGCAAACGAGACGTCACCGAGACGATGTCCTGTAACAGCCTGCTCGATGCCTAGATAAAGCGCTTGTTTGGTGGTACGCAGTAATTGCATTACCTCCTCGCTAACTTCCCCCACCGGAAAAGTATATGCGCTATCGGACATCCAGCCATTAAGGTCTATCACAGAGTCAATCGAGATAATGTCGCCATCCTTGAGGACTGCCTTGTCGGAAGGAATTCCGTGCACCACCTGCTCGTTAACCGAGGTGCAGAGCGTAGCAGGATAACCTTCGTAACCGAGGCACGCGGGACGGCCTCCATTATCCATGATGAACTCGTAAGCAATTTTATCGAGTTGGGCGGTGGTAACACCCGGCTGGATAGCCTTAGCCACTTCGGCATAAGTCTTACCCAGCAGGATGTTGCTAGCCCGCATGAGCTCTATCTCTTCGTCTGTTTTGAGAAATATCATCTTAGCAAGACTGACGAATTAGTAGGCCATGGCACCCGAGCGTCCCTTAATACGCATACCTGACTCAAAGAAGCCATCGTAGTGGCGATTGATAAGGTGACTCTCGATATTCTGCAAAGTATCCAATATAACACCTACCATGATGAGCAACGACGTTCCTCCGAAGAACTGAGCAAAACTCATCGATACACCGAACAGACGTGCAAAAGCAGGCAGCACGGCGATGATAGCCAGCAGAATAGATCCCGGAAGGGTGATGCGGCTCATGATAGAGTCAATGTAGTCAGCCGTCTTCTTACCCGGTTTTACACCCGGAATAAATCCGTTGTTCACCTTCAAGTTCTCTGCCATTTGAACAGGATTGATGATGACTGCGGTGTAGAAATAGGTAAAGGCGATAATGAGCAGTGCGAATACAAAGTTGTACCAGAAGCCATTGTTATCCATGAAAGCCTGAACGAAGGCATTCGAGCCACTGGCACGGAAACCTACGATAGCGATAGGAATAAACATAATAGCTTGAGCAAAGATGATAGGCATTACGTTAGCTGCATTCACCTTCAAAGGAATGTACTGACGTACGCCACCATACTGCTTGTTGCCTTGGATACGCTTAGCGTACTGCACAGGAATGCGTCGTGTACCTTGTACCAACATGATAGCGAAGGCGAACACGAGCAGGAGGAGAACGATCTCAATCATGAATACCATCAGTCCGCCACCACCATTCTCATTGAGTCGCAAGGAGAACTCCTGAACGACTGCTCCCGGGAGACGAGCGATGATACCAATAAGGATGATAAAGGAGATACCATTACCAATACCCTTGTCGGTAATACGCTCACCCAACCACATAACGAACATAGAGCCCGCACAGAGGAGGATGGTAGAAGATATGGTAAACCAATTGAAACCAATCGCGAGTGTCTGTCCTACTTGCGCCATCTGTACCGACAGGTTAACCAAATAGCTAGGTCCCTGGAACAGAAGGATAGCAACGGTCAGATAACGAGTGATCTGGTTCATCTTCTGACGTCCGGATTCGCCCTCCTTCTGCATCTTCTGGAAATACGGCACTGCAATAGTGAGTAGCTGTATGACGATGGATGCAGAGATGTAAGGCATAATACCGAGTGCAAAGATAGAGGCATTGGAGAATGCTCCACCAGAGAACATATCCAACAACGCCATCAGACCACCGGCAGTCTGACTATGCAGTGCAGACAATGCGGATGGGTCGATACCGGGAAGAACAACGAACGAACCGAAACGATAGATGAGTACGAACAGAGCCGTAGTCAGCAGACGTGCGCGGAGGTCTTCGATCTTCCAGATATTTTTAATTGTATCGATAAAACGCATAATAAGTTAGTTTTAGATTTTAACGATAGTACCACCGGCAGCGGTGATTGCAGCCTCAGCGCTAGCGCTGAAAGCATTCGCCTCTACCGTCAGTTTAGCGGTCAGCGTACCATTACCCAGAATCTTAACGAGCTGAGTCTTGGAGATGAAACCAGCCTCATGAAGCTCAATCAGGCCAATCTTCTCCAGTTTCTTAGCCTCAGCGAGAGACTGAAGAGTAGAGAGATTGATAGCTTTGTACTCCACACGGTTGATATTCTTAAAACCGAACTTAGGCAGACGACGCTGCATAGGCATCTGACCACCCTCGAAACCGATTTTCTTGCTGTAACCGGAGCGCGATTTAGCACCCTTGTGACCACGTGTGGAAGTTCCACCGAGGCCTGAACCTGCGCCACGTCCAACACGCTTAGCGGTCTTAACGGAACCAGCTGCAGGGGTTAGATTATTCAATTCCATGATGTAAATTCGTTTTTAGGATTAGTCAATAACTTTAACAAGGTGCTTTACCTTCTCTACCATACCCAGGATAGCCGGGGTAGCTTCGTGCTCAACGACTGCGTTCATTTTGCGCAGACCAAGAGCCCACATGGTTTCCTTCTGCACCTTAGGGCAGCGGATAATGCTGCGTACTTGCTGAATTTTAATCTTTGCCATAGTTGTAGAAGAATTTATTAACCATTAAACACTGTAGAGAGACTTACGCCACGGTTTTGAGCTACTGTGCGAGCGTCACGCAATTCTGCGAGAGCCTGGATAGTAGCTTTAACGAGGTTGTGAGGGTTGGACGAACCTTTGGATTTTGCCAACACGTCGTGTACACCGGCCGATTCCAATACGGCACGCATAGCACCACCGGCTTTTACTCCGGTACCGTGCGTAGCAGGTTGGATATACACCTGCGAGCCACCAAATTTAGCGAACTGCTCGTGAGGAATTGTTCCCTTGAGAACAGGCACTTGAATCAGGTTCTTCTTTGCAGCCTCAGTTGCTTTCTGCATAGCTGCAGCTACTTCACCTGCCTTACCCAGACCATAGCCTACGATACCATCTTCATTTCCAACAACTACGATAGCTGCGAAAGTGAATGTACGTCCACCCTTGGTAACTTTCGTTACGCGGTTGACTGCGACCAGACGCTCCTTGAGCTCAAGGTCTTGTGTTGTTTTTACTCTTTGCATAATCGTACTTATTAGAATTTGAGACCTGCCTCACGTGCAGCGTCTGCGAGTGATTTAACACGACCGTGGTAGAGGTATCCGTTACGGTCAAAAACTACTTCTGTTACGCCTGCTTTCTGAGCAGCAGCTGCAATCAGCTTACCTACCTCAGCGGCTTTCTCTGTCTTGGTCATCTTGTCCTTGATTGCCAACGACGATGCGCTAGCCAGGGTAGCACCCTTCAAGTCATCAATAACCTGAGCGTAAATCTGGCTGTTAGAACGGAAAACGGTCAGACGAGGACGCTCTGCTGTACCCGACACTTTGGTGCGGATAGATGCCTTAATCTTAAGGCGACGTGCGATTTTCTTAATCATAATCTTGTTTCCTTTCTATTATTTACCAGCCGACTTACCAGCTTTACGACGAATGATTTCACCTTGGAACTTAATACCTTTACCCTTATACGGCTCCGGTTTGCGGAACGAGCGAATCTTAGCACAAATTTGGCCAAGGAGTTGCTTGTCACAAGACTCGAGCATTACGAGCGGGTTTTGGTTACGCTCCGATTTGGTTTCTACTTTTACCTCTTTCGGCAAACCGAGATAGATCGGGTGAGTATAACCGAGCGAGAAGTTCAGTACTTGCGGCTGAGCCAACTCTACACGGTAACCAACGCCGACGAGTTCAAGTGTTTTCTTATAGCCTTCGCTGCAACCTACTACCATGTTGTGAATCAAAGCACGATAGAGGCCATGTTTTGCGCGTGCCTCTTTCTCGTCGTTAGGACGAGTAACGTGGCATACAGCACCTTCTACATTAACAGAGATGAGAGGATCAACAGCTTGGCTGAGCTCACCCTTCGGACCTTTAACGGTCACTACATTCTCGGGGCTGACAGTGATGGTCACGCCTGCGGGAATAGCAATAGGAAGTTTTCCAATTCTTGACATAATGTAATCCTCCTTCTATTAATAAACATAGCAAAGTACTTCGCCGCCAAGTTGCTGAGCCAGAGCCTCTTTGTTGGTCATCACACCTTTCGAAGTAGAAAGGATAGCGATACCGAGTCCGTTGAGTACGCGCGGCATCTCGCGATAACCTACATACTTACGCAAACCTGGGGTAGATACACGTTTCAAACACTTAATCGCGTTGACTTTGTTCAACGGATCATACTTAAGGGCAATCTTGATTGTGCCCTGAGGACCATCCTCCACAAACTTGTAGGAAAGGATATAACCTTTCTCAAACAAGATGCGGGTGATCTCCTTCTTCAGATTCGAAGCCGGAACTTCTACCACACGGTGGCCGGCTTTGATTGCATTCCTGAGTCGAGTCAGGTAATCTGCGATTGGATCTGTCATTGTTGTTTTGTTGTTAAATTAATCCCGCCTATCGGGACAATATTTAATAATGTTAATTTTACCAGCTCGCTTTCTTTACGCCCGGGATAAGACCTTTGGAGGCCATCTCACGGAATTGAATACGGCTGAGGCCGAATGCACGCATGTATCCTTTCGGACGACCGGTCACTTTGCAACGATTGTGCAGACGAACCGGGCTAGCGTTCTTCGGGAGGGCTTGCAGCCCTACATAGTCACCATCCTTGAGGAGTTGTGCGCGTTTCGCTGCATATTTCGCAACAAGTTTAGCACGTTTAACCTCGCGGGCTTTCATTGATTCTTTTGCCATAGTCTGAATTACTTTTTGAATGGTAAACCAAACTCACGAAGGAGTGCAAAGCCCTCCTCATCGGTTTTAGCTGTTGTAACGAACGTGATGTTCATACCCAGCAGTTTGGTGATGTTATCAATGTTAATTTCAGGGAAGATGATCTGCTCGGTGATACCCAAGGTGTAGTTACCACGGCCATCGAGTTTGCTGTCGATACCCTTGAAGTCACGGATACGAGGCAGAGCTACGCGAACGAGACGCTCGAGGAACTCATACATCTGTTGACCACGGAGAGTAACGCGAACACCGATAGGCATTTGCTTACGAACCTTGAAGTTAGCGATATCTTTCTTGGAAACGGTAGCCACTGCTTTCTGACCAGCGATAGCGGTCATCTCTTGGAGAGCGACCTCGATGATCTTCTTGTCTGCTACTGCTTCACCCAAACCTTGGTTCAGAACGATCTTCTGGAGTTTCGGGCACTGCATGATGGTAGTGTAGTTAAACTCCTTCATCAGGATAGGCACGATGCGCTCCTGATAATCTTGCTTAAGACTTGCTGTATTCATACTTAGATCTCCTTACCAGATTTTTTAGATACACGAACGAGCTTGCCATCCTTCTTTACGCGGCCAACGCGAACCGGTTTGCCGTTCTCAACAGGGTTGAGGTTAGAGATATGGATGGGAGCTTCCTGTTTAACGATTCCGCCTTGCGGATTTTTTGCATTGGGCTTGGTACTCTTCGATACCATATTGATACCTTCTACGATAGCGCGTTGCTTGTCAACGATCACTTCCAGCACGCGGCCGGTCTGACCCTTCGAAGCACCTGCGTTTACATAAACGGTATCACCCTTTTTGATATGTAATTTTGCCATTACTGTAACGTTTTAGATGATTAGAGCACTTCAGGTGCCAGAGAAATAATTTTCATGTTCGTTTGACGCAGCTCACGAGCTACCGGGCC
>JAEESF010000013.1:0-61508 GCA_016286205.1 Paludibacteraceae bacterium | reverse complement strand
CCGTCACACTCCGTTCCACAACCACTATCGTCCGCAGTTCTACATCCGTACCATGGACGTTACCGGTGAGATCACTCTGCCGGAAGGAACTGAGATGGTAATGCCGGGCGACAACCTGGAGATCACCGTTAAGCTGATCTACCCGGTAGCTTGCTCTGAGGGTCTGCGCTTCGCTATCCGTGAGGGTGGCCGTACCGTAGGTTCTGGTCAGATTACCAAACTCATTGACTAATAAGTCAGCTTATGAGTAAACCGCTTGGGGCATCGAGCCCCGAGCGTTTTACGGAAGTCCTCCAATGGTAGGAGAGCGGTCTCCAAAACCGTTAATGTGGGTTCGATTCCTGCCTTCCGTGCTAATCCGGACTGTTACACCGGATGAAATACAGACATAGCTTCCAATCTGACTTTAGCATCCGCTAAGGCCGGATTGTTGGCGTGGCTTATTATGCGAAATAGTTAACAGAAAAAATCTACTATATATATGAAGTTTGTAGAAGTCATTAAAGAATCGTACAACGAATTAGTCCACAAAACCAGTTGGCCTACCCGCAAGGAATTGGCACAGAGTTCGGTGATAGTATTGATCGCTTCCATAATACTGGCGCTGATCGTTTGGTTGATGGACTGGTGTTTTGAGTCAATCATGACTTTTGTTTATGGTCTGCTCTAATCTGAAAAACTGAATTAGTTATGGCTGAGAAACAAAAACAATGGTATGTGCTGCGTGCTATCTCCGGTAAGGAGGGTAAGGTAGAAGAGTATATCAATTCTGCTCTCCACACTAGCTCTTTGTTCCAGGAGTATGTATCGCAAGTATTGATTCCTAAGGAGAAAGTAGTAGCTGTCAAGAATGGTAAACGTGTTGAGAAGGAGAAAAACCTCCTCCCCGGTTACGTTCTTGTAGAATGCTACTTGTGCGACGAGAGCTTCCCTCTGTTGCGCAACATCCCTAATGTACTCGGTTTCTTGAGTGGAGGTAAATCTACTGCCAAACCCGATCCTGTTTCGCAGGAAGAAGTCAACAAGTTGGTCGGCCTTGCCAGCGAGTCTGAGTCACGTGCCGCTAGCGAGATCAGCTTCCTCGTGGGTGAGAGTGTTAAGGTGGTCGACGGTCCCTTCAATGGATTCAAGGGTACTGTACAGGAAGTCAGTGCCGATAAGCACAAACTCAAAGTGGTTGTCACTATCTTTGATCGCCAAACTCCTCTCGAGTTAGGCTACAATCAGGTAGAAAAAGAGTAGGAGACCTCTGTTACGGGTCGTTAGTTACTACTCGGTAGTTTATTATTTATTAACCGGCCGAGGACGATAAGTCCGCTATCAGGCCAAAAACTATTAACAACGTAAAACTATGGCTAAAGAAATTGCTGGTTTTATCAAACTCCAAATCAAGGGTGGCGCTGCCAATCCTGCTCCTCCAGTAGGCCCGGCTCTGGGTTCTAAGGGTGTGAACATTATGGAGTTTTGCAAACAGTTCAATGCCAGAACACAAGACAAAGCAGGCAAAGTACTGCCTGTAATCATTACCGTCTATGCTGACAAGTCGTTTGACTTCATCGTTAAGACTCCTCCTGTAGCTATCCAGCTCCTCGAGGCTGCTAAGGTGAAGAGCGGTAGCGATCAGCCGAACCGTACCAAGGTGGCTACTATCACCGAGGATCAGGCTCGCAAGATTGCTGAGGACAAAATGGTTGACCTCAACTGCTTTACCGTTGAGTCCGCTCTCCAAATGGTCAAAGGTACCGCTCGTAGCATGGGTATCGTCGTTAAGTAATCTAACTTCAATCATTATCAACAACTATGGCAAAACTGACAAAAAAACAGAAGCTTGCTGCTGAAAAGATTGAAGCTGGCAAGCTCTACACCATCGAAGAGGCTGCTGCTCTCGTTAAAGAGATCACTACCACTAAGTTCGACGCAAGTGTAGATATTGACGTACGTCTGGGCGTAGACCCGCGTAAGGCTAACCAAATGGTTCGTGGCGTGGTTGCCCTTCCTAACGGAACCGGTAAGGTTGTCCGTGTTCTCGCACTCTGTACTCCGGATCAGGAGGCTGCTGCCAAAGAGGCAGGTGCCGACTATGTTGGTCTGGATGAGTATATTGAAAAGATCAAAGGTGGATGGACTGACATTGATGTCATCATCACTATGCCTCAGATCATGGGTAAGATTGGTGCCCTCGGTCGCGTATTGGGTCCTCGTGGCTTGATGCCGAACCCAAAGAGCGGTACTGTTACCATGGACGTGGCTAAGGCCGTTAAAGAGGTCAAGGGTGGTAAGATCGACTTCAAGGTTGACAAGTTCGGTATTGTACACACCTCTATTGGTAAGGTTAGTTTCACTGCTGAGAAAATCGCTGAGAACGCACTCGCTTTCATCGATACTATCAAGCACCTCAAACCTGCTGTCTCCAAAGGTGAGTACATCAAGAGCGTTTATCTTTCCAGCACTATGAGTCAGGGTATTAAGATCGATACCAAATCGCTTTAATCTCTAAAAACAAAAAGACAAGTATGAAAAAGGAAGATAAAAATCTCGTCATTGAAGCCCTTGGCGCTAAATTGGCTGAGTTCCCGCATTTCTACCTCGTTAATATCGAGGGTCTGGATGCTGCGAAGACCAGCGACCTGCGTCGTGCGTGCTTCAAACAAGACATCAAGCTCCTTGTGGCAAAGAATACCTTGCTCCAAAAAGCTCTTGAGAAAAAGGGCGTTGATGCAGAGTTATTTGCTGCACTGAAGGGCAACACCGCTCTCATGCTTAGTGCAACCGGAAATGCTCCTGCTAAACTTATCAAAGAGTTTACCAAGGGCGACAAGACCGGAGACGCTAAGCCACAACTCAAAGCTGCATACGTAGAAGAAACTGTTTACGTAGGCAAGCAAAATCTCGAGTTCTTGTGCACTGTTAAGTCGAAGAACGACCTCATCGCAGAATTGGTTGCTCTGTTGCAATCGCCTGCTAAGAACGTCGTATCGGCTCTGCAAAGTGGACAAAACACCATTCACGGTGTACTCCAGACATTGGAGAAAAAAGCTGAGTAATCAGCACATCAAACTAATTTATTGAAATTTAATAATCTTTTAAAATTTATAAGACAATGGCAGATCTTAAAGTTATTGCTGAAACCCTTGTTAACCTTACTGTTAAGGAAGTTAATGAACTCGCTACTATCCTCAAAGAGGAGTACGGCATTGAGCCTGCTGCAGCAGCTGTTGCTGTTGCTGCCGGTCCTGCAGCTGGTGGCGCTGCAGCTGAGGCTGCAGAGGAGAAGACCTCTTTCGACGTATTGCTGAAGAGCGCTGGTGCTAACAAACTCCAGGTCGTTAAGGCCGTTAAGGAGCAAACTGGTCTTGGCCTGAAAGAGGCTAAGGACATCGTTGACGCAGCTCCGGCTAACGTAAAGGAAGGCGTTGACAAGGCTACTGCTGAGGCTTTGAAGAAAGCTCTCGAAGAAGTAGGCGCTGAGGTAGAACTCAAGTAATACCTCTCTGACCAACCACTCTATCCGAGTGGAATAGGTTTAGATCCCTGTGATAAATGGGGGTCTAAACCTTTTCTGCTCAATAGAACAGAATGATTAATAAACTGAAAAATTTGGTAATTCTTTGCTGGTGATTGTTAAAAAACTATAAAATTTACACCTATTGATTTAGCTCTAAATTATTCATTACCAACAGTTTAATTCTGTTAAACAACTTTTCAACCATCAAAATAATGGCTACAACAAAAAAACAACAGAGAGTCAACTTCTCGCGTATGCAACAGCATATGCCCTATCCTGACTTTCTGGACATCCAACTGAAGTCCTTCCAGGAATTCCTGCAGATGGATTCTACTCCTGAGCAGCGTCGTAAGGAAGGATTATTCAAGGTATTCTCGGAGAACTTTCCGATTCAGGATACCCGAAACAGCTTTACGTTGGCATTCCTGGATTATTCCGTCGATCGTCCTCGCTACACCATCGACGAGTGTATCAAGCGTGGATTGACCTACAGTGTGCCTTTGAAAGCTAAACTGCGTCTGAGTTGTGAAGATCCTGATCATGAGGATTTCGACACCGTTGTTTCGGATGTGTTCCTCGGAACCATCCCCTACATGACGCCAAAGGGAACGTTTGTTATTAATGGTGCTGAGCGCGTTATCGTTAGTCAGTTGCACCGTTCACCGGGTGTATTCTTCGGTACATCGATGCACAGCAACGGTACAAAACTCTATTCGGCTCGTATTATCCCGTTCCGCGGTTCGTGGATCGAGTTTGCGACCGACATCAACAAGGTGATGTATGCTTACATCGACCGTAAGAAGAAATTGCCGGTAACCACGCTTCTGCGTGCCATCGGTTTCGAGACCGACAAGGAGATTCTGAACTGCTTCGACTTGGCCGAAGAGGTTAAGTGCAACCGTGAGGCCCTGGAGGCTTGCATCGGTCGCCGCCTGGCAGGTTATGTGATGAAGCCTACTATCGAGGATTTCGTAGATGAGGATACCGGTGAGGTATCGTCCATCGAGCGTAACCAGATTGTGGTAGAGCGTGAGGCTGAATTGACCCCGGAGGTGATTGACATCATCCTGGAATCCGGTTCTAAGTCGGTTCTTCTGCACAAGGATCAAGAGCGTGAGAACGATTTCTCCATCATCTTCAACACCTTGCAGAAAGACCCTGCTAAAACGGAGAAAGAGGCTGTGCTCTACATCTATCGTCAGTTGCGTAACGCCGAGCCTGCAGATGATGCTACCGCTCGTGAGATGATTCAGAACCTGTTCTTCTCGCAGAAACGTTACGATTTGGGTGACGTAGGCCGCTATCGTATCAACCGTAAGCTGAACATGTCGATTCCTGAGGATACACGTGTTTTGACCAAGGAAGATATCATCGAGATTATCAAGTATCTCGTTTCGCTCATCAACTCGAATGCTGAGGTGGACGATATCGACCACTTGAGCAATCGTCGTGTTCGTACCGTAGGTGAGCAGCTCTACAACCAGTTTGGTATTGGTTTGGCTCGTATGGCCCGCACCGTTCGTGAGCGTATGAACGTCCGCGACAACGAGGTCTTCACTCCGACCGACCTGATTAATGCTAAATCGATTTCGTCGATTATCAACTCGTACTTCGGAACCAACGCTCTGAGCCAGTTCATGGATCAGCAGAACCCGTTGGCTGAAATCACTCACAAGCGTCGTATGTCGGCCCTTGGTCCTGGTGGTTTGAGCCGTGACCGTGCCGGATTCGAGGTACGTGACGTACACTATACTCACTACGGACGTCTCTGTCCGATCGAGACTCCTGAAGGCCCGAACATCGGTTTGATCTCTTCGATGTGTATCTACGCTAAGATCAACAATCTTGGCTTCATCGAGACTCCGTACCGTAAGGTGGTTAACAGCGTAGTTGATTTGGACAACGATCATGTAGTTTATCTGTCTGCAGAAGACGAGGAGAAGCAAGTCGTAGCACAGGGTAATGCCCCGTTGACTAAGGACGGTAATTTCATCCGAAATAAGGTTAAGACCCGTTTGGGTGCTGACTTCCCAGTCGTTGCACCTTCCGAGGTTAACTTGATGGATGTGGCTCCTTGCCAGATTGCATCTGTGGCTGCCGCACTGATTCCGTTCTTGGAGCACGATGATGCTCACCGTGCATTGATGGGATCGAACATGATGCGCCAGGCTGTTCCATTGATTACCTCTGAGGCTCCTATCGTAGGAACCGGTATAGAGGAGCAGCTTGTGAACGACAGTCGTACGCAGATTCAGGCAGAAGGCGAAGGTCTGGTAACCTACGTTGATGCTGACAAAATCTGTATCCGTTACGATCGCTCCGAGGAGGAAGAGTTCATCTCCTTCGAATCAGCTGAGCGTGAGTACAAGATGCCTAAATTTGAGAAAACCAACCAGAATACAACCATCGACCTCCACCCGCTCGTTCGCAAGGGCGACCGTGTAACGAAAGGTCAAATACTGACCGAGGGTTACGCTACTCAAGGCGGAGAATTGGCTCTGGGTAAGAACCTGAAGGTGGCTTATATTCCTTGGAAAGGTTACAACTACGAGGATGCCATCGTGCTGAGCGAGCGCATCGTGCGTGAGGATATGTACACTTCTGTTCATGTAGTTGAGCAACTACTTGAGGTACGTGACACCAAGCGTGGTCTGGAAGAGTTCACCGCTGATATACCTAATGTATCGGAAGAGGCAACCAAAGACCTGGACGAGAACGGTATCATCCGTATCGGTGCTTACGTACAACCGGGTGATATCCTGATTGGTAAGATTACTCCTAAGGGTGAGACCGATCCATCACCGGAAGAGAAACTGTTGAAGGCCATCTTCGGTGACAAGGCCGGCGATGTGAAAGATGCATCTCTGAAGGCTAGTCCTTCGTTGGATGGTGTCATCATTGACAAGAAGATTTACACCAAGGCTAATAAGGATCGCAGCCAGAAGCTGAAAGACAAAGAAGTTCTTCAGCGTATGGATGTTGAGTTCCGCGACAAAGCAGAGTCGCTGCGTGAGCAATTGATAGAGAAACTCTATACGCTGCTCAATGGCAAGACTGCTGTTTCGGTTAAGGATATCCTGGGTACCGAATTGGTAGCTAAAGGCCAGCATTTCACCAAAGAGCGTCTGCACGAGATCGACTACTTCTCTGTAATGCTCGATGGTTGGACCGCTGATGCACACAAGAACGAACTGCTGAGTCAGTGTATCATGAACTATATCGCTAAGTACAAAGAGATGGATGCACGTCTCAAACGCGAGAAGTTCGACCTGACTATCGGTGACGAGCTGCCTAACGGTATTGTTCAGATGGCTAAGGTTTATGTGGCTAAGCGTCGTAAGATCCGCGTAGGTGATAAGATGGCCGGTCGTCACGGTAATAAGGGTATCGTCAGCAAGATTGTTCGCGTTGAGGATATGCCGTTCCTGGCAGACGGAACACCGGTAGATATCGTATTGAACCCGATGGGTGTGCCTTCTCGTATGAACATCGGTCAGATCTTCGAGGCTGTGCTTGGTTGGGCAGGTCACGAACTGGGCGTTAAGTTCTCGACTCCTATCTTCGATGGTTGTACACTAGAGCAACTCGATGAGTGGACCGACAAGGCAGGTCTGCCACGTGCGGGTAAAACTCAGTTGTACGATGGTGAGTCGGGCGAACCATTCGACCAGATGGCAACGGTAGGTGTTACCTACTTCATGAAACTGGGTCACATGGTAGACGACAAGATGCACGCTCGTTCTATCGGTCCGTACAGTTTGATCACTCAGCAACCTCTTGGAGGTAAGGCTCAGTTCGGTGGTCAACGTTTCGGTGAGATGGAGGTTTGGGCTCTTGAGGCTCACGGCGCAGCTCACGTTCTGCAAGAGATCTTGACCATCAAATCAGATGATGTAACGGGTCGTGCTCGTACCTACGAGGCAATCGTTAAGGGCGAACCGTTCCCAACACCGGGTCTTCCAGAATCGCTCAACGTGCTTCTGCATGAATTGCAAGGCTTGGCACTCAGTATTAACATGGAATAAGATTTGAAGAATTATGGCTTATAAACAAGAAACTAAACGTACCGGTTTTACCAAGATTTCTATTGGTCTTGCCTCCCCGGATGAGATTATGGCAATCTCTTCGGGCGAAGTGCTCAAACCGGAAACCATTAACTATCGTACCTATAAACCAGAACGCGATGGTTTGTTCTGCGAGCGTATCTTCGGTCCTACCAAGGATTATGAGTGTCACTGCGGTAAGTACAAACGCATTCGTTACAAAGGTATCGTGTGCGAGCGTTGTGGCGTAGAAGTTACCGAGAAAAAGGTACGTCGCGAGCGTATGGGTCACATCAAACTGGTGGTACCTGTTGCTCATATCTGGTATCTGCGTTCGTTGCCATCGAAGATGGCTGCACTGCTTGGTATCCCTACCAAAAAACTCGAATCGGTTATCTACTATGAGAAATATATCGTAGTACGTGCCGGCGCGTTGGAAGGTGTGGAGATCGGCGAGAAGCACGATACCGACAAGAATCGTATTCCAATTGAGAACGCAATGTTACTGGATGAGGATCAGTACATACAAGTACGCAATTTGATTCCGGAGGACAACGACCAATTGGAGAATACCGATCCTCAGAAAGTAATTGTAAAGATGGGTGCTGAGGCCGTTTACGACCTGCTGGCAGCTATCGATCTAGACGAACTGAGCTATCAACTGCGTTCGACAGCCGACAAGTCGGCTTCGGTACAACGTCGTCAGGAGGCTCTGAAGCGTCTACAAGTAGTAGAAGCTTTCCGCGCAAGTAAAGGAAAGAACCGTCCTGAGTGGATGGTACTACAGGCAATTCCTGTAACTCCTCCAGAGTTGCGTCCGTTGGTTCCACTGGATGGTGGCCGTTTCGCTACTTCTGACCTGAACGACCTCTATCGTCGTGTTATCATTCGTAACAACCGTCTGAAACGACTGATGGAGATCAAGGCTCCGGATGTGATTCTCCGTAACGAGAAGCGTATGCTGCAAGAGGCAGTAGATAGTTTGTTCGACAATAGCCGTAAGACTACGGCCATGAAGTCGGATGCAAACCGTCCGCTGAAGTCTCTGTCGGATTCGCTGAAGGGTAAACAAGGTCGTTTCCGTCAGAACTTGCTCGGTAAACGTGTGGACTATTCCGCTCGTTCAGTAATCGTTGTAGGTCCGGAATTGAAGATGCACGAGTGCGGTCTGCCTAAAGAGATGGCGGCTGAACTCTACAAACCATTTATCATCCGCAAACTCATTGAGCGTGGTATCGTTAAGACCGTTAAGTCGGCGAAGAAGATTATCGATCGTCGTGAACCGGTTATCTACGAGATTCTGGAGCATGTAATGGAAGGACACCCAGTTCTGCTGAACCGTGCCCCGACACTGCACCGCCACGGTATCTTGGCTTTCCAGCCGCGTATGATCGAGGGTAAAGCTATTCAGTTGCACCCACTGTCTTGTGCCGGATTTAACGCCGACTTCGATGGTGACCAGATGGCTGTTCACTTGCCATTGAGCAACGAGGCTATTCTGGAGGCTCAACTCTTGATGCTCGGCTCGCACAATATCCTGGATCCGGCTAATGGTAATCCTATTACCGTTCCTTCTCAGGATATGATTCTGGGTCTATATTATATTACTAAGGAACGCGAGGGCGTGAAGGGCGAAGGTCTCACCTTCTATTCCGGTGACGAAGCTATCATCGCTCTGAACGAGGGTCGTGTAGATATTCACGCAAAAGTGAATGTTCGTGTCAACGACATCGTAGATGGCAAGCCTGTTCAGCATATTATTCAAACTACTCCGGGTCGTGTGATTGTTAACAACTACATGCCAGAGGAGATCGGATTCCAGAATGTGCTGATGAAGAAAGGTGCTGTGAAGGCTATTATCTCGCAAGTAATCAAGACTTGTGGTGTAGCTCGCACGGCTAAGTTCCTGGACGATATCAAGGACCTGGGTTACTATCGCGCTTTCCGCGGAGGTTTGAGCTTCAACTTGAACGATATCATTATTCCTGCTGAGAAGCCGGCATTGATAGAGAAGGGTAATGCTACTGTGGACAACATCATGTCTCTGTACAACGAGGGTGAGGTTTCCGATGACGAGCGTTACCGCAAGACTGTCGATACATGGAAATCTATCGACGACGAGATGACGAAGATCTTGATGAGTCAGATGAAGAGTGCTGACCAAGGCTTCAACTCCGTATACATGATGATGGATTCCGGTGCCCGTGGTGATGAGAAACAGATCAAGCAGTTGGCCGGTATCCGTGGTATCATGGCTAAGCCGCAAAGAGCGGGATCTACTGACCCACGTGCAGAAATCGAGAACCCTGTGTTGGCAAACTTCAAAGAGGGTATGTCCGTGCTAGAGTACTTCATCTCTACTCACGGTGCTCGTAAGGGTTTGGCCGATACCGCATTGAAGACGGCCGATGCCGGTTACCTGACTCGTCGTCTGGTGGATGTATCGCACGACGTAATCATCAACGAGGACGACTGTGGTACGTTGCGTGGTCTGACAGCAAGAGCTATCAAGGACTCGTACGGACAAGTACAGGCATCGTTGACATCGCGTATCCTGGGCCGTGTATCGGTTCACGATATTCTGGATAACGAAGGCAAGTTGATAGTTGCAGCGGGCGAAGAGATTCGCGAAGACCAATGCGAGGCTATCGAAGCAGCCGGAATAGAGGAAGTAGAGATTCGTTCTGTCTTGACTTGCGAGAGCAAGAAGGGTGTCTGCGCTAAGTGTTACGGTCGTAACCTGGCATCGCGTAAGATGGTTCAACGTGGTGAGGCTGTCGGCGTTATCGCTGCTCAGGCCATCGGTGAGCCTGGTACTCAGTTGACACTGCGTACCTTCCACGCGGGAGGTTTGGCCGGAACAGGTGGTTCGCAGAGCAAATACGAATTGACTCGTGATGGAATCGTAGAAATTGAGGAACTCCGTACTATCACAACGGCCAATGGCACCGTATTGGTTGTTAGCCGTTTGAACGAACTGCTGCTCAAGGATGAGAAGACAGGCGTAGTACTGAGCAACTTCCCAATTCCTTACGGATCGAAACTCTATATCACTCCTGGTCAGAAATATACCAAGGGAACCCTAGTCTGCGAATGGGATCCGTATCGTACTTCGCTCATCATCGAGCAAGACGGTCGTATCCGTTACGAAGACGTGATAGAGGGCGTAACCTGTAAGACCGAAGTGGACGAAATGACCGGTAAGCGTGAGGTTTACATCACCGATACCAAAGATAAGACGAAGATGCCACAGGCTCACATCCTGGACAAGGAGGGCAATGTGCTGCGTACCTACAACTTGCCTGTAAAGGCTAACCTGATGCATGCAGATGGCGAACAAGTTGAGGTTGGTGACGTATTGTTCTCGATGGCTCGCGTATCTAACTCGGGCGGTGATATCACCTCGGGTCTGCCACGTATCACAGAGCTGTTCGAGGCTCGTAACCCGTCTAACCCTGCCGTAGTAGCAGAAATCGATGGTGAGATCTCGTTCGGTAAGATCAAACGTGGTAACCGTGAGTTGTTCGTAACGAGCAAACTGGGTGAGCAGAAGGCTTATCTGATTCCTCTGAGTAAGCAAATCCTGGTACAGGAAGGTGACTATGTACGCGCAGGTGTTGCACTGTCTGACGGAGCTATCACTCCTGAGGATATCTTGGCTATCCAAGGTCCGACCGCTGTACAAGACTATATCGTCAACGAGGCTCAGGCCGTATATCGTATGCAGCACGTGGAAATCAACGATAAGCACTTTGAGATTATCGTTCGCCAGATGATGCGTAAGGTAGAAATCGTTGAAGCCGGTGATACACGCTTCCTGGAGGGTGATGTAGTCGATAAGATGGACTTCCTGGACGAGAACGATCGTATCTGGGGCCGCAAGGTAGTAACCGATGCCGGTGATAGCGAAGTACTTCGCGAAGGCCAAATCGTTACCGCGCGTCGTCTGCACGATGAGAACTCCTCGCTGCGTCGTCGCGACAAGAAGCTCGTTGTAGCTCGTGATGCTGAGTGCGCAACCGCTAAGCAGATTCTGCAAGGTATCACTCGCGCCGCTCTGGGAACCAAGTCGTTTATGTCGGCTGCTTCGTTCCAGGAGACCACCAAGGTGCTCAACGAGGCTGCAATTCGCGGCAAAGTAGACTATCTGGAAGGAATGAAGGAGAACGTGATCTGCGGTAACCAGATTCCTGCCGGAACCGGTCTGCGCGAGTTCGCACGTCTCTCGGTTCACAACCAGGAAGAGTATGCAGCTATCCAAGCCGCTCGCGAGGCTGCTGAGGCTGCGCTCAATGGAATGGAAGACGAGTAATCGTCTAGTAAATAGAAACAGAAATCCCGGCCAAAGCGGTCGGGATTTTTGTTGTGGGTTAGCAGCTTAGGTCTAACCTCTCAGATTGTTGGCGGGCTGATTATTCAGCGGGCTCAGCAGGCAGCTCAGCGGCAGGTTGCTCCTGAACAGGAGCGGCTGTCTCTTCTACCTGGATAGCAGATTGCTGCTCGTTGCCGTGGTGTGCTTTGCCGAAACCAACAGCAGCGATGCTGAAGGCAACAATCAGAGCAATCAGCGTCCACGTGGTTTTCTCAAGGAAATCGGTAGTGCGGGGAGCACCCATCACTTGGTTACCGCTCGAGAAACCGGAGGCGAGACCTCCTCCCTTGCTGTTCTGAACCAGAACCAACAGGATCAGCAGAATAGCTGCAATGACGATAAGAATAGTAATAAATACGTACATTGTTATTGATGTTTTAGTTTTGTTTATTCAAAAATCGGCTGCAAAGGTACTATAAATTTTGCATATATGCAAATATTTAGCAAAAAATTACCACTTTGCCACTGTATCGTTGTATATATTCTCTGCAATTTCGGTAATCATTGTGGCGCAGAGTTCGTCCTGAACATCGTTCAACAACTTGCTTGCATCGAAGGTCTGATAGGCCGAATAGGTCTTTTCGAAGGACTCTTCGGGATGGACATTGTTGGTGAAACGAACGGTTACGCGGATAGTCAGTTTGCTCTCTGAAGCGTAGCTATCGGTAGAGATAGCGCCTTGGGAGAGTTCGTATCCGACAATCTCGCCTTCGAGTTCAAGGTCACCTCCACGACGCAGAATCTCAAGTCGTGTTTGACGCTGATAGAGGTCGCGTATGCCTTCGCTGAGGTTGTTGCTAAGCGTAGGGTTGACCATTGGCGCATTGTTGGGGAAATCGGCTATCGAGATAGAGTGGGTGGTCTGGTAGTCAATATTGGCCCCGTTCATCTTGAAACTAATGCTACAAGAAGTGGCGCAAAGCGCGATGCACAGGAGTAATATGTAGTGCTTAAAGGTCATATTCCTTAATTTTGCGATAGAGTGTTCTCTCGCTTATGCCAAGTCGCTCAGCGGCCATTTTCCTATTGCCTTCGCATTGCTCCAGGGTGGTGCGAATCAGCTCTTTGTTGGCATCCTCGATGCGCCTACTGCCTATCACTTCTGCCTCTGCGTCAATGACTTCTCTCGCCTCTAACCGCGAAGCCTCTCCTCGGTCCTCCCCTGAAGGGAAGGAAGTGGGCTGCCCTTGTTGCCCTCCCTTTAGGGAGGGGTTGGGTAGGCTTTCTCGCAATTCGCGCAACTCTTGTTGGGTTTTAACGAGCATGTTGTAGAGAATGCTGATTTCCTGTGAATAGTCTTTCCCGTTGATTTGCTCCGACGGATTACGCAGAACGATGCTCTGCTGATTTTCTTCTTTAGGAAGGTATTTGCGTAGTGTCTCGGCATTGATCTGGTGGTCCATCTCAATGACAGCAATCTGCTCGGCCAGATTTTTGAGTTGACGAATATTTCCTCGCCAGTAGGCGGCTTGCAACAGTTGCGTGGCTTCCTCGTTGAGCGAGAGAGGCGGCATCTGGTAGCGGTTGCAGAAATCTACGGCAAACTTACGGAAGAGCAATGGTATATCTTCCTTGCGTTCACGTAGGGCGGGAACCCTGATTTCTACGGTGTTGAGACGATAGTAGAGGTCTTCGCGGAAACGCCCGTCGTCAATGGCCTGACGCATGTTCAGGTTGGTGGCAGCTACCACTCGTACGTTGGTCTTGCGGACTTGCGCCGAACCCATACGCATATATTCGCCGGTCTCCAGGACACGCAGCAAACGCACCTGTGTCTGGAGTGGCAATTCACCCACTTCGTCGAGAAAGAGCGTACCTCCGTCTGCTATCTCAAAATAACCCTTATGCTCGTTCTTGGCATCGGTGAAGGCACCTTTCTCGTGTCCAAAAAGTTCGCTATCGATCGTTCCCTCAGGAATAGCCCCACAGTTGACAGCGAAATATGGCCCATGTTTGCGGGCGGAGTAGGCGTGGATGATCTTCGGAAAATGCTCTTTGCCGACACCCGACTCACCGGTAATCAGCACGCTCAGGTCCGTCCGTGCAACCTGCACAGCTATCTCTATCCCTCGGTTGAGCAAGGCATTCTGGCCAATGATGCCGAACCTCAATTTAATGGCTTGTAACTCTTGTTGTGTCATAACTAACTTTTGCGACTGCAAAAGTACAACTTTTTTTTTCAAATAAACAAATTATTTTTTAATCTTCGAGATTTTTTGCGACTGTATTCGGTTGTTGCCCCTTCTTTGGGAGAGCTGAACGAATTCCTTTTTTGATAGGAGTACTACCGACCAATCGTATCTCAGAACCATTACGCGCATGCCCTGTTAAAACCCATCCTGAAGCAGTAATCTCTATAGCGCCGTCCGCAATCAGCCACTGGGCTTCTGGCACCAGATAACCTTGTTGCAGATAACTCTTTGAGACATAATAGAACATAGAACCGTCAATTTCCATATGTTCGTCATCACGGTAGCCTGCATAGGCTTTTCCAGGCTCTGGAGTACTTCCAAATTCGTATGTGCCGACGGGGATATTTGAGTCACTGAGACTTGTAAACAAGTATAGATTGGCGAAGGGTACGCATGTTGTCTTGTTTACGGTCACAGCATTGTTACGGTCGTATGCTTGTATCTGCCACAATCTAAAACCTTCGTAGTCAGCGTAATAGGCACTGGCGATACTCACTGTGTCAGCATCTGCACCTGAGTATGTTTTAGGCGACACGTCTGCTCCCGGCTCCGGGTAATAATCGGGAACAGGCACAGGAGTTATACCTCCGTGCAGGATATCCGAACCGCCTTTGCTGCCGGCAACCACCGGAGCCCATTCGGCTTGTACAACAGGCTTGAAATCTTCGCTCAAGAAAGCCACCACAGCACAATTCTCAGGAACCCATTTGTCATCCAGATAGACGTTGTAGTAAACGGAATAGCGTCTGTTCTCATCAATCGTCAATTCATCTCCCATTGGCTCGGTAACGAATTCGCGTACTGCGTTGGCATGACGGAACTCTTTCCAGCCCTCATACGATCCAAGATAGTCTTGCTGGGTATCAATCATGCCTGATTCTTTTATGAGAACAGTCAGTTTTAGCGCAGGATAATCTGTTTTGCAAATAGCGCCGCTCACGTGTATCTGCACCATACCCATATCGGCGTCATATTTGTTTTCTATGACCACAGAGGCATAGGTGTTCTTTTCGAACTGCGATTTGTCTGTTGTTTCAAGATAGGCAGGGTGGAAAACAACATCATTTTGTTTCTTGTTGTTGTCATTAATATAACTAGTCTCGCCACGATTAACAGTGATAGAAGGAGCGCCATCCACACGTAACTTATTGGTGATTTTTTTACTGCCGGCAACGGAAAAATGGTCGGCCTGATAGCCGTAGTGATGCAACACGACAATCCAGTTGGGGTCATTCTTGATGAAATCATGTACACAGTCCATTCCGTAGGGACAATAACCGCAACCCTGACCGGTGAACTCTTCAATCAGGTTTTTCTTCGGGAATGAATCAGGAATTGGCTCTTCTTTCGGCTCGCAAGCCGTCATGACCCATGTTAACAAACCGCAAGCGGCTAAAAATAAAACAGACTTTTTCATACGAATATTGTTTTTGATTAATTATAATTGCTTTCCGTCAATGGAATATTCACTATTGTTGCAACGGATAACCAGTTGTCCGTCACGCAGTACTTTGGTATTTTGTCCCTTCTCGCTTTGTACCGGCTCTATTCCTTCTGCGAGATTGTTAAAGACCACTCTCACTTCGCGTTGTTCTTCTCCATCGTCAAAAGCGAACCGGATAACGGCATACGAATTCGGTTGAGGAGTGTAATGTGCGTACCAGTTAGTAGGTCCGTTCATGTTGAAGGTCTTTTCTTCATTTTGCGTTCCATCGCCTGCCGTGCAATTGCTACCACAGCAGAACTCATCAGAAAGGCCATTATCCGAGCGAACAATCAAGACTTTAATCTGCGCAGCAGAAGTTAACAAGGTTCCTTGTACTTCCATAGTGTAATCGCCTGTCAACTCGTCCTCCTCACCTTCTGTAATCTCTATGTCCATACCTTCGGTCGGCACTTCGCCGTACCCTTGGACACTCACAATCAGTGCATTGGCATTGATACAAACAGCCAGCGTGGCTGCCAATAGGATAAATATCTTTTTCATAGTTTCACTTCTTTTGCATTTACAATAATGTTATTTTCGTCCATCAAGACATAGACTATCGCGCAATGTTCCGGATTGCAGTTTTCTGGTAGTGTGAGGGGCTGCGGCAATGTATCAGGCAGCGTATAATCGCTTGTCTCTTCGCCCCATGGCTCCCCTATAGCACCACGCAACATATGGCGGTGATAGTATTGTGTATTCACGCTTCCGTCCGGCATGGCCTGTACTCCCGGTACGCTGTCTTCTACCAGCCATGTTAGGCGCCGTATGATTTTGCCTTGTGCCGGCAGAACCATCTGCTGTGCTACCAGCGTAGGCCATTCGCTGAAGTCGTGCAAGAACCCTTTTTCACTTGGTTCGAAATCTACATTGCCTGTCGGGAACGGCGTGGTAGCCGTACCGCCCATATACTGGTAATACACATCCGCTGCATTGCAGGTATAGTCGTATTTGCCCTGTGTGAATGGATTACTAGCCGGATGCATGCTAACGACAATCAGCCGCTCTCCGTAGGTCTCTTTTAGTACCTCTGCCGCCTCTGCCGCTTTGGGACAATTGACGCAACGGAACCCCGTGTATTCAATCAACACATGCTTACGCCCCGTGGTGTCCTCCGGCAGTGGCAGTGCTATCAGGCGTTCGTTCTCGCCGATAACTTCACAGCTCGCCAGTAGCAGCGCCAGAAATCCTATAACCCATAACTTATAATCCATAGCCCTTATTACCATGTGAATCCATAGCTCATTTTTACCCCTTCCTGCTGCGGTTCATAGCGGCAAACACCGCCCGAGCAGTTATATCCTCCGCTTGTTTTGCAGTAGCCCATCGACAGCCGATGCGCTCCATGCGTATAAACGGCTTCCGCGGCATAGTAATGCTCTTTAGTCTCGTTCACTGCTCCGCCTATGTTGTATTCCCATTGCCCGCTTAGTGTCAAGCAATGCCAGAGGTTTAACTCCAGCAGAGCAAACACCCATTGACCGGCATCCTGGCGAGTGTAGAGGTACTGTAGTTCGTTGCGTAGCGCCACCTGATCCGTTATCTGTACTTTATTCTCCCAAATGGCAGCTCCGGAATGAACGGTCACACCGTCTCCTTCGATAACTGTCTGGTTATAGCCGATGTAGAGCAGCATGGCGTTGGTGGACCAACGCTTGGTTATCTTTTTCTGCAACTCCCAATGCACGTCGGTGTAATAGACTCCCGCAGCGCCGGGCTTGACCATCCAACTGCCTTCTCCGGCTAATCCCTGCACGTGTGCCGCACTCAGTTTCATCGTGGTGCCGTAGCGTCCGCCCATCTTCGTTCGGCGCGGCCATGTATAACACACCTCCGCCTGAAAGGCCCATTCGCCGCCGATATATTGGGTGGTATAGGGATATAGGGCAGGCAGGATATACGTGTTCTGCGGAGTAAAGACCGGTAGCAGGTTCAAACGCCCGTTGATTCCTGTCTGCTTGCGGGCAGAACGAAACGACATATTCTCCGAACGTTTTACTTGTGCCAGCACCGACAGCCCTTTCTGTGAGTAACTAAGCGATAGCAGCAATGCTTGCCCCGGACGGTAACTGTAGCCATTCTCCGTACTCGGGTCGTTGGCTTTGTAGGCATATTCCACCAGTGCATCCCAGCCGTGTCCCTGCACTTCGGCACGCACATCTCCGGCTCCTACCCACCGCGGCAGGTTGTACATGTATGTACTGCCGTTCCGGATGGTCAGTATGGTGTCCTTGGCTTCGTATCGGCTCACGTAACTGCCGCCGAATAGGATGTCCACACCGCGATCTTGAAGCAAAGGTGCCCATTCGCTCAGGCTAAGTTCGACATCTGCCCCCATCGCCGCGTCACGCGTATAGTTCCAGCCCCATGCTCCGTCTTCGTAGCAGTTCCAGTAGCGTCTCTGCTTGCCGCCCACTAACGTCAGATGAATGCCTTTATATGGCGTCACGTCTATCTTGGCTCCGCGGAGCGAATTGTCTATTCCTAAATCGCGGTTCTCGTATAGGTTCAGTATGATGCCCGAACCGAACTGGCCATAGATGTCACCTACGTTCACTTGGCCCCAAACGAAATCCGCTGTCAGACTCAGCCGCCCCACACCATGACCCGCAAACTCTGTTTCATAACCCAGCAACGGCCATTGGTTCATCTCCAGTCGTGTATCGGCTTGGAGCCCACGAAAGCCTAATTTGTTGCTGTCTGAATGTAGCCAATGAACGGAAAGGTCAAGATAGTTGTTGCTTAGGTGGTCTATTTTTGCCCAATCGGCACGAGGGGCAACACGTACACCCGACACGTCTACTGTCGGAAACAAACCGTTATGTTGGATGCTCCCGCTCACATATACCGTGTCTTGCGCCCATATGGACGAAAGAGCAAAGATAACAAAAAGCCCTATTACGTGTAACCTGTAACTTTTCACCTTTAACGTAGATATTTCCTCACCTCCGTCTCATCGCCATCGGTGTATCCCATGTGGTTATATACCGTTTTCCCCTTGCTGTCTATCACGAATATGTGCGGGACGCTTTGCACGTTCATTGCACGTTTGAATGCTCCGTTCGGGTCAAGCAATACATGGTATTCCCAACCGAAACCGTCCACCAGAGGCTTCACTTTCTTCGTGTCCTGGCCTTGGTCAATCGAAACGATATACATCTCTACGCCCGTCTCTTCTTGCCAGTCCGCGTATAGTTCATCTATCGCTTTTAGCTCGCGCATGCACGGCTTACACCACGTCGCGAAGAATGAGATAATCACCGGCTTGCCTGTGCTTGCCAGCGTCTCCGTCCTCACCGTCTTGCCGTTCACATCTTTCAGTTCAACACTCGGTAGCACCCCATACGCAAACATGGCGCAGCACAATAAACATACTATTACTTGTAATCTGTGACTCATAATCTTTAACCTTTTACCTTTAACTCAAACGCGCCATTGGCGCTCTATACTGACTTTTGCGGCTGCAAAAGTACAACTTTTTTTTGACATATACAAATTTTGGGTGTTATTTTTTCCATCAGAAAGGAAAAAATCACGTGATTGTCAGGTAATCGTCTCGATATTGTCTCGTTAGTAAAATGACCATATATACATAGTATATATAAATATTCACTTTTTGACAGCCCCTAAAAATATTAAAAAAATGTCCAGTCCGCTGTCTGTAGTCCGTCCTGTCCCATGAAGGGGATTATAGGGGATGTTGTAAGTCTGGACTGGACGGACTGAAAGGACGGACAGGACAGACTAGACTAGGCACATTTTCTTTTAAATAATAAGGGGTGTGGGGGAAGAAAGTTTTTCTTTTGTCTATATTTCCGAAAGGTACATTTGAAGGTGCTTAAATTCGTAAAAGTCTGAAAAAAAATTTGCATATATGAAAAAAAAGTTGTATCTTTGTGCGATTTTTTGTGAGAGCAGGTGAAGCCCGCTTGAAAAGATTAACAACAGGAACAAACATCTTAAAAATCGACATAGATTATGAAGAAAATTTTTACTACGCTGCTAGTTGCAGCAATGACATTAACGGCTTTCGCGTCAGGTGAGTTTACAATCTGTGGAGTCACCATCACCAAGGACGTAATAGACGCCGGAATTGTGGATTCGTTGAATCGTCTGCCCAATACCACTGTGTCGGGTAGCATCGATTACGATTCTGTTAATCACGTTCTAACTTTTGGCTATGTGAGTCTCAAGTCCAATGTGAGTCCAATCATCACGCTGACCGACTCGGCTAATGTGGAGGGCAAAGAAGTAATCTTCAGGGTTTATGGTTCTGCCACGCTTGAAACAACTAGCAGTTGGTATTCCAGAATTATTCTGACGGAAGGAGCACATACCAATAGTCGTCTTCGAATCCTTGGTGTTAATCGTGGCAGTATGTTGATTTTGAAAGGCACCGCCGATTATGCTATGTTCTTGCCTACTACTGTTTCCATCGAGAACATGATAGTAGATGTAGAGAAGGGCAAAGTGGGTACTAATGGCAAATCCGGTGTTTTGACTCTCGACAGAACCAATCTTGAGATTCATGATGAAGATAGTTGGGCATTTGGTGGATTGTATGGTTTGACGCTTAAAAAATGCACGCTTGTCGAGCCGGAAGGAGCGGAGGTAACCGATTCGTTTAATGGCAATTCCGGCAGTTATGGCGTTAATCGCCCCGACGGAAATACCGACCCGATTGTTTTCATGCGTGAGCCGGAATACGGTGACACGATTCGCTATACATACAAAGGACAGACTTGGGTTTATAAGATAACCAGTGTGGATGGCCATGAGGCAGAACTCGTTCACGAAGGTTCGCTGGATTATTATTGGCATTGGACATCCACGGAGCATGATCCGATTGGCGCGTTTGTTGTTCCGGATAGCGTAGAAGATTGGTTTGGCAACAAGTACGCAGTGACAACCATGTGCATGAGCGCTTTCAACGATTGCGACCAATTAACTTCAATCGATTTCTCGGACAATAAGCACATTACACTCATTCCGAGAGCTGCTTTCCGAAATTGTACGGCTCTGCAAGAAGTCATCTTTAGTGACGTCGTGGAAGAGCTATACGATTACGCTTTTGACAATTGCCCGTTGTTGACGAGCATAGACTTCAAGAAAATCAAAATTATTGGTCCATGGACATTCCTTGGCTCGAATATAGAATGGGTACATATTCCGGCGTCAGTGACCCAAATCTCCAGTCAAACCGGTTTGTTCGACCACGCGATAGGTATGTCGTGTGAGCCGGGTGGCCATTTCGTCGCCATGCGTGGTTGCCTCTTTACAAGCGATGTAACAAAACTGATATCCCTTCCGTTCGGGCTGGGCGCGGACGCAGAAATTCATATTCCTTCGACAGTTACCAGCGCAATATATGGCAGTATGAGTGATTTCAAGGGAACCTTATACATCAATAGCAAAATCGACTTTGAATATCATGATTCCCGCAACTCACCGAGCGGAGATGTAGTGCTGGGTTGCGGATTGACGGAGTACTATACTACCGGAAATTACGCGGGAACGGAAGGAGAATTTGCGAGCGTTCAATCAATGACCGAACAACTTCAGTGGAACGTGTATGCAGTGAGCACAACGCAGGGCACCGTTGCCATCACGGACACAACCGATTGCAACGCGGTGACGGTAACGCTGAGCGATGTGCCGGAAGGTTATACGTTCGTCAATTGGAACAACGGTTCGACTGAACTGACAACTACTTGCGAAGTTACAAGCGACACCCTCATCTTGGCTAACGTGAAGAAGAATATTGGTGTAGGCGATACATTCACCGCCAACACCGTAGAAGGCGTAAGTGTAACTTATAAGGTCCTGACCAAAGAAGCAGGTAACATGACGGTACAGGTGGGCGACTACAGTACAGGTACAAGACCCAATGCCATTGACAAATATACTTCCGGCGTAGTGACGATTCCGGACTCTGCGGTTTATTTCGATGAGAAATTTGAAGTGGTTAGGGTAGCTCAATATGCATTCTGGACTTGTAATAGTGTAACAGCACTACATCTGCCAAATACTATCACTAAAATAGATGCTTTAGGAGTTGATGAATTGACGGGTGTGAAAGAGGTGAATATTCCAAACAAACTGGAAAATCTTGGAAGGTATAATTTTGCTTACTTGTATGAACTAAAATCTATCACTATTCCAAGTTCAGTCAAATACATAGAATACGGTGTCTTCTCCTTCAATAATAAATTGGAAGAAATCGTAGACTGGAATCCATCTAACATTGAGCGCATGGGACGTATTCAGTGGGCATCGTCGTCACCTATTCGGAGTAATTCTGATTATTTCCAAGAAGAGCATGGATACCGTTATATGGGCGATATAGCGATTGACCTTCCGAATAGTCAAGACATTGAGGTTAAGGAAGGCACGCGTATCGTAGTCGGTGGTAGTGCTATACCTGCATGCAAAAATATTTCCATCCCTTCCACAGTGGAAGCTCTGAGTTCCGGAGTAATATATCAGTGTGCATTGTTGGAGACTTGCACCATTAAAGCCGTTACGCCTCCTGTGGTTTATAATGCGTACGAGGTGGAAACAGAAGAGGATGCGTCGTGGCTGCGTGCATATACATCCAGCTCCCTTAAACAATATGGCAATACTCCGACTCCGGAAGATGTTAAATACTTCGTTCCGAAAGCTGGAATAGCAACCTATAAGGCTGACGAAAAGTGGAATATGCTCGATTTGCGTCCGATAGAGGGTTGGACAGTCAGTTTCCGCGACCATAACGGCAATAACATCATTCAACCGCAACAAGTTCAACAAGGTAGCCGTCCGGCAATCATTCCGACCGAGGTCGAACCTTACTATACCTACGACTTTATGTATATCTTCGCGAATGCATGGGATACGACGGTGGTTAATCTGGGCGATACTATCTACACCGCTCGTTATACGCCGCAAGACCTGCCTATTTACAAAGTTTATTTCCACGAGACGCAAGAGGATGCAGAGGCACAGACCACCAATGTTGGCTTCACGAAAGTGCAGCACGGACATGCAGTAGAAGAAGATGTGCTGGCCGCACAGGTTGCTGCTATCGAACCGCGCGAATGTGAGGAGATTACCGATTGGGCAGGTGGTAATATCGAAAACGTGACCAGCGAACAGCACGTCTATCCTATCTGGGGCGACGGATTCTACGACATCACGTTCTTCGACCCGCTGGCCAACGCACCGATTGTAGTGCGCGAGAACGTAGAGTGCGGCGAGATAGTTGTAGCACCGGAGGCTCCAAAGCACGAGGGCAAACGTTTCGAAGGCTGGGATGACCTGACCTGGCAGACCACGCGTCGTTACAAAGGTGACCTGACCGTCAACGCCATCTATGTGGACGAAGGCCAAGGAATAGAGAGTGTAGAGTCGAAAGTTGAGAGTAGAAAGACGATCCGCGACGGTGTTCTCTACATAGAGCGTAACGGCAAGACCTACAACGCCCAGGGTGGGCTGGTAGAATAAGCTCTCCCACGCGATTTGTGGTCGAAAAGCTATCGAGACTTTATCGAGACAATCGCGAGAGCACTACGAAAGATGAAGGGCGACCGAAAGGCCGCTCTTCGTCTGTCAAAAATCCTATTTTTGATGGCAGATTCGTTATTTTGTTGCAAATATTTGCATATATCAAAAAAAAGTAGTACTTTTGCACGCTAATTTGACTAAATATGCCCTTATGCGTATGAGTAATGTAACTAAGGTATTTCTTCTGACGGCCCTTGTAGCGCTTGTCGGAACCAGTTGTGTCACGCAGAAACAGATGACCTATCTGCGCGATGCGGATACTTCGATGGAGGATTCCATTAATGCCAAATTTCAGGCTCGTTGTGAAACGGTTATTCGTCCGGGTGATGCGTTGACGATTTTTGTCTCTGCGCTTGACCAGGAAGCCGTGGCGCCGTATAATATGCCTACTTCCGTGTTCTCCGCGCCGGGAACCAACCAAGTGCAGACTACGCCCATGCTGCCGTATTATCTCGTTGGCGAAGATGGCACGATTCAGTTGCCTGTTATCGGACAGCTCAAAGTGGCCGGATTGCAACGCAATGAGGTGGAAGATCTGATAAAAACGCAATTGGAAACTCAGGTCCTCAACCCGTTGGTTCAGGTTCATCTGACCGGTGCCAAAGTGTCGGTCTTGGGTGAGGTGGCTCAACCCGGTCCTGTGCCGATGAATAACGGTCGACTGACTATCCTGGAGGCCTTGGCTGCGGCGGGCGATTTGACACCTTACGGACGCCGTGAGAACGTGCTTATCACTCGCGAAGTGGATGGCAAACTGCAGATTCAGCGCGTCAACCTGCGTAGCGCAGACCTCTATACCTCGCCGTTCTACTATTTGCAGCAGAATGATGTGGTGTATGTTTCGCCGAACAAAGTGCGTGCTATCAGTAGTGCCAACTCCGGACTTTGGGTTAGTATCATAGGAACTGCACTAAGCGCTGCGACAGTGATTGTAACTGTAGTTAAATAAGCAAAATAACGATTATGGCTCAAAATAATACTAACGAAATAGATTTGCGCAAATTGGTGCGCGTGGTATGGGAACACTGGTGGTGGTTCGCTATCGGTGTAGCCGTTTGTCTGCTTCTCGGCACGGCTTATTTCCTCCGCAAGACTCCTAAATGGACCACGGACGCAAGTATCATGCTTCGCTCGAAAGATGGAGTAGGTAGCCAGATGGAAGCCTTCTCGATGCTAGGTCTGACAGGCAATCAGGCTGCGGAAGATGAGGTGGTGGTACTCTCGTCGCGCGGACTGCTCTACCAGAGTATCGATGCGCTCAATCTGTGGGAAGATTGCAGCAAGAGCGATGGACTGCGTTGGAAAGGCGAGTTCCGCAATCCCGCACTTACCATCGATTATCTGCAGCTCAACAAAGATGCTACGACCAGACCTTTTGTGGTGAAAGTCAAACCGCTGAAGAATGGTTATCGCGTCAAGGTGAAAATGGGTTTCTGGCATCGTTCGTCATGCCGTGTAGCCGATCTCAGTCAGCCTATCGAGACCACTGCGGGAACGATACGTATCCACGCCAATCGTCCGCTTAGTACAGACACCACTTACCGCGTAGGTCATGCTCGCCGTGAACTGGTGGTAGAGAGTTACCGCGAGCGAATCAAGGTGGCGCAGCATAAGAAAGAGTCGAACGTTATAACGCTTTCTACGACCTCTACCGTGCCGGAGCGCGATCGAGTATTGCTGAATCAAATCATCGAGCAATACAACATGAATGCCGTGGTAGACAAGAATATGATTGCAACCAACACGGCGGCTTTCATCGACGAGCGACTCAATATCATCACCAACGAACTGAACGAAGCGGAGAATGCTGTTTCGGACTACAAAAAGCAGAACAAGATAGCGGATATCAAAACCCAATCGTCGTTGGTTCTCCAGGCTTCTAGCCTCGAACAACGCTCAATGGCCGAGATAGAGACGCAACTCAGCCTGGTGGATTATGTGGACGAGTTCCTTCGCGACGACACCAAGCGCAACAGTCTGATTCCTGCTAATATTGGTATCACTGACGCATCTCTCTCGTCCAGTCTCTCCGAATACAATTCCATCCTCTTGCAACGTATGCGTATATTGCGTACGGCAACCGAAGATAACCCCGTTATCGAGCAGATGGATGCTCAGTTGACCACTATTCGTCAGAACATCATCGAGACCATCGGTTCTGTGCGCGAGAGTCTGCGTATTCGTCAGCAAAACCTGCAAGCACAGGACACTAAGTTCAATCGCCAGATAAAAGATGCGCCTGAACAAGAACGCGAATATATCCGCGTGGTTCGTCAGCAACAAATCAAGGAGCAACTCTATCTCTACCTCTACGAGAAACGTGAGGAGAACGCCCTGATGTTGGCTGCCACCGCCATGCCAGCTAAGGTGCTCGACGTACCGCAACGCGACCTGAAGAGCCAAAAACCGAAACTGCGTAATCTGTTGATGCTTTGCATCCTCCTAGGACTCGCTATCCCCGCGGGATTGCTCTATATCTACCTGCTGTTTAACGATCGCATTGATGATCCGAAGGAGTTCGAACGCCGCATCAAAGCGCCGCTTTTGGGCAAGATTGTAGAGAACTCGCGTGGCGCACACATCGCTATCCACGAAGGCGAATCAACTGTTTCGGCCGAACTGTTCCGACTGATTCGAACCAACTTGCGCTATATATTGCCCGCAGAAGTCAAATCGCCTGTGATACTCGTTACCTCGTGCATCAATGGCGATGGAAAGTCGTACGTATCGAGCAATACGGCTCTTTCACTTGCTATTTTGGGCAAGAAAGTGGCATTGGTGGGCTTGGATATTCGCAAGCCGATGTTGGCCGACTATTTCCACCTCAATACTAGAGGCCATTTGACCGATTACCTGGCCGAGCCGACCGTTCAATTGGATGATATTATTGTGCCGAGCGGAGAGCATAAGAACTTGGATATTATTCCGTGTGGAACGATTCCTCCAAACCCCTCCGAATTGCTTCAAACGGCTCGTCTGGAAGAACTCTTCGCAGAACTACGGAAGCGTTACGAATACATCATCGTCGACACCGCTCCTGTAGCTATGGTTAGCGACACTTATCTGCTTGACCGCATAGCCGATATGACGATTTTCGTTTGTCGCTACAAGTACACACCGACAGAAATGATTGATTATATCAATCAGATTATCGAGCAACAACGTATGAAACGCGTGACTTGTGTGCTGAATGGTGTGAAGACTTCGCACGCGGGTTATGGTTACGGTTACGGCTACACCACTAACTCTTAACCCCTAACCCCTAACCGCTAACCCTTCATCCCCATGATCGTTTGCGTAGCAGAGAAACCCTCGGTAGGTGAATATATAGCCAAAGTGCTTGGTGCCAACCAACGCAAAAACGGCTATTTCGAAGGCAATGGATACCAGGTAACCTGGACATTCGGCCACCTCTGCGCGTTGCTTGATCCGCAAGAATATTCTGACCAATGGAAAGCCTGGAGTCTCAGCTCGCTGCCGATGATTCCCGCGCGATTCTCCATCAAGGTGCATGGCGATGAAGGCGTTCACAAGCAGTTCAATGTCATCAAGAGCCTGATAGAACAAGCCGACGAGGTGATTAACTGTGGTGATGCGGGCCAAGAGGGAGAGTTGATTCAGCGTTGGGTGTACCAGAAAGCGGGTTGCCGTTGTCCGGTGAAGCGTCTGTGGGTTAGTTCGCTGACCGAAGATGCCATTCGCGAAGGATTTCAGACCCTCAAAGACCAATCGGAATACCAACATCTTTACGAGGCGGGTTTGATGCGTGCTATCGGCGACTGGCTGCTTGGTATGAACGCCACGCGTGCATATACTATAAGGTACGCGAAAGGCACAGGGCGTGATAGGCAAGTTTTGTCGGTGGGACGTGTGCAGACACCTACTTTGGCCCTAGTGGTCAAACGTCAAGCAGAGATAGAGAACTTTGTGCCACGTACGTATTGGGAACTGAAGACAGAGTACCGCGATACACTCTTCAGTGCACAGATTCCTGTGGTGACGGTTGCCCCCGATGAAACGGGGGAAACCCTAGACGGAAGGGGGGCCATTACTTCCGAAGAGCAAGGTCAGCAACTGGTAGATAGCATCAAGGACCAACCGTTGGTAATCAATTCGGTGGAGAAAAAGAAGGGCACGGAATTCGCCCCTAAACTCTACGACCTGACTTCGCTTCAGGTAGATTGCAACAAGAAATTCTCTTTCTCGGCCGAACAGACTCTGCAACTGATTCAATCGCTCTACGAGAAGCGCGTGACGACTTATCCGCGTGTAGATACTACGTATCTGAGCGACGATATTTACCCTAAAGTTCCCGCCACACTGGCAGGAATCAAGGATTATTTCCCGCAAGTGGCTCCTCTGCTTGGTCTCAAAGCGGATGGCAAGAAAGGTGCGGGTTCGCTGCCGAAGTCGAAGAAGGTGTTCGACAATAAGAAAGTGACCGACCACCATGCCATAATACCTACAGGCATGCGTCCGGAAGGCCTGACTGCAGATGAGAAGAAAGTGTACGACCTGGTGGCACTCCATTTCATTGCAGCTTTCTATCCCGAGTGTGAAGTCAGCAATACAACGGTACTGGCTAAGGCAGGTGAAATCGATTTCAAGGTGACCGGTCGCGAGGTGCTCAAACCCGGTTGGCGTGTAGTTTTTGAGGGAGATCCGGAACCGGTTGAGACACCAGAAAATACCGAGGGACAAGAAGCGGAGAACGCCAAGTCACTTCCTGCTTTTGTTGAAGGCGAATCAGGCCCACACGAACCGCAACTGAAGGAGAAAACAACTACGCCGCCTAAATACTACACTGAGGCAACTCTTCTGCGAGCCATGGAAACTGCAGGTAAGACAGTCGAGAACGATGAGTTGCGCGAGGCGATGAAGGAGAATGGTATAGGCCGCCCATCTACGCGTGCCGCAATCATAGAGAAACTCTACCAACGCAAATATATTCAGAAGCAAGGAAAATCGCTGCGTGCGACAGAGGTGGGTATAGACCTGATACACACTATCATCTCCCCATTGCTCAAATCGGCCGAACTAACGGGTCTGTGGGAGAAAAAACTGCGTGAGATAGAGCGCGGCGAATATACCGCCCAACAGTTCTTGGACGAACTCAAAGAGATGACCACGGGCGTGGTGCGTGATGTCAAGGCCAATAAGGCGGGCATGCTTTGTCCTGTCTGTCGTCAGGGCCTTATCGTGCGAGGTAATACACGTTACGGCTGTTCTCGTTGGCGCGAAGGTTGCACCTATGCAGAGCCGTTTTGACAACTGCATTTAGCAAAAAAGCGTCTTTCGGTATTATTTCCGTCAATTTTTCCACATACATATAGAGTATTTGTTGTACTTTTGCGCCGTATTAAGGCCAAATAATTTAATCTTTTATACAACAAATCTCTTTTATGAAACTGAATTTCAGTGTATTCCGTACCATGATGCTGGGCGTCGCACTTGTTCTAAGTGTGGCTGTCGAGGCGCGTGTGATTAGCGGAACAGTTAAGGATGCCACGGGCGAGACCATTATTTCTGCCTCGGTGGTTGTGAAAGGTACCACGTTAGGTACTGTTACGGATTTCGATGGTAATTACACAATCGACGTGCCCGACGATGCCAAAGTGCTTGTTTTCTCTTACATCGGTATGCAGACGCAAGAACTGCCCATCACCGGAAACGTGATGAATGTAGTGCTGCAAGAAAACAGCGAAGTGCTCGAGGAAGTGGTGGTTACCGGTTACGGAACAACCAAAAAGCGCGATGTGGTTACCTCGGTGGCTTCGGTTGGTGCCGAGCAATTGAAAGATATACCCGTAACGAGTGCCGCAGAAGCATTGCAGGGAAAACTTTCCGGTGTGACAGTAACGACCACGGAAGGTAGTCCAGATGCAGATGTCAAAATCCGTGTACGTGGTGGAACGTCCCTGACTCAATCTAACGACCCGTTGTACATCGTCGATGGTATGCCAGTTAGTAGTATTGCCGACATTGCACCGAGTGATATTGCTTCGATGGACGTGTTGAAAGATGCTGCAGCAACGGCTATCTACGGTGCCCAGGGTGCAAATGGTGTAATCATCATCACTACCAAAGATTCTGATTCGGATGACGATAAGATGACTTTCCACGTTGACTATAGCGGTTATGTGGGATGGAAGAAGATTGCCAAGAAGTACGATGTGATGGATCCTCAGGAGTTTGCCCTGATGCAATATGAGTGGGCTTACCTGAAGGACAATTCATTGTCTGCTCTGCGTAGCAATTTCTATGCGTACTTCGATAAACTATACAATGATACTAAGTACAAAGATCCGTCTGAGGTAGAGAACTCTTCTATTTCTTCTGTCTTGGAAGAGTACGCAGATCCAAGTCGTCATGAATTCATCGATTGGCAAGATCGTACATTTGGCCGTACAGGATTCAATTCCAATCATTCGGTAAGTGTCAGTGGTGGTAACAAGAATGCCAATTTTACGCTCTCCTACAATCGTATTGACGACAAGGCGATTATGGAGCAATCCAACTATACCCGTAATAATATTTCTGGTAAAGCCAAGTTTAAACCATTTAAGAACTTTACCATTGGATTTACAACCCGTTATACCAGTACTGAGGTGCTTGGATCTGGTTCGAATGCCATCAAGGATAACGGTACTTCCACTGAGTCGCGTCTTCGTAACTGCGTAGTTTACACTCCGACAACCTTGCTCTCAAAAGATGATGGCACGGAAGATACAGATGAGACCTTTGGTTCTCTCTATGACCCGTTGACCACTATTCGCGACAACTACAAACTGAAGTTGGACAAGAAGTGGAATATTCAGGGGTACATGAGCTACAAGTTTGCTAAGCACTTCACGGCTCGCGTTGACATGGGTTATGAGAATCGTCATATTACGACCGATCGTTATTATGGTCCGACCACTTATTTCTCGAAGAATACGGGCCGCCCTGGAATAGAAGGCGGAACCGCTCAAATAGAAGTGGTAGACGAACGTCGTACTACGTTGACCAACCACAACACTCTGGAATGGAAGCAGAGTTTCAATAGCGACCATAATGTGAGCGTGTTGGTAGGTGAGGAAACAATTATTCGCAAGGGATCTACGCAAACAGAAATGGGCTTTGGCTACAAAGGAAACTACGATGTGTTGCATGGCGAGATATTTAACTATATGGGTCAAGCATCTTATTCGGAATTTACCAACTATATCAATCCGCGTGACAACCAGTTGTCGTTCTTGGCCCGTGCTAACTACGATTACAAGGGACGTTACTATATTACTGGAACATTCCGTGCGGATTGCTCCACACGTTTCGCTAAAGGACACCAATGGGGATACTTCCCGTCCGGCGCGGTGGCATGGCGTATGTCCGATGAGGAGTTTATGCAAGATGCCTCATCTTGGTTGAGTAATATGAAGTTCCGTTTATCTCTCGGTATGGCGGGTAATAATAATGTAGACCTGGGTTACTTGCATCCTGATTTCTTGTCACAGCAAATGACCTACATCGATATGGGTGCAGGAACAAGTAATATTCTTGTGGTCGGTGGAAGTAGCAAGATTGCTGCTAATCCAAATCTCAAATGGGAGACAACTATTACTCGTGACTTCGGTATCGACTATGGCTTCTTCAACGAGCGCTTAACGGGAACAATCGATCTCTATTGGAACACCACTAAGGACCTGATTATTCTTCAAAAGATGCCCGCTCGCTACAACTCTCAGTATCAAAACATTGGTTCTACTCGCAATATGGGTATGGAATTCTCCATCAAGGGAATCATTCTGGACAAGAAATCCAAGAGTTTGAGTTACTACCTTGCCTTGGATGGCAATATCTCGTTTAACAAAACCCGTGTTCAGGACTTGGGTAATGTTACTTCGATGTTGGCACAAACCAGTTGTTTCGGGTCAACAGAATACTTGACTACTGCAGAATTCTTGCTTGAGGTAGGACAACCGGTGGGTAACGTGGTAGGTTACGTAACCGATGGTTACTATACCGCAGCTGATTTTGAAAGTTATGAACAAGGAGTTGCAAATCCTTGGGTAGTAGCCAGTGGTGTGCCTACTTATGATGAGAATAGTTTCTTGACCAACAAGCCAATCCCAGGTTCTATAAAATTCAAGGATATAAATGGTGATGGTAAAATTAACGAGAAGGATAAACAAGTCCTTGGTAATACCGTTCCAACCCATTCCGGTGGTTTCAACCTGAACTTCAATATCGGTGGCGACAAGTGGGGTAAGATTGACTTGGCTGCTAACTTTACTTTCGCATTTGGCCATAAGATTCTGAACCTGTCGAAGATGGAGTATACTACCATTACTGAGAAAACCAAGATGCGTAACTTGATTTCGGCTATGAGTTACAATGACCGCTACTCGTTATTCTCGAAAGAAGGCCAGTATATGCCAGATGTATATGCTCCAAGTGCTTTTGTCTACGGAGATGCATATACCACCTTTGCAAATCAACTAGACCAAATGAATGCGGACAAAGGAGCCAATACGTATAGTCCAATCATGTCGCACTTCGTGGTTACGGATCAGGATCTGGAAGACGGCTCATTCTTGCGTCTGAACCAACTGACTCTCGGTTACTCGTTACCGAAGGTGTGGATGGAGAAGACAAAGGTTATTAGCAATATCCGTCTCTACGTACAGGGTACGAATCTCTTCTGTGCAACCAAGTATACCGGGCTGGATCCGGAGGTAGATACTCGTTCGAGCAAGAATCCGTTGACACCGGGTGTTGACTTCTCGGCTTATCCTAAGAGTCGCGGTATAAATGTAGGTCTTAATATTCAGTTCTAACACAGCAAACATTCATTATTATGAAAAGATATTTTATTTTAAGTATTTTGGCTCTCTCGCTCGTAGCATGCGAGAAAGATTTCTTTGAAACTGAGTCTCCATCAGCAATGGATGAGGCTGTGTTCAAGTCTGCCGACCTCACTCAGCAAGCTATAGGTGCCATCTATAATACTTTCGGCGAGGACAAGTCCTTCCGTAATCGTCTTTGTGGTGGTTATGTGGCTATGAACACTGATATTGAGCATTGCTCAAAAACGGAGAGTGCTGAGTATGCGGCTTATAACATTACAGGTGCTATAGGTAATGTTTCTACGGCTGATGGTAAGGATCCTTGGGCGTACCTTAATTCTGCCATCGAGCGTGCCAACGTGGTGATTGATGGTATTCGTCTCCATTCAGACACAACAGATGCTACGTTCAAGTATCTTCTTGGCGAGGCATTAACACTCCGTGCGTTCTGCTATCTCGAGATGATTAAGTTATGGGGAGATGTTCCTGCCAGTTTCGAGTCGTTCAATGGTTATAATCAAGAAGTGCTTTATACCAAGAAGCAAGACCGTAATGTCGTCTTCGAGCAACTCCGTATTGACCTAAAAGAAGCGGCACGTCTGATGCCATGGTCCGGTAATATACCTATTGGCAAGGCGGCTAATTTTACAGGCCGTGCAAGTAAGGCACTCGCACTTGGTCTTTTGGCCCGTATGGATATGATGTATGCAGGCTTAGCAATGCGCCCTAATGTGTTTACAGAAGGCGGAACGAGTGCTTGTTCTGTCCAGTATAACGTAAAAGAGGCTGACAAACGTCAAGAACTTTACCAGGAGGCAGTATGGGCATGTGCGCAGATTATTAACAATAGCAGTGAAGCAGCTAAGTTCAAACCAAAATTTGAGGATATCTTCAAAGATTTGTGTGAAGATGTTACCGACTACGCAAACTCAGAATGGATATGGGCATTGCCTTTCTTGGATGGAGCGCGTGGACAAGTACTAGCTCTTACTGGAAACAAGATGTCTGATAAATGTCAAGGCAAATTGATTAATACCAAGTATTATGCACCTTCAGATAAGAACAATACTAAGACGCAAGCCATGATATGGATTGTTCCGACATTCTACTATCAATATGATAAGGCGGACTTACGACGAGATGTAACTATCTTACCATGGTCATGGGAGTGCGATAATGGATCTGGTACTGCATCAAATCCTGCAATTGCGTTCCCTGGTGTGGCGGCTTCTGACCCAAAAGTCTATCAAAAGCAATCGAATGTTAGCCAACTCTACTGTGGAAAACTGCGTGTGGAATGGATGAAGCGCGTTTTCTCTGGAAATGAAGACGGAATAGACATGCCAGTATTGCGTTATACCGATATCCTTTTAATGTTTGCCGAAGCGGCTATCGGTTCGAAAGAAGGTAATGCTCCAAGTGAATTATACGGAATTAATCCGCAAGAATGTTTTGATAAAGTGCGTGAGCGTGCAGGCTTAGCAAGCAAACCGCTTACCTTTGAGGCAATTGTGGACGAACGTGCATTTGAGTTCTGCGGCGAGAATATCCGCAAATACGATTTGATGCGTTGGGGACTACTCAAAGAGAAACTCGAAGCAGCACAAGCAGCCGTCTATGATCTACAAAATAATACAGGTGACTACGCGGGACGTCCGGACTCTGTATATTTCCACTACACACGTGACGATTCTTATGGACAAGGTGTTCCTGGATTTGTGTTCGATAGATTCGTTGGATTAGATATGGATGCTACTCGCCCTGCTGACTTTGACAAAGAGAACGGGTGGATAGCCAAAGCCTTCTTTACAAAGGATGAAGCAAATATTATTACTCCGGCTAAATGGTACTTATATAAAGAAGGAACAGATATTGACATGCATCAATATTGGCCAATCTTTGATGTGAATATAGCAGCATCAAATGGTTCGCTGTGGAATGATTATTTGTATGGCAATTAACAAATTCATATTTTGCTTGCTTTGCATTCCTCTGTGTCTAACAACTTGTAAACCAAATGGGGGAGGAGAACAACCAGAGAAGAAAACACTTTCCTTCCCCGGGGCCGAAGGTGGTGGCGCGTATACTACTGGAGGGCGTGGAGGAGTTGTTGTTCATGTCACAACACTTTCCGATGATCGCGATGCTACTACAGGTCAGCCTGTGTTTGGCTCGCTCCGCAAGGCTGTTCAGATGGACGGAACGCGTACCATCGTTTTCGATGTGGCAGGAACCATCAATCTCAAGAGTCAATTGGATATTCCTAGCGGTAATTTGACTATTGCAGGCCAAACGGCTCCTGGTGATGGCATTTGTGTTGCTGGTTATCCGGTGGTGGTCAAGGCTAGTAATGTGATTATCCGTTTCATGCGTTTCCGTATGGGAGACCAGAACCAAGTAGAGGGCGATGCTCTTTCTATCAACGAGCGCAAGAATATCCTTATCGACCACTGCTCTTTCTCGTGGAGTACGGATGAATGTGTCAGTTGTTACGGCAATACCGATTTTACCTTGCAGTATTGCATCATCTCTGAGTCATTGAACAATTCTGTTCATGTCAAGGGAGCGCATGGATATGGAGGAATCTGGGGCGGAACGAATGCCACTTTCCATCATAACCTTTTGGCACATCACAATAGTCGTAATCCGCGTTTTGACCATGATTATGTGAATAAAAAATGTGCGGGACCGATCGATCATGTCAATAATGTAATTTTCAATTGGGGAGGGAATTCCGCTTATGGAGGTGAAGGCACGAACAAAGGAGCAGGCGGAAGGCATATCAATATGGTCAACAATTACTACAAATACGGTCCTATTACTAGCAAAAAAGAGCGTATAGTCAATCCTACTACTAAATGTAGTGACTATTGTGGAAAAGATCCAGGCGGCACAGTTGAACCGGGTAAATTTTATGTGGTTGGTAATTATGTATATGGTTCGAGCGAAGTGACGGCTGATAACTGGAAAGGAGTTAACCCAGATGAATCCGGTAAACTTGCGCAATGTAAGGCAGGAAGTCGGTGGACTGACGGGTTGACGGTTCTTCGTAATGAGCAATCAGCCACAGATGCATATGAAACTGTACTAGCCAAAGCGGGATGTTCGCTCCATCGCGATGCAGTTGATACTCGTATCGTCAACGAGGTGCGTACTAGTGATACTAACGGGTTTGTGCGCAATGGCGTAACAGTTACTTCTTCCACCAAGACAGGAAGCAATAAGGACAATCCGAGCAAAGGTGGACTTATTGATACTCCTAATGATGTTGGAGGTTACCCGACTCTCAATTCTGCGGAACCGCCACTCGACACCGATCGCGATGGCATGCCAGATGAGTGGGAGGATGCAAATGGACTGGATAAGAATTCCTACAATGATGGAAAACTCTATACCTTGGATAAGGATTTTACCAATCTTGAGGTCTATCTGAATAGTTTGGTACAAGATTTGTTCTAATATTTTTGAGAACAACCAAAACAATACACAATGAAACGAATTTTACTACCTCTCTTGGCGCTTGTCAGCGCGGCTGTAATGGCGCAAAATCCCTACGACAAGTACTATACCGATCTGCCTTGCCCCGTTGAGCATGTTCAGCCGATTGTCTTCCCCGACTATACGGTTGCGCTCACCGATTTTGGTGCAGTGGGCGATGGACAAACCGATTGTACCGAGGCTTTCGCTAATGCACTTAAACACCTGGAGAAACAAGGTGGTGGTCATCTTATCGTGCCTGATGGCAAATGGCTTACGGGACCTGTCAAACTGGTTTCTAATGTCGATTTGCATTTGACTGACAATGCAGTCATCTTGGGTTCTACTAACAAGGAACTTTATGTCCAGGCTAAGGATTCACTACGTGATGGTTCCAAGAAGTGTAATGCACTCATCTATGGTTCCAAACTGGAGAATGTGGGCATTACAGGTCGTGGTACTATCGATGGACAAGGTATCTACTGGCGCCCGGTTAAGCAGAAAAAAGTGAGCGAAGACCAATGGAATGAGTTCCTCGCAATGGGCGGTGTCCAAAAACCGGATGGGAATAGCAAGAAATCGTTCATCTGGTATCCGTTCAATCTGAACAAAGAGTACGGAATCCCAAATATCGCGAAAGACCCGATTATTCAGGAGAAAATGCGTCCTCATTTGGTTAACATTACCGATTCCAAGAATGTGTTGGTAGAGAATGTCCATCTGCTCAATTCGCCTAAGTTCCATCTCGTTCCTACGCGCATCCAGAATCTTATTATCGATGGTGTCAACATCCGTTGTCCGCATTGGGCGCAGAATGGCGATGCTATGGACCCGGGCAATATCCAGGTGGCACTTATCGTCAATTGCAATATCTCTTGTGGTGACGATGGTATCTGTATGAAGGGCGGAGTAGGCGAGAAAGGCGTAGCAGCGGGACCTCAGCGCGATTTCCTCATATGCAACGATACCGTCTATCGTGCTCACGGTGGGTTCGTCATCGGTTCTGAGTTCTCTGGTGGCATGCAACGCCTCGTGGTGAAGGATTGCCGTTTCGAGGGCACGGATATAGGTTGCCGTTTCAAATCGGCTCCGGGACGTGGTGGATGGTGCGAAGATATCTATTGCTACGATATTATCATGAAGGATATCCGCGAGTCGGCCTTCCTTATCTCTTCGGGCTATGCCGACAAAGGTGCGGGCGTTAGCGCAACCGATAGTGACAACAAGGACGCTTTCTTCCCCGATTGGTCGAATATTACTTTCCGTAATATTACTTGTGTGGGATCTAAACAAGCCGTTGATATCCAAGGACTTAAAGGCAAACCAGTTCATAATATCCTTTTCGATAATGTCATGATTATTGGCAATAAGAAGGGTATCAAACTGGAGAATGCCGAAGATATCAATTTCGTTAACTGCCAGATCAATCCGAAGCCAATGCCTATCGAGGATTACAAGAAGATTAAGAATGTGCGTTACAACGGCAAAGATCCGGACGCAGTAGACTAAATGCAAAAAATCTACATTTTTCGACAGTAAATACTTGTTTGTTTCGAAAAAATGTAGTACTTTTGCACCGAATTTGTAAAATGAACTTTACAATTAACAACAATATTAACTTTTAAAACTCAACAATTATGAAGAAATTCTTCCTCTTTGCAGCTGTTTTTGCTGCTATGACTGTTAACGCAGCTTCTTTTACTGGCTTTGATGCTCGTGGTAAAGATTTAGGAGATCAGATTCACGATCAAAACTTGATCCAAAATCAGAACAATATTTTATTGAATGAAACGGATGCAACAGCACATAAGTACGAAATTAAGCTTGACAAAGCTGATATAGTTGATGGTGCTGCAGTTAGCACAGAGTGTTCGTTTACTATGGGTGGCATTACTTTCTGGTATTCCAACTCGAACGATGGAACGGTTGCTTATAAAACCTATCTGCAGTATATCCAACCTAATGGAAACAAGCGTAAAGTGATTATCCCGACAACTGTAGGTGAGAAAGTGCGCATCTATGCGATCGAAGCTTGCAATGGTGTCGCAGTTGAGGGTGTTACAGGTGGCAGTAATATTGATCTCGTAGCAATGGGTGAAGATTGCCAGACTTATACTGAATTGACCGCAAAAAGTACTTCTATCGTACTTTGGTCTGATAAGCGTGACGCAAGCTTTACAGCTACGAAATTTAAACTGTCTGCCATCCTTCCTGTTTCTACAGAAGGTGTAGAGAACGTTAACTCTGCTGTTAAGGCTGAGAAGTTCTTCCGCGATGGCCAACTCATCATTCGCAAGAATGGTGTAGAGTACAACGCTCTGGGCGAGAAACTCTAATCAACCACTTCAAATAACTACTAAAAGCAGGCTTCACGGCCTGCTTTTTTGTTTGTCAAAAACTGCATAATTATATATACGTAGTATATATGGTCATTTTATTACCGAGACAATCACGAGACATTATCGAGACAATCACCTGACATATAGAATATGTTAGTTCCGAAATATTACGAAAATATTCTCACTATTTCGTTGCAGACGTAAATGACTCATTCTGAGCAAATTAAAAATCCGAAACAAATTTGCATGTACGTATATGTTTCGAAATAATATTTTTCCGCGTGCGTATGTGTGTTTTTATTGCTATCTTTGCGCCAAATAATTTCATTATTCACACTTAACTCACACCACCATGAAACGACTTTTCTCACTTTTCGTCGTATTAGGAGTATTTTTCCTTCATGCTTTTTCTGTAACAGTCCAATTGCCTGCAACGTTGGACAAAACTAACTACTCAGACAAGAGCAGCGGTTTAGGATGGTACAACACCGACTATTTCGATCTCGGTCCCGGTGATGCTCCCAACACCGACACTTGGGTGGAATGGAGTATCAATCTCCGTTATCCGGGAAGTTATACTGTCACCGAAGATGGTGCATGCTCCAATGGCCATCAATGGCAGTTACAGTTGTTAAATGCCCAAGGCACCGTGCTGTCTAGTCATGATTGTGTGCGGATGGGCGCTTATACAGGTACCTACAACGATGGAACTTGGGACTTGAGCTCTTTCACTGCAGGTGAGTATAGATTGCGCGTTGTTAATATATACGAGTGGTCTCAGCCTAAGTTAAAGAGCGTGCAACTGGAATACGTTGGCGAGTTGCCTGCAGATCCGGATCCGATACCAGATCCTGACCCATCGGGCAATTCGGTAACCTACACCTACGATAAATCTATCTTCGCCAATCCTGAGCGTGGGTTCTATTATCATTACGAAAAGGTTCTGACGGCTAACTCTCCATACGCAGTCAAGGGTAATACAAGTGAGTTGACTTCGCATGCCAATGAGAAAGGTTCGTTGATTCTGATAGTGTACTACCTCGATAATTTCAAGACTACTGCTACTCTGCCGAGCCAAATCATCAATGCCTTTGATGAAGATATGGCAGAATTGCGCAGTAGGGGTATGAAATGTATCGTCCGCTATGCTTATAATGCTAACTCTTCTCAGTCAGATGCTTCTTGGACTTATGTACAGCAACACATCGACCAACTGAAAGCCAAATGGCAAGCCAATGCCGATGTGATATTCTGCTTCCAAGCCGGATTCGTAGGTTCGTGGGGCGAGTGGTACTATTCTACCAACTTTGGCAACCATGCCACGGATATGAGTAACGCTAACCGTAGAAGTTTGGTAACTAAGTTGTTGGAATGCGTTCCTTCTGACCGTTATATTTTGATTCGTACTCCGCTCTTCAAGACTGATTATTTGAGCCGAACTGGTAGCACCACAACTGCATTAACGGCTTCCGAGGCTTATCAGAATACGGCCAAAGCGCGTCTAGGACACCATAACGATGCTTACCTCTATGGTGGCCAAGACCAAGGTACCTATTCCGATACGGCAACCCAGAAACCGTACATCGCACGCGAGACACTCTATGTGCCGATTGGTGGTGAAACCAATGAGACCAATACCAACAATGCGCAGACCAAGGCTTCGTACAACAATACCGTCCGCGAATCCAGTCGTTTGCACTATACCTTTATCAACCAGGGTTATGCCGAGGCCATGACGAATGTATGGCGCAACAGTACTCCGAAGACATACGACTCGCTTCGTGTTCACTTGGGCTACCGCTTCACGCTCATGAATGGTACTTACACCTCACAAGCTGCTCCGGGTGGAACGATGTCAGTTTATATGAAGATTAAGAATGTGGGCTATGCTCCTCTCTACAACCAACGTACTGCCTACATCGTATTGAAGAATAGCGGCCATACATATTCTATTCCGCTCTCAACAGACCCGCGTACATGGAAACCAAACGGAGTAGTTTCCACTGTCAGCGAAGAACTGACTTTGCCATCGAATATCGCAACGGGTACCTACCAACTTTATCTGCACATGCCGGATGCATACTCTTCTCTGGCATCCAATTCCGCCTATTCAGTTCGTTTTGCCAATAGCAACGTTTGGGTTGCTTCTACTGGTATGAACGACCTGAAGGCAAGTATCATCATTACCAATACGCCTTCAACTCCATCGTTGACTGTAGAGCCGACTTCTATCAATTTTGGCGATGTGATGCAAACAACTACGGCTACGCGCACATTCTCTGTGAACGGAGCAAACTTGACTGGCGGTGTGACCGTTAGTAGCAACAATCCTGCTCTGACCGTTTCTCCTGCTAGCATTACGCAATCCGCTGCGACTGCCGGAGCGACAGTCACGTTATCGCTCACTCCTTCGGCTACAGGCAGCGGCAGTGCCACTGTTACAGTCTCCGGAGGTGGAGCAACAAGCAAGACTGTCACAGTGACATGGAACGGAACAGCCATAAGTGGTGCCGTTGAACTGCCTGCTACACTCAACAAAGCAAACCACTCTGCCGTAAGTAACGACATGGTATGGTACAACACCGACTATTTTGATCTGAACCCGACAGGTACACAATTTCCAACTGCATATGCCGATTGGACTGTTTATCTGAGTTATCCAGCAGAATACTCCGTATCGGAAACAGGTCATTATGAGAACGGACACCAGTATAAACTACAATTACTGAGCGGAAATAATGTTATTTCCGAATACACCACTACAGCTACTTGGGGCCAAAGTACTACAGAGGATTTAACTTTCCCGCAAACCGCTAAGTGGAATTTAAGCAGTGTACCTGCAGGCGTGTACACTCTGCGTGTAAAGGATAGTCTGGAGTGGGGAGAACCTAAGCTCAAGAGTATAACACTTGAGTGTGAGGCTTTAGTTACTTCGCACACTGTTACATGGAATGCAACTACCAATGGCGGATCTTGCGCAACGGCAACATCCGAAATTGATACGGGCGATCCTTTAGGCACACTGCCAACAGCAACAAAGTCTGGCTATGTCTGCATAGGATGGTTTGACAGTTCAACGGGAGGTCATCCGGTAGATGAGGAAACTGTGCCCGCAGGCAATGTAACCTACTACGCACAATTCTTACCGATTCCACAATTGTCTGGCACGGCGGTTGATCTGCCTAACACTTTGAACAAGGCCAATATGGGTGCGGTAAGCGAAGACATGACCTATTATGGCGCCAACAATGATTTCTTCGACCTTGGTCCAACAGATGCGACAAACCTGTATCGTTGGGCTGCGTGGAGAGTCAATCTCCTTTACCCAACTACTTACACAGTAACCGAAGAAACCAGTTGTTCCAACGGACACCAATATATCATGCAGTTGTTTAGTGGAAACAACTTGGTTGCGGAATTCACTACTACCAAAGTCAGCGCTGCTACTACAGGTGATTCGCAAGCATATGAGCAAGCCACTCAATGGGATCTGAGTAGTCTCTCGACTGGCAACTATGTGCTGATGGTTCGCAATGCTTATCCATATAGCCAACCGAAGTTGAAACGTTTGACTTTGGCATGCGAAGTTCCTGTTTCGACTTACACTGTCACATGGAATGCGACTACCAATGGTGGATCTTGCGCAACCGCGACAACGACTGTTACGGCAGGTGAGGCTATTGGAACTCTGCCATCTGCAACTAAGACGGGCCACACGTTTGTCGGATGGTTCACACAAGCAACTGGTGGCACGCAAATCACTGCGGCTACTATTCCAACTGGCGATGTGACCTATTTCGCACAATTCACGCCTGATACATATACTATTTCTTATAATCCGGGCGCTTACGGTACTGGTTCCATCGCTTCTGGCACTAAGACCTATGGCGTTAACTTCACGTTATCTTCTTCCACGTTTACTCGCACGGGTTACACTCAAACGGGGTGGAGTACTACCGATGGCGGTGCGAAAGCGTATGATTTAGGAGGTACTTACACGGCGAACACGGCTATTACTCTTTATCCTTTCTGGACTGCAAACACCAATACTGCTTATATAGTTAAGCATTGGCAACAGAATCTTGTTGGTAATGACTATACCGAGGTAGTTGCTGATCGTCAGAATATGACTGGTACTACAGGCGCAAATACCGCGGCCGCTGCTAAAACCTACACAGGCTTCACGGCTAGGTCCTTCTCGCAATCAACTATTGCCGCTAACGGTAGCACAGTAGTCAATATCTACTACGATCGCAAGACCTATACCATTACATGGAAGAACTATAATAATGCTACGCTAGAAACAGACAATAATGTACGTTATGGCGCGACACCGACTTACGATGGCGCAACGCCTACTCGTGCCGCCACCGCACAGTATACCTATACATTCTCTGGATGGAGTCCTGATGTAGTGGCTGTAACGGGTAATGCAACCTATACGGCTCAGTTCTCACAAACAACCAATAGTTATACGGTATCGTTCAATGTTCAAGGTCATGGCACCGCTCCATCCAACCAAACGGTTGAGTATGGCGCCAAAGTGACCAACCCGGGCAACCTAACCGCAACAGGTTACACCTTCGGTGGCTGGTTCAAAGAAGCAACATGCACCAATGCATGGAACTTCAATACCGATGTCATTACAGGCGCTCAAGTCCTCTATGCGAAGTGGACGGTTAACACCCATACGTTGACATGGATTACCGATGGTGATGTGCTGACAGGCAATTATACTAAGGGAACTGTCGCTTACGGAACGACCATCGTTCAACCGAATACTCCTACCAAGACGGGTTATACCTTCGCTAACTGGGGCGCAACCGTTCCTGCAACGATGCCTGACAATGACCTGACCTTCACGGCTCAATGGACTGCCAATACCAACACGGCTTATACGGTGCGCCATATGTGGCAGAATATCGACGACAATGGCTATACCCTGCACGAGTCGGAAGCTAAGACCGGCACCACGGGCGCACAGACTGCAGCTACCGCTAAGACCTACACAGGCTTCACGGCTAAGTCCTTCTCGCAATCCGCTATTGCCGCAGACGGAAACACCGTAGTGGATATCTACTACGACAGAAAGACCTATACTATCACATGGAAGGACGGCGATAACAACACGATTGAGACTGACCTGAATGTGAAGTATGGCGCAACGCCTTCGTACAACGGTTCTACTCCTACGAAGACCGCAACGGCGCAATACACCTACACGTTCAATGGTACGTGGAGTCCTGCTATTGCGGAAGTAACAGGCAACCAAACTTATGTTGCTCAGTTCGACCAAACAGTCAACTCTTACACCATCACTTGGAAGAATGAGGATGGTACAGTCATTGACCATACAATAGTAGAGTATGGTGTCGTACCGACCCACGCAGACGCTACCAAAGCAGCCGATGCGGAATATACTTACACCTTCGCAGGTTGGACACCAAACGTAGTGGCCGTAACAGGTGCTGCTGAATATACTGCCGTCTTCTCTAAGACTAAGAATAGTTACACTATCACTTGGAATGACGAGAATGGCAACCTGATCGACCAAACAACAGTAGAGTACGGCGTTGTTCCTACTCACGCTGATCCTACCAAGGAAGCTACGGCACAGTATACATATACGTTTGCAGGTTGGACTCCGAAAGTAGTAGCTGTTACAGGCAATGCTAGCTACCAAGCAACCTTCACCAGCACGGTTAATTCCTATACTATCACGTGGAGAAACGACGACGGTAGCCTTATCGACCAAACGACAGTAGAGTATGGCGTAGTTCCGACTCACGCAGATGCTACCAAGGCTGCTACGGCACAATTTACTTATACGTTCTCTGGTTGGACTCCGGAAGTAGTGGCTGTCACGGGTAATGCGACCTATACGGCTCAGTTCTCGCAAACGCTCAACTCCTACACCATCACCTGGAGAAACGATGACGGTTCGCTGATTGACCAAACAACAGTGGCCTATGGCGAAACTCCAACTCATGCAGATGTTACCAAGACTGCCACGGCAGAGTTTACTTATACCTTTGCAGGTTGGACTCCGACTATCGTTCCTGTAACGGGAGATGCGGAATATACCGCTGTCTTTACGGCAAAGACCAACACTTACACCGTATCGTTCAATGCCAATGGTCACGGCACTGCTCCTGAGGCACAGACAGTAGCGTATGGTGCTAAGGCCACCCAACCGACGATAAGCGCTGTCGAGGGTTATACCTTCGGTGGTTGGTATCTCGAAGCTGCTTGTACGACCCTTTGGGACTTTGCGGCCAATACCGTAACCGAATCTGTTGAACTGTTCGCTAAGTGGACGCTCAATAGTTGGATGCTGACTTGGGATCTGGCGGGCGGTACAATCACCACCGCCGGTACACCTGATGGCCTGACGGCTTATGGAACTGCGCTGACGGCTCCTGTTGTAGAACTGACAGGTTATGAGTTTGCCGGTTGGAGTCCTGCAGTACCTGCCTCGATGCCTGACCATGACGCGACTTACACGGCTACTTGGTCAGCCGCAGGCGATACTAAGTACACGGTACGTCACCTCTGGCAGAACATCAACGATGATGAGTACACCGAGCATGAGACAGAGGAGAAACACGGTGCAACTGGTTCACAAACAGCTGCCACGGCTAATACCTACACGGGCTTTACCGCTCAGACGATAGTGCAGCAGACAATCGCCGCTGACGGTACGACCGTTGTGGAAGTCAAGTACGACCGCAAGACTTACCTGATTGCATTCGTCTCCGAAGGCCAAACCTTGAAGAGCGAGACGCTGCGCTATGGTGCAATGCCTGTCGCACCTGCTAATCCGACTAAGGCTGCGGATGCGCAGTACACCTATACTTTCGCAGGATGGAATCAGGAGATAACGACCGTTACGGGTGCTACCACCTATGTGGCCCAATGGAATACAACGGTTAATAAGTACAAGATTACTTGGAAGAATGAGGATGGTAGTGTTATCGATTATACAACCGTCGCTTATGGTGTTGTACCTACGCATGCAGACGCTACCAAAGCAGCCGATGCGGAATATACTTACACCTTCGCAGGTTGGACTCCGACTATCGTTCCTGTCGTAGGCGATGCCGAATATACCGCAGTCTTCTCCAAGACCAAGAATACTTACACGATCACTTGGAATGATGAGAATGGAAACCTGATAGACCAGACGACAGTAGAGTATGGCGTTGTTCCGACGCACGCTGATCCTACCAAGGAAGCTACTGCTCAGTATACTTATACTTTCACAGGTTGGACTCCGGAGGTAGTGGCTGTCACAGGCAATGCTACCTACCAAGCAACCTTCACCAGCACGGTTAATTCCTATACTATCACGTGGAGAAACGACGACGGTAGCCTTATCGACCAAACAACAGTGGCTTACGGCGAAGTACCGACTCACGCTGATCCTACCAAGGCTGCTACGGCACAATATACGTATACCTTCTCAGGTTGGACACCGGAAGTAGTAACCGTAACGGGTGATGCGACTTACACTGCAACCTTCACTAGCACAGTCAACGAGTACACTATCACCTGGAGAAACGATGACGGTTCGCTGATTGACCAAACAACCGTCGCTTATGGTGTCGTACCGACCCACGCAGACGCTACCAAAGCAGCCGATGCGGAATATACTTATACCTTTGCAGGTTGGACCCCGACTATCGTTCCTGTGACGGGTGATGCGGAATATACCGCAGTCTTCTCCAAGACTAAGAACTCTTACACTATCACATGGAAGAACGAAGATGGTACTGTTCTTGGCGAGCAAGAAGTTGCTTACGGCGAAACACCGGTATACAGTGGCGCTACTCCTACCAAGGCGGAAGATGCGCTATACACGTATTCCTTCGCAGGTTGGACACCGGAAGTAGTGGCTGTTACAGGCAACGCAACCTATACGGCTACTTTCACGGCAACGAAGAAGACCGCCACCGGCCTCACCTTCACCAGTGGCGATGAGACGATGGGTACGGTCACTGTCGATCCGCAGCAATCTACCTACGAGTACGGCCAGACCGTTACGGTTACCGCTACGCCTAACGAGGGCTATGAGTTCGCAGGATGGAGCGATGGCAGCACCGAAGGTGCAGAACGCGAAGTCATTATCGATGAGAATACCGAATCGTTCTCAGCTATCTTCACTCCGAAGAAATATCTCATCACTTTCGTCAACTGGGATGGAGTAGAGCAGTTGCAGTCGAGTGAAGAGGATTATGGCACCATGCCTGAGTATAAGGGCGAGACACCGACCAAACCTGAGGATGATGAGAACTGGTACGTCTTCGACGGATGGGACCCTGCTCTCGCTACCGTTACGGCTGCTACCACCTATACCGCTGTCTTCCGTGCCGTTCCTAAGAGCGGTGGCACAGGCCTCGAGTCGGTTGTCATCACCGAAAGCGGCATCAGCGGACCGAAGGGTATGCGCATCTACGACTATACCGGCAAGGATGTAACTAATGCCATGGATCATCTCTATCAGGGTACCTATATCGTCGTCGTAGGTGGTAAGACAAAGAAAGTTATGATCCCGTAAATAGACTAGCACAATTTATTTTTAACCAATAAATTTAGTATTGTTATGAAAAAAATCTTTTCTGTATTTCTAGCATTAGGACTAGGTATCCTAACTGCTTTCGGAACTACGGTCAATGTTTCTCCGGGTTCTGGAACATTGAGAAGTGCTGTCGCCAGTGCCGCGGCAGGTGACGTTCTTGTTCTCTCAACAGGAACCTATGTGGAGTCCTCTGTTAAGCCTACAGTGGCTATTACAATCAAGGCCGCCGATGGAGCAAAACCGGTTCTCGAAATGTCAAGCCGTTTCGAGATTAAAGCGGATTTTACATTGGAAGGTGTGGAGGTTCGATCTACCGGTGAAGCGGTACGCATGGTGCCTGGATCAGATGCCTATAATGTAAGTGTAAAGGATTGCAAATTGAGTGGTTGCCCAAATTATTTCATTCGAGCTTATAACACGGACCAAGCGAATCCATACGTTGACAAATTGACAATAGAGAATTGTATCTTCCAGATGCCGGAAGGTAAGAATCTTAGAACAGATTCTATGGCGGCTTCTCGCGCTATTGCAGCAACCAAAGCACCGATACAATTGAAGAGCTTACTTATTAAGAAATCCACCTTTATGGGAGCAGGCATCGGTACTGGACGTTTTGTTTATTTACATTCGGGAGATGAAGATAACGCCATAGCATTACAAGGCCCCGTAGAAATAGATCACTGCACTTTTTACAATAGCGGTGACAAACGCGGAGTATACCCTGCGAATATTGATGGAGCACATATTACAAACTGCATCTTCATGAATCCTACGGGGATAGAAGATGTAGTAAGTTTTGCGGTATACGGAACCAACTCTTATGTAAGAAACTGCCTCACATTCAATGCTCCTGTGAAGATTGGAACAGGAGGTTCGCAGGCGAATAACGTAATTCGTGATCCGTATTTCGTGGATGCTAGCAACGGCAATTTCCAGCTCTATAGCAATAGTCCTGCAGTCAACGCAGCTACTGATGGCACGACACTGGGTGATCCGCGTTGGGGTGTTTCTTCGCAAGCGCACGACAACTCTGATGATCCATATAAGCCGTATAAGATGCCGTATTCTATGGCTCCTACTACCACTTCGGTGAAAGTGCTATGGCAGATGAACGAGGAAACCGGTCCTACTGAAGCGGTTGTTTATTATGGAACCGATTCGACCAATCTTAACATGCAAGTTACAACCAATTCTGGTTGGAACGTAGCGGACGAAGGTTATGTACACGTAGTTACTCTCACGGGATTGCAGCCTAACACTCGCTATTATTTCACCGTTGGCGCTAGCGCTACGCGTCGTTGCCCGAAGATTAGTTGGACCAAGACTGCGCCTGAGCAAGGCACGGCTTATCGTATCTTCTCCATCAGCGATATTCACGGCAACGCACGCAATAACTGGTCCAATATGCAGGATTTCATCTGTAACCTCAACTGCGATATTTCGCTTATGAATGGTGACTTTGTTAGCAGCAAGGGTAATGACCGCAACTGGAATAACTATTATTTCACTCCTGGTCAGAAGTTCCTGGGACAAGTGCCGTGTATGTCATCTCCGGGTAACCATGAGACGGGCGACCCGCGTGGCCTGCGTTGGTCTTCTTTCTACGACTATTTCCATCAGTTCTCGCACGAAGGTGCATCCGAAGGCGATACTATCGACCCGCGTGGAGAATCGTATTTCCACTTTGTGTACGGAAATGCCGATGTGATTGTTCTCAATCTTAACTTCGACGAATCTAGTCCGAAGTTTCAAAAGGGTTGCAGACAATACGTATGGCTTGATTCTGTTCTCAACGCTTGTTCGCGTCCGTGGATTATCGTTTGCCACCACGTAGGTATCTATACTTCTGGTTACCACGGCCAGTGGTCAGAGGAACCAAAACGTGCGGCTCCACTATTGGAGAAGTATGCTGCGGCTCCGTACAATAAGCATATTATTTCCCTTTCTGGTGACGACCACTCGTTCGAGCACCTGTACAAGGATGGCGTACACTATGTTCGCCCGGGTTGCGGACGTGATGCTAACTATGCGCAACAGAAGCAGATTGTAGATGCTAAGTACTCTATGTTCTATCGCAAGGTTTCATGCTTCTCCACGCTTGATATGGCTGCCGATGCATCCAAGATCGCGCTCACGGCTTACGATTCAGTTGGAAATGTCTTTTATACCTACGATTTCTTGCGCGAAGGTGAAGTTATCACTCCTTCCATCAATTTCACTACGCCTGCCACAGAAGTCGAAGTCGAAGATTCCATCAAACTGCAATGGTATGCGTTCGACCCGAACAAGGATGCCGTAGTTTCGCTCTATTATTCGCAAAATCCAAATGCCACTAGTGTAACGGGCATGACGCTTATTGCCGAGAATCTCGCTAATACGGTCGATCGTTATGTATGGTATACGCGCAATATTGAGCCGAAGGGCAAGTACTATGTCTATGCTGCTATTCAGTCGGCAGGCCAAACTTTTCTCTGCACCAATCCTGCAGTGGTTACGTTGGTGGCCGATGTCACTCCTCCGCCCGCTCCAAATGCGCTTCTGGGCTACGACCAAGATGGCCATTATCGCCTGACTTGGCAAAATCCGACTCGTCCTGTGCATCTCGAAACACTGTTGGAGGATTTCTCCAGTGGCATGGCTTCTATCCAAACGGATAGTGAAGAAGGTGCCACAATGCAAGCTTCTGTTAGTGATGGCGCGCTCAAGTGTGATTATAGTATCACGACTGCTTGGACAACGGCTTCTGCCGACTATGTTTTTGCTACGCCAACAGACTTGCAAAAAACGCCGAAACTCTCTTTCCGACTCAAAGGTAATGGTACCAGTACCGCTTTGCGTCTGGTTTGTAAGAATATGTCATCCGGACACGAGGATATGTGGTATACCGAGAAATTCACGCTTTCTTCCACCTCTTGGCAGACTCTGGAACTGGACATGCGCACCATGTTGCAATTCGACTGGGCTCCCAATACCGACCAAGCCAATCATGTGGAAGGCGTAACGCGTATTTCCTTCAGTATTTCCTTGGGAAACAACGCTTCTGGTACGTTCTATATCGATGATATTCGCGTTTCGGGTGATGTCAATCCTGCTCCTGATTTCCAGGAAACGGTTATCGTGCGTAAGGATAATGGCTATCCGCAATCTATTACCGATGGTACGGAGATTTATCGCGGCACAGCCGAAGAATGTGTGGACGCAACTAGTACAGTTCCTCAGTTGTACTATTACGCTGCATTTGCTTCCGATGATCGTGGCAACTGGTCGTCGCCTGATCCTGCTGCACAATGGTATTCCGGTAATCTCCCTACTTCGCCCGAGGAGGTCTTGGTGCCAATTGCTCCGCAGAAAAAACTCGTCAATGGCATGTTGCTCATTGAAAAAGAAGGCAGAACCTATACTGCCCTCGGAGCAGAAGTTAAATAATGACCGAGACTTTATCGAGACAATAACGAGAGAACAACGAGACAATCACGTATCCTACCCATACCTATAATATACGTAGTATATTATCCCGTGATTTTGAATTTTCTCTAGAAAAAGAACAAGCACTAAGATTTTTAGTGCTTGTTTTTTGTGATAATGGATGTCGCAGCATTGATGCCATCTAGTGCGCTGCTCGTGATTCCGCCTGCGTAACCTGCGCCTTCGCCGCAAGGATACAGATTCCGGGTGCTCACCGATTCCATCGTTTCCGGATCACGCACTATCCGCACGGCGCTGCTACTTCGGCTTTCTACGCCTAATATCACGGCCTCGTTGGTTAGAAATCCCGGATATTTCTTGTCAAAATCTCGGAAACCTTGTTGCAGTCGTTTGCCTATATGTTTCGGCAGCCATTGATCTAATCGACTATTCACCATGCCCGGCAAGTAACTGCACTCAGGCAAACTTTTACTTGGCTTACCTTCTACAAAATCTCGCATCCGTTGGGCAGGAGCGGCCGATTTCTTTCCGCTGATGGCCGCTTGCTCAAATGCCAGCCGTTCTAATTCTTCTTGATATTCCAAGCCTCTCAGCGGATCATTTCCAGGAATATCTTCCGGCAAAATCTGTACCACCATACCACTGTTGGCATAAGGCGAATTGCGATGACTGGCGGACATTCCATTCACTACGCAACCGTCTGCGCTACTTCCCGCAGGCACAATATGTCCGCCCGGACACATGCAGAACGAATAAACTCCTCGCCCGTCTACTTGTGTCACTAGCGAATAAGACGCATTGCCAATCAAGTCGATTAGCTTGTCATCAGGCTGATGGTACATCAGTTTGTTTATCAGACTTTGCGGATGTTCAATTCGCACGCCCATTGCAAAACCTTTTGTTTCCATCGCCACACCTTCTGCGGCCAGCATTCGATAGGTATCGTGCGCAGAATGGCCTATCGCCAAGATGATGGGCGTATCTCCAAATGCGCTGAGCGAATCTACTCGGCTCTCAAAATGTATCTCCCCGCCATGCGCAAGAATACATTCGCGCATATTCTTGATGATTCCCGGTAATTTGTCGCTACCAATATGCGCGTGCGCTTCATACAATACCGTATCATTTGCACCAAAATAATGGAATAGTTCCATCACTCGTTGCATATTGCCGCGTTTTTTCGAGCGAGAGAATAGTTTTCCGTCGCTGAATGTGCCTGCACCGCCTTCGCCGAAACAGTAGTTCGATTCCGGATTCAATCCTTCATTCCGATTGAGCAAAGCGATATCGCGTTTGCGCTCACTCACTTCTTTACCGCGTTCGTAGATGATTGGTTTGATTCCATGCTTCAATAGCGTGAGTGCTGCAAAAAGTCCCGCAGGGCCGCAACCGATGATGACAACCGATTGTTTGGCTTTGTGAACATCTTGAAAAACAGGCTGTTCATATAGCGGAATCGGTGCATCTTTGGCTATTGGCTTGCCGTTTGCATCGGTCAATACAGTAAGATGCACTTTCAACTGTCGCTGACGTGCATCTACCGAACGTTTCACAATGCGCCATTTCTGCTCTGCAGACCAGGCGTCTTGTGGGGAAAGTATGTATTCTTTACTATCCAATCTTTGCCAAAACGGATTCCAATCCTTGCTCTTTCACTGCTTCGTTGATCTTGGTTTCCAACTCGTCGCACAGATCAGGATTGTCGGCCAAAACATTCTTCACATTGTCACGGCCTTGACCCAGTTTGGTCTCACCGTAACTAAAGAACGAACCACTCTTCTTAATCAAATCACAAGCTACTGCGAAGTCCAGTATCTCACCAATGCGAGAAATGCCTTCGTTGAACATCAAGTCAAATTCTGCTTTCTTGAATGGAGGAGCCACTTTGTTCTTCACTACTTTCACGCGAACTTGATTACCTTTGATGTTATCGCCATCTTTGATTTGACCAATACGGCGAATATCGAGGCGAACGCTTGCGTAGAATTTCAAAGCATTACCACCGGTCGTGGTCTCCGGATTTCCAAACATCACGCCGATTTTCTCGCGCAACTGGTTGATGAAGATACAGGTGGTATTGGTTTTGTTGACCGAGGCAGTCAGTTTACGCAATGCCTGCGACATCAGTCGTGCTTGCAAACCAACTTTATTGTCTCCCATATCGCCATCAATCTCTGCTTTTGGCGTTAGAGCTGCAACCGAGTCAATCACAATCAGATCTACTGCCGCCGAACGAATCAGTTCGTCAGCAATCTCCAGTGCCTGTTCTCCAGAATCAGGTTGTGCAATCAGCAAATCACTGACATTAACACCCAATTTCTCAGCATAGAAACGGTCGAAAGCGTGCTCTGCATCAATAATGGCTGCAATACCGCCTTGTTTCTGCACCTCTGCCATTGCATGAATAGCCAGAGTGGTTTTTCCGGAAGACTCAGGACCATAGATTTCTACAATTCGGCCACGCGGATATCCGCCAACGCCGAGTGCGAGATTCAGTCCCAAACTACCGGTTGGGATAACGGCTACATTCTCGATGTTCTCGTCACCGAGTTTCATGATAGCACCCTTACCGAAATTCTTGTCGATTTTTGCCATTGCAGCCTGCAGCGCTTTCAGTTTCTCTGCAGACGGTTGTTTGTTGTCAGCCATAATATTGTGTTTTTTAGTTATTTCAATTTTGCGGGGCAAAATTACAAAAAAAAAAGCACATATGCAAATATGTGCTCACTTTTTATTAAAATATCTGCAATATGCGCTTAGTCCGCATTGCTCGCATTTTGGTTTACGCGCTTGGCAGACGTATCTGCCGTGCAGCAATAACCAGTGATGCGCTTTGGGAATAACTTCTGCGGGAATGTATTTCACTAGTTGGTCTTCCGTTTGCCTAGGATTCTTGCTATTGGTAGTCAATCCTAATCGTTCACTCACGCGGAATATATGCGTGTCGACTGCCATTGTCGGCTGATTCCAAATGACTGCGCAAACCACATTTGCGGTTTTTCTGCCCACACCGGACAAAGTCTGCAAATCCTCGATATTGTCAGGTATTTGTCCCGTGAATGTCTCGACAACTCTTTGTGCCATTTGCACCAGATGTTCCGCTTTACTGCGAGGATAACTGACCGATTTGATGTATTCAAAAATTGCATCGCTAGTCGCTTTGGCCATTTCCTCTACGGTAGGATAGGCAGCAAAAAGTGCAGGAGTCACCATATTGACTCGTTTGTCGGTACATTGCGCAGACAGCATGACTGCAACCAACAATTCGTAAGGATTGTTGTAGTTCAGTTCGCTCTCAGCCACAGGCATATTCTCTGCGAACCAAGCCAGGATATTTTCAAATCTCTGTTTTGCTGTCATAGTAAACCTTGCTTAGGTATTGCAGTAATTGCGTTGCTTGGGCTTGCACAGATGCGGTTTCTGGGCTAATAGGTCGTTTTTGTAAGCGAAGAAGCATAATTTGGTAGAGCAATATCAGGCATGCTTCTATATCGCTCATCGTCGGCCGATCGGTTTTGGCTTTCAGCAGATTCAAACTGGGTTGCAGGCGAATGATGGCTGCGCGGTAAGTGGCTTCTTCATTCTGTAGTTGATCATTTAGATCTTCCAGTTCGCCTAATGCATTCTGTGCCAACTGCAAATGTCCGCTTTCGGTGATTCCCTCGCGGTGCATCATTTCATTCAGTTCCTGCAGTTCTTGTGTCGCTTCTGCTTGCTCCGGAAAAGCGCGCAGATAATCTTCCATCTGCCACAACCAGAGTATATATTCTGCTATATTTTCACGCTTCGTCTTCATCAAAATCAATCTCGTCTAAATAGTTGTCACTCATAAAGGTTTCTATATCACGCCGATCTTTCTTGGTAGGACGTCCTGTGCCACGATCGCGGCCGTTTTGTCCGGCCAAACGCGCTAATTCAAGCAATTCCAATTGTTCCGGAGCAGTACAATCGCGCAAATACTCTGCAACCAGTTTGGCTCCCAAACGATTCTCCGTCAATTGTAGCACACGATACGTGTAGGTGATAGGTCCTTTGCGCACATTGAATGTATCGCCCACATGGAATGTGCGACTGGGTTTCAGTTGCACACCATTCATGGTGATTCTGCCGTTCTTGCAGGCATCGGCAGCTATCGAACGCGTCTTGTAAATACGCATCGCCCATAGATATTTATCTACACGAACTTCACTCATACGTCAATTGATTGTTTATCATTCGCGTGGTATATTGCTGAATATAGGCTTTTAGGTATTGAACCATTTCCGTGGGCGCTTGTTCTGCCGGCAGAGGTTGTTGCAGCAACGGATCTTCTACGTAATTGTACAGATTTGTTACTTTTTCTCCATCAAACTGCAGCAGGATGCTATCACTCATGATTTGGAAAACCGGATAATTGTAGCACACGGCGTAGTTATGTTCTTTGTGCTGAGTCATGGCATCTTCTCCAAAAGCAAAGAACCTTTTTGTATAACCAACGCAACCTAATACGGACGGCATAATATCCGTTTGGCTGACAACATCCGTGCGTTGCGCAGCAGGAAGGCATGCGGGGCAATAAAATGCAATGGGTACGCGATACAAACCCAACGCATTCGTATATTCCGGTCGCACATGTTGGTTGGTGTGATCAGCCGTGATGACAAACAATGTGTGGTCAAACCAAGATTGTGTTTGCGCATATGCAAAGAATTGTCGCAAAGCATGGTCGCTATAACCAATACAACGATGGATGGGCAGCGAACCTACAGGAAATGTGTCACTATAGCAATCTGGTACGCGGAACGGATGATGGCTAGATGCAGTAAATACGGCGGTCATAAATGGTTCCTGCATCGTACTCATTTGCTGAGCATAGAATTGCAAAAACGGTTCATCCCAGATCGCCCAAGTGCCATCGTAATCGCGATGCGCATCTGGATATTCGTCCATTCCCACATAGTGTTGGAAGCCCGCACTGCGCGCATACGCTTGAAATCCCATTGAGCCGTTAGGCGCACCGTGAAAAAACGCAGTAGTATAACCTTCCTTACCTAAGCAGTCTGCTATAGAAGAAACCGCATTCGTCGAATATGGAGTTACTACATACGGCGTTATCAGCATCGGAATAGATGACAGCACCGATGGCATCGCATCTATCGACTTACGTCCGGACGCATAGGATTTTTGCCAGGTTACACTTTGTGCCAATAGGCTATCCAAGAAAGGAGTATAACCTTCGTAGTCTGCCGATTGATTGTAGAAACCTATATATTCCGAGGAAAAAGATTCCAAAATCAGTACTACAACATTGAGTTGGCCGTAACCATCTGGCATCAAGTCTGGCTCTTTCCCTTCATGCTCAGGCGACATAATATTGGCTAATTCTTCCTCTGCAAAATAATGCGGGTTCGTATAAGTTGTACCTTCGGTCGAACGCATCAGTGCGAAAGGTGTATTCAGTACCAATAGCGTTTCTTGCGGACGATCGGTGTATTGTAGGGCATTGCTAAGTGTGATGGGGCGTGTGTATTTGCCGAAACCGCCACGAATACCTATTACCACCATGTAAATAGTTGCTACGCACATTACGGATTCTGCGGTGTAGAATAGCCATGCGGGCAATCGTCTGCCGGTTTCCTGCTGAGGCTTCGATACTCGAAAACCAACCACCAATATCAGCATAACGACCAACGCAAAAAGCGTTACGTACCAATATTGTACTGCGCCTTGACAGAAAATGGAAAATAGGTTCCCATCATTTTGAAATTCGTCGAAGAAGGTGATGGTGGTTCGTCTGTCGGTAAACCGCATATACACCATATCAATGCAGTTAACAGCAATTCCCAGAAGATTCGGTACCAGGAAAATCCATTTCGCTGCTGTTTGATACTTCTTGTTCTGTCTCCAACTGAGCGGAAACGGCAGTATCATCATCAGCAGATAGACTGAACTGAGATACAGAATGGCGGTTAGGTCAAAGCGAACTCCGCCCAAGAGCATTTCTCTCAGATGCGCTCCGCTGACATCGGGAAACAAATCCTGACTAACCAAATAGAAAAACACACGCATGAGCGTGTAGAGAGCCATAATCAGCAGGATGTTGACTGCTGCACAGATCCAAGGATGCGATATCAGCCGTTTCAACTGCATCGTTATTCTTCGCCCGATTGTTTTCGGTTGTATTGATTCATGGTCCGGTCAATACCCTGCAGACAGAAACTCGGAATAATCTCGGTTACTATCTTCAGTCGCTCGGGTAGGGCAGTCTCTTCCTCCGGAGTCCAATTGCCCAGCACAAAATTGATTTGTGCTCCGCGCGTATACTCATTGCCGATGCCAAATCGAACGCGAGCATAATTCTCTGTACAGAGTACAGACTGAATATTGCCTAATCCGTTATGCCCGCCATTGCTTCCCTGCTTGCGAATGCGAATAGTACCGAACGGCAGATTGAGATCATCCACCAGAACCAACAAGTTCTCTACCGGAATTTTCTCTTGTTGCAACCAGTAGCGTACGGCATTGCCGCTCAGATTCATGTATGTGCTCGGCTTCAGCAGAACGAGTTCCGCATTCTTAACACGGCACTTGGCCACAAAACCATAGCGCTTGTCTTGCCACTCGGCCTTGACCGAATCAGCAAACGCATCGATCATGCGGAAACCGATGTTGTGACGTGTACCTGCGTACTCATCACCTATATTGCCTAAACCTACAATCAGGTATTTCATATTCTAACAAAAAAGACCGCAGCAGCGCCGCGGTCTTTTAGTCATTAAGCTTGTTTGCTCTGACGGGTTGCCTTTACTTCCGCTACACAAGCATCAGCAGGGTTAACCATCTTCAGACCTTCAACCTTAACGTCCTCAACGGCGATTTTCTTGCCAAGACCCAATTCGGTTACATCAATATTGATGCGATCTGGGAAGGCAGTGTAGATACCTTGTACACGCAGTTTGCGCATTTGTTGAACCAGTTTACCACCGGCTTTTACACCTTCTGCGAGACCATTCAGTTGGATAGGAATCTCAACAACAACCGGTTTCTTCTCGTCAACGGCGAGAAAATCGATATGCAATGGCTTGCCATCAATTGGGTGGAACTGCAACTCCTTAACGATAGCTTTGGTCTGCAATTTACCAATAGTCAGATCAACGATCAGTGTGTCAGGAGTGTAAATCAGTTTACGAACATCAGCTGCAGCAACTGTGAAAGTTGCGCTCTGACCGCAACCGTAGAGGTTGCAAGGAATCAACTCTTCTGCGCGGAAAGCCTTAGCAGCTTTCTTGCCATACTCGCTACGCGGAGTACCTACTAATGCAAATTCTTTCATTTTTTAATTTGTTTTTGTGTTACTTAATACCGTGTATTCCATCACACGTGCCTTTTTTCATAATTCACCCCTCCTTTTAGGGAGGGGCTGAGGGTAGGCTTCCCTTTGTTGTCCACCGAGGAGTCGAACCTCGCTTCTCGGAACCAAAATCCGGTGTAATACCGATATACGAGTGGACACCATTTCCGCCTCTCTTTCGAAAAGCGGGTGCAAAAGTACTGCTTTTTTTTGAATTGTGCAAATTTTGCAGTACTTTTTTTGCAAAAAGTGTTATTTTGCTACTACCAGATAGTAGTTTTTCTTGCCTTTTTGGAAGAGCAGATACTTGCCGTTGAGCAGAGCAGAGTCGGTGATAGGTGTTTGCGGATCAGTTAGTTTCTCCTTGTTAAGTGAGAAGCCATTGGCCTGAATCATCTTTCGAGCCTCGCCTTTGCTTGGGAAGATAGCCGTTTTCTCTGCCAGCAGATCCAATGGCCCGATACCTGCTTTGAGTTCGGCCAGCGAAATCTCAAATTGCTCTACGCCCTCAAATACTTGCAAGAATGTTTCTTCGTCTAGGGCGCGCAATGCATCAGCGGTGGCGTTGCCGAAGAGGATATTGCTGGCTTCTACAGCCGCATTATAATCTGCCTCGCTATGAACCATACACGTCACTTCTTTGGCCAGACGTTTCTGTAGCACGCGCAGATGTGGAGCCTCTTCGTGTTCAGCTATCAGGCTCTCGATTTCCTCACGGCTGAGACTGGTGAAAATCTTGATGTAACGTTTGGCATCATCATCGCTGACATTGAGCCAGAACTGGTAGAACTTGTATGGACTGGTGTATTTCTTCGACAGCCATACATTGCCGCTCTCGGTCTTACCGAACTTGCCTCCATCAGCTTTTGTAATAAGCGGACAAGTCAGCGCAAACGCATCGTTGCCTGTGATTTTCTTAATCAACTCGGTTCCCGTAGTGATATTACCCCATTGATCCGAACCACCCATCTGCAGTTTGCAGTTCTTATGTTGGTTGAGATAAACGAAGTCATAACCTTGCAGCAACTGGTATGTAAATTCCGTAAAGGACATACCCTGACTGTACTCTCCATTAAAACGCTTCTTTACACTATCTTTAGCCATCATGTAATTGACTGTGATGAGTTTGCCGATATTGCGTGCAAAATCCAAGAAGGTATAGTCTTTCATCCAGTCATAGTTGTTTACCAATTCAGCCGCATTAGGTTCGTTGGAGTTGAAATCGAGGAAATGCTCGAGTTGTTCGCGGATGCACTGCACATTGTGACGCAGAGTTTCCTCTGTGAGAAGATTGCGCTCGGCCGATTTGCCACTTGGGTCGCCAATCATACCCGTTGCACCGCCCAGCAGAGCAATTGGTTTATGGCCGCAGGCCTGCAGATGGCGTAGCATCATGATGCCGCAGAGGTGGCCAATATGCAGACTATCCGCTGTCGGGTCAATACCTACGTAGGCGGTAGTAACTTCCTTCATCAGTTGTTCTTCTGTACCTGGCATGATATCATGGAGCATGCCTCTCCAACGCAATTCTTCAACAAAATTTTTCATATCAGTGTATTTTGGCACGATGTTTGCTTTAGTGATTATAAACTCGTATATTAGTGAGTAAATAAGAGATTGTTTGTTATGTTTTTAGAGCAAGAGGTCGTCGGGAGACGACCTTTGTTCGTCTTACTCGAACATCATACTAACTCCTATTTGACTGTAATTGTCAATCGAACGGAACTGTCCGTATGGGCAGTTGCCATGGTATGCGCGGACTCCCAACGCTATGCGTGAGAAATATCCGTCGTACCCGGGCGTGTTGTATCGCGCGCCCACGAACATATTATAGGTGAAAACCCGTTTCTCTTTTTGCAGATGTTTCGGGTCATCTGTGGCGAGAACACTCAGATCAAATCCGTAGCACTCTCTATTACGAATCTCCGCTGAGGCGATGGCCTGAAAACCATGGCGGCTAGTCGGAGACTGGTATTGATACTGTAGATATAGTTCCCAAGGATTACGCTGTGCGTACGGCACATCTTTCATACCGTGCGGATCAAGAATCGAGGCATCGCCTCCATCCGGATCCATATTGAACCATCCTCCGTGCCAGAGCAACATAAGTCCCAGGCGGAAACAGTGGTTCTGCGCATAACGATCTTCTGCTTCGTTCAGTGTGAATACGAACTCTGTGTAGTTGTACGAGACATTCACGCGGCGAAGAGCATACCCTCGGTCAATATAGCGTATCTGCGTTTCATCGCCAATGTGCGTTGACTCGTGTTTGAACGGAGACCATTGGATCGAGTAGTTCTTTGCGAATCCGCGGTTTAGACGATGCAGAAAAGTGAATGTAGGAAAACCAATACGATAGTCGGTATCAACGATTGGTGAGGTACTGAAATCGTAGAAGTCCATCCATAGATTGGCACTCAAATGCATATTAACCGTGAGTGCATAAGTGGAATCTACTAAATTTCCGGTCCAAATAGGTAAGTTGATGCCGAAGAGTCCCATAGTATGCCAACGGTAGGCATTGCCATGCGAACCATAGTCATACACGGGATTATTGGTGCAATAAGGAATATCCATCCTCACAAAATTCGGATGCATGTCTGCGTACAGACTATGCCCGAACTGTGCATAGCGGAAGAGCCCACGCCCGAAAGGCGTGGACTCTGCGCTAAGCGTCATTGTTGTCAGCGCTAAAAGACTTATTATCAGTAAGCGCTTCAACGATTAAAATTTGTAGCGTACGCCCAATGCAAGGGAAGTAACCTCCCAGTACAGGCCGGCACCTACACCGCCCATGCCATCATCCATCAACGCAGCACCCAAAGTAGGACGCCAGTCAATCGAGATTTGCAGTGGGAACCAGAAATCATACTCAACACCTACGCGACCAGCAGCAGCTCCAAAGCCCCAGTTGCCATTACCGCCTACCCAGCCGTAACCGGGAGCATAACCGTAAGCATACCAGCCATAACCACCAGCAGCACCTACACCCATATACCAATGCCACTCACCTTTGTGCTCCCATGGGAAGGTTGCACCAAACGGATCAATCCAGTCATAGGTGAAAGCCAATTGTACGTTGTGACCGTACCAGCGACCATGGTAACTTGCACCTGAATCATGCCACCAACGCTCAGCACGACCCATCCAACCGAAACCAGCTTCGATTTCGAACATGTTGTTGTCGCCAACTGCATGTTGATAGCTGATACCATCAAAAGCACCGAGGCGGAGACCAATTGCGCGAGGTTGCGCATAAGCCATTACGCTTGCAAAAACGAGAACGGCTGCAAAAAGAATTTTTTTCATACTTTCTTTTCGAATTAATTAAGTGAATAAATATCGTTTGTTTATTTGTTCAATGCCAGTGCTACATTTACTGCACATGCAACGGTGCAACCTACCATCGGGTTGTTGCCGATACCCAGGAAGCCCATCATCTCAACGTGTGCAGGAACGGAGCTTGAGCCTGCAAATTGAGCATCGCTGTGCATACGACCGAGCGTATCAGTCATGCCGTACGAAGCAGGACCTGCGGCCATGTTATCCGGGTGCAAGGTACGACCTGTACCGCCGCCGGAAGCTACGCTGAAGTACGGCTTGCCGGCAAGGATACGCTCTTTCTTATACGTACCTGCTACCGGGTGTTGGAAGCGGGTTGGGTTGGTCGAGTTACCGGTGATGGAAACATCCACGTTCTCGTGCCACAGAATAGCAACACCTTCGCGAACATCGTCTGCGCCGTAGCAGTTAACCTTCGCACGCGGACCATCGCTGTAAGCTTTCTTACGAACGATCTTCAGCTCGCCCGTGAAATAGTCAAACTCTGTCTGTACATAGGTGAAACCGTTGATACGGCTGATGATCATAGCTGCGTCCTTGCCCAGACCGTTCAAGATGCAACGAAGCGGGTTCTTACGAACTTTGTTCGCCATCTCAGCAATCTTGATTGCGCCTTCAGCAGCAGCGAAACTCTCGTGACCTGCCAAGAAAGCAAAGCACTGGGTCTCCTCACGGAGCAGACGAGCTGCCAAGTTACCGTGACCGATACCTACCTTGCGGTCGTCAGCTACGGAACCCGGGATACAGAAGGCCTGCAGACCGATACCGATAGCTTCGGCAGCGTCAGCGGCGTTCTTGCAACCGCGTTTCAGCGCGATGGCTGTACCTACTACATATGCCCACTTAGCGTTCTCAAAACAAATACGTTGGGTCTCCTCGCATGTCAGATAAGGATCGAGGCCGTATTGCTCGCAAATCTGGTTAGCCTCCTCGATGGAAGCGATACCGTTAGCGTTCAGAGCGGCGAGAATCTGTTTCTCGCGGCGGTCTTGCGACTCAAATTTTACTTCACGAATCATAGTGGTCCCTCCTTAGTTTTTGCGTGGATCAA
>JAEESF010000004.1:0-182124 GCA_016286205.1 Paludibacteraceae bacterium | reverse complement strand
CTTCTGCTTTAGGTTGAACTTTACCTTTGTTACGACGCTTCTCAGCGTACTCGAATGCGTACTTGTCAAGACGCGTTGTCAGGAAGCGAATAATGCGCTCGTCACGACGGAATTCGGTCTCGAGGGTAGCGATTACAGCCGGCTCTACATCAAATTGCAAGAATACGTAGAATCCGGAATTTTTACCTTGGATAGGGTAAGCGAGTTGCTTCAAGCCCCACTCCTCACAGTTCAGAATGGTACCGCCATTCTGCGTGAGAAGATTCTCGAATTTCTCTACAGCCTCCTTCGTCTGCGGTTCAGACAAAACGGGAGTCAATACGAAGGCTGTTTCATAATGATTTACCATTGTAGTAAATTGTAAGTGTTAGTTAATAATTTAATTGATTTTGGTCGCTTTTGAGCCGAATGGCTTAACTGGGTGTCGAGCCTCTCGACCGAAAAAAGCGTGCAAAATTACTACAAATTTTTGAATTGACCAAATTTTTCGTAGAAAAAAAATCATTTTGCTATTTCGCCCTGCAAAAACTGCAATCTTATATATACTATGTATATATGGCCATTTTATTACCGAGACAATCACGAGACAATCACGAGACAGTCACGAGCGTACTATCGAGAATTTTTTGTAACTTTGCACCCGAAATGATACCTACTACGCGAAAACATCTTTGCTTGACATTTCTGTTGCTCGCGACGCTGTCTGTTCAATCCATTGAACGCGTCACGCTCGAACAACTGCAAGCCGACTGGGCGAAATATCAAAACCAAATGGTGGAACTGACCACTCCGCTCATTGTTTGTGGCAGTTTCTACGACTCGCTTATCCTTGCCACCGAACGACTCTATTCGCCGGACGAAAAAGCCGTTGGACTGGCGGACGGAGATAGCACAATGTACTGGCAGATTGTCAAAGACAATCTCGATAAGAGTATTTGCGTCCATTGCCGCAACAATTATTACGCCGTTCGCACGGGCGATCGTATTCGCGGCATCAAGGCCCGCGTTACAGGCGAACGCCACCTGTTGACAGGCAAATCCTTACGCACCACGCATGTTTCGCAACCGCGTTTGCCACGGCCGAAAAAAGACGAATTGCGCATCGTGGGAGCTAATATTGAGAATTATTTTGCCGACCTTGGTGGCTATGCCACCAAGCGCACAACGCCCGAACAACAGGCGCTCAAAACCAAGAAAGTGGTCAAAGCGCTTCGCGCGATGCATGGCGATTTGTTCGCGCTCTGCGAGATGCAAGTGGGCGACAAAGGCCCGAAAATGCTGCTCGAGGCGCTCGGCGACAAATACGATTATGTTTCGCTCGGATTGCCCGATATGGATCGAATTGGCGGATGTCTGGTTTATCGCAAAGACCGTTTGTGTCCGTACTCCGAGTTTATCTCAGCCTATCGGGACACATCCAGCCATTACCATGCCCGCATGATTGCTCAGGGCTTTGAGGACCTGAAAACTGGTCAGCGATTCATCGTCAGTGTCAACCACCTGAAGTCCAAACGTCCGGGCCGCACGCAATACGACACCAATCAGCGTAGAATGGAAAATACTGATTCTCTGTTGGTTATGCTACCTATTGCCATTGAGCAATTTGCCGATTCGGACGTGTTGCTTTTGGGCGATTACAATTGCAACACGCAAGAACAGCCTATTCAGACCATCGTTCGCGCGGGTTATGCGGATATGCTGCAAGTCTATTGCCCCGACGATTATTCTTATTCCTACAAGGGTGAAATCGGTTACCTGGACCGCTGTTTTGCTAGCCCGACCATGGCCGCGCAGATCGTTCGTGTCATGCCTTGGCAAGTCAATGCCGATTGGTATTACCAACATGCAGCCTATAGGCTGAAAGACAAATCGTATCACCGCTACGCCGATCACAATCCGATCGTCGTAGATATCAGATTAAAATAAAGAAAAGCGCCGAAACATTGAGTTCCGGCGCTTTTTAATAGGGCCCACGCAAATTTCTAATTTGTGGGGAGAGGAGAAAGTGCGAGCCACTTCAATTCGCTTGGCGAATTCACTTAGGCAAGCCACTTTCGACGATGTGATCCCGCTGGGGCTCAAACCCAGAACCTTCAGAACCGGAATCTGACACTCTATTCAATTGAGCTACGGGACCGTTCCTTTTATCTCCTTCTACCAAGGAAAATCAGGATGTAGTATATCAGCGTGGCAAGCGCAGAAAGGGCTGCTACAACATACGTGTAAGCCGCGCTATGCAACGCATCGCTCGCCATGTCGGTAGTTACATTATCAGTGATGCCCGATTCGCGAAGCCAGTTCACGGCGCGTTGACTGGCATTCACTTCCACAGGCAAAGTGATGAACGAAAAAATAGTAATCATCGCATACAAACCAATGCCAATCAGCAAAAGGATTCCGCCCGCGTTCGAACCAATAAACAGCAATCCCGCCAAGATAATCCAAGTTACCCATTTGCTGCTAAATGATACCACCGGCACCAAAGCCGATCGCATGCGTAGTGGGCCGTATTCTTCGGCATGCTGAACCGCGTGACCGCACTCGTGCGCTGCCACAGCCGCCGCGGCCACATTGCATCCGTTATACACCTCTTCCGACAAATTGACTGTTTGGTCTTGTGGATTGTAATGGTCGGTCAGTTGACCTGGAATACACGTGATCTGCACGTCATAAATGCCATGGTCGTGAAGCATTCTCTCGGCCACTTCAGCGCCGCTCATCGGTAGCAGTTCTTGGCTGTAACGTTCGAACTTTCGCTTAAGCGAAAACGATACGATCCAACTGGCCAGGGCAATCGATATAAAAAGAATCCAGTAAAACATCTGCGTTTATTTTTTTCTTCGTATTGTGTTTCTTTTGCGGCACGCCTTACATTCTCCATACACGAAGAGAGAGAAGTGTTGCACCTCAAAATTAGGGAATTTACGTCTTTTGACTTGCTCCGCAACACTCAAATCGCGGAAATCCTGAACACGCCCACAGTGTTTGCAAATGATTTGCATCCTCGTAGAAGGCCGCGTAACTAGCTCGTACTCAGTCGATTGCATGCCCTTTAGGCGTTTGAGCGGATGGAGTATCTGCGCTGCGCAAAGCACTTCAATGGTGTTGTAAACCGTTGCGCGCGATATTCGCTGTTCTTCGCACGCCGCTCTCAGTTGTTCGGGATTGAACGGTTGAGGCAGACTGCAGATTTTCTCCAATAGCCATTGGCGTTCTACCGTAAAGCGCATATGTTTGCCGGCCAGATATTGAGCCAACTTATCTACGGTTTGTTCGTATGTCTTTTGCGAGATTTTCATCCTATCGGCTTGATATATGCGCGGTGACGCTTGTGTTGGCGGTGTTCAAATTGTGTGAAGAAGTCCAACACTTTTGTGTTGGTTTCCAGCATATTAGTGGTTTCCAGTGTCTTAATTCCGTAGCGATTGATGATCGGAATCTGGTCTTCCAGGAACAGGGCATTGATTCCTTGGTTTTGATAATCCGGTCGCACGGCAATCAACAGAAAACTGAACGACTCCATTCGTTTGGCTTTCAGTGCTCGCAACAGGTGGAACCAACCGAACGGCAGCAATTTTCCGCCGCATTTGCGAAGCGCTTCCGCTATGTTCGGCATTCCTAGACCTACGCCGACTAATTCGTTCTGATCATTGACCACTAGCGTGACAAAATCGAAATTCAGAATCGGGAAATACATGTCTTTGTAGTAGTTTTTCTGCTTGTCGGTCATCGGTTGGAAATTGTAGAGCTTTTGGTAAGCTTCATCTATCACATCCATATAACTGATGCCGAATCGCCGCACCAGTCCGCGTGCGTTCTTTACTTTCTCAACGTGTACATGCGAGCGCTCTCGCACAATGTCGCAGATGCGCCGAATTCGTTCCGGGCACTCTTTTGGAGGAAAGACTTGCAGTTCTACCCAGTCGGCTTCTTTCGTCAAGCCGTAAGCCTCTACATGCTTTACATAGTAAGGAAAATTGTAAAGCGAAGCCATCACAGCCAAATAGTCGTAGCCCTCGAGCAACAATCCTTCGTGGTCGAAATCGGTAAATCCGACAGGCCCGTTCAGCGCTTCCATTCCACGCTCCTTGCCCCAAGCAACTACTGTGTCGAGCAAGGCGTGGCTGACTTCGATATCATCAATAAAATCGAACCATCCAAACCGCACATGTTTGCTTTGCCATTTTTCGTTGGCTCGATGGTTGATGATACCCGCTACGCGTCCTACGGGTTTGTTGTCGCGATAGGCCATCCACAACTGATATTCGCACACTTCGAGCGCGGGATTTTTCTCTGCGTCGAAGCAGTTCATCTCGTCAAAGAACAAGGGCGGGCAGTAATACGGACAATCCCGATAGAGATTGTTTGCAAACTCTATGAACTGTCGCCGTTCGCGCTTGGTATTTACTTCACGAATATCTACCATGACTTTTTTTATCCCCGCAATGGCATTTTTTTTTGTTAGGGCCCCCGCAAATTTTTAATTTGTGGGGAGAGGAGGAAGTGCGGCTAACTTAATTTGCGTGGCAAATTCTGTTTAGCAAGCCACTTCCGACGAAGTGGAGCTAGCGGGAGTCGAAAATTGCGCAGCAATAATCGTTCGAGCGAAGCGAGAAAAGAACCCGCCGGGCGAGAGTCCCGCAGAGACACTCCTTTGGAGTGGAGCTAGCGGGAGTCGAACCCGCGTCCAAACAAGGAACGTATATGCTTTCTACACGCTTATCTTGGCTTAGATTTTCGTCCGGTGGCAAGACCCAAGCCACCAACCGCCGGCTTATCTGCTAAGGGCTTCAGCCTCTTTGCGCAGCCAAAGAGACCTATTCTGTGTATTCCTGCGCCGCTTGATCCTATCAGCCCACAGACTCGGCTTGGAGCGACGTCTTGTTCAGGCACCTAGTGCCCAAAATAAGCCAACCTACTATACTTCGGTTAGGCAGCAAGAGCTACATTGTAGTTGCCAGTTATGGATCGAGAACAAGATTTACGAGCGTCTTCTCAGTGCTCGGCGTGCTTACATAGGCGCTCTACCTGCTGTCAAAACCAGATAGCCCCTAAAAAGCGGCTGCAAAATTACACTTTTTTTTGCACATATCAAAATTTTTGTGTACTTTTGTCAAAAATTTGTGTTCGTACTTCTAGAGAATGGCGTATTCGTTTCAAGCATATTTACCGTACTATCGCCGCAATCTGCGATTGGCATTTCCTGTCGTCCTCACCCAGTTGGGAGCGGCCTTGGTAGGCTTGTTTGATTCGATCATGGTGGGCCATTATAGCACTGCCGATTTGGCCGCAGTCAGTTTCTCCAATGCTATTTTCTTCACGGGTATGGTCTTTGCCATGGGTGCGCTGATGGCTATCACGCCGCTTGTAGGCTATTCCGTAGGAGCGGAGCAGGGCGACGAACGTATTGCCTCGCTGCTAGCTAACGGACTGATATTCACCGGATTAATCATTGTGTTTGCATTAGGTCTATTGGCCCCGTGTATTCCATTCTTGGGCGCTTTTGGTCAGGAACCGGAGGTGGTCGCTTGTGCGCGACCATACTATATCCTTATTGTGTTGTCTATTGTGCCATTCCTCTTTTTCTGCATGTGCAAACAGTTCCTTGAGGGAATCGGCAATACCACGGTGGCAATGGTCATCACGATTGCATGCAATCTGCTGAATATTTTCCTCAACTGGGTTTTTATCTTCGGCCATCTGGGCTTTTCTCCGATGGGCGCCCGTGGCGCGGGATTGGCTACGCTGATTGCTCGTACGCTGACTGCTGTTTGTTTCGTTATAGTCATGTTGACTCGGCGCGATTGGCGCAAGTATTTTCTCCTGATTCGCCGTAGTATGATTTCGCGTAGCGAAGTTGGCCAACTGGTTCGCCTCGGCACACCTATCGGCTTGCAATCATTCGTCGAGTGTTTTTTGTTTACCTCATCTTTCGTCATTATCGGTTGGATCAGCAAGGAGGCGCTCGCCGCGCATCACATCGCCAATCAAATGGCCGACCTGACATTTATGTTGGCGCTTGGCATCGGCTCTGCCACGACTATCCGTGTCTCGCACCAACTGGGCCGCGGAGATTTGCAGGCAGTGCGTATGGCCAGTCGAGCTTCGGTTCATCTCTGCCTGACGATGAACACCATTGGCGCAGCTATTATGATTTTCGGCAGGAATTATATCCCGTATATTTTTACCAACGACGAGGCTGTTGTTTCTATCGCTTCTACGCTACTCATCATTGCGGGAACATTCCAGTATGCTGATGGATTGCAATGTATCGGCGCAGCTATGCTGCGGGGTATTCAGGATGTGCGCGTTCCAATGCGTATTGCTTTTGTGGCATATATTGCGGTAGCTTTGCCATTAGGCATATTCCTTACTTTCCCGATGGGCCTTGGTGCCAAAGGTATGTGGATAGCCTTCGTACTCGGCTTGGCTATTCCCGCCGTCTTCTATCATATTCGTTTCCATAAACGACTTCAGACACTCAATCCTAATACATTATGAAACGCCTATCGATTATTTTTTCTTTATCACTTCTCCTCGTCTCATGTGCTACTCGTCAACCGCAGGCCATTGATCCTATCTACGATCGCTCGGATTTTGTGGAAGTGACCGAAGTGGTGCCTGATGCCATACTCGAGATTCGTTATTATAGCACCTATAATTTTGTGGGTAAGCGCATTGATGGTTACTTGCGTCCGTTGGCGCTGATGACACGCCAGGCGGCTGATTCGCTCAAGGCTGTAAATGATGACCTCAAGGCCAATGGCTATCGAATCAAGATATGGGATACCTATCGTCCGCAACGGGCGGTCAACCATTTTATCCGTTGGGCTGAAAATCTGTCGGATACAACCATGAAAGCTGTCTTTTATCCGATGGTTGACAAGAATTTGCTTTTCGATGAAGGCTATATCTGCGCCCGTTCCAGCCATAGTCGTGGTTCGACAGTTGACCTCACGCTGATAGATGCTGCAACTGGCAAGGAACTGGATATGGGCTCGCCTTTCGATTGGTTTGGCGAGGAGAGTCATCCGGATTATCATTGTCGTCTCTATCAACAATCGGCCAACCGACTCGTTTTGCGCAATGCGATGCTCCGCCATGGTTTTCAGGGCATCGATAGCGAATGGTGGCATTTCACCTTGGCCAACGAGCCTTATCCCGACACCTATTTTGATTTTCCTATCGAATAATCGCCTATGACACGCGAACAACAAATCTATAAAGTCACCTTGTGGGGCAGTTTGTGCAACGCCCTGTTGATGGTGTTCAAGTTTGTCGCAGGAATTCTGGCCAACAGTTCTGCGATGATTGCAGATGCAGTCCATTCGTTGTCCGATTTTCTGACGGACATACTGGTTATAGTTTTTGTACGCATCAGCGCCAAACCGCAAGATAGCGACCATGACTATGGTCATGGCAAGTACGAGACCATTGGCTCGTTCATCATCGCTTTGGCTTTGTTGGCGGTCGCTATCGGCATCATTGTTAGTGGAGTAAAGAAGATGGTTTTGTGGTGGCAAGGCACCAATTTGCCTGCTCCCGGACAACTGGCCTTATGGGCTGCGCTGATCTCTATCGTGACCAAAGAGGCTTTGTTTTGGTTTACTATCCGCCGTGGGAAAGCTATTGATTCACAGGCACTTATCGCCAATGCTTGGCACCACCGAAGCGATGCCATCTCTTCTGTTGGAGCCGCTCTAGGTATTGGCGGCGCGTTGTGGTTGGGCGAACGATGGACTGTGCTTGATCCGTTGGCTAGTATCGTAGTCGGAGCATTGCTGATAAAAACTTCTGTGGATCTGTTGCGAGGTAGCATGAGCGACCTTACGGATAGTTCGCTGCCCGCGCAGACGGAAGAACAGATTGAATCCATCATCTTGTCTGTTCCGGGCGTTTTTGACCCGCATAATTTGCGCACACGCCGCGTGGGCAATCGTTTTGCTATCGAAGTGCACGTCCGCATGAACGGCCAAACGCCTCTCTGCGAAGCGCACGAACGAGCTAGCGAAATCGAAAAACGCCTCCGCGAACATTTTGGCGAACATACGCACGTCAATATTCACATGGAACCCGAATCCTCAAAAAATAAAAACAAATGAAATTCATTCTTATGTCTATCTTAGTTGCTTATTTCTCTGCTACGGGTACTACGCAAAACGCAGCAGAACAGTTGGCCAAGCAGCACAATGCTGATTTGTGGCAAATCGAACCCGCCGAGCCTTATACCGCGGCAGATTTGGACTGGCGCAATCCCAAATCGCGTTCGTCTGTCGAAATGAACGATCCCGAAGAGCGCCCGATGATTCGCCAATGCACCAATATCATGCCCTACGACACTATCTATGTCGGTTTTCCTATTTGGTGGGGCATCTGTCCGCGTATCATCAATTCGTGGATTGACAACAACCTCGAACAACTTCAGTCCAAAACACTTATCCCGTTTGCCACAAGTGGTAGTAGCGGCATTGAAGAAGCGGTCGATTATCTGCGCAAAACTTACCCGACGCTAACTTGGCAAAATGGCCTTTTGCTCAACCGACGATAAATGTTCCATAGTTCGGTTTTTGTCCGATTTTACGGTTGCATGACATGACCGAGACTTTTACCTGACAATCACGAGACCATTGCCTGACCTTCCGGATGTTCTATTTCGGAAATTTTCGGAAAAATACAACATCCGTTTTTGCACCAAAAATGAAGTGGATTCTCATATATCTCGCCGCTATCAATGTCATTACTTTTTTCCTCTATGGCATTGACAAACTCCGAGCCAAACGCTCCAAATGGCGAATCTCCGAGGCGACGCTCATCTGGCTTTCTATTGTGGGCGGAAGTGTCGGTGCCTTGTTGGGAATGACCATCTGGCATCACAAAACCCAACACACCAAATTCCGATATGGACTGCCCTTCATTCTGCTTGTCCAAATTACTCTCGTCCTACTGATTTACTACTATCATTTCTAGTCAGTATCTGTTCGAAACACAAGAAAAATCGAGAAAAGCGACCTTTTGGTCGTTTTTTCTTGCATATGTGCGAAAAAAGCTGTAACTTTGCACCGCAAAGTTGTATGCTTATGGAGAAAAAGCGAAAAGGAGTGAAGGAGCTAAGGAGCGGCGGTATATGGATCTTGGTTGTCGCCGCGGTGCTATTGGAAGGTATAGCATGCATGCAGTATTTCTTTAGCAGGAAAGCTCTCTTGGAAGAGGCGGAGAAACGTGCTAAGAGTGAGTTGCGTTGTGCAGAACTGGAGATAGAGGAACATGCCATAGAGATGGAAACGGCAGCCAGAGCGTTAGCCATGCTCGCCGAGAAACATCCGACAGAACCGGATAGCATCTATGCCGCTACTCGTTCTATAGTAAGAGCGATACCCCATACCAGTAGCGTAGCTATCGCTTTCGTTCCCAATTATTTCCCTCGTCACGGTCGCCTCTTTGAGGCATGTAGCAGCCGGATAGACGCGGATAGTATCTATACGCGCCAGATAGGTAGCGAAGAACACGACTATACGTTGCTTCCGTGGTACCAGAATGCAATCAAAACCGATAGTTGCACTTGGAGTGAACCGTATTTGGACGACTCGGGCTCGAAAACCTACGTAGTCAGTTGCTCATGTCCGGTGCACGACCAGACCGGCCGCATCATAGCTGTGGTGTGTGTGGATTTGTCGCTCGATTATCTGCAGCAGTTGTCGGAGTATCTGCTGATTTATCCGAGTAGTTACTACTCGATTACTTCGTCCGAAGGTCTGCCGATAGTGGCTCAACCGGATACTGTACCAGGGCGCAAATACCGCGTGTTCGATAGAGAGATAGAGGCCACCGGATGGCAGATAGCTATTATCATTCCGGAAGATGTGATTTATAAGGAATTGCATCGTGTCACGCTGATTATCTCCATCATGATGCTGATTGGTCTGCTTGTTCTGGTGTTTATCATCTATGGAACCAGGCGGAGTTTTATCAGACTGATGAATCTGACGAATAGCCAGGAGCGAATGGAGAACGAGTTGAATATTGCTCGTCATATTCAAATGGCGATGCTGCCGACGCGTTTCCCGCCCTTCCCCGACTATCCTCATTTGAATGCCTATGGAATGGTTGATCCTGCGAAGGAAGTAGGTGGCGACTTGTTCGATTTCTATATCCGCGAAGACAAACTGTTCTTCTGCATCGGCGATGTCAGTGGCAAGGGCGTTCCCGCTTCGTTGGTAATGGCCGTGACTCGTTCGCTCTTCCGTAGCTACACATCCTATCTGAATAGTCCCGCTCAGACAGTTAGCCAGATGAACGATTCGCTCACGGGCGAAGGCAACGACCAGAATATGTTCGTCACTTTGCTGCTTGGTACCTTGGATCTACGCACGGGTCAATTGGATTATTGCAATGCGGGTCACGATGCTCCTATTCTGATGTCCGATGAACAGTCGCCTATAGCAGTCACGCCTAATTTGCCTCTGGGCGTTGTGGCCGGTTATACTTATACCGAGCAATCGATTCTTTTGCGCCCGGGCGACGCGCTTTTCCTCTATACCGATGGTTTGACTGAGGCCGAGGATAGCGCGCACGAGCTCTTTGGCCGCGAGCGGATGATGAGCGCTTTGCAGTCGTTGGCCGATCGAAAAGAAATGCGGCAGTTGGTAGATGGTATGCAAGAGGCTGTGAGTCAGTTCGTTGGCTCTGCCGCTCAGAGTGACGACTTGACGATGTTCGCCATTCGTTATATTGACTCTTGCGCGGCCCATAAGCACCAAACGGGCAAACATTATTCGTTGGTAATGCGCAATGATATTCAGCAAATACCTACCTTGTCCGAGTGGTTGGAGTCTATCTCGTTGCCACCCAACCTGACCATGCCTATTTGTCTGGCACTGGAAGAAGCCGTGAGCAACGTGATGTTGTATGCTTATCCGGAAACGACTAGCGGACAAGTACTGGTCGAGGCGGATAAGACAAGCAATCAAGTGGTATTTACCATCACCGATAGCGGTATTCCTTTTGACCCGACTGAGCAACAGGAACCGGATATCACGCTTAGCGCCGAAGAGCGACCCATTGGCGGTCTGGGCATTTTCCTCGTAAGGAAAATCATGGATAGCATCCGCTATGAGCGCAAAGATGATAAAAACATACTTACATTAGTCAAAAATTTGAAATCAGAACAATAAAATGAACATTAGCATCGAATTGAACGACAACATTTTGGTTGTTAGTTTGTCGGGGCGTTTGGACACTCCCGCCGCAGCGGAAGTTACGCCCGATTTCCAATCGTTGGCAGAAAAAGCCGACAAGCACATCATTCTGGATTGTAGCGCGTTGGAGTATATCTCCTCGTCCGGTCTTCGCCTGTTTCTCACGCTTCGCAAGGAGTCGGCAGCCAAAGGCGGCAAACTACAGGTGCGCGACATCAATGCAGACATCCGCCAAGTATTCATGATGACGGGTTTCATCAGCCTGTTTGAGATTATTTAATTGCCACTTATCCCATGGATGCACACTTAGAACAAATGCTGGGTCAGTACGATGCCCTTTTGCCGATGTTGGAACGCATGGCGAAAGTGGTAAAGGGACTACTGGAACAGACACTTCAGACGAATGGCATCGAAGTAACGACTGTCAAGGCGCGTGTGAAGACGCGTGATAGTCTGGCCGGCAAATTGGCGCTGAAGGGTGATAAATACACTTCGATAGAAGATGTCACGGACCTGGTAGGCACTCGTATCATCACTTTCTATACCGATGATGTAGATCGCATCGCTGCCATCGCAGAGAAGATTTTCGAGATAGATTGGCCCAATTCGGTGGACAAACGCCGTTTGCACGATTTGGATAGTTTTGGCTATAATTCGCTGCACTATATCTGCCGTCTGCCTGAGCAAATGTACCATGATCCGGAGTTTCCGCAGATCAATACGCTGCGCTTTGAATTGCAACTTCGTACCACTTTGCAGCACGCTTGGGCCGCTATCAATCATGATACGGGCTATAAATCCGGTGTAGAAATACCTCCAATGTATCTGCGCCAGATGAATCGTTTGGCGGGTATGCTAGAGTTGGCGGACGATGAGTTCAGCCGCATTCGCACCGAGATAACCGACTATCGGCGTCGTGTTCATCAGTTGGTTAGTAGCGGCCGTTTGGACGACGTGCAATTGGATGGCGATACATTCAGCAATTATCTGCAGACAGGCCCATTCAAAGCGCTCAATCGTCGCATTGCAGCCATCAACCAGGCAGAGATTCAGGAAGTCCCGTTATTGCCTTATTTGCGCGTCTTTAAGGCCTTCGGCTGTCATACTTTAGGCGATGTCAGTCGTCTGTGTCGTACTTATGCAGATGAAGCATATACGTTGGCGCGCCATCAGTTGGGTAGCACCGGACTCGATATTATTTCTTCGGCCGTAGGAATACAGAATATATGTATCGTGTATATTCTTCATCAGGGCGGAGGCAAGATTGGCCTAACGCGTCTCTTCAATGCCATCAATGGCGAGAGCGAGCAGAATGAATGGCTGGCAGATGCTACTTTTGAACTGGCAAAGAAAATGCCTTTTATGACTAATTCCTAAAACTCAGCACACTTATGCAACCTATACTAATCGACTTAAACGACTACGTTCGCACGGGAGAGGGAGCCAACGGCGCGAGCTATAACCATAAAACGGACAGCAGCATTATGCTGAAGATGTATTTCCGTAATTTTGAGGCGGCTCAGTTGGAACTGGAATTGGCGCAAAAAGTGTACGCACTGGGTATTCCAACGCCCGAACCGGGTGACCTGGTAACGGATGGCGAACGCATCGGTATTCGTTTCCGCCGAATGGAGGGCAAGCGCTCCTACTCACGTGCATGTGGCGATGAGCCCGAGCGCACCGAAGAATATGCACGCGAATTCGCACGTCTCTGCAAGCAACTTCATGCTATTCATGTGGATACTACGCAGTTTGAGAATGTCAAAGATCGCCTTTACGCGATGCTCGAGGCGAATAAATTCTTCACGCCCGAACAGAAAGAGAAGATACACGCCTTCATTGCCGCTGCGCCCGATACTGACACGGCTATTCATGGTGACTTGCAGTTCTCTAATGGCATTTTTACTGAGAAGGATGGAATCCGCACACCGTATTTTATCGACTTGGGCGATTTTTGCTATGGCTACCCGATGTTCGATATAGGAATGGTTTACCTCTGTTGCTGCCTTAATGACGAAGCATGGACTATGGAACAGTATCACATGTCCAATGCCACAGCACGACGTTTCTGGGATGCTTTTGCACCCGAGTATTTTGGCACCGATGCAGATTTGGAAGAAGTAGAACGCACCGTACGTATCTATGCCGGATTGAAGACGCTAATTGTGGAACGCGATACAGGACGTCCAATGCCGGAATTCCGAGCTATGCTCGAAGGAACAATCTACTAATATGAACAATTACTTAGACACCGACTTGCTCGACCGAGCTATAGTCTTTGCCGTGCGCGCGCATCATAATACCGAGCGTCGCGGCAAAGGTTTTCCGTATATTGTCCATCCGATGGAAGCGGTTGAGATAGTGGCTACTATCACTTCCGACCAAGAACTGTTGGCCGCTGCGGCTTTGCACGATACTATCGAAGATACGAATGTGACGGTCGATGAGTTGCGTCGTGAGTTTGGCGACCGCATTGCTGATTTGGTATTTGCCGAAAGCGACCAGTTTGCAGAAGGAGTGAGCGAGGAGGATAGCTGGCACGACCGTAAACAAGCCGCTATTACTCGACTGAAAAATGCTCCGCACGATGCTAAGATAGTGGCGATGGGCGATAAATTGAGCAACATGCGTGCCATCGCGCGCGACTACACTACAAAGGGAGATGAACTGTGGAATATTTTCCATGTGAAGAACAAAGCTGACCACGAGTGGCATTACCGCGGCTTAGCTGATTCGCTCAGCGAACTCAGCGATACCTTTGCTTACCAAGAGTTTGTCGCTCTTATCAATCAAGTTTTCCCTAAGCACTAAAATTTGCAATTCCAACCTTGGATATCCTTTTCGACAATATTATCAATGCGCGCGACTTGGGCGGACTGATCGGCCATGAGGGGCGAGAAATACGCAGCGGACGACTGCTGCGCACGGCTCATCTGCATGATGCTACTGACGAAGATGTTCGTCGTCTGCGTGATGAGTATCAGTTGAGGCGAATCTTCGATTTCCGCTCGATAGGTGAGGCTGAGTTTTTGCCCGACAGAGAGATAGAAGGTGCTACTCATCACAGTTTGCCCACTATCGATTTGAGTGAGGAACGACTCAGTGGACAGGCTATTCCGCAAGAAGCATTTCTGGATCTCGAACGTCATATAGTCAACTATGCTTTCTATCCCGAAGTACAGCAGATGGCCGCGGATATGTATCCTTCGCTAATCCGAAGTGAATATTCGCAACTGCAATATGCTGCTTTTCTTCGACTCATTATAGAGACGCCAGAGGGCGCGGTGCTTTGGCATTGCTTCCAGGGGAAAGACCGCACAGGTTGGGGTGCGGCGTTTATGCTTTTCGCGCTAGGTGTTGACCGCGAAGTGATTATCAACGATTTTGATCTCAGCAACACGGCCTACCGAGAATTGGTAGCGCGTCTTAATGATGATGTCATGAGTCGTGGTGGAGGCGAGGCAGAGATGGATGTCATTCAGGCCTTTATGGGCGTTAGCACCAAGAATTTCCGCACTACGCTCGACCTTATCGATTGTGAGTTCGGTGGCATGAACGAATATCTGCAAAACCAACTTTTCCTCACTCGCGACGATATTCATCTTCTTCGGAAACGATATTTGCTGTAATACTTTATTATGAAAAACAGATATATTCTCATTTTTGTTCTTTCTGCGCTCTTTCTGTTGCCCGCAACGGCTGCTAAGCGCCGTGTGCATACCATCGGCGATAGTACGATGAGCGAGTATCAACCTGCAGCTACGCCCAAACGCGGCTGGGGATTGTACCTACAGGCTTTCTTCAATACTGATTCGGTAGAGGTAAACAATCGCGGTAAGAGTGGTGCTAGTACACGCACGTTCTACGAGACGGACAATCTGTGGCCTTCGGTCAAGCAGCAGATGCACGCGGGCGATTACCTGATTATTCAGTTTGCACACAATGATGAAAAATGCAAGGGGGAAGATGTGTATGTTCAGAACGCACGTCTGCGTGCGGAAGGCCAGGATACGCTGACAGACATGCGTGGTACGGAACCCAATACTACTTATAAGAATTATTTGCGCGCGTATATACGCGAAGCGCGTCAAATGGGCGTGACTCCTATCTTGATGGCACCTATATGCCGTGCCTATTTCAAGGATGGCAAGATCAATGACGAAGGACGACACAATTTGGGTCCGAACAAGGATTATGTCCGTTGTATGCGCGAGGTAGCGGATGAGATGTTGGTCACGTATCTGGATATGACTTCTGCTTCGCAGGAACTCTACGAGCGCGCAGGACGTACAGTATGCATGCGCGATTATTTCAATTGTGGGGATAAAACGCACACGGGTGCCACAGGCGGAATGACCATTGCCACACTGGCATACAATCTCATCAGTCAATCGCCCGAATTGGAACAACTGAAATCGTGGTTGGTATTTCCCTCGCAAGAGGAATATGCTGCATATAGTCAGCGAATAGAAGAGAAAGGCCGCAGAGCGGCTTTTGCAGCCAAAGGAACGCCTTTTAGCGAAACTTTAGCGGTCAATCGACTCAGCAATTTGCAACTTTCTCAGAAAGGTTATGAACCACTCGGCGGATTATGGCCGGCAGGTGAAATTGACGAAGTAGCTAATCGCTACGTAGAATATACGATTGCAGCAGACAAAAAGAAAGGTTTGGTCATTGAGGCTATCACTCTACCCATTCGCGCAAAAGGCAGCGATGGGATGAATCTGCATATCAATTATGGCTTTGGCGAGCAATTTAGTGGCGTGACTACCATCTACGAGAATACGGCTCTGCCTAAAAACAAAACGCTGACCATCCAGTTGACGCAACCTATTTTGGTTCCCGCGGGACAGACCCTCTATCTGCGTGTTTTGCCTTGGCACGATTCGAAAGGCACGCCTCAGAAGAAACGCTATCTCTCTTTGGGCGACCTACGAATCACGGGCAAACGACTGAAATGATCCACCAACGGTAACCAACTATAAAAATAAAGCCACCCTTGCGGATGGCTTTAATTTTTAGTAATTGGTTCGCTGCGTAGCAGCGTAACTTATCTTGAGTGCATATGCGCGACGCAGTTCCTGCTTGATGTCCGCAATTACACCCATTTTCGTTTCCTTGTCTGCCTTAATGGAGACCGTCATCAGACCTTGGTCGCTTTCCTTCATAGAGGAACGCTCGTTGACGATATATTCGCCAATCTCCTTGGTCTCTGCAAACGCGTCATCCAGCTGGATACGAGTCTCAGCACCATATTGCTTGCGGAACTCTGCAGTAGGAGTACCAACGTAGATATAGCGCACCAGACTCTTCTTCTCCAGTTTGGTCAGCTCGGTTGCCTGCGGGTTCTTGAATTGCACCTTGTAGGTAACCTCCTTCATCGAAGTAACTGACATGAAGAAGAATAGCAGCATGAAGATGATATCAGGGAGCGACGACGTATTCAACGCCGGCATCTCACGCTTATCGTTTCTACGTATCTTTGCCATGTTAGTTTCCTCCGTAGTTTTTAGGCTCTGCCTCCGAAATCTTTTGAGGATAGATCTTTTGGATCTGTTTCTGTTGATCCTCTTCCAGTTCGTTGTAAGCCTTGTGGAAATACTTCTGCGCGCATTCGTCACGCAGTTCGTTATACGCCGCTACCAATTCATTCTGTACATCCAGATAAGCCTGATACTGAGTATCCACGTCGTTTTGTACGGAGATAACGTGATCTTTGGTGTAGCGTACTACGCCAAACGGAGCACCGAAATCCTCTTCATACACCTTCGGATAGTAGTCAGCATTTTGCTCATTCTTGATGAACTCTTTGGCACGCTCGCGAAGTTGCTTCACATCCGTTAGCTGGCCTTGCACCATCAGCTGGTTAGCCGAGTTGATCTTGACTACCAACAGGTTGCGCTTGTTAATATCCTTATCCTCGATTTTCTGATCGGGAGGAATAGGAGCAGGCAGACGGCGAGCCAGTCCTTGGTTAACGTCCATAGACGTTGTGACCAAGAAGAAAATCAGCAACAGGAACGAGATATCGGCCATGGAGCTGGCGTTAATCTGTGGGATTTTCTTTGCCATAATGGATGTGTTTTATTTCAGACGTTTGGTATGGATAATACCCCAAATCATAGTACCGATGGTAGCAACGACCAGGATATAGCAAGCATAGATAACAGCGTCGCTGAGTTGTGCCCATGCGCCTTGGTTGTCGGTGCCTTCGTAACCAATGATGTCAATCTTCTCCGGACTACCGAGGAACCAGCAGAGGCATCCCAGTAGGATAAAGCCGCATACTACGCCGAGCGTAGCATAAGCTTTGCGACGATTGTCCTTCCAGTTGCGTACGAACTCGACTACTACAACAGCCAGAGTAACGAGCACTACCAAACCGAACAGGATGTAGTTCCATGCCAGGAATAGGTCGGTAAATCGAGGAATATCCAGGAAATCACCGGCTACCTCCAGGCTGCCATTGGCTCCGCCGGCAAAGAACATAGCAATAGCTATGATGCCTAAGGCCAGCAGTGTCCAAAGCGTCACTTTTGGTAATAATTTATAGTTTTTCATAATTGCTCAGAATTGTTTAATAATTAGTAATTGGTCTTTTGTCTTTCGACTCGTGACTTTCTACTTATTTTTTCTTTTTCTGGGCAGCGTCGAATTCAACTACAATGTCAAGCAGGCTGATCGAGCTGTCCTCCATTTCGTTCACCAGACCCTCGATGAGGCTCAGGATGTAGTTGTAGAACAACTGGAGTACGATAGCGATGATCAAACCGAGAAGGGTGGTCAACAAGGCAACCTTAATACCTCCGGCAACAACGGTAGCCGAGATATCACCAACTTGTTGGATCTTATCGAAGGCAGCGATCATACCGATGATGGTACCCAAGAATCCGAGAGATGGAGCGATGGAGATGAAGAGCGAAATCCAGCTGAGGTTCTTCTCGAGCAAACCGAGTTGAACGCCACCATAGCTAGCAACAGTCTTCTCAACCACGTCAATACCTTCGTCGTAGCGGCTCAATCCTTGGTAGAAAATACTAGCCACAGGTCCGCGTGTTTCACGGCAAACCTCCAGCGCCTTTTCAATACCGCCTTCTTTCAGAGCAGCCTCTATCTTCTCAAGCAGCGCCTTGGTGTTAGTCTTGCTAAGCGACAGATAGATAATACGCTCGATACAAAGAGCCAAACCGAATACCAAGCAGACCAAAGTCAATGCCATAAATCCGGCACCACCTTCAATAAATTTGGTTTTCAATACTTTGTGCAGAGCTACGAGTCCGCCTGCTTCCTCCGCAGGAGCTTCTTCTGCTACAACTTCTTCAGCAGCAGGAGCTGCCTCATCTACTTGTTCTGCTGCCTCTTGCTCAGGAGCAGCTGCCTCTTGTGCCATCAGGGCTGCGCTACCAAAGGTCAGCATAGCCAGCACCGTAAGGGTTGCAAATACTTTTTTCATGAGATAAAAAATTTGATAATTAAGTTATTTGTGTTTTGTTTGTATTTTCGGTTTGCGGAGAGACGGGGATTCGAACCCCGGAAACCCTTTTGAAGTTTACACGCTTTCCAGGCGTGCCTCTTAAACCACTCGAGCATCTCTCCTAAGTTCGGCAACACTGCTTACGCAGTACTCCCGAGGGGCGTTTCCGCATTATGCGACTGCAAAAATACTGCTTTTTTCTCAATTATGCAAACTTTTGCGCATTTTTTTTGCAATTTTAGACTTTTTTGCCCCATTAACTTACTATCGAAGCATCATTTCTTCTTTTTAGCGAACTCTTTTTGCGCTTTTTGAAGTTGCTTCAAATATGCAGGGCTAGTATGCAAACGAGCAAATGCGGCACTGGCTACTACGCGAGCGGCATCTACATCACTCTGCCAGTGGAAACCGGCAATTACACGGCTTTGGCCGTACTCAAATCCTTCGCGCAGCAAATCGTCTTCTGCAGCCGGATTGATTTCGACTAAGATGAGCGCGGTGGTCCAACCCAATGTGGTGTGTCCCGAAGGATACGAGCCATTGTGGCGCAAGTCTTCTTCGTCTTCCGGAACTAAGGTAGGCTCGTTGAACACCATGTACGGGCGTTTGCGCATATATGTTATCTTCGCGCTATCGCAAGCACGGTTGGTGGTTTTGGTGGCATCGGTTAGCAATTTCCACAACTCCGGAGTATTGGCCTTGGAAATAGTGATTCCCATGACCGGAGAAAAAATGGCGGACATACGCTCAATGCTATATTCGGCATCGGCTTTGGCTTTTTCGCCACGAGCAGTCGGACGCATGCGTTTGCCCCATTGATATTGTGCGGTGTCGTAGGCAAAACGCATCTCGTTGGTTTGAGGTGGGCCGGGGAGATAATGCAGAGCATTCGGCATTTCAGGAGAACTGAAATAGGGATGGGCTCCTTCTGCTAGTAGCGGTAAGGCAATAGCCAGAAAAGGAATAATCAATAGCTTTTTCATATTTATTCTAGTTTGAAAAGTAGTTTCGCGTTTTTGCTTGTAGTTTCTATGATGTCTTCTTTCGAAGTGTTGAAAATCTCTGCCAGTAATTCCACTATGTGGATCATAAATCGGCTTTCGTTTCTCTCTCCGCGATGGGGAACCGGGGCCATGTACGGCGCGTCTGTTTCAAGAACGAGACGTTGGAGGACTTGGGCTTGAGGCAGTTCTCTGAGCATCTCCTTGAGTTTGCAATTTTTGAAGGTCAGTACACCGCCAATGCCCAGGTAGAAACCCATATTCAGAATCTGTTGCGCGGTCTCTTTGCTGCCATTGAAACAATGGAAAACGCCGCGAAGGGCTGAAGGCTGATTGCTGAGCGCAGCGCACTCTTTGACAATAGTCAAGATATCTTCTGTTGCTTCGCGATTGTGCAGAATGACCGGCAAATCAAGTTCGCGCGCTAAAAGCAATTGTCGGCGAAGCACTTCTTTTTGCTGCTCTTTGTAAGTGGTGTCCCAGTAATAATCCAATCCGATTTCGCCGATTGCCACCAGTTGATTGCGATGCGTGCGAATGGCCTTTTCGATAGTGGTTAACGCTGTTTGCCAATCGTCTTTCACATCCTCAGGATGCAATCCGAGCGCAGGAAAACAGTAGCCTTTATGCCTTTGGCATACATCCAGCACCGAGGAGATAGAATCCACATTCACTCCGGGCACAATCATCGCTTGGACGCCTTCCGCTTTTTGGCGTGCGATAACAGCCTCTTGGTCCGCGGAGAAAGCTTCTTCGTCTATGTGGCAATGCGTATCTAGCATAAGGGTTAGTGGTTAGTGGTTAGTGGTTAGTGGTTAGTGGTTAGTGGTTAGGGGGTAGGGACGTGTTTTGTTAAAATACTGGAATCTCCGTAGGAGAGGAAGCGGAAATCGTGGCTCAGAGCATAGTCGTAGATGGTTCTCCAGTCGCCACCGACAAATGCGCTAACCAACAGAAGCAGAGTGGATTGCGGTTGGTGGAAATTGGTAATCAATTGGTCAACTATGTGGAACCGGTAACCCGGCTTGATCATGATTTGAGTTTCCGCGTGAAGCGTTGTTTGGCCTGTGGCATCCATCCAGTCGAGAAGCCGTTGCAGGGATTCTTTCGCGCTTAGTGGGTAATCGGCCTCGTAGGGTTCGAACTGACTGACAGTCGCGGCTTGCTTACAGCCCATGAAATAAAGGCTCTCGAGCGTTCGCATGCTAGTTGTTCCGACCGCCACAATATGGCCCAAATGGGCTTGTACATTGGCGATAGTGGCTCTGGGCACGGCGATAATCTCCGTGTGCATGACGTGTTCGTTGGCATCGGAGGTTTTGACCGGAAGAAATGTTCCTGCACCCACGTGAAGCGTGACTTCGTCGGTCTCGATGCCTCTGCTATGCAGATTATTCAGTACTTGGTCGGTGAAATGAAGTCCCGCCGTAGGCGCGGCCACGCTACCCTTGATGCGCGAATAGACTGTTTGGTAAGTCGTTTTGTCGCTCTCTTCGGTTTTGCGGTTCAGGTAGGGCGGAATAGGCAGTTCGCCTGCTGCATCGAGTATCTCAGCAAAGCTGATGGTCCGGTCGTCCCATTCGAAACGGACGGAGTAGGCATTGCCCAGCGTCGCACCTTTGTACGCGCGAAGCGCAAGACCGAGTTTCTCAACCGGATACTCCAGATATTCGTCATGCCATTTTTTGGCATTGCCGATCATGCATTTCCAGGTGCAACCGTTGGTGCTGCCGAGCGAAAGTTGGTAGTCGTGCGGCTCAAGCGGCTCGAGACAGAAGACCTCGATTCGTGCGCCGGTGGGTTTGCGAAATTCCAGGCGAGCCTGTATCACGCGCGTGTTATTATAAACAAGGAGCGCGCCGTCGGCAATATAATCGCCTACGTTGAAAAAGCGGTCTTCGCTGACTTGGCCATCGCGATAGACCAGCAGTTTGCTATGGTCGCGCTCGGCGAGCGGATATTTGGCAATTCGCTCATCCGGCAGCGGATAGTTGAAATCGGCTATGTATAGTGGTTCTTGTTTCATTCTCGGTTTTGTTCTTTTCGCTTGCCGGCAAAGAGGTCGTATCGGTTGAACTGGCAGTCCAGTTCTCCGTTCAACAGGCGGTATTTCTTGCCGGGTTTGAGTCCAATAGATTTCATCGCCTCGTCATTAGACGAGATAATCCATGCGGTAGCGCCCGGCCAGTTGTGCTTGAGTGCGGTTCCGATAGCGCCGTAGAGGCGTTCCATATCTTTGTTGCTGGCCAGTCGCTCGCCGTACGGCGGGTTCATCATGATGAGTGGCCGGTCGGATTGTTGAGCGGGTTTGAGTTCTTCCAAGCGAATCTGTCGGAGTTCGATATCTCGCGTCACGCCCGCGGATTTGATATTTTTCTGCGCCTGTTGGATGGCGTAGAACGAAGCGTCCGAACCATATATTTTGTGCGAAAATTCGCGTTCCTGACTATCGTCATTGTAAATTTCGCTCCAGAGATCGGGATCGAAATCCGGCCATTTCTCGAAGGCAAACGACTTGCGGAAGATGCCCGGCGCGATGTTTCGTGCAATCAGCGCGGCCTCGATGGGCAAAGTACCGGAACCACACATCGGGTCGTAGAAATCGGTTTGCCCTTTCCAACCGGCCATCAGCAACATACCTGCTGCAAGTGCCTCATTGATAGGCGCTTCGGTGTTGGCGACACGGTAACCGCGTTTGTGCAAACTCTCGCCGCTACTGTCCAGGCTGATGGTTATTTGCTCGTTGGCAATATGTATGTTGACAAAGAGGTCGGGTTCGGTCAGTTTGACATTGGGTCGGCGGTTGGCGCGCTCCATCCAATAGTCGGCAATCGCATCTTTGATGCGGTAAGTGACAAATCGGCTATTGCGGAAAGTGTCGCTATAGACAGTTGCATCGATGGAGAAAGTGGTTTCCGGAGTCATGTAGCGCGACCAGTCGATGGCTTTTGCTTGCTCGTAGAGCCAGTCTTCCGGCTTCAACTTTTCGCCTTTCACCTTTAGCCTTTCGACTTTTATTGGCACGAGGACTCTGCTCGCCGTGCGCAAACAGAGGTTGGCACGGTAAAGCAAAGCTTTATCGCCACGGAAACGCACCGCGCGGCGCTCCATTTGTACTTCGTCTGCGCCGAGTTCGATGAGTTCTTTCGCCAGTATTTCTTCCAGACCTTTGAAGGTCTTGGCCAGCATTTCAAATGTTCGTTCTTGCTTCATTTTCAACTTTTGCGGTCGCAAAAGTACTACTTTTTTTTGAGATATGCAAATATTTGGAAGAAAATAAACAAAAACAAATGCTTCTTCTACATGCGCAAATCAGACTAATGTGGAGAAGCCAATTGACTTTTGGCTTCGAAAAGGGAAAGTGGTCGGGGAGACCAAACTGACCGAGAGGTAGAGTTAAGTCTGATGAGATGTATATCGAAATCAGACTAACGACACACTAACGACAGACTATCGAATCGAGACATTACCGAGACTTTATCGAGACATTACCGAGACAATATGCTGACATTTACTACAGAAAATACCGACATGCCTATGCTTGACCAACGTCTTCTGGGACGGTGGATTCGCTCGGTGGCGGCAGAATACGGTTTTGCCGTAGGCAATATCAACTATATTTTCTGTTCCGATGAGCGCGAACTGGAAGTCAATCGCCAATTTCTCGGTCACGATTACTACACCGATATCATCACTTTCGACTATTCTACGCCATCCACGCTCAATGGCGATATTTTCATCTCGCTCGATACAGTTCGTTCCAATGCAGAGCAACTACAACTGCCTTTCTTAGACGAGTTGCACCGCATTCTCATTCATGGTGTACTTCACCTCACCGGGCAAGGCGACAAAACACCGGAAACTAAAATCGAGATGACGCGCAAGGAAGACTTGGCGCTGAAGAAACTCTCCGAACTAAAAAAATAGTTAACTCATTCTCCACTCACGTGGCGTTTTACCGGACCAGTGCTTAAACTGACGAGCAAAATTGCTCTGCTCAGTATATCCCACTTGTTCGGCTATTTTTTGCATACTCAATCCACCTTCTTTATCTTCGCGCATCAGGTGTTGTGCCTCTAGTATGCGCAGGCGATTGATAAAGGCATTGAAATTCATTCCCTCATGCTGATTGATAGAGTTGCTTAGATACGTTCGACTCACGCCCACCTCACGCGCTACTTGCTCCAACGTGATGCCCGAGCGGAGATAAAGTTTACTGCTGATGATGGTTCGGCGAATAGTGTCCCATCGTTTGTTGACTGGCGCAGAAGGCACATCCGATTCGTAAAGAACGGGCCGCATCTGCACAAACAGATTCGGATATTGCAAAAACAGAAATCCCAGAACAATATACTGTACCAATATCAGTATATTCATCGCCACGGCAACATGCGGATAGATATTGTTAGCAATGACGAAAGTCGTCAGGCCTATTCCTATCACAATACATATACTCGCACGAATCAACCGAATGGAAATCATCTGGTTGTCTGCGAAGAAATCCTCAGCCATAACACGCCAACGCTCGCCTTCACGCATCAGTTGCAAGATGAAATAAACACAAATTGCCACGTACTGCACCATCCAAACGATGCGCGCCAACACTTCCGGATGAAGCCAGTTGGCGTATAGCGCGTCGTAGGTGCACAACGGTACATGCACAGTCAGCACACGACATACAGCGTAAATCAACAGACACACCACCGTTGGTACAAAATGCCAAACGGCATAACGCGTCGTAACTCGCTGAGGATGAACCAGGTTGATATGCGACAAAGCCAACAGACAGGCCTGCAGATTGGACATAAAAAGGAATATCGGACTGAAAACTTCTAAGGTCATTTGCTCCTTGAAGTAGCAATACAGACTCAGCGCTACATACGAGAGAGCTAGCATCCATCTGGAAAACATATATCCGCGTAGCCGTTCGTCTTTCTGAGGCAAAGGCACAACTACCATCAACACAGCCATCAGCAGCAAGACCGGAATCAGTATGTAGAACGAATAGCGGAACAGCATGGTTTCAAATTTTTCGGCAAAGGTACAACAAATTTTTGGAATGAGCAAAATTTCCCCGAGAAAAAACGATTATGCTTGCATAAATAGTTATTTCGCAGGAGAAAGATTGTCGTTCGCTCAAAAGTGCGAACGTAACTTCGGAGGGACCCACCCGGAAGGGAAGGGGCGTGCCGAAGTTTCAACAAATATTTAACATACGCAAATCTTTTTGTACGATTTGACAAATATTTTGTACGATTTGACAAAGCTAATTTCACAAAAAAGTCGTAACTTTGCACCGAAATTTGAAAATTATACGTATAATTTACAAAAAAAACATATATGAAGACAAGATTTTGTTTGTTTGCTGCGCTTATCTTGGCAGCAATGACCATCTCCGCCCAACCTACAGGTAGCAAGGGCGGCCGTTTTACCGTAGCTAGCGGAAGACAAGTGCGTTTCTCGCAAGGAAACCTGCAGTTCAATGTCTCGCAAGGCTCCCACCAGACAGCCGATGGCACGCAGCCCGGTACTTGGCGGTTCGCAGAGCATCAATATGATACCATCGGCAAATCGAACACTAACATCATCGTGGAGAACTACACCGGTTGGATCAGTCTCTTCGGTTGGGGCACAAGCGGTTATAATGGTAAATCGCCGATGATGTACGTTCGTGACAATGCGCAATATGGCGACGGGACGAACGACATAGCAGGAACTAACTACGATTGGGGTGTTTACAATGCTATTTCCAATGGTGGTGATTGGCCCGGGCTCTGGCGTACGCCAACACGAGAAGAATATTCCTACATGCTGAAGAATCGTGCTAATGCAGAACAATTATGGAGCAAGGGCACAGTAAACGGCATTACCGGCTTTATCTTCCTTCCTGATGATTGGACGCTTCCCACCGGCATCACCTTTACACCCAAAGCCCGCTATGATGAAAATGTTTATTCTATTGAGCAGTGGACTCAGTTAGAGAATAATGGTGCCATTTTTATTCCGAGGGAGGGTTATCAAAACTATTCTACTTCTAATCTCAGAATGGAATACTCCACCGGAAACCATTATCTGGCAACCGGTTCGTGCAAGTCAACAAGCCAACGCTATGTTCTCAGTGGAGGACAAACAGATCCCAGTGGCTCTAGTTGCAGCACTTTTAGATATACAGGTGTGCCTGTCCGTCTTGTCCGCACCGTGGAGGAATATACGGTTACTTTCAAGGACTGGGACGGCACTACGCTCAAGACCGAGAATATAGAATATGGCTTTGCTGCCAATCCTCCGTCCAATCCGACACGTGAGGGATATACTTTCGTTTCGTGGCAATCGAATGTCAGCGGAATGCAGACCAACTATATCACGGGCGAAGTGACCTTCACCGCGCAGTACGAGAAATATATCACCTACACCGTTACTTTCGTAGATGGTGCAACCAACGAGATTATCAAGACCGAAACAGTAAAGAAAGGCGAGAATGCTACCGCACCGACCGTCCCGAGTCACCTGGGTTGGACCTTCACAGGTTGGGACAAATCTTTCACCAATGTACAATCCGATTTGGTTGTTACGGCTCAATACACATGGGATGAGACAGACGGCCGTCTGAACGGCAAGTTCTCTGTAGCAGCCGGCAAACAGGTCTACTTCGCCAAAGGCAATCTACTGTACCAACCTGCCAACAACCGATGGCGTTTTGCGGGTTATCAATACGACTGGAAAGGCGTTGATGCAAATACACATGTAGGTGAAAGCGATTATGACGGATGGATCGACCTGTTCGGATGGAGCAACACCGCGAACAACTTCGGTGTGACGGCCGGTTGGGAAGAGAACGAGTTCTCTGGTGTGTTTGTCGATTGGGGCGACAATCCGATTGAGAACGGCGGTAACAAACAGTATGCATGGTACACGCTGACCTCCGCCGAATGGGATTATCTGTTCAATACCCGCACCGATGCGGCTTCGAAATATAGTTTCGCTACGGTGAACGGGCTGCGCGGAATGATTATTCTGCCAGATAGTTGGACCAAACCTTCCGGCATCAGTTTCACGGCTAAGGCAACGAGTTACGACACCAATACCTACTCCGCTAACCAGTGGGAATTGCTGGAAGCCAACGGAGCCGTCTTTCTGCCGCAGACAGGCGAAAGAGAAAGGACAACAGTCCAGTCGTACGGTTCCACCGGAATCGGCATGTACCGTGTCGGTAATCCCGGAGGAACCCGGCAGGATGCAAACGTTCTGTTGTGGATGAAAAGCGGCAACAGTTATTACATTGACGCTGCAAGCGGCCAAGCTGAGTACAAAGGCTACTCTGTTCGTCTAGCTCGCCCGGTACAGATATGCTCGAAGACATCCTCCTTCACTGCATCGGCTATCGGTTCGTATGTCTGGGAAGGACGCGTCTATACCACTTCGGGTGCTTTCACCCGCAATTTCCGTACGGCACAGGGCTGCGACAGTGTGGTAACAATGGTGCTGACTATCACTCAAGAACAGCCTGCAGAAGGGACCGGTCTGTTGAGCGGTTTGTTCTCTGTGAGCGCTGACCGTCAGGCGCAGTTCTCGCAAGGCAACCTGCAGTACCAGCCACTCACTAACTCATGGCGTTTTGCCACCAACCAGTACGATCTCATCGGTCCGGATAACAATCACATTACCGAAGCGGCATACGGCGGATGGATAGACCTATTCGCTTGGAGTTGCACAGGCAACAACGATTACGGTATTATGCGCAATTTGGATTCTTACACTTTCTCGGGCGATTTTGCCGAGTGGGGCAACAATGCTGTTTTGAATGGCGGCAACCGTCCGCATTTCTGGCAGACGCTCAGCGAAGAAGAGTGGGACTATATTCTCACGGAGCGTAGCAATGCCGACAATCTATGGAGCTACGCAACCGTCAACTCTATTAATGGCATGATACTATTGCCGGACAATTGGACCACACCGGCGGGACTGACTTTCGTTCCGTCATCGAAATACTACGCATCTAACATTTTTACTCCGGCGCAGTGGGCACAGATGGAATCGGCCGGCGCAGTCTTCCTGCCCGCAACAGGAGGCTATAGCATATGGCCTACTTTATATGTAGGTGGCTGGAATCTGGAAGGGGCATATTTCTCTGCGGACAAGAATCAAAGTGAAGGTGGAGTTGCCATGGTTGTGACCTTCTACGGTTCCGGCGACTATGCCAGTGAGCCATACATACGGGATTTGAGTTTCGGTTCTGTTCGCCTGGTACGAATGGGCGAGTGCGTGGCAAAGACCACTTCGATTACTGAAGCCCGCTGCGATAGTTATGTATGGGACGGAACCACCTATACCGAGAGCGGCGATTATCAGAAATCGTATGTCACTTTGAATGGTTGCGATTCTATTGTCACGCTCCATCTGACTATCAACAAGTCGTACGAAACGGGCTTTGGCGAGCAGGCGGAGATATCTTATACCTGGCAAGGAACTACCTACACCGAGAGCGGCGATTACACCAAGACACTGCAGAGCGTTGCCGGTTGCGACTCTATTGTCACGCTCCACCTCACTATCGGTTCGGATGATCCGGAAGTGCCGGTACAGAAATGGGCCAACGGCGTATTGCCGGGTAAGTTCTCTGTCAGTGCGGACAAACAAGTGAATTTCTCGCAAGGAAACTTGCAATACCAAGCGAGCACCGAGACTTGGCAATTTGCAGAGAATCAAAACGATTATATTGGTGACGCTAATGCCAATATCTCGCCGACCTATGACGGTTGGATCGACCTCTTCGGTTGGGGAACAGGCGATAGTCCTACAAAATCCAGTGGGGACTATACTGATTATACTACCTTTACCGATTGGGGCGTTAATGCTATCTCCAATGGCGGTAATGCGGCTAATCTATGGCGTACACTGTCGGCAGATGAATGGTTTTATCTCTTAAAAGATCGTCCTAATGCACCTTCTCTGTTGGCATTAGGATCAATCAATAACGAACTTGGAATCATTGTTTTGCCAGACGATTGGGTAGCACCTTCCGGCGCCACGGTAGCTACTATGTCTATAAACGATTGGAAGGAGGCCAACGACGGCAACTACTATGTTGATGACCAATACTCTCACACGAGAAACAAGAACAAATTCACCTCATCTCAATGGGCTGTGCTAGAAGAAGCGGGAGCAGTGTTTCTGCCATTTCCTGGGCGGAGAAGATATGATGAAACCGAAGGAGTCATAACGGATTATGCCGGATTTGGATTCTACTGGAGTTCTACTCGATCTAGCGAGCGTTATGCTTTCGACATGTCAGGTAGTTTTAACACCATTAATCCTCGGCAAACTTCCATGGCTCTTATATATATAGGACACGCCGTTCGCCTCGTGCAAGATGTGCCACCTCAGAAATGGAAGAATGGCGCATTGCCCGGTAAGTTCTCAGTCAGTGCGGACAAACAAGTGAATTTCTCGCAAGGTAACCTCCAATACAAAGCCAGCGATAATATATGGCAGTTCGCGCAGCAGCAAACTGATTATGTAGGTGCCGATAATGCCAATATCGCCCCGGACTATGACGGTTGGATCGACCTCTTCGGTTGGGGAACAGGCAACAATCCGACAAACACAAGTGAGGACTACAATGATTATCCTACATTTACAGATTGGGGAATCAATCCTATCAGCAATGGAGGTAATACTGCTAACATGTGGCACACACTTTCTCATGATGAGTTGGTCTATCTATTCCATAAACGCGCGAATGCAGGCATCTTGTTTGGCTTAGGCACTGTGGATGGCCTAGAGGGTATGATTATCTTGCCGGATAATTGGGTGTTGCCCGAAGAAGCAAGTTTCACGGCCAGTACGACCATGGGACTTGTCGACACAACTTCTTACGGGGCTCCACTTTATGAGAATATAAATAGTGGAACGAGTCCAAATTTCTCTCACAACACTTATACTGCTACCCAGTGGGAAGTAATGGAAAGCGCGGGAGCAGTCTTCCTTCCTGTTACTTACTACCGTAAAGGTACGCATGCATGGAGTAGTACGCAAGGAGGATATTGGTCGAGTACGTGGTACACATCGGGCAATGGCCACCAATTGAAGTTTAATAACCGATACGTCCAAACAGAAGGCGGTCCTTTCCGTTATTATGGTTACCCTGTCCGCTTAGTGAAAGAAGCGGAAGAAACTTGCGAGTCAATAACCAATAATATCGCTATGCAGTCGTGCGACCTGTACCGTTGGAACGGAGTGGAATATACCGAGTCGGGCAATTACACCCAGACGCTGCAACGCGCCAACGGTTGCGACAGTATTGTCAATATGGCACTGACAATTACTCCTTCGTATCCTGATGTCCGCGACACAGTTACCGCAGAAAGTAGTTATATCTGGGAAGGCGATACCATCTATCAATCAGGCGATTATACAAAATGGTTGTACACCGCTACATATTATTGCGACTCGGTTGTTACGCTCCACCTTACCATTACGAATCCGCTACCTATAGGCGACCAGACTTGGCGCGCCGATGATGAGGATATCAAGATTTTGGGCACTATTGCGACTAATATCACTATCCGCAATTTGACCTTTGTCGCCACGGAAGCTAAGACAATTGCTGTCGAGGGCAGTAACAAATCGTATAACGATCTCAGTTTCACCTACGTCATCAAGATGGGCGGTAGTATGGCCGAAAATGCTCGTCATCTCAAATTCAATGTCAATCCAGGTTGCACTATCGAGATATATGGTATGTCGGCCAATAGCAGCAACACACGTACACTGAACATCTGTTCGGGCACATACAACAATGTTATTCAGACCTACGACTTGACCGGCGATGCCATCAATTACGTTAAGTACGAATATAGCGGCCCCGCCACCACTATCCTGTTGGGTAGTGCCAATAGCGGAATCAACATCTACGCTATCAATGTAACTTACCCGTCTCAGGGACTGGAAAATACGAAATCGACGATTGAGAGCGAGAAGATTCTGATAGATGGGCAGGTTTATATTCTCCGCAACGGGCGCATATACACCATCCTTGGCGCGGAAGTTCGGTAAAAACAGCAATAAAGAATCAGCAAATAGATTACTGAAATGAAAAAAATTCTTTTTATCACAGCGGCACTGCTATGCAGTGTAATGGCTAACGCCTGGGACACGTTCAACAGAGAACCGTACGTCACCAAGGGCGAAGATTACGCGTTCATGAGAGAGAACGCGAAAATGTGGTTCTATCTGGATTTTACCAAAGCAGAACTGGTGTTTTTCCACAACAACAAGCAGCAAACGGTTAAGGAATGCAAAGGCCCGTATCTGGCAACCAAAACCGAGGCTGAATGGGCGCAAGAATACCACGATGTCTATACCTGGTTGATCAAGTATTGGAACGTAGCTTGTGATAAACGGAATATCCCGTTGCATCTGACAGCCGACAGAGATTCGGCCAAATATGCGTTGGAGTTCAGAGTTGATTCGGTGGACCATGGTTTGCCTCAGATAGGCCTGGTTATGGGCGAAGGCGCGACGCTAGATGGCTCATTGGTAGTGCGTGATTTGGCCACCGGAGAGACCGTTTATGAGGCCGAGATTGACAAAATCAAAACCGTAAACTGGGCACCTCCTACGGAGGTGATGCGACTTCGCGCGACAATATACGGCGCTATTCTAGGTCCGCATTTCCTGGGTATGGATCCACTGGGTTGCAATATGGATGTTTGCGACAACCCGAGACTGATGAGATACAACAAGGACTACAAGCCAAAAAAGAAGAAAAAATAAGAGGGCTTTTTCCGATAGTGCACTCGTGATTGTCTCGTGATTGTCTCGATAATGTCTCGGTAATAAATTTAATATATATACTATGTATATATAAAAAGTTAGTTTTTAACAAACAATCAAATACAAAAAAAATGAAACGGATTTTTAGATTTTTAGTTGTAGCTTGCCTGTTCTGGGTAGTTGCAGGCTGCGAAGGTTTTGGCGGCGGAGGCCGAGCCAATTTGTACGTTCAGTATGAGCTGAATAGAGATGTTAGCCAATTGTACTACATCTCCTATGTTCCCGAAGGCAATGATGGTCATTCGGGCAAGAATATTTTGCCTCAACGTCTCGGAGAATATACTTTCCGCGGCAACAAGTACCATATGTTCCACATTCCGCGCGGCATATGGGATATTTACTTCGAATGGTATGACGATGTTTACGCCAATAGCAGCGGTTTCGACAATGAGCGTTGCACAGTCAATACTCGTCAGAACGAATGGGCCAGATTGGATTGCTATGACAAGTCGGGCTTTTCATACTGGGTACGCCAGGGCGATGGAGAAATGTATTAACCGCTAATCAACAGACAATATGAAAAAGATTTTTGCATTAGTGTCGGTTGCCATTGCGGCCTTGATTATGGGCGCTTGCGAGGGACTGGGACCTGTAGGACAAGCAGAAGTTTGGATCGAATACGCGTACGAGCGCTCGTACAGTGAATTATATTACGTAACGTACGTGCACTCGGGAGACGATGGACATTCCGGCAAGAATATCTTCGCAAAAAGAAAAGGCGAAGGGACCTTCAAAGGTAAACAATACGATATTTTCCCTGTTCCACGCGGCCTTTGGGATATCTATTTCGAGTGGTATCAAGAAAGTTGGCCGGGCGGTTTCCGCAATCAACGTAGCAGCGTAAACTTCAAGACATACGATTGGATGCGCTTCGACTGGATGGGTCCGGACTACAACAGTGCATACTATCCGCATGTGGGCAACGGGCCGATGGATGAATAAAAATGACTTTTTTTCCAGAAAATTTTGTGTATATCAAAAATTTGTAGTACCTTTGCCCCGAAATCGGGAATTCACTAATTCACTTATACACGTATGAAAAGACTTTTTCTTTTGACAGTAGCCGCAATCGCAGCACTGGGCGCTATGGCGCAAGACCTCATCGTAACGCGTGACAGCAAGCGTATCGAGGCTAAGATCACAGAAGTATCCTCCAGCGAGATTCGCTACAAGGAGTGGAACAACCAGGATGGTCCTACCTTCGTTCTCCGTACGGACGAGATCAACACCATCATCTATCAGAACGGAACCGTTAAGACTTTCGAGCATGGTGCAGCTGCTCCGGCTAACAACAATTCATCCTATTCGGCAAGCAGTTACAGTGCTCCTTCGAATCCTGCCGGCTATATCATCAAGGGCGATGACGATTTCTACACTCTGGGCAACAAGCGCATGAGCGAAGATGAGTATATCGACTTCATTCGCAACAACTGTAAAGAGGCTTGGGAGTATTACGACAGCGGTTGCAGCCTGTGGTCTGCAGGTTGGAAACTCTTCGGCTGCGGTCTTGGTTTCACCACCGTAGGTGCCGTACTGCTCGGCGTTGGTACTGGTCTGTACGCTGATGGCGTAGTCGGTTATGACGGCTGGCTGGGTATGTATATCCCGGGGGCTATCATTTGCACCGCAGGTTCAGGCTGTTTGGCAGGATCTATTCCTTGCTTGATTATCGGTAGCATCCGTCGCAACAATTCGCACGAGGTTTACAACGAGACTTGCGGTCGTCGCACCAGCGCCGTTACTTTCGGTATCCAAAAATCGCAAAACGGTCTCGGACTGGCTATCAATTTCTAAAACGACAGTCCATACGGCAACTAATTGCCGAAAATTGTGTATTCTGCGTCAAAAATTTGGCGCAGAATTTTTTTTTATATATCTTTGTGCGCAAATTCTTAATTGAATACACGAAATACAACAACCATAAAACTTCCATCTCCATGAGAAAGTTCTATTCCCTCCTATTGACTTTTCTTCTAGGAATTACCATTAATGCGCAAGCAGTAACCTACTGTAGCAGCTCCGCCTTCGGTTATGGCAAGAATGCCACCGGTGGAGGCAATGCCACACCAGTGTTAGTATCTTCTGTCAGTCAGTTGCAGTCTGCGCTGAACAAGGGTAAGAACAAGGTTATCATCATCACCGCGAGTCTGACCTTCACCTCTATGCTTTCGGTGCAAGATGGTGCCAATGTCACGCTAATGGCGTTACCGGGCGTCACGCTGACATCGAATCAGCAGAACAGCACCAACTCTGGTATCCTGTTCGTTAAGCGCTTCGACAACCTGATTATCCGTAATATCACGTTTGTCGGTCCTGGTGCCTACGATTGCGATGGTAACGACTTGCTATGCTTTGAGAAAGTAACCAACGCATGGGTGGATCACTGCGATTTTCAGGACGGTTGCGACGGAAACTTCGACAATAAGAGTCTGACGGATAACGTCACTGTCAGTTGGTGTCGTTTCCGCTATCTGAAGCAACCTAAGGCTGGCGGTTCAGGCGGTTCGGATGACCACCGCTACACGAACCTGCTGGGCTCATCATCAGATGATAAACCTTCAGACGGTACGTACAACTTCACATGGGCTTATTGCTGGTGGGACAATGGTTGTGTAGAGCGTATGGTACGTTGCCGTAACGCATCGCTGCACTTCCTCAACTGCTATTGGAATAGTTCAGTAGCTAATTATTATATAGGTCCGCAGAACGCGGACGCGTATGTGGAAGGTTGCTACATCGAAGGAAAACCTGCCTCCAACAAAATCTTCTATCAGAACTATGGTGGCACCAACGGTGTGAAATTCGTTAACTGCTATGCAGCCAAAGGCGTTCCTTCTAACGTAACCAACCGTACCGTTGTTACGCCTAACTACAGTTACACAGCGCTTAGTTACAGCGAAGCCAAATCGGCTGTAACCAACAGTACTTGTGGCGCGGGTGCTACACTGACCGTTACCACCAGTGGTGCAGTCAGCAGTAGTTGTGATGGCGGTGGTGGAGGCCAAGCAGCTCCAACGCTAACTCTGACTTCCGGCCAAGCCAACCAAACAGTCGATCAGGGTGATCCTATCTCCAATATCGTCTATACCGCTTCGGGTACAGCTAACGCCATCTCTGTTGCCAACCTGCCTAACGGCTTGACATCCAGCAAGAATGGTTTGGTATTGACCATCAGCGGTACACCTACTGCTACAGGAACCTACACTGTGACAGCAACCAACTCGAGCGGCGTGACTACTTCGCTGCAAGGTACCATCACTGTCAATGACGGAAGTGGCGGTTACTCAGGTGGAGGTGGCTCGAGCAACTATATCTACTACTGGCAGATGTCTGGCACGACCGCCTATGCCAACAACTCTTCGCACAACGCGCTGCCAAGTGGTTGTACGCTCTATGCAGGAACCACCGACGATAGCAAAACCTACTCTGTAGAAAGTGCGAATTACGTAGCAGGGGTTCCTACCAGCATGCAGGCTGCAAACGGGAAAGGAACAAAAATGGTGGCAAATGCTCAATACTTTAAAGCCACATTAGCAAGCGGCAACTTCCAAGCGGGTGATACTATCTTTGTCTGCGGTTACAACGATTGGAAAATTTCTACTACCAGTTCGCAAACAGGAGATGTGATTGGTGCATTAACAACGGGTGCTAGCAAGGAGGAATACCAAGTTGGTTATGTCATCCTGTCTGCTAACGCCAGCGAACTCTACTTCATGCGTGCCAACGGATCTGGAACAGGTATCTCGGCTATCAAAGTATGTCGTCCAAGTTCTACACCACCTGCTGCACCGACATTGAATCTAACTTCCGGCCAAGCCAACCAAACCGTTAATTCAGGTTCGGCTATCTCTAACATAGTCTATACTGCTTCTGGAACAGCTACTTCAATCACCGTTAGCGGTCTACCTGCAGGCTTGACATTCAGCAAGAATGGTTTGGTACTAACCATCAGCGGTACGCCTACTGCCAGTGGTACCTATACCGTAACGGCCGCTAATTCCGCAGGTGTAACCACCACCCTGCAAGGAACCATCACCGTCAATGGTGGTGGACAAGGTGGCGGTACTAGCGATGCTCTCTACTACTGGCAGATGAGCGGTGAAACTGCGCCTGCCAACGATGCCGTGCTGTCGGCAATAGGAGGAACACTGACTATACAATCCACAGATGCCAGCAAGACCTTCACAGTAGAAAGTGCTGCTTATGCAACCTCTGTTCCTGCTGACATGAAGGCAGCAGATGGTAAAGGTCTGAAGAACGGAGGTAATGCGCTACACATGGTTGCACAACTCACTAGCGGTAACTTCCAAGCAGGCGATACTATTTATATCTGCGGATACAACCCATGGAAAGTATCATCTACGAGTGCAAAAACAGGTGACTTAATAGCTTCTATCACCACGGGTACTAGTAAAACGGATTATCAAGTAGGTTACGCTATCCTTCCAAGCAATGCAACCTCACTCTACTTCTCTCGTGCAGAAGGTACAGGTACATGTGTCTCTGCAATCAAGGTATGCCGCCCAAGCAGTGGAGGTAACGATCCTGAAGAGTCCCCTGACCTGGATGGACCAGACAACGCCAGCCAAACGGTTATAGAGGGCAATGCCATCACGCCAATCGTCTTCGTGGCTTCTGGTACTGCCGTTTCTATCTCTGTCAGCAACCTGCCTGCAGGACTAACCTACACCATCAATGGTCTGACGCTGACTATCAGCGGTACACCTACTGAGAGTGGCGCATACTCCGTCACAGCAACCAACAGCGAGGGTGCAACCGTAACCGATGGTGGATACATCACAGTGGAAGAAGCTCAGATAATCTCAGGCAACACCACCGACATTGTCAATACAGGTACATGGTGGAATATCTCCGATGATGATTTCAAGGCATTGGCAGGTGATATCACAGCCGATGTAGCAGTACGCCAATTGCACATAATTGCTACATCCGATAAGAAGATGGCCATCGATGCTAACAACAAATCGTTGGACGGATACAATTTCACTCACCGTCTCAAAACGAGTGGTGTGGGTGCTGCTGATAGCCGTCATCTCTGGTTCGACGTCAAGGGCAATTGTACCATCACCTTCTACATGATGAGTGCTAGCAGTTCTGACCGTGTGATGGATATCTGTACTGGTCAATTCGGCAACGTCAGTGCTACCATTACTGTGCTGAAAGGTGATTCAGGTATCCATAAATACACCTACAACTATACTGGCAATGCTGCCAAGATCCTTATCTATTCGGATGCTGGTGGTGGCATCAACTTCTATGGTATTAAGCTTTCTTACCCTGACGATCCAGTATATGCCAATTACACTGTTAAACATTGGCAGCAGAATCTAACCGGTAACGAATACACCGAAGTTGAAGGCGACCGTCAGACGCTGTCAGGCATCGTTGGCGCAACCACAGCCGCAGAAGCCAAGACGTACACAGGCTTTACTGCACAAGCTATCACACAGCAGACTATCGCTGACGGCGGAGGTACTGTAGTAAATGTATATTATAATAGAAATACATATACTATTACATGGAAGAACGATGATGGCACCACACTCGAGACTGACCAGAATGTTCGTTATGGTGCTACACCGACTTACGATGGTGCCACACCAACCAAAGCAGCTACCGCGCAATATACCTATACGTTCAATAGTTGGACTCCTACTATTGCAACCGTTACGGCCAATGCGACCTATACGGCTACTTACACCAGCACCGTCAACACGTACACCGTTACCTTCAAGGACAATTTTGGCAACACGCTGAAGACGCAAACGGTTGAATACGGCAGTGCTGCTACTGCACCGACGATTCCTGCCATAGACTGCTACACAGCAGGCACCTGGGACGTACCGTTCAATAATGTTACTTCCGATCTGGTAGTAACCGTTACCTACACGGTTGACAAACACAGCGTGACTCTCCATTACGAGGCCACACAGGGTTCAGTCACCATTCAATAAAAAGACATAACAACAAACAAACATATTAACACAAAAATTTAACAATCATGAGACATTTTCTTTCTTTGGTTTTGGCTACAGTAGTAGCAACCACCACAGCTTTGGCTGCTGTTCAGACAGTTACCAACGACAACGTAACCTGCGGAACCAATGTAACCATTACCGCAGAACCTGCCGTCGGACACCACTTCATCAAATGGAGCGACGGAAACAAGAATGCAACTCGCACACTGGAGAATGTAACGGGCGACATTGACCTGACCGCCATCTTCGCTATCGACACATTCACCATTACCTTCATGGCCAATGGTACTGTTTATGACACCCAGTACGTAACCTATGGTTCTACTCCTGCTGTTCCTACCGGAACACCTGCTAGCTATCAGACAGATGAATTCAACTACACTTTCTCCAACTGGCCTACGCTGGCTGCTGCTACAGAAAACGCAACGTACAATGCCGTTTATACCCAGACCAAACGTTCCTACACCATCACATGGAAGATGGATGACAACTCTACAATCGAGCAGACAACGGTTGAGTACGGCGTTGTTCCGACACATGCTGATCCTGTTAAGGCTGCTACCGCTGAATACACCTACACCTTCACCGGTTGGACTCCTAACGTAGTAGCTGTAACTGGCGATGCTACTTACACTGCAACCTTCTCGGCTACCAAGAACAGCTACACCATCACATGGAAGATGGACGATGGCACTTTGATCGATGAGACAACGGTTGAGTACGGTGTTGTTCCGACACATGCTGATCCTGTTAAACCTTCTGATGACGAGTTCTCTTACACCTTTGCTGGTTGGACTCCTGCAGTTAGCGCAGTAACAGGCAACGCAACCTACACAGCTACCTTCACCACCACGACTCGCAAATACACCGTAACCGTTGTAGTTAGCGGCGACGGAGGTACGGCATCGGTAGTTGGCAATGCAACGGTTGATTACGGAGAGCAAGTAACCATCAAGGCTGTAGCTGCAGACTGCTACGAATTCGATAAATGGGTTGAGGATGGCAACACCGCAGCAGAACGCGCAGTGACTGTCACAGGTGATGCAACCTACACCGCTACATTCAAGGTACTCATCCACTCAGTGACCATCAAGTCGAATGACGGTGAGCAAGGTACAGTTCGTTTTGTAACTCAATAAAACATCATACAGCAATGAAACGTATTCGTTTAATGCTACTGCTTCTTACCTTCCTGGGGGTTTCGGCCTACGCCGAACCCTCGGGCTGGGTAACCAGCGAGGAGCGATCATTCACCTGCGGTGAGTCCGTCCAGATCGAGGCAGAAGCCAACCAGGGCTTTAGGTTCGATAGGTGGGACGATGGCATAACCGACAACCCACGTTGGATTGAGGTGCACGACTCAAAAACCTACGTCGCGTTCTTTGTCACTGCCTCTCCGTCTACGGACATCGACAACCTCAATGTCGGTCCTAAGGCACAGAAAGTGCTCATCAACGACAAGGTGTACATCATCCGCGGCGAGCACATGTACGACACGCTCGGCAAACAGATCAAGTAATTCTGTTCTATGATAGAGAAATAGGGAGGCCAACCGGTCACCCTATTCTCTTAACATTCTACTACCATGCAAAAAATCTTTTCCTTGATAGTCGTCATCTTGGCGTGTACCACTGCCTTTGCTGGTTCTAACGACCTGTTGTGGGATTTCTCGGGTGGAGCTCCAGCTTCCAGTCCAACCTACTCTACGCAAGGCAATACCAGTACTGGGCTTACTTTTAACAACAAAGTACAAGATTCGCCTAGCACCAACAATGCTCTAAATGGCATCAAGATGAACTCTTCCGGCTATTGCTATTTCACCAAACCGGCAGTAGCAGGTACGCTGAAGTTGGGTTTTGGCCCTCGTATAGGTTCCAACAGCAGTAGTCTGGTCGTTTCCACATGGACGGGCAATACGCCTGCGGCACAAACAGCTATCTCTACCACCGCTACGCGGACGGATTACGGCATCGTGACCATTTCTCTCTCTGCTTCGCAGAACAATATCTACATCAATCGCGCCGATGGTAGCACCGAGACCGTGCTCCAGTATATCGAATTCAGAGAGACTGCCAATCGTTCCTTTGTGCCGTTCAAGATTGAGTTTCGTGACAATCCCTATACGGTGTTGCTGCCTACCTCTGGCTCGCTACCTAGCGGCGTCAGTGTTTCCGGCACGTCGTACAACGGTGGTCAGCATGGTGTCTATGGCGGCACCATCACAGTGCCTGTAGACGGACCTGTCAAGTTCACCATCGGTGGATGCCAGTATAGTGGTTCTGATATCACCATCAAGAAGAACGGATCCAGTTACGCTACGGTCAGCAACAAGACCTCTGCTTGCGGCGAACAGTCTGGCCAGTTCATCAACGATGTCACATGGATGTACACCGAGAGCCAGTCGGCCACACTGACCTTCACCTTAGCCAACAACACCTTTGTTCCCTATTTCTTCGCCGAAGCCGTAGAGATATCTGAGGTGGTGGTTACCTACAAAGACGAGGCTGGCAATATTCTCGGCACGGTGACAAAAATGGAAGGTGACCTACTTGGCGAGGTGCCTGAAAGCATAACGTCCCTGGTCTCCTACAACCATTCTACCCACGCTTTCCGTGGATGGTTCTATTCCAATGGTAAGAAATGCAGCTCGTCCGATATGATTACCTCCTACACCACGCTGGTGGCTAAGGTAACGCCTATCGAGACGGCAACCATGGGTTCTATCCAGACCTACGATTTCACTAGCCAGACTTTCTACCCGGAGGATCACGAGACCATCACCACTAGCGGAGGCGAATACCACGACCCGCAGCATGGCTGGATCTTCGGTAGTAGCGGTTCGCTTAGTTTCCAGGTGGCAGGCAATGCAGTCATCATCGCTACGCTCTGCGAGTACTCCGCTTCCGGCAACCTGATACTGAAGACGGCCTCCAACCAGGAGGTAGGACGTTGCTCCCAGCCGGTAGCTAGCGACGGGACCGATGTCACGTTCCGTTATACGGGTTCAGCCACAACGCTGACCTTCACCTTCCCTGGCAATACCTACATCCACAAACTGGTAGTCTACAATGTCAACAATTTCCCGGAGAAAGACCCGAACACGGGCTACTATATGGTTGCGGCGGGTGATGCAGGTTCGTTCATCATCGCTCTGGCGCAAGCTAATAGCGAAGGCAACGCAAAAATCTTCCTGCCCGATGGCACCTACGACCTGGGCGAGACCGTGCTGACGGCTATCTCCGGCAACAATATCTCCATCATAGGTCAGTCTATGACGGGTGTTATCATCCGCAACGCGCCTGACTACACCACCGAGTCTATCGACAAGACCGCCACGCTGGTGGTCAACAAGAATGTCACGGGCACCTACCTGCAGGACCTGACCATCCAGAATGCACTCGACTATTATCACAACAACAATGGTCGTGCAGTCTGCTTGTGGGACAAGGGAACCAAGACCGTTTGCAAAAACGTACGCTTGCTCTCCTACCAGGATACCTACTACAGCAATCTGCAAGGTGCTGTCAAGTATTTCGAGGACTGTGAGATTCACGGTACGGTCGATTTCATCTGCGGTGACGGTAGTGTCTTCTTCGAGAGCACCGCACTCATCACTGAGGCGCGTCAGACAGGTGGCGGAGGTAGCGATGCTATCACGGCCAGCAACTCTGCCTCTAGCGACAAGGGCTACGTCTTCGACCATTGTACTATCCGCCATGCAGCAGGCCAGACGGGTACGCTGCCTGTCGTCAGCCTGGGACGTTCGTGGAATAATGCACCTAAGTGCGTGTTCCTCAATACCACTATCGACAACACCAATGGCACCATCACGCTGGTCAAGGATGCCTCGGCTCAGAAGGATAAGATCGCCCGTTGGACGCTGGGTGCCATGAATGCTCTACCGTCCCTCTTCGGCGAATATCGCTCGGTGGACAAGAGCGGCAATGTCGTTTCTCCGTCCAGCAACTACCAGCAGTTCGTCTTGGGCAACGAGTCTAAGTCGATGGAGACTATTCTCTCTGCTTCGCAGGCTGCCACCTACACCAAGTCCTATACGCTCGGTTCGTGGGCCACAGAGGCTGTCAATTCTGCCCAGCAGGTTGAACTCAGTTGCACCAATGGCCAGTGGGCGGCTACCAGCGCAACCGAATTCCTCGTTATCGACGGAGGCACGCTGTCTATCGTCACGTCCCTGCCTGCATGGAAGAGTGGTATCATCGTACGTGCAGCCAATGGTCGCGGTGGATTTGGTCCTGCTGCTACCAACACCCAGAACGGCAATCCTACTTATACCGTCACATGGAATGCCAACGGAGGTACATGTACTCAGGCTACTTCGGTTGTCAACCAGAATACCGCTATTGGCACCCTGCCTACGGCTACACGCGAGGGCTATACCTTCGACGGCTGGTGGACCGCTGCAGAAGGTGGTACTGCCGTCACCACGGCTACAGTCATCACCTCCAATGTCACCTTCTATGCCCATTGGACCAGTACTAGCAATCCTACATCCGAAGATGTCATCTTCCATTGGCGTTTCGATGGAGGCGACGCTCCTGCCGCTGGCAGCTCTATGACCACAATCGCCGGCACAATGACAGCGCAAAGATCAGATGCTTCCAAGAACTTCTCCACCGAGAGTGCTGCCTACGCAGCCTCTGTGCCTGCCGACCTTAAGTCTCAGGGCACCAATGGTATCAAGATGGGAGCTAATGCGTTGTACTTCACTATCGAACCTATTTCTTCCGCTGAAGGATTCAAACGTGGAGACACTATCTTCATCTGCGGTTACCTCCCGTGGAAGATCTCAACGACGGATGCTCACGCAGGAGACATCACCGATTCGGTTCAGACTGGTACCAGCAAAACTGATTATCAAGTCGGTTATGTGGTTCTGCAGAAGAATGCATCTACGCTCTATCTGATGCGTGCAAGAGGCAAAGGTACAGGTGTTACGGGCATCAAGGTCACTCGTCCTGAGAACGCACCGCTGCCTATCTACACCGTTACCTTCAAGGACAATTTCGGCAATACGCTCAAGACCGAAGAGGTTGAGTCTGGCAGTGCAGCTACGGCTCCGACGATTCCTACTATCGACTGCTACACAGCCGGCGACTGGGATGTTCCGTTCAATAATGTCACTTCCGACCTAATCGTAACGGTCACATACACGGTTGACAAACACACCGTCACCCTCCATTACGAGAACACGCAGGGTAATGCCGCTATCAACCCCTAAACGTCCGCAGGACTCTAAACGGCGTTAGCCTCTATAAACAAAAAAAGCGCTATTTCGGCGCTTTTTTTGTCCCAACTCTTGCACAATCCAACAATAATCACTACCTTTGCACCCGATTTCCTGCAGTCTAAGACGGAAGATATACGGACGATACACGGACGATACACGGAGAATATACGGAAGATAAACGGAATATTAGTATAAGAGAAGAATAGTATGGCAAAAGTAGAACCGGCATTGCCCTTTGATAGTTTCAGTGGCAAACTTTCTAATCATGAGCGCATCGTTATGCGCACTCGCAACGGACGTACCCATGCGTACGCTATCCGTCACCCTTATTCGGGACCTCTCTCAGACTCCCAACAGACAGTTGTAAATGCGTTCTCTCAAGCGGTTCTACAATGCAAATCCGAAATGGCAGACCCTGACCGTCTTGCCTACTGGCAAACACGTTATCAGCAGTATTGCCAACTGGCTCGCCGCAATCCTGCGCGCGCTAATGCCAAATTCATCGGCACTGCTACCGACAATTTCTATTCCACCCTTCGTGGTTTCATCATTGCGTCGCTCTCCCACCAACTCCGGTCGTAGTAGCATAAAAATCGTGCAAAATTTGCATATATCAAAAATTATGAGTAATTTTGCGGCGCAAAATTGAAATAACCTGCGCAAAGTGTTGCGCAAACACATAACATAATTTATAAATAGCATTACTATTTTTCGCGTTCAAAAGAAAAAAGCCTAGGAAACTGATTTCTTTACGAAACGGATAATGCTTCACGGAAGTCCTGTTATTGGAACTTTCTACCCACAACCATTTAGTCACACTTCCGGTGTGGCCTCTAGGTTGTGAGGCGGAGGTTCTTCCTAGGCTCCTCCGTGAACGCGAATAGAGGTTCACACCTTTTTCTTGTCCGTCGATGAAGGGTAGTATGCGCAATACTACCCATCGATGGCACAAAGTGATTTACACACAGCTAAAGTAGCGAAACAAGACGAGTTTTACACGCAATTAGATGATATTGCGAAAGAACTTAAGTACTATAAACAACACTTCAAAGGGAAAGTGGTGTTGTGTAATTGTGACGATCCTTATGAAAGCAACTTCTTTAAATACTTTGCCCTCAATTTCAACGCGCTTGGTCTAAAAAAACTGATCGCTACTTGTTATAACGGTTCGCCTGTTTCCGGAAACGAATTACTTTTAGATTTTGGTGAAACGGTAGATGATCCGAAAAAGATTGCCTACAAAGTAGAAATTATTGAAGTAAAGGATGTAAATGGAGATGGGGCAATCAATCTTGCTGATGTGCAATATTTGATGCAAAATGACAAAAATGTCATTTCTATACTAAAAGGAAATGGCGATTTTCGCTCGCAAGAATGTATAGAATTGCTCAAAGAGGCAGATATAGTAGTAACAAATCCACCATTCTCATTATTCAGGGAATATATAGCACAATTAACTAAATTTAACAAGAAGTTTTTAATCATCGGAAATCAAAACGCTTTAACTTATAAAGAATGTTTTAAGTTAGTTCGTGAGAATAAAATGTGGTTAGGAGTTAGTATTCATAGTGGAGATAGAGAATTCATGATACCTCCTACTTATGAAGTCCGTACAAAATCATTACGTGTTGATGAAAAAGGTAATCGCTATATCCGTGTGGTCGGTGTAAGATGGTTTACAAATATGGACTACCCGCAAAGATATGAAGAATTAGTCTTATACAAGAAATATACGCCGGAAGAATATCCTAAGTTCGATAACTATGATGCTATAAATGTTAATAAGACTAGTGATATCCCATGTGATTATTATGGAGTAATGGGAGTACCTATTACATTTATGGACAAATATAATCCTAATCAGTTTGAAATAATATGGAGAGGAGGAGATATCGAATGGGCAGAAAATGAATGCGATTTTTATACACCTCCTAAACCTCAAAATTCAGCAAAGTACAAACAAGAGGACAGGACGTGGCGTATTCAAAATCCTTATTTATTAGATAAGAATGGAAATGCGCATTGTGTTTATCAACGAGTTTTCATCCGTCGCAAAAAATAATACAGCCATGATGACAATAGATTTGCACGAAATTACAATCCGCGACCTGTGCGCGAGTTATGAAGACCTCAGTATTCAGGAGGAAGGAATTACCGGTTATAGCGGTCGTTTGAATATCCGTCCGAAGTACCAGCGCGAATTCGTCTATGACGAGAAGAAACGCAACGCCGTCATGGAAACTGTCTGGAATCGTTTTCCACTAAACGTGATGTATTGGGTACGCGTGGGTGAAGATCAGTACGAACTACTGGACGGACAACAACGCACGATTTCCATTTGCTCGTTCATCGCAGGCGAATACATGATGGTTTTCGATGGTAACTTGCTTGGGTTCAACAACATGACGCCTGAACAACAAAATCGTATTCTCGACTACAAACTGCAAGTCTATATTTGCGAGGGGTCGGACGAAGAAAAACTCAAATGGTTCCAAACCATCAACATCGCAGGCGAGAAACTGACTGACCAGGAGATTCGCAATGCCATTTATTCCGGTTCGTGGGTAACGCAAGCAAAACGCCGTTTCTCCAAGACCGGTTGCGTAGCATACAAAATCGGTTCGGATTTTATGAGCGGTTCGCCTATTCGGCAAGACTATTTTGAACGCGCCCTCAAATGGAGTGGTGACAAACAAGGAAAGTCCATCGAGCAATATATGTGCGACCATCAGCACGATACGGATGCTGATGAAATTTGGCAGTATTATCAGGATGTTATCCATTGGGTGGACAAACTCTTTGGACGCAAGTATAAAAAGGAAATGAAAGGCGTTGATTGGGGATTGCTATACAACCAGTACCGCGATACCAAACTAACTGCCACCGCTATCGGCGAGGAAATAGCTCAATTGATGAAAGATAGCGATGTGCAGAAGAAATCGGGTATTTTCCATTATGTCTTCGACCACGACATCCGCCATTTAGGTATCCGTGCGTTTGATGACAATACCAAGCGCGAAGTCTACGAGCGTCAAGGTGGTAAATGTGCCATCTGTGGCAAACCGTTTGATATTGAAGTCATGGAAGCCGACCACATCACCCCATGGGTGGAAGGCGGTCGTACCGTTGCTTCTAACTGCCAAATGCTCTGCCGCGATTGTAATCGCCGCAAGAGTAGCAAGTAAAGCTTGGTCCTTTTCTCATTTTTGTCCATTACCTGGGAATCTCATCCCGGTTTTCCTGCAGTCGATACCATCGGCTTTAGGTCTATTCTTACATATTTCTTCGCCTCTCTCCTGCTATTATATGCAGGTTTTCTATTAAAATTACTTTCATCCGGAAGATTCTCGCCAGAAAACTTGTGTGTGTTATTTATTTTTTGTATTTTTGTCGCAGAATTGTTTAGATCGTACCAAGAATTGCCAAAAAAAATATTATTGATAGAGCTATGATAGAGCCAAACTATACACCGAAGAAACTCATCTTCACGGACGCAGACATCGAGGAGTTATGCCTGCACGATTGTCCGATTCACGCAATAGCCACAATGGATGATGGCATAGCTTTGGATATAGACTATATGTTTGAGTGGTATTATCCCAAGGATAGAAAAGAAGGCTACTCATATGCGTACGAAAAGCAGAAACCACACTCTGGCTTCTCCTTTCAAATTGCACCATGCACCTTGTTCTTCAAAAATGTTTCTGACTTAGGAATTAACTTTGATGGATTCCCTGCACCCGACGCATTGATAGTGCAGGATTTCTATGAGGAACTGGACAAAACCAAATACAATCCGGATGGTCGAATGTTCTATGTAAATTGTCAGGGAGGGCAATTCTCGATATTCTGTCAGGGTTTCGAAATGGTCGTTAGGCAACAACCTGTTCATCATCCACACCAAATATTAACATTAGAGCAGCGTAGAGGCATTAGTTTTTGCCGGAAGTCATATAAGGACTAAAATATAGTTTCATTGTTATACAACTCTGTATCATGCTATCATGCGCACACAACCGTTCAATGATTCACCGATGCCTGATTTTAGTGCAATAAATAGAAGCATTGCATGGATGACCGACCCTACGCTTCCTGCTCTTCTTGAAAAAACGTATCAGGTCATTATCACTAATCGCGACGCAAGGCCTTTTTTCTTGGTGGCTTATGATGCACTTTCTGAGATTACCGGTTACAATAAACGGCTTAATGTCGCGTATCAACTGAAAGATAGACTGCTCAATTATCTTAAGAGCCGATATATGGAAGGAGAGGAACTCGATAAGCAGAGTGACGAGTTCGAGTCTCTCATCCATTATTTGCAGATGCTTGACCATAGTTGCTCACATTGTGAGAACATCTATAAATTATATCGGGACAACCCCAATGTTCCGACACAGAAAATTGATGCCATTGTTTATTATCATTTCTTACAATACAATGACCACAAAGACGAGTTCCTTTGGCTCTCGCAAGCGAAATTCCATTTCGCACATATCGAAAAAGATGAAAGTGTAAATCGCTTGTATCTGCCATTATACGTGCATTTGTTCAAAGACAAATACGTGGCATCTCCTGCAATCAACTTCTGTCAATCTCTATTAGAGACTCAACAATATATACAACAAATTCTTAAAGGGGATAAGTGTGAACCCGTGACGGTAAAATCGTTTCCTATCGAACTGCGCAACTATTGCTTTGATCAATATATCGAAAACAAAGCTGATGAAGCGTTGAAAATACTATCTGAAGACAATGACCGTCCAGACCCTGCAACCACATACGAAGCAAAAATGGAGTTGCTGAGTGTAGAGGAATCTGTCTTCGACGATTCAGCGGATGATCCCGATACGAATCCAGAGGCGGTTCATATGGCTCAATATCTCATGGACCGATTGAAAGATGATTTGGGCATTGTAGATACTTCGTCAGCCAAAAGCCAACCATATTGCACCTATATCAGTCCCAATGCTCCAAAACCAAGAGAAGAAATAGAAGCGGACATTGTTATGGCTTCCAAAAGGAGTGCACAACGTTTTGCCAATAGATTACTCGCCATGAACAGACTTGGATATTTGGATTTCCTCGGCGACACTCCCAAAGAGGTCTTTGACTACCTTCATCAACGATACGATTTACCTTATTCAGCCGAAAATTTCGTGAGATATTTTAGATCGGAATAAAATCTTGCAGCATTCTTTCAACATCTTTGCAGAGTTCTTGCAGACTCTTTGCAGATAGCAATCTTGCCTCTTGCAGGGTTGCTTTTTTTATTGTACTTTTGCCACCGATTTCGAAAAGATGATGGCCGCTTCTTTTGTTTTGAAGACCCTTCTTGACGATTTTATATGGTAATACATGCTAGTGTACATAAACATGGTAAGTCCATATCAGTTATTTTATTTATTCACGAAACCTTCACGGCTGGATATACGCAACCGTTTTATCACAATGGCTAAAATAGAGCCTATGACCCACATCGATACGATGAAGGGTAAGTATGCGCGAACTGATAAGGTTTTTACCAAAGTTCGCAAGTTTGATGACCAAGTTATTGGCATCCGTCTCAAACATCCTGTTACCAACGACCCGCCTTCGGCTGCGCAGCAGACCGTGCAAGAAAAGTTCAAAACGATTCATGCACAGGTCAAGACTGCCTTTGCCGATGCTCAGCAGAAAGCTGCACTCCGCGACGAGTGGTTGCAACAGCACAGGTGCAAGACTCTGTATGGTTATGCTTTCCGTAAATTCTACCTCCAATCATTAACCCCTGAAAACCCTTAATGATATGGCACACGTAGAATGGAGCGCCGGTATCGATGCGGTATCAGGCGCATTGTCAAAACCAAGTAAACGTGGACAGCATTCTTGCAATAAGATGTTGCTCGGTACGCACCGCATTGCGGCTACTACCAGTAATAGTTGTACACGATTGTACCTGCGCAAGAAGGTGAAACGATCCACTTTGCCATCGCAACACGAACTGGATATCCGTGCCCGTTTTGCCGCTGTTTCACGTGCAGTCGTTGCACGTCGTCAGAACCTGGGTACCATCGCCAGCGACCAAGCGGCATTTGTTGCACAGAGGGACCTTGCAGACGGAAAGAAGACCTTTACTGCCTACCTCTGGTACGTTTGCGGTCAAGCTTACGATGCTCAGAACCCATAACATCTGGGATTCGAACGAAAAGCGTATTAATGTTCCTACGGCGAAAGCCTGTTATCAAAATAACAACCACCCCGCGAGAGGTGGTTGTTATTGTTCTATGTACACTGTGATTATTGCAATCTTACACCCGTTACGGAATACTGCGCGCCACCACGGATGATAATCAACTGGCCATCACGCATCACCTTAACAGCCGACTCATTGACGTTGATTTCATCAATCGCCGTTGTGTCATTACCCAGTTTCAGTCCTACTAGAATAGGATCGTGGTCAGCATAACGATACATCGATGTGTTGCTACTCTTGTAGCAATAGTTCCACTCGTCGGTATCGGCATTCAAGTGGTAAGGCACAGCCTTAGTAACCTGAGCTGCCATACTGGAATTAGCATACGCATGGTCGAGATAACCTACCAAATCATTATAAACATAACTATAACCATTCGGGTCATACTGCATCAACAGGTCGGTATAACCTTTGTCGCGAGTCAGAATCAGGTTCGACTCCTCCATCGTATAAGCGTTCAGGTCACCCATGACCAATATATCCGGATCATTTTCAGCAGCGTCGTCCAGGTAATAGGTTACCTGCCTCATGTTGCTTTGACGCGTTCCATCACCTGTATCGCTATAGCTGTCTTTTGCCTTGAAGTGATTGAGCGAGATATTAAATTTCTCCCCCGTAGCCTTGTGACGGAAACACTGAATAGCCTCGCGAGAGTGATAGGTATAGTTGGAAGCGCTATACGGAGTGATGTAGTTGCCCACCGGCTCTATCTTATCCTTGCGGTAGATATAGCATACCATAATCTGGTCGGCATATTCGAAACCGGCATTTACCCAGTCGTATCGGTCTGCTCCTGCTAGATCATTCAGCATCTCCACCAAAACGGACGAAGCACGGTTACCTTGCTCCACTTCACAGAGAGCGTAGATATCCGCGTCCATGTGGTACAAACCACTGGATATCTTTATTTTCTGCCTAGCCAAACGCTCCTCTGTTGTGGCACCAGCATAACCGCCCAGCGTCACAAAGAAGTTCTCCAGGTTGGCACCGCATATCACCACATTCGCATTACCTAGATCAGGACGCTCTGTCGGAAATTCATTGTAGATAATGGTTGGACTATTTGTTGCTTCCAAATGGTTAGCCGAAGTCACTGTTGCTTGCAATCCGCGAATGATAGCACCCGGACGGCAACCATACTGGAAATAAACTCCGCTCAGCATACAGCTATCGTTCGTATTCTTGGCTATCGCCTGCGTATAAGCCGATGTGCCTTCCTCTCCATACTCTTCCGGGCTACGCAAACGATGCGGAGCCACCACATTAGTACTGGTGTTGCACAGGTAGAAATCGTTGGTGAAAGTCAGCGTCTTGCCTATCCACGGAGTCCAGCCACCGGCAAAATCAGTCTCAAAATCCACTTCGGTCTTGGTGGTGTCGATCGGATCGGGAGGCACGATTGGTTTGGAATGGCTCACATAGCGGGCACTCGTTGCTTCGGGCGTCGTATTGTTGTAATACTGATATACAGCGGTCAAGGTCAATGTATCATTCACCTCCAGCCCTAAAGCGCTAAAAGTCGTCGATGCTCCATTAGCGTCTTTCAGACCATAGACATAGATACTACCCGTCGCGTCCTCTATATACAGATTGCAATACTGTTCGCTTACGAAACTGGTTACAACACCTGTCAAGATATAGCGCTTGCCATCGTTCTTGGAAATAAATTCACTGATACTGATAGGCACCGGCGTCCATACTTCACCCGACAATACGTGGAATGAACCGCTTACTATTTCCGCTCTACCTCCATAGTTCTTCAAATAACCGGTAACCTCTACATAGTCGCCTACCGACAACTCGCGTTTGTCTTCATCTGTTTGACCCGTCAAACGGAAACATTCCAACAGACTAGTCGAGCCTGTTGACGAATCATCAATAAAGAAATCAGCATTCTGATAACTAGGATAGCCACTCTTCCACTTTGTCACATATCCACGTACCGTATAAGTATCCGTTGATTGGGTTCCATCCGTCAAATTGAGCGCATTATAAACGCTTATGATCTCATTTACCGTTTTATAATCTGCCGCTTGCGCTACCATCGCAGGCAGCAAAAGTAAAAATAAGAATATTTTTTTCATAATCATTCTCTGTAGAATATTGTGCATCGAGGGCGGATATCAACCGCCCTCGAGCTAGTTCTGTCGACTTTCGACTTTTGACTTTCGACTATATTAGTCCTTAAACTTAGCGCAAAGGAACTCGCGGTTCAAACGCGCAATATTGGCCAAGCTAACGCTCTTCGGGCACTCAGCAGCGCAAGCGCCGGTGTTGGTGCAGTTACCGAATCCGAGTTCATCCATCTTAGCCACCATAGCCTTAGCACGCTGAGCAGCCTCGATCTTGCCTTGCGGCAGCAGAGCCAGTTGGCTCACCTTAGCCGCAACGAACAGCATAGCCGATCCGTTCTTACAAGCCGCAGCACACGCACCGCAACCGATACAGCTGGCTGCATCCATAGCCTCGTCGGCTACCGGCTTTGGAATAGGTATGGCGTTGGCATCAGGCACACCACCGGTATTGACGCTAACGAAACCACCGGCCTGCATGATCTTGTCGTACGCCTGACGATCTACCATCAGGTCTTTGATTACAGGGAACGCACGGCTACGCCATGGCTCTACGGTGATGGTCTCGCCGTCTTTGAACTTACGCATGTGCAGCTGACAAGTGGTAATCGCACTGTCTGGTCCGTGCGGGTGACCGTTCACATACATCGAGCACATACCACATATACCCTCACGGCAATCGTGATCGTAGGTCACAGGGTCTTTGTGCTCCGCTATCAGCTGCTCGTTCAGGATGTCGATCATCTCTAGGAACGATGCACCTTGGAAAACATGTTTCAGCTCGTAGGTCTCGAAATGTCCCTGAGCCTTGGGTCCTGCTTGTCTCCAAACACGAACCTTAATATCAATGTATTGATCCATAATCGTTAATCATTAAACATTAAACCTTCCACATTAATTCTTGTAGTTACGTGTTTTACGTTCCGTGAATTCGTAGTCAAGCGGTTCCTTTATGAGTTGCGGCTCTTGGCCTTCGCCCATATATTTCCAGCAACCTACATAGCTGAACTTATCGTCCTGACGGAGAGCCTCGCCTTCCGGTGTCTGGTATTCCTCGCGGAAGTGACCACCGCAGCTCTCTTCACGATGTAGAGCATCGACAGCCATCAGACGGCCTATCTCGATAAAGTCAGCCAGACGAAGGGCTTTCTCCAGTTCGTTGTTCAGATGGTTAGCATCGCCCGGAATATAGACATTGGTCCAGAATTCTTTCTTGATGGCATCGATCTTCTTGATACCTTCCTTCAAGCCCTCAGCGGTACGACCCATGCCGACGAAGTCCCACATGATGAGACCTAGTTCTTTGTGGATCGAGTCAACCGAACGCTTACCTTGGATAGCCATCAGGCGGTCTATCTTATCTTGAACAGTTTTCTCCGCCTCAGCAAACTCAGGCAGATCGGTACTCATACGAGGAACACCAATCTGGTCGCTCAGGTAGTTTTGGATAGTATAAGGCAGTACGAAATATCCGTCAGCCAGACCTTGCATCAGGGCCGAAGCACCCAGACGGTTAGCTCCGTGGTCGGAGAAGTTAGCCTCACCGATACAGAACAGACCCTTAACGCTGGTTTGCAGCTCATAGTCAACCCAGATACCACCCATCGTGTAGTGGATAGCCGGGAAGATCATCATCGGGTTCTCGTACGGATTCTCGTCCACGATTTTCTCATACATCTGGAAGAGGTTGCCGTATTTCTGAGCCACTACATCTTTACCCAGACGTTGGATAGCTTCGCTGAAATCTAGGAATACTGCCAGGCCGGTATTGTTCACGCCGTAGCCCTTGTCGCAGCGCTCTTTGGCAGCACGGCTGGCCACGTCACGCGGAACGAGGTTTCCGAATGCCGGATAGCGACGCTCCAAGTAGTAATCGCGATCTTCCTCAGGTATATCGCGTCCCTTGATCTCACCTGCCTGCAGACGTTTAGCGTCCTCCAGTTTCTTCGGTACCCAGATACGTCCGTCGTTACGAAGCGATTCGGACATCAGGGTCAGTTTGCTCTGGAAATCACCGTGCTTAGGAATACAGGTCGGGTGAATCTGTGCATAGCATGGGTTAGCAAAATAGGCACCATGACGATACATCTGCATAGCAGCCGAACCATTCGATGCCATTGCGTTTGTACTCAGGAAGAAGGTATTGCCGTATCCGCCCGAACCAACTACCACTGCATGACCGAAGAAACGCTCAATGCGACCGGTCACCAGGTTGCGAGCGATGATACCACGTGCACGCTTCTCGCCGTTCTCATCCGCAATCAGCACGATGTCCAGCATCTCGTAGCGGGTGTACATCTTCACTTTACCTTTACCTATCTGACGGCTCAGTGCGCTATAGGCTCCCAGCAACAATTGCTGACCGGTCTGACCCTTAGCGTAGAATGTACGGCTCACCTGTGCTCCACCGAACGAACGGTTGTCCAGCAGACCTCCGTATTCGCGAGCAAAAGGAACACCTTGTGCTACGCACTGGTCAATGATATTGTTGCTGACCTCAGCCAGACGATATACGTTCGCCTCACGAGCACGGTAGTCGCCGCCCTTGATGGTATCATAATAGAGACGATAAACCGAGTCTCCGTCATTCTGATAGTTCTTCGCAGCATTGATACCGCCTTGTGCTGCTATACTGTGCGCACGACGCGGACTATCTTGGATACAGAAGTTCAGTACGTTGAATCCCATCTCTGCCAACGAAGCGGCAGCACTGGCACCGGCCAAACCGGTTCCGACAACGATGATGTCCAAACGACGTTTGTTAGCGGGATTAACCAGTTTCTGATGATTCTTATAGTTCGTCCATTTCTGCTCCAGCGGACCGACAGGTATCTTAGCCATCTCCGGAGTGATAACGGGTATCTGAGCTTCCTTCACTTTCTTTGCGGCCTTTTCCACTACAACTTCTGCTGCTTCCACAGCTTTCTTTGCAGCCTTTACGGCTGCTTTCTTAACAGTCTTCTTAGCTGTCTCGATTATTTCTTCTTTCTTTGCCATAATACATTCAAATTTAAAATTGCTTTAGCAAAGCATTCCGATTCCCATTCCTAGATAATATAGCACCACTGCGGCAAAAGGCAGCACAACAAGAGTAGCCATGATTGTACTAATCACCTCTACGCGTTTTTGCCACTTGAGGTTGTTGAGTCCCATAGAAGTCATAGCAGAGCCCACACCGTGATTGAGGTGAAGCCAGAGTACTACGAACCAAAGAAGGTAGAGCACGCAATAAACCTGGCCCCAAACAGGCTCGGTAAATAGTGCTTTTACATAGGCAGCCCCGTTCTGCGGGTCGAAAGCGCCGGTCTCGATACCGGTTAACTCAGCGAACTGCATCTTAAACCAGAAATTGTAGAGGTGCAAACAGAGGAAGCCGAGAATCACAAAACCCAGAACGAGCATGTTCTCCGATTCCCAAGTCACACCTTCTTTCTTTGCGCGTACTTCGTAACGATCATTACCGCGTGCTGCGCGATTCTGAATCGTGAGATACAGACCATAGCAAAAATGCACCAGCACCAGGAATGCTATTCCCAGCGAGCCTACTACGGCATACCAGTTAGCGCCTAACAGGCTACAGATAGTGTTGTAGGCCTCTTCGCTGAATACCAGCGCAAGGTTCATACAACCATGGAACAGCAAGAAAAAGACCAATGCTGCTCCACTCAGGGCCATCACAAACTTACGGCCGATAGATGAATCTTTTAACCACATAAAGATTGTTTGTTTTTAGTGAATTATTATTATCGTTTTTTGTGTATTTTTTTTGTTTGTGCACACCTTTGCGGCTGCAAAGGTACTACAAATTTTCCAAATGTGCAAGGTTTCTTCAAAAAAAAACGATTATGCCTGCATAAATTGCCGGTTTGGCAAGAAAATCACCAATTGTTTGCATACATGCAAATTTCTTTGTACCTTTGCACCGAATTTAATTTGCCGTAGTGTGGCTATATGCAAACACATAGTATCCTTGGCCCTTTGCGCCTTACCGTTTGTGACTTCTGTAGCGCAGGTGTCTAACGCAGGCCGGTCGGTGTTCTCGTTTATGAGTCTGCCGGCTTCGTCACGCATCAATGCGCTGGGTGGCAGCAACGTTAGTCTCAGCGATGGAGACGTGTCGATGGGTATGTGCAATCCTGCTTTGCTGCACAACGAGACAGACAAAGTGCTGCAACTCAATTTCTCTTACTATCTACCGGGCACTATGTTTGGTTCGGTGCTCTACGGCCACAATTTCGGACGATCAAAGATCGAACCGGCCTTTCAGGGAGAAGGTGAGCCCGACAAACCCAACTATTTTGCAGTCGGCATCCATTATCTCGATTACGGCAAGATGCAGTATGCTGATGAGGATGGCCATCTCACGGGTGGCACGTTCGGGGCACGCGATATCTTGATTGATGTCATGTATGCTCGCCAACTGAACAAGATGTTCAAGGTGGGTGTAACACTCAAGCCGGTTTATAGCATCTACGAGCACTATTCGTCCTTCGCTATCGGAGCCGATGTCGGCGCACATTTCCAGTTGCCCGACTCCACATTCCAGATGGGTCTGGTGTTGCAAAACATAGGCTGGCAACTCAAGGGGTTCTATTCCGAAGAAGGAGGCTCCAATCATGAGATGCTTCCACTCAATCTGCAACTCGGTCTAACCTATCGCATCAAGCATGCTCCGCTGCGTTTCCACCTGCAGATACACAATATGCAGACATGGTATCTCAACTACGAATGGACCAGCTTGGACAAGAGTCCCACGACGGGCGATTTCCTGCCGCACGATATCAAATGGTACGACATGCTTTTCCGCCATACTATTTGGTCAATCGAAGTGGTGCCCAAGAGCGAACGATTCTATATCGCTCTCAGCTACAACCATCGTCGTCGTGCCGAACTCAATCTGGTGGACCAACGCTCGCTGGCCGGCTTCTCACTGGGCGCTGGAGTACGAATCAAGCAGGTGCGCGTCGGTTTCGCACTTAGCCAGATGACTAAGTCCAACTTCTCGTACCAAGCCGGCATAACACTCGATATTAATTCACTGCTCAAATAAATCTAAAATACAATCATGCTATCTCCCTTAATCGTAGCCATCGACGGCTATTCATCCTGCGGTAAATCCACTATCGCCAAAGCGCTGGCCAAACACGCCTGCTCCACTTATGTGGACACGGGGGCTATGTACCGTGCTATCGCACTCTTCATGACGCGCCAGAATGTAACACGACCGGAGAGCATCATCCGCGAACTGGACCAAGTTCATATTGGTTTTACCACTACGCCCGACGGCGCTCAGCATGTTACGCTCAATGGCAAGGACGTAGAGTCGGAGATTCGCACACTCGAGATTGGCAATCGTGCCAGCGAGATTTCTACCATCAAAGAGGTACGCGCTTTTCTCGTTGCGCAGCAACAGAAGATGGGCGATTCCGGTTGCGTGATGGACGGACGCGACATCGGCACCGTCGTTTTCCCGAATGCCGACCTCAAACTCTTTCTGACGGCTCGGCCGGAAGTACGTGCTCAGCGCCGTTTCGACGAATTGATTGAGAAGGGCGAGCATCCTGATTTTGACGACGTTCTGCGCGATGTCAACGAGCGCGACTATCGCGATACCCATCGTGCCGAATCGCCTCTCCGCCAGGCCGAAGACGCTATCGTAGTGGACAATAGCGAAATGACGCGCGAAGAGCAACTGAAGGTCGTGTGCGATATCTACGACAAGGCTTGGAAAAAGAAATACGAAGCTGTTTTCGGACGTAAGTGTGAAGATTAGTATCGATCCTCATAGTGGTTTCTGTTTCGGTGTAACCAGTGCCATTCGCACAGCCGAAAAAGAGCTCCAAAACGGAGCTCTCTATTGCTTAGGCGATATTGTTCATAATGGTCAGGAAGTGGCAAGATTGGAGCAGATGGGGTTGCAAACCATCGATTACGACGATCTGCGTACACTACCCTCTCATTCGCGCGTCCTGCTTCGAGCACACGGAGAACCGCCTAGCACCTACTGGATTGCTCGCCGACGCAATATCGAGATAACCGATGCCACTTGTCCGGTGGTGAAGAAACTGCAAGAACGTATTCGCGCTTGCTACGAGCAACACAAAGGGGACGAATCGTTACCTCCGCAGATTGTCATCTACGGCCAACCCGGCCATGCAGAAGTTATCGGCCTTCAGGGCCAAACCAACAATACGGCGCTTGTTATTGAATCGATTGACCAACTCGACCGAATAGATTTCTCACGACCTATCTATCTTTTCTCGCAGACCACCAAATCGGTCGAAGGATTCCAAAGCCTCATAGAGGCAATAAAATCTAAAATCTTAAATTTGCAATCTGCAATTATCCCCGAGGTCCACGACACTATCTGTCGCAACGTAGCCAACCGTGTACAGCAATTGCGCGATTTCTCGCGAGCTAACGATCTGGTCATCTTTGTCGGCGGCACCAAATCCAGCAATGCTCGCGTCTTATACAAACATTGTGTTGAGGCGAACCCCAACACAATATTCATTTCTTCTCCGAATGAGATCACTCATTCACTCATTCACTCATTCACTCATTCATCCGCCGACTGTCGGGTCGGAATCTGTGGTGCTACCAGCACGCCTTTATGGCTGATGGAGCAAGTGCGTGATAGGCTGCTAACCGTTATCTAACGCTTGTCAGCTTCTTTATTTTCGCATTAAGTTTATCTTTCTTCAGCAGCTCTTCTATGGTCAGGTGCATGCGATAGTTCCAGAAATGGCGCGGATTAGCAGGCACGTTGATTCTTTCCGCATGCGGATCTTTCAGTCGCACATCACCATCTATCGCCAGCCAGTCTTGCAGCGGCAGAATCACCCACATAGCCGGACTGTACATATGCTGATTGATGATAAATTCGGCTATTTCCGGACTCATCTCTTGCGGGGCATCGCCCCACCAGCCCATCTGCTCGTTGTAGAACTGCTGCGTCACGGCGCGATCTTCTTCCCACCATGCGCGTAGCGGATTCATATCGTGCGTACCGGTGGTACAAACGCTCTGGTAAGGTGCATCGGCCGGATGAGCGAACTTGATAGTTGGATCTTTCGGCATACGTTGAATCTCCAGACTCAGTATCTGTAGTTCGTGCATTACGTCAGGCACGCAAGCCGGAACCATACCCAGATCCTCGCCGCAGCATAACATCTTGGTCGCACCTATCAGCGTCGGCAGTTTCCTCATAGCCGAGTCACGCCAGAATTGCGTGTGACGGCGATAGAAATAGTCATTGTAGATACGCATCAGGGCCTCTTTCTGATCACTGTAGAGTTCGTTGAACGAATGGCTCTGATAGATGGAGATACGCGGATGCAACCAACCAGGACGACGCTGATCTTCCACCATCAGCACTTCGCAGTGCAGATAGATCAGTCCGTTGCAGATATTCTTCACAGCCTCAGCGCTCAGTCCACTGGCTTTCAACTGTTTATCGTCATTCAGCAGTCGGTCAGCCCACTCCTGCACCTTAGCCTGCGTATCAAATTCCGGACGGAACCAATATATATATCCGTCGTTCGTATTCAGCGCATGCTGCTTAGCCCATTCGGTATCGTAACCCAGCACATCGCCTAGGAAATTCGAACGAATAAATGGTTTCGTCATGCGATCCCAATCCAGGCAAACGCCTTGTGCGCATAGATCATCGTAGCTGTATGGCAATGCCGGCACAAAATGTCCGCATAGACCCCATACATCCGATTTGCGCATTTGCCAGATACGGAAGAATCCCAATATATGGTCCACACGATACGCATCGAAATAATCTTGCATCTTGCGGAACCGCTGTTGCCACCAGCCGAAGTTATCCTCAGCCATCTTGTCCCAGTTGTATGTCGGGAATCCCCAGTTCTGACCGCTGATTGAGAAATCGTCAGGCGGAGCACCGGCACTGGCATCCAGGTTGAAGAGTTCCGGATAAACCTTTGCATCCACCGAATCCGGACTGATGCCGATAGGTATATCGCCCTTCATCGCTACGCCTATCGAGTGAGCATAAGCTACTGCGTCTGCCAGCTGTTTGTCCGCATGGAATTGCAAGAATTTGTAGTAGTCAGCCGGTTGCTTGTCACGCTTGCTCAGGAACGCCGCGTACGATTCCAACCAGTTGCTGTTTTTTGCTTCAAAGGCCTTGTATTCCTCACTGCTGAATAGCGCATCTTTGTCTTGTTTGTACAGCGCCTTGAAGAATACCGTCTTGGCATCATATACACACTGATAATCCGCTATCGGCTTCGCGTTAAACTCTGCCTTCTGAGCCTCATATTTCTTCTTCTGCGCCGGCGTCAAACGCCCCATTTTCTCGATATTGATATATATCGGGTGCAGCGCAAACACGCTCACGGCGTTGTACGGATAGCTATCCAGATTGTTATGACGCAGCGTCGTATCGTTGATGGGCAGCGTCTGAATCATTTTCTGCCCCGTCTTAGCAGCCCAATCGGCCATTTTCTTTAGGTCTTGGAACTCACCTATACCGAATCCCTCTTCTGTCCTCAGCGAGAATACCGGCACTGCCACACCCGCACCTTTCCATCTGGGCTGCGTACGGCGGAAGCCGCGATCGTTCTGGATGATGACCTGATCTTTGCTTACGCCCCAGATCTGGCGGTTCTCACCCCATTCCATATCCACCGTATTGCCGGTCTTCAGGTCATAAACCAGATATTTGTATTCTACCACATCTTGGTTTTTTACCTCTATCTCTGCGTGCCAAACGGGGAAATGACAATCGCACATCACCAGTTTGTTTGCCTCATCCCAGTTGCCCAACGCATCGCAGTTACCCACGATGGCCACACCCTGCGACGGCAGTATCTGCGGCATGTCAATCGAGAAACGGATATTGGCTGTCTTCTTCTCCCTTCCTTTTAGGGAAGGGTTGGGGTTAGGCTTTCTGCTAAACAGCGCTTTCAGGAAAGCGGTTGTATAGAAACTGTCCTCGTACGTACTGGCTTGCCATGCGTCGCGCACTACTATCTGACGACTCTTGACTTTCGACTTTTGACTTTCCGTCAAATCCAACGTTCTGGGTTCGCCGGCCTCATAGATAAACCTACCGTCTTGCAATCGAATCGCATACTTATATTGTATGCTGCCGGCAAAATCGCTAATCGGCACATTCACCTGCCAGAAATCCGTTCCTTGGCATGTCAGCGCCAACGGCTCTTTCTCGGTCCAACCCAAAATCGACTCTTGCGTCTCTATCACGCATAGCGTCTGGCCATACTCGGCACGATAATGAATCTGAAAACTGATGTTCATGGTATATTATTGTGTTTTAATATTTACTAAAAAAACCTTTGCGACTGCAAAATTACTACAAATTTTTCAAATGTACAAGATTTTTAATAGAAAAATATCGTCTGTGCTTGCACAAGCGTATTTTTTTGATTAAAAAGATTGGCGTTCGTACAAAAGTGCGAACGAAATTTCGGAGGGAACCCTTTAGGGGCGTGCCGAAATTTGTGGTGTTTTTCTTAAAAAAAACCACGAAATACAGGGTAGCAACGTATTTATTACCCAGAGTAGTACTCCCGCTAACGCCGCATTGGGCGTACCGAAAAGTAGCATTGCCCATGCGCCACGCACTCCCACTTCCACTATCGGCACATTCGGAGTAATGGTTACCAGCAGATAATAAATCGGCATCTGTAGCCAAACGGACGCAACCGCCAAATCACTCATTTCCAGTCCTTTTAGGGCAAACAACACGAACGCCAATTGCACGCACCAACATAACAAGCGGACAAAACTCTGCGCCAGACTGACAGCAATTGTCCTTCGCGAAACCACTGCCCAGCGTTTCAGCAGTCGTGGGGCAAAATAGAGTGCCGGCACCAATAACAAGAAAACAACAGCGATGGTTATGAAATAAGAAAACCTCCAATCTCCAATCTCCAATCTCCAATTAGCGATCATCGCTATCGCTCCGCAGGCGATAATCGCGGCTGTCATCGTTGCACTTCCCACAGCCCCCATACTCAGCACTCGCGGCCAAATATTAGAAGTCCTTCCCTTTAGGGAGGGGTTTGGGGTAGGCTCGTCTTCCTCTCGCCTCTCGCCTCTCGCCTCTAGCCTTTCACGTGCCATTAACAATGCACGTGATGGATATTCTCCTAATCGCCAGGGAGTTATCAGCCCCGCCAATTTGCTGTAGTAAACCTGCCTATGCGCCTCCCGCCAACTCATCATTCCATCATTTCTCTCATTCCCTAACTCACTAATTCCCTCATTCATTAGCGTCTTCCACCTCCACGCCTCTATCAGCATATTCACCGGCATCAGCAGAACGCACAATCCCATTGCCAGCCATTGCGGCCAACCCATGCTCCGCAGACTGTCTGCCACTAGGCCGTAATCGGGATAACGCACCAATCGCCACACCAGGTAAACCAGCGCCGCAACAGCGATAGCCCATTCCAGAATATGTAACCAGACTTTCTTTTCCATGCAATGCTATATGTGTAATGTTGAATGTGTAATGTTTACAACTCCCGCCATTTTTTGTTCTTCTAGATTGGGAGAACAAAATCGTTGTTTTTGCCTCTTCGAGGACGTGTACCGCCGTTGGCGGTGAGGGTACGTCCTAGCGGACTACGTTAAGTTTACTTATAAGTAGGCTGATTGGGACGGACACTCGCAAACGCGACCAGCGTTAACGGACTCGCAGAGGTGTTTTTCTTGTTTTTGTTTTATAATTATTATTTTCGGCGCGCAGCGCTATTTTTATTATTTTTTTCTATTTTTGTAAGCGCAGCGCATTTTTCTTTTTAGGTCGAACGTGATTTCGCTGCAAATTTACTGCTTTTTTTGCACATATGCAAAATTTTTTGTATCTTTGCACGAATTTTTACCATGAAACACCTTCTCAAAATCGGCATAATCGTTTTCCTCCTACTCCCTTCCTTTCAGGGCGGAGGATTGCCTGCGGCCATCCGAATCGAGAATGCTGAGGATAGGCCGTCGTCTCTTGACTCTCGACTTTTGACTCTTAACTACAATCTCGACGAAATCATCCTCGACATCTACAATGCCGCTATCGAACTGAGCGAAACCGATTACGAACAGTTGCAAACAGACCTGTACGCTTTGCACGATGCGCCCATCAATCTCAATACGGCTACCGACGAAGAACTGACGCAACTCTATTTCCTCTCTCCGCGCCAGATAGATGATATCCTGGCGTATGTCGGCCGCCATCCGATGGAAAGCATCTACGAACTACTACTCATCCCTTCGCTGGCCGACTACGAAGTGCGCGACTTATTGCCTTTTGTCTATGTAGCCCCTACCCCTCTAACCTTTAATAATAACATGTACGCGCGTGAAGTTTTTCACGATGCCAAACACGAATTGATTACGCGTATCGACGCACGCAATTTGGAGCAATTCGAGGGCACCGATCCGGTGTATATCCAGACACGCTATAAGTTTGATTATCAGCGCCGTGTGATGTTTGGCGCGCAACTCCGCCGACCTGCTGGCGGCATGGCCGAAGATCTGCAATACGGAGCATGGCTGCAACTGAAAGATATAGGCTGTCTCCATACGCTCGTTGCCGGCAATTTCCAAGCCTCTTTCGGCCAAGGACTGGTACTCGCGCCCGTTTTTCGGACCGGCAAATCGTCGTACGTCAGCAATATCGGCCAGCAGCAACAGGGCTTGCGCTATTATTCCTCGGTCGATGGCCAGGGATTGCATGGCGCAGGCGCCACTTTTCGAAAAATCTTCAATCCGCATACTCGACTGGATATCAGCGCCTTGTATAGTATGCGCAGAGCCAACGATTCGGTCTGGCACCATTTGGTGGGAACCAATCTGACACTTCGCCACAAGCGATTGCAGGTCGAACTGACTGCCATCGAAAATATCTGGTCCGACAGCATCCGTCCGTATCGCAACATGGCCTACAATCAGCATTATTTCCGTGGCACTAATCAGGCTGTTTTGGGCGCTTCTGTTCGTTACAACCACGGTTGGTTCGACGCCTTCGCAGAACTCGCCACCGCCCAGAATTTTAAGCGTTTCAAAGAAACGCTAAACGGCGAAGCCTCTCAACGCGAAGCTCTCAACTCGCAAAAATGGGGCTTTGGTGCCATTGCCGGCAGCAGGTTTTACCCTGCTTCAGGAATCTCCCTCGTCGCCCTTTATCGCTACTATTCGCCTTATTTCGACAATGCGCTCGGTTATGCTTTTTCCGAAACTTCGCGTATCGGCGACGAGAATGGTTTCTATCTTGGTTTCGACTTGTCGCGGTGGCGTAATTGGCGCATCAATGGTTATGCCGATTTGTTCTATTTCTCCGGCCGCAAATATGGCATTTCTTATGCACCTTCTTGGGGTTATGACGCTCTGCTCGAAACTCAGTATCACTCACCCCTAACCGCTAACCGCTCACCCTTCACCGTTATCTTGCGCCTTCGTGCCAAAGAGAAAGGTCGCTTAGCGACCTATTCTATAAGAGCACAATTCAACTACGAGTATGGTCAATGGTCTTTCCGCACCACCGCCGAAGCCAATCTAACTTCTCAACGAACCTCTGGTTCTATAAACCTGCAAAGCAGTATAAACAGCGCTCCAAGCGCGTTAAACGCGGCAGAGCCGCAATATGCCTACGGTTACACCGTTTTTCAAGACATTAGTCTTGACCTCTCTCGCCTCTCGCCTTTAACCTCTCGTCTCCCATTAGGCTTCTACTTCAGAGCTCAAGCCTTCGATGCTCGCGATTGGGCCAATCGCATCTATTGCTACGAGCACGATGTGTTGTATGCTTTTTCTGTACCGGCGGTCTATGGTTTAGGCGGCCGAGCCTATCTGGGACTGCGCTGGCAGATTATTCCTCAACTGGCACTCTATTTCCGCGTCAGCGAAACCCTCTACGCCCGCGATTGGTACATCTCTAAACACCCCGAATGGCCCTCAAATTTGAAATCTCCAATCTCAAATCCCAAATTGTCCGTCCCGTCTAGGACGGACTTGCACCTCCTCCTCCGCGCCACCTTGTGATTTCTCCTTTTTGTAGGATGATGAAAACATCCGTTGTTTTTGCTTCGCTGCAGGATATTACCGTCGTTTTTATTGTTTTAACTCCAAGAGAGAGAGAATGGGCGCCGAAGAAGGTTAACCAAAAATGTTTTTGCTGGCGGTGTTATAAGTGATTTACCTCCTGCGGAGGTGAAGGTACGTCCTAACGGACCACGGGAAGTTTACTTACAAGTAGGCTGCTTGGGACGGACATTCGTAAGCGCAATTAGCGCAGAATCGCTTGTAACAACGGCGGGGTTTTTATTGTTTTTGTCTCGTTTTCGTAAGCGTCAGCGCGTTTTCGGTTATATTTATTATTTTCTCCGCGAAGCGGTATTTTCTTTATTTTTGTTTAATTTTTCAATATCCTATGTTCCTTTTTTCTACATCTATTTCCCTTTTGCAAACTACCATTTAAAAATGTGTATTTTTTTGTATGTTTTACAGCAAAAAATTTGCGTGATTCAAAAAAAAGCAGTACTTTTGCAGTCCAAATGTGTATATAATACACACCCCGATTTTTTTACAACATTTTTCTTCTAAAGAGAAACACACGTAAGAACCATAAATCAGACTGACGTGAAGAAATGCCTCGGATGGCATTTTGAGTTTGAGCGCCGCGGGTAGCGGATTGAGCGAAAACATAGAAGGGCGCGACCCTTGCGGTCACGCAGCCGAAGGGCTCTAGGGTAGCGACGTACAGGGTAGGAGCGACCGCCTAGAAATTTGAGCACGGGGTCATATCGTAGGCAAATCGGGATTAAGTCATGGTAAACACATGAGTTACCCCACCAACCGAAAGTAAAGAACATAGTAAAAAGTCGAAAAAAAGAAATATATGGCCCATGAGGTTGTGAGATACAGGGGAGAAGAAAAAGGTCATAAAGACCGCGCCGCTGCATTTACGGTAAATACTACAATTCGAAAATAATAAATAATAAGCAATATGAAATCATTACATTTAACTTTATCATCTAAAACCCATAAATGGCTCCTCTTGCCGTTTATATTCCTTACCATCTTCTCCTCCTCCGCCTGGGGAGATTCATGGTCATTAACTTATTCCGATTTCAGCACAACGAGTTATGCTGCAAATGATGGGTCACATACAAAAAGTGGCATATCTTATACGACAGCTAACGTAATGCAACAGAGTTCTAAGATTCAAATCAAGAAGAGTGGAGCATACATATATAACACTACCGCGATGCCAGGAGATATTACAAGTATCACTCTCACAAGTGGTTCTAATGTTGTTATAAAAGTAGGCTCCTCTAGCAATCCATCAAGTGGAACTACTATTTCAAGTGGCGCTACTGTCTCTAGTGGAAATAGATATTTCTACATTACTTCTAACGGAAGTACAGCTACAGTTACAACCATTACAGTAAATTACACGTCTGCTGGCCCTGTTGACCCAACAATTACTTTTAACGATGGCACATATACCATTGGAGGGTCCGCATTAGATTTGAGTACATTGTTCTCATCCAATAGTACTGGAGCTGTAACATATAGTGTTACCAATGCAAACGGTACAGGAGCAACTTGTACGTCTGCGGGTTCTTTTACGGCCACAACAGCCGGATCTTGTACAGTACAAGCATCGCAAGCTGCCGCAACTGGTTATAATGCCAAAACAGTGACGGCAACAATCACCGTGCAGAATTGCTCAGACAATCTCACGGTAAATATCACCCCGGCATCTCATGGTACATTTGTTGTGTACAAAGGAAACAATACATCCGGACCTGTTGTAAGTAATGGTGATGTAATCCCGAACTGCAGCCAAGTGCAATTATATGTTGTGGCTACGCCTGATCCCGGTTATGAGGTTGGAAGTTACAAATCTACTCCTGTTGCCGATGCATATGCTACCAACTTATTCTTCTATCATGCCGGACACGGAAGTCGGACTCGCACCATCTCTGTTGAGTTTGTGCCTGCTTGTTCAACTCCGACTATTTCCTTTACCCCAACTGCTGTCACAAAATATTGGGGCGATGGTAAATTTACTTTAGCACCAACTATTACAGGAAATGATCTGGAAGCAGAACTAACTTATAGCAGCAACAAAACTTCTTGTGCAACTGTTGATGCTAATACAGGTGAAGTAACCATTGTCAATGCGACAGGTAATGGTGCGCCGGTAACTATTACGGCGACACTTGCTGCAGCCTCTGATGGAGACGATTGTCAAAAGAGTGTCAGCGCAAGTTATACGCTTGACATATACAATAAAGTAACATGGTTGGTAAACGGAGAAGAAACCAATGCCGGTAGTCCAACCACATTCACAACCGCAGGGGGTAAGATTACAGCCATTCCTACAGCGCCGGACGGAGCATCCGTTTGTGCCGGTAAAACTTTTGTTGGTTGGACCACAAGCGCATACTCCGGCGATGCTGCTCCAACGCCATTATACACAAGTCTCAGCGACTTTTCAAGTCTTTTTGTAAATGATAACCTAACCTTCTATGCTGTATTTGCAGAAGGTAGCGGTGGAGGCGGCGGTGGAGGAGGCACCTCTACATATACGCTTACTAATGCGGAAATAACCGCAGCATACATAAGTGGTACGACCGGCACTTATGGAGCCCATACTGTAACTTCAACATCTGGAACATGGGGTGGTCAAATTATAATTGGACTCCTTAATGGAGAGTATTATATAGGAACCAGAAAGAATGCAGATAATAGCCATGTGGCATCCCCGACATTTACCAACAACATTTCAAGTATAGTTATAACTGCTCGTCACAATGCTGCATCTGCTAGATCTATATACATATGTTCTTCATCTGCTACTGCACAACCTTCTTCTGGAGATATTGGAAGTGGCTCGATTCCTGCCGGCCCTGGTAGTGGTGTCTATACTGCTTGGACTGATGTACCTATTACATTTACCGGAGAACACAAAAGTTTCAATATTTATGCTAATGGCGGCTTGCAGATTAAAGCGATTACCATAACAACCTCAGGTAGTGGTGGTGGCGGCGGTTCGTACACCGACTACTCAACCACATGCGGTAACTGTTTGGCAGCGCCGGAAGTACACGTTGATGCGAAAACAGACCATGTTATCCTATCGTGGGCTGCAGTGGAAGGTGCAACAGGATATAATGTTACTTGTTCCGGAGGCTCTGTTTCTGTTAGCGGAACTACTGCGACCATTACCGGTCTCACCAGCGAAACGAGTTACACATACACTGTTCAATCGGTTGGTCCTAATCCTCCGTACGACTGTTTCCCTGTAAAGAATGGTTCATTTACCACTCCGGGAGCAACAATTGATATTGTAGAATGGCAAGAAAATGCTGCGGTAATCTACGTAGATAAGGAAGAAGGTGTTAACCCGCTTGTTATCATTGATGGAGAGGTTGAACATGGTTCTATTAGTGGTAAAATTGCTACAGACCTATTCTTCTCGAAATATTTTGAGGGGGCAGGTTCTATGAAATTAGTGGCCATCTTCAATGGTACAGGAAAGGAAATATCTTTGGCTAATTACACAATCATCGACCACCATGCGAATGGAGATGATGAATATAGTGGCGATACAGAATATCCATTGGCAAGTTTAGGTAAGATTTCCGCAGGTCAAGAAATCATATTCTTTACACGGCCACAAGATATTGCAAGTGAAAAGAAATTATATGAATGTTCAGAAGATTTCTTAGATAGCAAAGCATCTGAAAATGGAGCTAACGACAATCCTCGTTGGATAGAATGTGACGGCTCCACATTTAGCAAAATGACATTTAATGGAAATGACGCATTATTGCTACAAAAGTCCGGAAACAACATTGATGTCATCGGTGCGAGAACCAGTCTTGCTAATCTTGACGAAAACTGTCGCAATGAGAATTGTTGGGATGGAACCATCCAAAATATGGACTATGGAAAAACAGCAGGCGACTTCCCGAACATAACCCTCAGCGGTAGTGAAACTTTGGCAGACTATGGGGTTGATTTGACACACGAGACCATTAATGCCTATACTGCACGTTGTATTTTGTTCCGTAATAAGGAAGTAACTTCCGGAGAAAATGCCGTAACAAGCAACACTACCAACTTCTCGACCTTCATAGCTTCCGAATGGTATGGTCGAAACGTGTGCGTAACAGCAGCAAGATGCGAGGAATTGGGCTGGACATATTCCGCAGGAGGCAAAACCTATAAAGATAATAGTGCCGCTACTTGTAACTCTTACCAAGACCTGGGTGAGTTTGATTACAATAGTTATTATACGGAATATGAGAACATCTCAGAAGATACATACTTGAATTCTTACTCGCACGATTCCGAAACGGGCGAATATACAATTCCTATTGCTAACTTAGCGCAATACACATGTTTAAGTCTTCGCTTCCAACTCAAACAAGGTGAAACTATCTTAACTGAAAATGCAGTTCAAGTTCCTATTATTGTAAAAGGTACTAAATCTACTAACGATGCTATTTTCAACGAGATTGTAGAAGATAAAGAAACTCATATTGTTCAGTATGATAAGAGTATCGAGCGTTGTCAAACATGTAATGTCGTCGTTCTGGACGGAGCTACATTAACTAAAGCAGCAGACAATGCCACACATGATGTTCCGCAAGTAAAAGACTTGACTATTTATCCGGGAGGAAAATTGGTTGTGCCGAGTTCTACCAACTATACCGTTCACTCATTGGCCCTCCGTCGGCAAGAAGATGAAATTCCTCTCGCTAATCTACAAGGAACATTAAATGTCAGCGCAACTAAGGGAGTTTACATGGATGTACGCATTGATCCTTCGAATTGGCATTATATTGCTCTTCCATATGATTGTGATGTCAACGATATTACATTCGCTAATGGAGAAACTGCAAAATTAGGTACAGATTATTTCATTGCTAGATACGATGGCGCATACCGCGCAGAACATAAAGATGGAGGTTGGACTGATGTTACTGCCGGATACACACTCCAAAAAGGTATCGGTTATATCGTTTCTCTACCTGGTACTGGAAAGGTTCGTAAAGAACTTCGATTCCCGATGGCAAACGGTGTGATTGCAGATGAGAAACAAAACAAGACTATCAGCGGATTGCATGCTTGGGGCGCGAATAATGCAGAGTTGACACCAAACCATAAAGGTTGGAATATGATTGGTAACCCATACATGATGCCATACAACAATGCAAGTGGTAGTGCCGGTAAAATAATGGGAGATCCACTTATTCTCGGTACACTGGAATTGGTAGATGGCGAATATACATTAAACACTTCCGGTGATAAAGGTGTTCGTTACATCGTTGAACCAATTAACAATGGTTGGAATGGCTATCGTCAAACCACAATAAACGACATGCAACCATTTACTTCATATTTCATACAAGTAGGAGATGGTTCAAATAACCCTGCAACTAACAAATCCGTTGCATTCAAATCTGCAAGTGTAAAACGCTCTGTCGTACGTCGTGATATAGTTGCCGAGACAGACGATATGCATCCTATTTGGTATGGCATCGAGATGGTTGCTCCGAACGGAGAGAAAGACAATACTGCTCTGCTGATCTCGGATGAGTTCACCGACAACTACGATATGATGGACGACCTTGTTAAACTACGTGGTTCGTACTATCAGTACTACAACTTGCCGGTATTGGCTACTCGCAACAACAAGGAAGAATTGGCCTTCAACGCCCTGCCTGACAACAGTGCAGCCGTTACGGGTGTTCCGGTTAACTTCTATGCTGCGGAAGCCGGTGAATATACTATCTCTACTGATGGTCGTTATGATCTGGGCGAAGTGAAAGAGGCTAAACTCTTTGATGCTACTACCAACCAGTACTACGACCTGTTGGCTGACAACTACACGTTCACTGCCAATAAGGGTAATAACACCGAGCGCTTCCGTCTGTTTGTAACGGTTGACCGTAACAAAGTACCGACAGACAATGATCTGCCTACTTTGGCTGATGTAGCACTGACCACTATTGGCAACACTCTGGTTCTGAGCGGACTGAACGAAGCATCCAATATCTACGTATATGACATGAGCGGCAAACTGATGCAGAATGCCCACGCTAATGGCAATGGAGAAATATGGCGCACCAATGTGCCGGCAACGGGTGTGTACTTTGTACGTGTCAATACTGCGAACGGACAACAGACATTGCGCGCAGTTGTTAAATAAAATAAGTTTATAGTCGAAAGTTAAGTTGAAAGAAGAAAAAAGATATATGATGACAATCCTTTTAATACTCTCGTTGCTGTTGGCCGTACCTGTCTCGGCTGCGCCGCAGTATAAGCAATCAGCAGGCAACCCTTCGCTGAATGTCAATGCGGCGCAGACTACGAAACTGAAGAAACAACAGACTTTCCAACCGCAACAGATACAGCAACAGAAGAAACAGTCTGTTGCTACAACCAGACACCGCAAACAACCGGTTCAGTATCTGGAGAACGAACGTAGCAATCAGCTGACCGTTCCTATGCAGAGTACGTCAGCTTTGCGTGACGGACATTCCGCTACGCCAAGCATGACGCCTACTACCGCTTCATTCGACCCACAGGCCGTTGGCAGTAGCGCAGCAGCTCCGCTCTATCAAACGAGCGAGCAAGGGCGTAAGGGTGCAACGGCTAATTGGGGCGGCATGAGCGGAGGCGTTGCCGCCGAAGGACTTATGGCCAGCGGTAGTCGCTATATCGACAACGGACAAGGATCCGCGCCTACTCTTACGACCGGAAATCCTACCGGACCTCGTCAAACGAACGGATATCCTGATATCCCATTCCCGGACGAACCGGTTCCTGTTGGAGACGCTCTTATTCCGCTAGCATTGCTCACTCTTGCTTATGTAGCCTTCATGCTCCGCAAGAAAAAGAAAGAAGCCTAACCCCACCCCTTCCATGAAAGGAAGGGAGACTAACGATAATAATGGCATTAGAAGAAGCTATAAAAATCTTCGAAGGACTAAAAATTCGCATAGTCTGGGATGACGAGAAGGAGAAATACTTCTTCTCCATCGTCGATGTCATCCAAGTTCTAACGGGCACTCCGAATGCAAGAAAATATTGGAGTGTACTAAAGACCCGCCTAAAAAAAGAAGGAAGTGAGTTGGCTACAAATTGTAGTCAACTGAAATTACAAGCAGCAGATGGCAAGAAATACTTGACCGATGTCGCTGACGCAGAACAGATACTGCGTATCATTCAGTCCGTTCCAAGCAAGAAAGCTGAGCCGTTCAAACAATGGTTGGCGCAGGTAGGCGCAGAACGCATACGACAACTACAAGACCCAGAACGGAGTATCGAACAATCCATCAAAGATTATCGCCGCTTAGGTTATTCCGAGAATTGGATTAACCAACGTATCAAGACTATCGAGATTCGCAAGGGTCTAACCGACGAATGGAAACGTAGCGGTGTAACCGAAGATAGCGAATTCGCACGACTGACAGACATGATGAGTAAGGTCTGGAGCGGAATGACTACGCGTGAATATAAGCAACATAAAGGTCTAACCGACCAAAATCTACGCGACAATATGACCAATATGGAACTGCTGCTCAATGCCCTAGCCGAGCAAACAGCTACGGACCTTAGCAAAGAGCGCAATCCGGAAGGTCTATTAGAAACTGCGCACGTCGCCAAAGATGGCGCAGAAGTGGCACGCAATGCACGTGCCGACATTGAGCAACGGTTAGGACATACGGTCATTAGCTCTGAGAAAGCGATTGACCATATCACTCCGCGAGACGAATTGCCGTTGCCGAAAGACGAATAATTTTTTAGTAACAACATTAACCTGAATACCGCGAGAAACATACTCTATAGGGGATTTCTGCCCTTGTGCGTAACTTTCCTCTTTGCACTCCAATCATGGGGCGTTACGTCGGCGTACTATAGTTCGCTTGATAACAAAAGCGGCACTACCCTTGTCTCCGCGCTTACTACCCTCACACACGGTAATTATAGCGGAGTCATCTATGGTTCAGGTTCTTGTACCAATTGCGTCTGGGGAGCCTTCGGAACAACCGATGTCTATCCGTCCTCTTCCCCCTACGCCGGCAAGATTTGGGAAATTTATGCCGGTTGCACCAACTTCACTTTCCAAACCAACCAAGGTAGCAGTTGTTCCACTGTCTGCGGAACAACTAGTGGTTGCGGTTACAACCGTGAACACTCTCTGCCGAAATCCTGGTTCGGCATCGCTAGTTCCAATCTAACCAGTTCTTACAAAGGTCCCGGAACAGATGTACATCATATCTACCCAACCGACGTAAATGTCAATTCCAAACGAGGAAACATTCCTTTTGGCGTGGTCGGCACTGCTACTTACACCTCGCCTAACGGCTGTAAGAAAGGTACTTGTTCCTGGCCTTCCGGTTATTCAGGAACCGTCTTCGAACCGGCCGATGAATTCAAAGGCGATCTCGCGCGTTCCTATTTATATATGCTCGTTACGTGGAATGCGTACAACACCTCCACCTATAGTTTTACGCAAGATTCAGATGGTGCGGGTACCGTTATCTTCAACAACACCATCACCTCTGCCGGCAATTTCGGACTGACTGCATATGGTTTGGAACTTCTGCTAACCTGGCATCGCAACGACCCGGTCTCGCAAAAAGAGATTGACCGCAACAATGCTGTCGAAGCCGTTCAGGGCAACCGCAATCCATTTATTGATTATCCTTGTCTGGCAGAATATATCTGGGGAACCAAAGCCGGCAATACCTTCAAGTGCAGCGATGTACTCGGTTCCTTCGAATCAGGTTTTGTAGTGGGTTCCAGCGATGGCTGCGACTGCGGCACTGATCCCGCTATTACATCTCCCAAAGGCACAATCGATTTAGGCAACACTACTGTTTCTACCGCTGTTTCTCAGACCGTCACTGTTCAGGGTGCTAATCTTACCAGCGGAAACCTGACGCTGAGCGTTACAGGAACCAATGCTGCGTATTTCTCGCTCTCGCGAACTACTATCACCCGGGCGCAAGCCGAAGCAGGATACAACATCACCATCACTTATACTCCTACGGCCGTCGGCAGTCACACAGCTACATTGCGCATCAGCGGCTGCGGACTCAGTTCGGCTCACACAGTCACCCTAACCGGAACATGTATTGCCACCTATACCGCCACATGGATCTCCAATGGCGCTGCGTATCATTCCAACACTGCTATCAGCGGAACAAGTCCCGAAGTGCCGGAAGATCCGGATGTGTGCGATGGACTGACTTTTGCCGGTTGGACCACTCACAATAATTACAATAGTACGTCTGTTCCGGACGATCTGTTTACTACCGCCGCACCGCCTATCAGTAGCAACACCACTTTCTATGCTGTCTTTGCTAGTTCGTCCAATACCGGCACTCCAACGCTGACCAACAACTACGCACGCATTACCGCGCAGAACGAATTGACCAGCGGCAACTATCTGATTGTAGGTTACAATAGCGGTTATTACGCTATGAGTACTACGTGGAAAGACAACTACTATCTAGCTCCTACCACCGTTACTCCTGTTAGTGATGTTATCAGCACCACGGATGCCACTATCATCTGGACCATTACCAAGAATAACAATCAAGTCACGATTCAGAACGGCAGTGACTACCTCTACATTGAGAAATCCGGAACTTACTACAACATGAAGCTAGGAAATAATACTACTGCCAACAAATATACCTACTCCGTCAGTGATGGCAGCTGGACCTTTACTTCCACTACCTATACCGACCGTCTGCTGGAATATTACACCTCTCGCACCCGTTGGGCATTTTATACTTCTGCCGATGCGCCGGTTTATCTGTACAAACAGCAAACCAGTTCGGTAGTTACAACATACAGCACAACCAGTACTTGCCAGTGTACCGTAACCGTTGTATCTGAGAATACCGGTAAAGGAACTGTCAGCATTACTGCCTTATAAGAAAAATAACTAACAATATGAATAACATGAAAAAGATTCTCTCTTTGGTGCTTGCTCTCACTGCGGCAACCACCATGATCTTTGCTGAGTCGCTGACCACAGACTGTGGCTCTCAGGTTCAGATCTCTGCCACTCCGGCTACGGGTTATCACTTTGTTCGCTGGAACGACAACAACACCGACAACCCGCGTATCGTGGATGCATCTAACACCACCTACACGGCTTACTTTGCCATCAATACCTACACCATTCGTTTCATGAATGGTACGGAGGTACTGAAATCTTGCACTGTCAATCATGGCGAGACTCCTGTTTATGGTTTAGCAGAACCAACCAAAGCCGCTACGGCTCAGTACACCTATGCTTTCAGCGGATGGTCACCTACTATCTCTGCAGCAACCCAAGATCAGGACTATGTGGCTCAGTTCACACCGACCCTGCGTAGTTACACTATTACCTTCAAGAACTACGATGGCACGGTTCTCTACTCGAACGACTTTGACTACGGTTCTACTCCTACCTATTCGGGTGTAACTCCTACTCGTCCAACTCAGGATGGCGTACAATATACATTCGTTGGTTGGCGGAAACAAGGCGCTTCGGTCAATGGCATCAATGCTGTTGACGGAGAGGCCATCTACGTGGCTCAGTTCTCCACAACCAGCCTGACCTACACCATCACAGTCAATGTTCAGACCGAAGGAACCGGTACGGTAACTCCGGCCAGCGGTACAGCTTCTGGAACCTACGGCACTAGCGTCACTATCACAGCTACTCCGGCCGAATGCTATCGTTTCGTTAAGTGGAGTGACAACAACACCGAAGCAAGCCGCACGATAACCATCACCGGCGATGCAACCTATACCGCTATCTTTGAGAAGATAACTTATACCGTTGTCGTTGAATCGGACAACACGGATCAAGGTACGGTGAGCGTAACTGCCGTACCATAATACGCTAATACGAAAGAATCTTTTCTTCCGATGAAACGGACTATCCTCATATTGCTATGCTTGCTTGGTCTGAGGGCGATGGCGCAAACCATCCCCTCAGGCGGAGCGGCCGTAGAATGTGGAACGTGGCTGCAACTGACAGCTACGCCGCGCGAGGATTTCCATTTCGTGGAATGGAGTGACGGCAATACCGATTCGCTCAGATTGGTCGAAGTTACGGCTGATGCTACCTACATCGCCTATTTCGCTGCCAATTGCGCCGAATGGGCCAACTGGCCGGTAGTGGCACTCTACGACTGGCTGCTGATGCTCAACATCAAGGAGATAAACGCCATGGGTTATTATTTCCGTCCGGAAGATGTAACCTGGTATCGCGTAGTAGGCGAACCCGATATGCCTGGTGACGCAATCAAAGATGATGTGGTAGTAGGTACCGGTTATTATCTAACACTGGCTAAGAATCTGAAAGGTACAGGCGATTACTACGCCATTATCGATGTGTCGATCAACGCTTCTGCGCAACTCTGCGCCGACATCATGCGTTCCGTGCTTATCCATTATGCCGGTTCGGAAGATAGCCGTCAACTCAGTCTGCTGCCTAATGTTACTACCATCGGCGGAGAAATCAGATTGGTTGGACTGGATCCTACTGAACTCTGCCAGATATTTGTCTATAGTGCCTCCGGACAATTCATCGACCAGTTCTCCTCGTCTGGACAACCGGAATACGTACTACGAGCAGCCAGCGTGAGTGGCTGCTACTACGTGCGTGTCGTTTCTCCGACTATAGATGCTGTGCTGAAATATATCGTTCTACAGTAGAACAATCTCTACTCGTCTGTTCTTTTGACGATTTTCCTCCGAGTCATTTGGTACGATCGGGTCTCTCTCCCCTCTTCCCACTATCTCAATACGACGGATATCAATTCCTCGATCTACCATTGCCTGTCTCACCGAACGGCAACGACCTTCGGACAAAATCTGGTTGGAACGATCCGATCCGATATCGTCTGTATGACCGACTATCCGGATACGTAGTTCCGGACGCAGAGTAAGAAATTGGAACAATTCGTTCAGCGCACCTTCTGACGATTCCAGTATCTGCGTCTTGCCGGTGGCAAAGTACATATCCCGTAGCACAAACGATCTCATCTCCTTCGGCGTCATAACGATGCCGGAATAATGGTGCGGATCGGCTATCGTATCGTGGAATGGGTGATAGTTAACCGCAGTGGCCTCTATCGTATAATAAGGCAAACGGTCGTCCAGCAGAACCGCCAGAACTGCATGCAGCGAATCAGAAGTGGTTTGCATCACTTTGCGTTGCTCGTGATTGCGAACTATCACATTGGCTACTACAGGACGCGAAGTCAGCGAATCGGTTACAGTAAGAGTCAATCGTGTTTCCGGATAAAGCGCAAGCCGAATCGTATCCTCATCTTCGCGATGCTCGTAATAGATAGTATCGGATGCAAAATACCCAATCTTAGATGCATAGACCCAATACTTGCCTTCCGGAAGCGTCTTAGAGAGACGTGCCTTTTTCTGATCGGTTGGTTTATTGATCAGCAATCGTTTGTTGGGCCGAGCATTCACATCTTGCAATTGAATATGCGTAACCGGCAATTGCTCGCCTGTCTTCAGATCGTAGGAATAAATATAGAGTAGCAGTTTGCCCTCTTTGATACGCTGACGTTTAGCCTTTCTTCGCTGCGCCTCTTTCTCTTTCTCGCGTTTGGCCTTTGCTTTTGCACGCCGTTTGGCAGCAGCAGCTTGAGCCGAAGACGCAGGCGATGCATACAGCACAACAGGTTCGCTCACTAGGGCGAGAACCAACAGTGACAATATGAACAGACGTACCTTCATCGTTTTCTAAAACTAACAGGAGGACAGTCGCGGGACTATCCTCCTGTCGTGGTCCCACTTGGGCTTGAACCAAGGACCCCCTGATTATGAGTCAGGTGCTACTAACCAACTGAGCTATGGGACCCTGCCACTTGGGCAATTACTTTTCTTGCCGTGCGTTGTTGTACAACACGAGGCTTTGATCTTTCGTGATGCGTACTTCCTCTTCCGTCAGTTCCGGAATAACCAGTTCCATACCCGGAGTCACCGAATTAGGATTGCGCAGCTTATCTTTGTTTGCTATATAGATATATACCCAGCAATAGGTATTGTTGTAGTATTTACGTGCGAGCTTCGATAGCGTCGTGGCTCCCTCCGTCGTCACGGTCTCGTGCGTACGATTAACGTACTGGTTCACTTTCTCCGGACGCGAGCTCTCAGAGATAGGCACGGTCTTAACCTGTTGCTGAGATTGCTCTACCTGCGCATTAGCCGGAGTATCGCTGAAATCACGGTGGGCTTTCTTATCGTCGAGTTCAGCCTTCATGCGATCGAAGGTGGCTTTGTCAACCAAACGAATTACGGCACGGCGGTTAGGTCCATAACTAGCCTGACTGCGACGTCCTACCAGTTTACCCATACCCATTGAGTACATATGATCGTCTGCTACCCCGTGCTCTTCACGCAATTCCTCTATCACATTAGCAGCTCGGCGGTCACCCAATTCGTAGTTCACCTTGTTGGAACCCGTGTTGTCGCAATAACCGGTAACCACCGCATATAGTTCAGGATTCTCTGCCAAACGGTCAGCCACCTGTTGGATGGTAATCAGACCATCTTCGCGGATAGCGTCCTTAGCATACTCGAAGTATACATAGTAGCTATTGAGATCATTCTCGACCGTAGTGTTGGTCTCACGATATGTCTCGCGAACGATAATCGAATCGTGCCTGATGATAACCGTATCATGCACATACTTAGTAGCCTCTGCTTTAGTCTGCAACTGGTCAGATGCTTCCTTCGCAGGAATATTACGAACGTGCGTCTTGGAGACTGCTTCCAGTTTGAAACGCATATTCAACGTTACATCTACTACACCATCGTTGTTCTTGGACGCTACCGCTTGATCTCCTGCATAACCACGGCCATCGATATAGTCATTGATGAAGTAGTTATAAGTAGTGCGAACTCCTAAAGCAAGGGTGCGGTTGAGGTTGAATTCTACGTTCAAACCTGCTTGTAGATAAAGCTGCCCGTTATACTTGTCCATGCAATCCGGACCTACTACGCCATCAGCATTGATATACTGAGCTGTATGTCCTTTTTTGTGCGTCTCGTCACCGTCTTTTACATAATCATCATGATACATGATGGTGCTCTTGTACCACGCATATCCTCCTCCTATAACGGCCTGAATACCACAAATCTTGCGTTTCGCTTTCGGGTAGAAGAGATTCATGAAGTCCATCGACACGTAGATACCTGCTTTGTGCATATGTCCGTAAAGCAATGTATCCGCATTATCCTTGCCCGGTTTACCGGTCACGGTGTACATGTCGAACATATAGTCTGCGCCCACTGCCCATACCGGATTGAAAGCATATTCAATATCCAGACCGGCATTAGGAACGCCGATAGAATGCTTCTTCTCGTAAGCAAAGTCACCATCGAAATAGTTAAATCCCACGTGCGGTGTGAGTGACCAATGTGCCAATTCCGGAGCAACATTCTCATTTTCAGAGACCTTGTAGGGGTGAGCTCCTTTGACTTTTTGCTCCGACTTTTGCGCCATCATCGTGACTGCAAAGCACAGAAGCGAAAAAATGAGTATATTTTTCTTCATGGCAGAAGAGAGAGTAGTTTGTCTTGTTTTTAGTGTCTAATTCCTATATAATAATGCGTATAAAAGCGTGCCCGTTGACGGGCAATCACCATTCAGCGTGCAAAGGTACAACTTTTTTTTGAAATAGCCAAATATTTTTGTAAAAAAAATATAAATTTTACAGTCAGTATTGCATATATGCAAAAAAATGTGTATCTTTGCGGACAAATATGCGAATAGGCTGAAAATCAGCAGCAACTACAGAAAATAATCAATTACAACATAAGAACATGGACATTTTAGAACAAATGATTGCGCGTGCAAAAGCCAATCCGCAGCGCATTGTATTGCCCGAGGGCGATGAACCACGTACGCTAGAAGCAGCCAATATTCTGCTTCGCGACAAGATTGCCAAACTGATTCTGATTGGCAACCCCGAGAAAATCAAAAGTATGGCCGCAGAAAAAGGTTATGAGTTCATCTCGGAGGCGAAAATTATTGACCCGTTAAGCGATGCCAAGATGCCGGAATACGCAAACTTGCTGTTCGAACTTCGCAAAGCAAAAGGAATGACCGAAGAAGAAGCGAAGAAGAAAGCACAAGACCCGTTGTACCTGGGTTGCTTGATGATTAAGGCAGGTGATGCCGATGGCGAACTGGCCGGTGCACGCGGAACAACCGCCGACACTATTCGTCCGGCCTTCCAGATTCTGAAGACACGTCCGGGTTGCTCCATCGTTAGCGGAGCTTTCCTTATGTTCACTCCTGCCAAGAATCTGGGCGAGAATGGATTCCTTTTGTTCGCCGATTGCGCAGTCAACCCCAATCCGGATGCTAAGCAATTGGCTGAAATAGCTATTTCGACGGCTGAGACAGCACGCAGCATCGCAGGCATCGAGCCGCGAGTAGCCATGCTGAGTTTCAGCACCAAAGGCAGCGCCAAACATGAGTTGGTGGACAAAGTGACCGAAGCTACCCGTCTGGCCAAGGAGATGGCGCCAGATGTACAGATTGACGGTGAACTGCAAGCCGATGCAGCACTTGTAGAGAGCGTAGCTGCAACCAAAGCTCCGGGTAGCGCGGTGGCAGGCAAAGCCAACGTACTGGTATTCCCAGATTTGCAAGCAGGAAACATCGGATACAAACTGGTAGAACGTTTCAGCGGCGCTGATGCCGTAGGCCCAATCTTGCAAGGCATTGCTGCACCGGTAAACGACCTGAGCCGTGGATGCAAAGTGCAAGACATCGTACAGATGGTTATCATTACAGCAAATCAAGCAATTAAGTAATAATATGAAGGTTCGTGCAAGTCGAGTGTAAGCTCGCTTACGCAACTCGGCGAAGCCGAAACTCCATAATTCAAATTATAAATTATGAAAATCTTAGTATTGAACTGCGGAAGCAGTAGTATCAAGTACAAACTCTTCGAAATGGAGAGCAAGACCGTGATGGCTCAGGGCGGCGTGGAGAAAATCGGTTTGCCTGATTCATTTCTGCAGGTAAAACTGCCAAACGGCGAAAAAGTGAAGATAGAAAAACCAATGCCCGAACACACTGTTGGTATTCAGTTGATTCTGGACTCGCTAGTTGATCCGAAAATCGGTTGCCTAAAAGACCTGAAAGAGATCAATGCAGTAGGTCATCGCGTAGTGCATGGTGGCGAGAAATTCAACCAATCGGTGGTTATCACTCCGGAAGTGAAGAAACAAATCATCGAATGCTCCGAATTGGCTCCACTCCACAACCCCGCTAACCTAAAAGGTATAGAGGCTATCGAAAAAACGCTTCCGGGCGTTCCGCAAGTAGCCGTATTTGATACCGCCTTCCACCAGACAATGCCGGATTACGCATATATGTATGCGCTTCCGTACGAATTATATCAGAAATATGCAATTCGCCGCTATGGTTTCCATGGCACAAGTCATCGCTACGTAAGCGCTCGTGTCTGCGAATTCCTTGGCGTAGATCCAAGCAAGCAGAAGATTGTTACCGCCCACATCGGCAATGGAGGTAGCTGCGCAGCTGTACTGAATGGCAAGAGTGTGGATACCAGTATGGGTCTCACTCCTGTAGAAGGACTGGTGATGGGTACTCGTGCCGGCGACTTAGACCTGGGCGCTGCTACCTTCATCATGGACAAGGAAGGACTGAGTACTGCCGAATTCAACAATTTGGTAAACAAAAAATCGGGTCTGCTGGGCGTTTCGGGTGTTTCGAACGATGCGCGTGACATCGATGCTGCTATCAAATCCGGAAACAAGCGTGCCGAACTGGTACGCAATATGTTCATCTACCGCGTAAAGAAATATATTGGAGCTTACGCCGCTGCGATGAATGGTGTTGACATCATCGTCTTTACCGGCGGTATTGGTGAGAACGATCCATTCATTCGCGGTGAAGTAGTCAAAGGACTCAGTTTCCTCGGCGCAAAACTGGACGAGCAAGCCAATAACGTTCGCGGCGAGGAGCGCGTGATTTCTACCAAAGACTCGAAAGTGACCGTTTGCGTCATCCCAACCGATGAAGAACTGATGATTGCCAGCGATACGCAAGCGCTTGTATAACTTCTCCTCTTTTTACCACCGAAAAACACACACAAGCAATCATGACAAAACCCATCATTTATCAACTCATCCCGCGACTGTTCGCCAATTTCAACGAAACGCGTAAGCACAATGGAACGATAGAGGAGAACGGTTGCGGTAAGTTTGCTGATATCAATGAGCGAGCACTCAAGTCTATTGTGGACTTGGGTGCCACTCATGTTTGGTATACCGGTGTTATTCGCCATGCTACGGCACAACGCAACAACCCCGCTATTACCAAGGGGCAAGCCGGTTCCCCATATGCCATCACCGATTATTATGATGTACACCCTGATTTAGCAAAAAACGAAGAGAAACGGATGGCGGAATTTGAGGCATTGGTCAAACGGACACATAAAGCCGGACTGGGCGTTATTCTAGATTTTGTTCCTAACCATGTCAGCCGCGAATACAAGAGTTTGTGCAAACCTAAAGGCGTGACAGATTTGGGAGAAAATGATCATCCCGAATGGGCCTTCTCACCGCTCAATAACTTCTACTATCTTCCCGGAGAGCGCTTCTCCATGGACAAAGATCTGCTAGGCTACGAAGAATACCCTGCCAAAGTAACCGGAAATGACTGTTTCAGAAGTCATCCGAACGAGAACGACTGGTACGAAACAGTCAAACTGAATTACGGAGTATTCTACCAGGGTGGCGGAGAAAAACAATTCGATCCTATTCCGGATACGTGGAAGAAGATGTTGGATATCCTACTATTTTGGGTAGGAAAGAACATCGATGGAGTGCGCGTAGATATGGCAGAGATGGTACCCGTTGAATTCTTCAAATGGGCCATTGCACGAGTTAGAAAAAAATATCCGAAAGTTCTCTTTATCGGCGAATGCTACGAACCTTCTCGCTACGACGAATATCTGGATGCCGGTTTTGACTACCTGTATGACAAAGTAGGCATGTACGATTATCTACGCGGTGTGACCAGTAGAGGTTGGCCGGCAGAAGGAATCACGCAGCAATGGATGCAACATAGCAACGGACGACTGAATCATATGCTCTACTTCTTGGAGAATCACGACGAACAGCGAATAGCTAGCGGTTTCTTCTGCGGGAATGGTGCGTGTGCCGAGCCCGCGATGATCGTGGCCGCCACTCTCAATCAATGTCCGGTGATGATCTACTCAGGCCAAGAGTTAGGCGAAAAGGGCATGGATTTGGAAGGTTTCTCCGGCATGGACGGTCGTACCAGTATCTTTGACTACTGGGGAGTAAAAAGTATCCAAGCATGGTCGAACAAAGGCAAATACGATGGCGCACATCTGAACGAAGATCAACGAGAACTGCGCGCATTCTACCAGAAATTGCTAACGATAGCACGCGACAACAAAGCCATTCAGAAAGGGCAGATGTACGACATCACTTATGCGCAAGGCGAGGGCTTTGACAAGCATGAGCAATTTGCTTTTCTACGTCATGTAGGCAAAGAGACATTGCTCATTGTGGTCAATTTCCGCGACCGTGAGCAACAGATACCCGTTCGTATCCCTAATGACGCGTTTGTCTATCTCGATATGGAAGAGAAATCCAAAGCCACCGCTACCGATCTCCTACGCGGAAGCAAGCAAGCCGTGCAATTCATAGCAGACAAGCCTATCACACTCACTCTGCCTGCGTGGAGGGGAATGATACTACGCATCAAATAAAACATAGCAATGTGGGATTATTGCAAAGATATTCTTAGACTGGTTCGGTGGGGCAACCTACTCTTTTTGGGAGTACTGGTGTATGTGATGGAGAAATGGGTAGCCGTACCTATTTTGAACCAAATGGCTTTTGGCGAACAGTTAGCATGGTATATCACTATGCTTATTGCACTGGCTACTACCTTGATTGCTGCGGGAGGTTATGTGATCAACGACTACTTTGATATCAAGATTGATCGCATCAATCGTCCGGACCAGGTGATTGTGACTCGCAGCATCAGCAAACCGACTGCCATGCGTATGAGTATTGCGCTGAGCGGCACAGGTGCCGTCTGCGGATTAGCCGCAGCATGGTTTTTGAGAAGCATCACATTCGGAACGCTCTTTGTGATTATCCCCGGACTGTTGTGGTTCTATTCCAGTAGTTACAAGCGACTATTCATGATTGGGAATCTCATTATCGCATTGCTAGCCGGACTGACTCCACTAATCGTTGCGATGGCTAATGTTGCACAACTACAGTTGCTCTATGCAGATATTCTGCCATATACCCGATTGGAGCATGATTTATACGCATGGTTGGGCGGTTTCGGGGCATTTGCCTTTATGCTGACTTGGATTAGAGAGATTGTGAAAGATCTACAAGACCAAATGGGCGATCGCGAACTGGAATGCCACTCTATGCCTGTCGTATGGGGAGAACTATGGACAAAGGTTTTTGTCACTTTGCTCATCGTTCTGACTCTTGCAATGCTCGGATGGTTGTGGTGGGGCGTTCTGCCATTCCCGCATGTTTGGAATAGCCTCAGCACGCGATATATAGCATTAGGAATCGTTACGCCACTGGTTTGTGCTTTGTGGCTACTTTGGTCTGCCAAGATACCGAGCGACTACAGGACATGTCAGCAAGTTGTGAAATTCACAATGGCGATTGGCACATTGTATAGCATTTGTATCGTACGCGGCTTGTAGGCCGAATGGAGAAAAAGAAAAAGCGAGGGTCAGATGACTCCTCGCTTTTTTAATGCCTGATAGACTAGATGGATCGGAAATCCCATCACATTGAAGTAAGATCCCTTTAGACTCGTACATCCCACATATCCTACCCATTCTTGGACTCCATACGATCCGGCTTTATCCAGAGGCTTGTAGGACTTGACATAATTTTCGATTTCCTCGTCCGTCAAATGGCCAAATGTAACATCTGTACAATCGACGAAGGACTCCAGTTGATGTCCCTTTTGCGCCAACGTAACCGCTGTATATACCTGATGCGTATTATCTCGCAACTGGCGCAGCATAGCACAAGCATCATCCAAATCCTTGGGTTTGCCGAGCATGTGATTGTCGCACCAAACGATTGTATCGGCTGTAATGAGCAATTGGTCTTCTTTCAATTGCGACTCATAAGCTTTAGCTTTCGCGCGCGATATATATAAAGGAATATCACCTTTAACCAAATCGGACGGAAAAGATTCCTCGGCATCGATAGTGATGGCCGTAAACGGGATATCCAGCCCCGCCATCAGTTCGCGCCTACGCGGCGATTGACTTCCTAAGATTATTTGCATATTAGAACAAGTCAAGTTGCGAGTCTTTAGGCTTCTCGATGGTCATTGTAACACCATCAATGTCAAGAGTATCTGCTGATTCTTGCATCTCAGCCTGCTCCGGTTCGGAAGGTGTTGTCGTTTCCGTTTCCGGTATTGATTCTACTTCCGGCTCTGTTTCGGGCTCAGATTCCGATTCGGGTTCTTCTGGCTCCGGTTCCGGTTCGGGTTCGGGTTCGGGTTCGGGAGTAATATCAACGATCTTGGCCACCTCGAGCGTAGTCACACGCTTGCCTTTTGCTCTCGGAGATTTCTCGTCAATAAACTCTTCCATCAACAGATCCAACGGTTCGCGTTTCTCATCGACAAAGGAGATACGGAAGGTAGCTTCTGCCCGATCGGACAGCACGACCATACGAGAATCTTTGTCTTCGCCCAAGAAGGATTGCACTTTGGCATTCGCATCGTCCAAGCGGAATCGCTTGCCATAGTAGTATTTCTGTTCGCCGTTCCACTGGATGAGCGACCACACTTTCTCCGGATCCAATTTCTCGATGCGCAAGATATTGTCCTCGAAGTGAGCAGTCAGCTCGAAAGAAGTAGTATAGTAGGTTCCTTCGTTGGTCAAAACGAGTATGCGATCTTCGTCCAAGAATTCGCCCAGATAGATGCCATGCTCGTCATAGTTAACGCGGAGCACATCCGGATCGAACCAAACTTTGCGTCCACCGAGAGTGGAATGACCTTTCTGCTTGAGCGTGATGGACTTGACATCATACTTGGTCAGCACATTTCCTCTCGCGGTACGTGATTTGACAGCCAATTCGCTCAGATCCTTTTGTACCTCCAGTTTCTTAAGATGCAATGCGGGTTTCAACGCAACGCGAATCACCTCGGCTTCTCCGTTTGGATTGGCCGTAAAATAAACGACCCTTGATCCGGGTTTGCCTTGTGTCAGATCGTATTCCTTATCTCGCGCGACACCCGTCACATTGAATCGCTTCATGAAGTAGGTACCCTTCTTGCCGTCGCGGTAAACAACATTGTAAACCGTACGATCGTCACCGCGCTTGAAGATAGCTATATGCAAGATATCGGTGCCCACGAAGAACTTGTCCGCCACTTTCTGCACCTTGTATTTTCCATCTTTGTGGAAAACAATGATATCGTCAATATCGGAACAATTGAAAAGGAACTCATCTTTCTTGAGTCCTGTTCCGACGAAGCCTTCCTCGCGATTGATATACAATTTCTCGTTGTTCTCAACCACCGCCTTCACATTGATTGCACCGAAATTGCGCACCTCGGTGCGACGCGGATACTGTTCGCCGTATTTCTCCTTGAGCATCTCAAACCATTTAATCGTGTAATCGGTCAGATGGTTAAGATTCTTGATGCAAGCCTTGATCTTTTTCTCGAGATCCTTCATCAGTTCATCCGCCTTCTTAGAGTCGAACTTAGTGATGCGGATCATGCGAATATCAAAGAGTTTCTCAATATCTTCGGTTGTTACTTCGCGAATCAGTTTCGGCTTGAATGGAGTCAATGCCTCGTCCACGAACTGAATCAATTTCTCCTTATTCGGAGCATTCTCGTATCCTTCTTGCTTATAGATGCGATTCTCGATAAAGATTTTCTCGAGCGAAGTAAAGAAGTATTTCTCTTCCAGTTCTGCCTTCTCGATTTCCAATTCCCACTTCAGGAGCTGCTTTGTATTTTCTGTAGAAAGTCGCAGCAGATTGCTAACAGTGGTGAAAATTGGTTTGCGATTCTCGATGACACAGCAATTAGGGCTGATATTGACTTCACAATCAGTAAAGGCATATAGTGCGTCAATGGCCTTATCGGACGAAGAGCCCGGAGCTAATTGCACCACAATACGGACCGAGGCAGCAGTGAAGTCATCAATCTTCTTAATCTTGATTTTACCTTTCTGATTGGCCTTCAAGATGGTTTCGATAACTTTGCTAACCGTCGTGCCGTATGGGATTTCGGTAATGACTAAAGTCTTGTTGTCGTCGGCTTTCTGGATGCGCGCACGGATTTTGACTTGTCCTCCTCGCTCTCCATCATTGTAACGCGTGACATCAATCACACCGCCGGTCGGGAAGTCAGGATAAAGTTGGAACTCCTTACCACGTAAGTAGGCGAGCGAAGCGTCACACAATTCGTTGAAATTGTGCGGCAATATCTTCGAGTTCAATCCAACAGCAATACCTTCTACTCCTTGCGCCAACAGAAGCGGGAATTTGACAGGCAAATGAATTGGTTCTTTTTTGCGGCCATCGTAACTGAGCATCCAATGGGTAGTCTTCGGATTGAAGACCGTTTCCAAAGCAAATTTGCTCAATCGTGCCTCGATGTAACGAGGAGCCGCGGCGCCATCACCGGTTAGAATATTTCCCCAGTTACCTTGACAATCAATAAGGAGATCTTTCTGTCCCAACTGAACCAACGCATCATATATAGAAGCATCACCGTGCGGGTGATACTGCATTGTCTGACCGACAATATTGGCCACCTTGTTTCTGCGCCCGTCATCGACACACTTCATTGCATGCAAGATGCGTCGCTGAACCGGTTTCAATCCATCTTCGATGGCGGGCACGGCACGTTCGAGTATCACATACGAGGCATAATCGAGGAACCAGTCCTGATACATGCCCGTGAGGTGATACTTGACATTCTCGCCCGACTCGCCTTGCGGTTTGAAGTTGGAATGAGAGGCAGCAAGTTCTTCCGGTTGCTCTATCTCGTTGTCATGGTCTATTTCCGCCATGCGTTAGTCGAGTTTTTTATTGATAAAGATAAAGGAAAGAATACCTGCAACTTCCAAAACCATGCTACTAATCAGTAGTGCATTAGTCGGCAAACAGAATTTGTAGAGGGCCAAGCAAACTACACCCAACAACATGAGGATTGCGCCCAAATACTTCAAAAGAGTTTTCATATATTGTATTGTTTAATTTTTTTCCGTTGCAAAATTACAACAAATTTTTGAGACTTGCAAATTTTACAAGATTTATCATTAATTTTTAATTAACTATTCGATAAATTCCGCCCGGAAGCGACTTGACAAGGCCCTGAATCTCCAACATCACCAATTCGCTAGCCACATCGCTATAATTGAGTTCGGTCTCCATGACAATCAAATTGATATGCATTCCATCTTCAGCTTCCTGAAGTTTGTGCATCAACATCTGTTGTCTGTCTGTCAAATCTCCCAAGAACTCCACTACTCGCGTTTGCGTGGCATCGGTTTTAGTCGAAACGGTTTGCCAATTCATGGCTTCGATCAGATCATCAGCATTATCGATAAGATGGGCAGCCTGGCGGCGAATCAAACTATTGCATCCGGAGGACACATCATCGGTTGGACGTCCGGGGAAAGCGAACAACTCGCGATCATAATCCAATGCCATTTGCGCCGTGATCAGACTGCCACCTTTGGTCTTAGATTCCACCACAACCACCGCGTCTGCCAAGCCGGCGATAATCCGGTTGCGTTGGACGAAATAAGGAGCCAAGGGTTCTACACCCGACATATGCTCGGTGAGCAAACCACCCTTCTGCAATGCCGCAACGGCTTCCGGACGATGTTGGATGGGATAAATACGATCCAAGCCATGAGCGGGAATAATGATGGTAGGTACATCCAACTCCAATGCTGCGCGATGCGCGGTGATATCGATGCCGTAAGCTCCACCACTAATGATCGAGACTTTATCGAGACGATCACGTAACGTTCGCACGAGATTGCGGGTTAGATCTTTGCCTCGTTCTGTCGGCCGTCGCGTTCCCACGATGGAAACCATATGACCCTCAGAATGATTGATATTGCCTTTGCCGTACAACACCGTGGGTCGATCGGGACATTGACGCAATCGGTAGGGATAATTTTCATCGGAAAGCGTCCAAACATGAATGCCGTGTTGCTCAATCCATTCGGCCTCACGTTCGGCTTTCTCCATTGCCTCTTGCATTCCCGGTTCATCCAAATGACGCCACGCTTCTTCGGCCGAGCCATACTTCTCAAGCAAAACTAGATTGCGCCGCAATTTGGTTCGCAGCAAGACGCTCAAAGCAATATCGTAAAGATAAGGTACCGTCATTTGCGATAGAAAACCAGTCCCAACAAAACACCTACAAGTGCGCCCATCACATCCGCGCAAAAATCGCCCCATTCGGCCGTGCGAGTCGCAGTACAGAAGTACTGCAGCAGCTCAATAAGTGCGCCATAAGCGATGGTCAACAAAAACGCATAGACATAATGCAAAACTCGACTTGCGCGTCTAAACTCCAAGGCAAAGACCAACGTAAAAGCCAAAATGCAATACGCGATAGCATGCAACAGTTTGTCGCTAACAGACGACGGCAAATAATCCGGAGTCTGCTCGGACAGACTGAGCACAGCAATGCCTGTCGCGACCAACGCGGCAGGCAAATAAGTCAACCACCGTTGGTAGGCGCTACTCATAATTTCGTACCGAAACAGAGGTCTCCCGCATCGCCCAAACCCGGAACGATATATTTCTTTTCGTTAAGAACAGGATCGATAGCCGCGCACCAAAGCGTGACATCATCACGGTCGTTGAGTGCAGTGCGGATATAATCGATAGCCTGAGGCGTGCCAATGGTGCAACAAAGATGCGTATGGCGTGGTTTGCCATGCTTGAGCAAAGCGAGATAACCAATCTCCATCGACATGCCTGTTGCCAACATCGGATCAACGAGGAGCAGCGTTTTTCCCTCTAGAGAAGGAGCAGCCAAATACTCAGCCACGATCTCCAATTCCCCATCTTGATTCACGCGACGAAACGCGCTCAAGAACGCATTCTCTGCGCCATCGAACATATTGAGGAAACCCTGGTGGAGCGGCAAACCGGCACGCATGATAGTTCCAAGAACTATCTGGTCGATAATGGTATTGACCTGAGCCACACCAAGCGGTGTTTTCACGTCGGTGGATTGGTACGACAAAGCCTTGCTGACCTCGAGGGCCATCACTTCGCCGATACGCTCGATATTGCGGCGGAAACGGAGACTGTCCTTTTGAATCTGCACGTCACGAATCTCGCGCAGATACTGGTTGAGCAGACTATTCTGTTCCGAAAGGTTAATGACTTTCATACTGAAAATTATTGCATGGATTTAGCGATTTTCTGCTCTGCCTTCAAGACATTGAGGCGCTCCTTGCAAGTGGTTTCCAAGATAGTCAAATCTTGCGATTTTTGCAGAGTCTCTTGGATGAAAGCTTGCAGATTGGTTTGGGAAGTTTGCAGCGAAGCCTCCATGTCAACGAGCGAGTGCTTGCGGTCAGCCACGTCACGGATAGAATAGCTCAGTTCTTTCTGTTGTGCCTCCAGATTCTTTTGATAAATATCTTTCGCCTCTTGGTTGAGAGCCTGTTGTTTGCCTACACTCTTCTGCTGCTTCTCTATGTTCTTCTGCATATTTTTCAGCTCTGCCTCCTCTTTGTCATAGAGTTTACTGATATTAGCAACAAATTTGGTTGCATCTTTAATAGATTTGTCGAGCTCCTTAGCATGATTCTGCTCAGCCTTCAATTCGTTTTTAGCTGATTTGATCTCAGACTCATTCTTTTTCAGTTGCTCGCCTAGCACCTCAAGCGAAGCACGATACATAGCGGGCTCAGCCTGATAGAGAGCACGCAAAGAATCCAATTTAAGATCTACTACCTGAATGTTAAGCGGTGTAACATGTTGCGCCATCGCAGTTACACTAACAGCTACGAAGGCCAGAAAGAAAAATTTTTTCATAATGCTTGTTGTTTTGTTTTATAATAGTTTGTTGTTTATGTCTCGTGATTGTCTCGTGATTGTCTCGTTAGTAAATCGGGGATATATACTACGTATATATAAATGTGCAGTTTTTGCAGCCCGATTTATCCGCCCGAAATCACCCGACCGGCTTTGCACAAAAAATTTGCGCAAAGATACAAAAAAAAATCCGTTTTTGCAAGGATTGATTGATAATTTTAATAAAAATCTTGTGTATCTGCAAAAAATGTAGTAATTTTGCGTACTTTTTCGTAAAACCCACTATGACTTCATTCGTTTATAAAGATTCGACTATCGCGTTTGTAACTGCCGCAGCGCAGACCTGTTTGCTCATAGAGCAATCAGGCGAAATGCAACGCCAAGAACTGACCGAACAAATGCTGCGACTTCTGCCGATTTTGTATCTCCGCGCCCGCCTATTGGAATCGTCGGAATATATGCTGGAAGAAGCGCCTCAGCGTTTTGTGACCGAAGAAGATTACAACCTGGCTTTGATACGTATGCGCGACTTGTTCGGCTCGGACGATGCGTATCTGGATGTGTTTGTGGACCAAGGCATTTACACGGATGAAGTGCAAACGATGTATATCTCGGAAGGACTGGCCGACATCTATCAGGAACTGAAAGATTTGGCGGCTGCCTTTCAGACAGGCAATGAGGCGATTATGAATGATGCGGTACTGATTTGCCGCGAAGCATTTGATGAACATTGGGGACAGAAACTACTGGCCGTAATGCGCGCACTTCACGCGCTGGCTCATACGCAACAAGACGAGGACTAAGATGCTAAAGCCGAACACCTATATTCACCGAATCAGCAAGGATCTTCTGCAATGGATGCCCTTAGCGGCATTTGAGGGAGAAGTCATTGTGGTTGATAAACCGGAAATGGTGAATGAGGCAGTGGCTTATTTGCGCACGCAACGTGTGCTAGGCGTTGATACCGAAGCCCGCCCGAGTTTCAATCGCGGTATTCACTATCCGACAGCACTAGTTCAGATATCCAGTCAAGAGCGTTGCTACCTATTTCGGCTGACACACATCGGAATGCCAAAAGAACTAGCCGATATATTTGCAGATGCCAGTATATGCAAGGTCGGTCTGGCTTTCAAAGATGATATTAACGGACTAAGGCGACGTAGAAATTTCAATCCTGCCAATTGCGTAGATTTGCAAGCCATGGTGGGGCGTTACGGCATACTGGACCTAGGTTTACAAAAGATATTCGCCATCTGTTTCGGCAAGAAAATATCGAAAACCCAACAGTTGACCAACTGGGAAAATTCTCACCTAACCCCCGAACAAGCGCGCTACGCCTCGACAGATGCCTGGGCTACGCTGCTGATTTATCTAGATTTGAAAAAACACAAGCCTCTACCGCAAGCTGAAGCCGCTGCGTTGATTCAGGAAGATAGGGAGCAACAGATAATTCATCAACAGGAGATACAGGCAGAGCGATTGCGCGAACAGGGAATAGAACCGCCGCCCATTCTGAACGCAGAAGAAAGAGCTGCTCAAAAAGCTGAGCGAAAGCGAGAAGCGCGTCGTCGTAAACGTCAACGCGCCTCAGCCCGCAAACGCGCGGCAAAGAGCCCAATCGATATTCCGTCAACTAATAACCAGACGACCAAATGAAACGACTCCTATTTCTCGCCACCCTGATGATGGTGGTTGTTGCACTTTCGGCACAAGCAAAATATGTTTTCTATTTTATAGGCGATGGCATGGGTGACAACCAGGTTCTATCCGCAGAAATGTACCGCTCTGCAATAAATGGTCAGCCGCTTGGTCGCGTACAGACACTGATGACACAGATGCCCTATTCCGGTCATCTGTCTACCTACTCTGCCAGTAACGGAATAACGGATTCGTCAGCTGCGGGAACATGTCTGGCCACGGGCAAGAAAACAACCAACGGGACACTAGGCATCGACGAGAAAGGAGATACACTACGCACCATAGCCGAGCAACTGAAATCGGAAGGTTGGGGCATCGGCATCATGACAACCGTGGCCATCGACCATGCTACTCCTGCCTCATTCTACGGGCATAACGAAAAACGCAGCCATTATTATGACATTGGCAAGCAGTTGTGTCACAGCGGTTTTGACTTTTTCGGAGGTGCGGGTTTTCATTATCCCAACGGGAAGAAAGACAATAAGGAAATCAATCTGTACCGCCTGGCCGAAAAGCAAGGCTACACTATTGCTCATGGCTATGCAGAAGCGCAACAGAAAGCAGATGCAGAAAAAATGATTTTGGTACAATCGACCGATGATGACGGAGCAAAACACGGCAGCAATCTGCCCTACACGATTGACAGAAAAGAAGGTGAACTGCGTTTGGCCGAGATAGTACAAACGGCAATTCCTTTCCTGGAAAAACGCTACGACCGCTTCTTTATGATGGTTGAAGGCGGAATGATTGATTACGCTTGTCACGGAGATGACGGTCGTACTGCGATTGAGGAAGTGTGGAATATGGATGAGGCGATGCAATATGCATGGAATTTCTATCAAGCCCATCCGGACGAGACACTGATTGTGGTAACCGCAGACCATGAGACCGGAGGAATGGCTCTCGGAAATAGTGATTATACACTACATCTCGATTTACTGCAACATCAAAAATGCTCCGCGTGGGTTCTGAGCGATGCGTTCTCCAAACTATTTGAGCAAGGCAAACCTAAATGGGCGGATGTAAAAAATGTATGGCGCGACAAACTAGGTCTGTGGGACACAGTGGAAGTGAGTCAAGAAGAAGAGAAAGAACTCAAGACACTATACAAAGCCGCTATCGCAGGCAGAAGCAAGGACACAAAAACTATGTACAAGACCATCAACCGTTTGGGTGATGCAGGAATTAAACTGCTGAACAAGAAAGCACACCTGGGTTGGACGAGTTATGCACATACTGCTCACGCCGTTCCTGTCTTTGCAATCGGTGTAGGCGCAGAAAAGTTCAGCGGATGGCACGACAATACCGAAATGGTACCGTTGATATACCAAGCCATCGAAAAATAAATTCACAAAGATTTTTGTAAGGCATCGAGCACCATTAGTGCAAGATCAGCTTGACTACACGCGATCCGTATTGCTCGGTCTCCAAACGCAGGAGATAGCATCCGGAGGATACGCGCGTGTTGATCGTCAAGTCGTCTCCATTGCGATACGAGCCACTAGAGAGGACTACGCCTGTTGAAGAGATCAGGGTGTAAGTTCCTTCTGCATGTGCGTGGATCTGGAATTGACCGCGTATCGGTGTCGTATTGCACAGAACAGGGAAGTCACTAACCAATTCAGGCGTCTTATCGTAAATAACAATCGGACAGGAAGGCACAGAATAATCTTCGCCTTGACGAGTTGGAGCAACGTAAACTTCGTCTCCTACACCCAATGTCTGCGGCATGTAGATGTACGGGCCTTTTTCTGTACTCAAGTTACCATTGACATACCACTCGTAGTCGGAGAAGACGTATCCACCATTATAACGGTCGTTGAGCAGAGCCACCACATCGTTCCAGTTTTGCTCAATGATCCACGAAGGATACTTGACAAGCACCTTGATATCATGCGTATTCTGGGACGTATTGTTACAAACCAGATTGTCCAGAATGAGTGTTGCAGTGTAGTAATCCGGACGAAGATATGCATTGCCTTCGAAGCTAGGAATCTCACCAGTGATATCGTCGGTATACGGTCGATCCAATTGGTCAACAAATCCCGCAGAACGTGCTTTGCTATCGAATATCAACGAATATACTTTTGGACGACCTCCGGAATAGTAGCAATGCACTGTAAAGGCTTGATCATCCGCACAAACCTCGTCAACCAAGATATTGGAAACTACCGTTGGTGCCGTGAAACTAAGGTCAAGCATCGTGATGACACATTGTCTTGTAACCGGATCGTTGACGGTATCACGGTAGAAACCACTCTGCGTAAGCGGAGTGCCATAATAGTCATAAACCTCACCCATACACAATGCCACTTGATTCGTATCGCGCCGTGTAGGTGTGATAACCAAGTGTAAGATATGGATAGAATCGCAACCATTGCGCGTCGTTAGCGAATCGTAGTAGGTTCCGGACTTTGTCAGATAACGGCCATTGTACCAATAGTTATCCAAATCGCATCTGTAAACCGATTCCTCGAACTTGTAGGCCGGATTAACCGTTAGATTGAGTTTGTATACACTATCACAACCGGCAACCGTAGTGTAAGCGTCATAATAGGTTCCTGTCGACTGGTAGTTGCGGCCCTGCCAGAAATAACGTTCGTTCGAGCATATCGAGACATTGGTTTCCTCGAAGAAATCGTGCTTAACCGTCAACAAGAGCGTATAGATACTATCGCATCCGTTGACCGTAGTAAAGGTGTCACGATAGATACCGCTAGCCGACAACGGACGACCATTGAAGTAGTAAGCATCTGATTCGCAGATAGTCTGCTCGTCATAGAAATGGTACGACAAGTGACTAATCACAGTGACTTGCATGATACTATCACAGCCATACTGAGACTGCAACGTATCGCGGTAGGTTCCTGTCTTGGTCAAGAAGCGACCATTAAACTCATATCTATCGCCATCGCAGATGCGAACAGTCCAACTCTTGAAATACGACGGTAAGACATTCAGTTGGAGTTCGAAGATACTATCGCACCCCGATGCTGCCAGCATAGTGTCTCGATAAACTCCCGGCTGATTGACCATACGGCCGAAGAAATCGTAATATTCGTTTGCGCAAATAGTTGCAGAGAAGGTATTATAGTATGTTCTGTCAATATACAACTTCAGACAGTGAACACTATCACAGTTACTAATCGACAACAACGAATCGTAGTAGATGCCCGTTCTAGAAAGAGTCTTACCATGCCACGAATACGTTGTGCCGTCGCATATATGTTTCGTTTCCTCGAAATAGTAACGTGGATGCTTATGCAGAGTCAGACGAATAATGGAATCGCAGCCTCCGATAGAAATCATCGTATCGACATAGACGCCTTCTTCCGTCAACAAATCGCCGCGGAACTCATAGAAATCACCCTTACAGATAGCGGTATCAATTTCTATGTAATAATACGGCAAGACAGTCAATTCCAACTTATAAACAGAGTCACAACCCGTTATTCTCGATGACAGAGAATCCCAGTAAACTCCAGATTCGTTCAGCTGACGACCATGGAAGTTATAATACTGGTTGGCACAGATAGTTTGTTTGTACTCCTGATAGAAATTGTCATGAACAGTCAAGGACAAGCGAATGATACTATCGCAACCTCCGATGAACGATTTGAGCGTATCCTCATAGATTCCCGCATTCGTCAACTCAACCGGGCTTCCATTGTGGATCCATGTGTAGGATTCGCCCTTGCAGATAGATACGGCTACAGGCGTTGTGATGACCGGATATTGAGACAAGTGCAATGTAACGATACTATCACATCCGAAGATAGTCTTGAATGTGTCTGTATAAACACCGCCAACGTTCAATGGTCTGCCACCAAACTGATAATACTCGTTCGCACAGATTTTAGCATATACGTCATGCTTGTATGTTGGTGCTATATTCAGATGCAAGACATACGAGCTATCACAACCATAGTCAGAAGTCATGATATTTTCGTACGTTCCAGCACGATCAAGCAACTGTCCGTGGAAATTGTAATAGTCACCCTCGCAGATAGTTTCTGTACGTTCTTGATATAAGTTCGAGTGCACGTGGATGTGGATTCTGACTATACTATCGCAACCACTAATTGTTGTGAGCGAATCGGTATAGATACCTGCGCTATAAATCCATCTCGAACCGAACCAGACGCTATCACCGCTACATATGTCTTTGTCGGCAAACGAATGGTAAACCGGATTAACGGTCAATACCATTTGTACAATCGAATCACATGCAAATGGTGTCTGTATGGTATCGTAGTATGTACCGGAAGTAGTAAGAGGTTTACCTCCAAACCAAACGGTTTCTCCCTCGCAGACTGTGTCTTTAATCGCCACGAAGGAAGCAGGATGAACCGTCAGTTTCAAACAATATACCGAGTCACAACCAAATTGCGATTGCAGCGAATCATAGTAGATACCTGTTTGATTATACGAACGGCCACGGAACTGATAGAACGCATCACTACAAATAGTAGCCATCGTTTCCTCGTAGAAAGCAGGTTGAACGGTTAGATGCAATCTGTGGATAATACTATCACACAGCCCACTCGCAATCTTGATCGTATCATAGTAAATAGCATTGCGCGACAATACTCGTCCGTTGTACCATGGATAGGTTTCGCCCTCACAGATAGTAGCCGTCTCTTCCACTATACTAACCGGATGGCGCACAACAGTAATGCGATAGATACTATCACAACCGTGTTTGGTCTGAGCCGTATCGATAAAGAACCCTCCTTCGGTATAGGTATGACCATTGAAGGTATAGTAATCTCCATCACACAAGAGAACTGTAGTATCGCGAGTGTAAGACGGATGAACGGTCAAGGTAATCGAATAGATAGAGTCGCAACCCCACTCTGTCTGGATGGAATCGTAGTACGTACCCGGTTCACTCAACAATCGGCCATGGAAATTATAATACTCGCCCTGGCAGATAGTAATCGGCAGATGTTGCGAGAACGCTGAGTGGACATACAGACGTAGCGTAACAATACTATCACAACCTAACGACGACAATATCGTATCCGAATACGAACCAGCCTGAGTCAATTGTTTTCCGCGGAATTCGCAATAATCACCTTGACAAATATGTCTCTCCATATTTCTTCGCAAGGTAGGCTTGACGTTCAAAATCATCCTGACGACGCTATCGCATCCGGAAGTAACGGAACTCAACGTATCTACATAATGTCCTCCTTCTGTCAGACTGCGGCCGTTGAACATCACATAATCACCCTCGCACATAGTGTGCGTCAATGTAGTGTCATACGCGTCATATACGGTCAACTCCAACTTGTAGATAGAATCACAACCAGAAGTCAACGAACGTAACGAATCCCAATATACGCCCGGAGTATTCAGTTGGCGGCCATGGAAATCATAGTACTCGTTGGAACAGATACGTCCGTTCAATTCCTGATAGAACTCACGTGTCACATTCAATGTCAGTTTGAAGATACTATCGCATCCAAAGGCCGTATGGAGAGAATCCCAATAGATACCTGCTCTTGTCAACTGTTTTCCGTGCCAATTGTATACATCACTTTCGCACATCGTCCATGTCTGTTCTACATATGTAGCAGGGTGCATTACTAGTGTCATACGCAAAACCGAATCACAACCGTTGATGGTTTGTGCCGTATCGCAATATACACCACCCGCGTACAACGGACGTCCATTGAACATCACATAATCGCCCTCACACAGACTTTGCGTCGTATCTGAGAAGTAAGTCGGATTTACACGCAGATAGAGGGTGTAGATACTATCACATCCCCATCGGGTTTGCAGCGAATCGTGATAGGTGCGTGCCTCAGATAGTTGACGGCCATGGAAATTATAATATTCGCCTTGACAGATTGTAATTGACAACGTATCGTAGAACGGCGAATGAACATATACGTACGAATGAATAATACTATCACAACCTGTCAGAACAGAACTTAACGTATCGCTCTGCAAGCCAGAGGTAGACATAACGCGACCTCCAGGAGTTGTAAAGGTTTCGCCCTGACAGAGATGAACTACATTCTCCTTCACCGTAACCGGATGGACGGAGAGTATCAATCGGCGTATACTATCACAACCTTGAATAGTAGGAATAGTGTCTATGTACGTACCCGGATGAGTATATACATGGCCGTCGAACATAAATGATTCACCCTCACAGATAGTATCTCGCTGCGTATGATTATACGAAGGCATGAAGGTTAACTGCAAGCGATAGATACTATCGCAACCAGTTATAACCGAATGAGCGGAATCCCAATAGATACCCGGTTCGGACAACTGACGACCATTGAAATCGTAGAACGAGCCTGAGCACAGCGAATCGACTATCTCGCGATAGAAGGTATTCGTCACGTTCAGTGTTAGCTTGTAGATACTATCGCAACCTGTAACAACCGATGTCAATGAATCCCAATAGATGCCAGCAGAAGTCAATCGTTTAGAATGCCAATCATAGTAGTCTCCCTGACAAATCGATTTATGCTCTTCAATCAAGTTAGACGGATGCTTGATCAACGTTAGTTTGAATATACTATCACATCCTTCTACTGTTTGAATCGTATCGAAGTAAGTTCCACCTTCAAACAATGGCAGGCCATTGAACGAATAGTAATCGCCGGAACAGATATGTACAATTGTGTCATGGCGATACGTTGGATTGACAACCAGATGCAAGACATAGACACTATCATAATTCCATGTCGCTGTCTTCAGACTATCGTAATAAGTGCCCGAGACATTATACTGACGACCACGGAAATTATAGAATCTACCCTGACAAATATCTTGGTTCTCCTCATAGAGGTATGTTGGATGTACATATAGGTGCAAACGATTAATACTATCACACCTTGTTTTCACAGACTGAAGGGTATCGTCAAATACTCCGGTGGTATTCAATGTTCTACCCAACCAGGTATACGTCTCTTGATCACTAATATGAACAAATGTTTCTCTGACTATCTGGCGATAAACCGTCAAACTCAGTCTAACAATACTATCCACGTTATAGATTGTCTTGAGCGTATCAATATACAGACCACCTTCTGTCAATGTTCGTCCTCCGAACATATACGTATCACCATCACACATCTCATGCGAGATAGTAATATCATAGGTAGGCAGAACTGCGAGTGTCAACTTGTAGATACTATCGCAACCTGTGATTACGGATGTTAGCGAATCCCAATAAACACCAGGCTCACGCAGCGCCCGACCATTAAAGTCATAATAGTCAGTTCCCAAAATCGTAGCCTCCACTTCCTGATAGAACGGATTCTTTGCAACAACCGTCAACTGATATACACTGTCGCAACCGGAGACTACCGAACGGAGAGAATCGTAGTATATACCTCCCGTCGTTATGTCCATGCCACGCCAGTGAACTGTATCTCCACGACAGAAAGATACCGAAGATGCAGCCAACATCTTAGGATACTCATTGACTCGGATGCGGAATACACTATCACACCCCTGAGCCGTTTGTAGCGTATCATAATACGTTCCTCCATGATCGTATATACGTCCATTCACTAACGCATAGTCGCCGGAACAAAGAGTCAGTGCCGTATCGGTTATGTAGGATGGTTTGACTGACAGATTGAGTACATACGTACTGTCGCAACCATACATCGACTGACCGCGAACGGTGTATCTACCCGGCGAAGTACATGTCTGACCATGGAACATATAGGCATCTCCCTCACAAATAGAAGTGGTCGTTGTGTCGGACAAAACACGATGGACATACAGATGGAGTGTCACAATACTATCACATCCGGACGCCGCAGTCAAAGTATCTACATATATCCCGGCAGTAGTAAGGTGCATACCCTTGAAGTCATAGAAATCGCCTTCGCATATGTGCTCGTTGCGCGTTATACGCTGTTTGGGCTTCACGGTCAGGCTGAAGTGTCGCACACTATCACAACCGGTAACAACCGACCTAAGCGAGTCTGTGTAGAATCCTCCTGTGGTTCTACTAACTCCTGCAAACACAACCGACTCGCCCTCGCATATAGTATCACGATCGGTGAATACATATGTAGGATCTACCGTCAGGTTGAGTTTATAGATGCTGTCGCAACCGGTTATTACCGATATCAGCGAATCGTAGTAAACGCCTGTCTGGTTGTATTGATTACCATGGAAAGTATAGAACTCGTTAGCACATATGCGTTTGGTAGTCTCTTCGTAGAACACCGGTTGCATAACAAGCGTGAGTTGATAGATACTGTCACAACCGCTAAAGACTGTCGTCAACGAATCATAATATACACCCGGCGATGTTAGGTCTCGACCACGCCAACGGTATGTACTTCCCTTACAGAACACCGCACGTTGCGGGATGAACGACGATAGGTTCTCAATCAGGGTAATGCGGAATATACTGTCGCATCCGGTCGTGCGAGTATGCAGCGTATCTATGTAGTGACCACCCTGATTGTACGATTTGCCAAATATCACCGTTTCGCTTCCCGCGCACATATGAATAACTGTATCACGGGTGTAAGTCGGATTAACGGTTAGGTGGAGTGTGTATGTTGAATCACATCCCCACAATGTTTGTCCGGGCAACGTATAATCGCCACTGGTGTTCAATGACATACCATGGAAATCATAACTCTCGTTGGCGCAAATAGTGGATGATATCTCGTTATAGTAAGGTGCATGCACATACAACTGGAGCGTGATGATACTATCGCATCCGGCGCGAGAAGCCAGCGTATCAATATACTGGCCTGCCTGCGTCAGACTGCGGCCATGGAAATTGTAACTGGTTCCTTGGCAAATATGTCTCGAAATAGGAACACGCGAAATCGGATTAACCGTCAGGCTAAGACGTACCACACTATCGCAACCTCCGTTGACAGTTGTCAACGAATCGATGTATAATCCACCTGTGGTCAGCGATCTACCTCCAAAATCATATGTCTCGCCTTGACATATCGATGCCGTTATTTCTTGGGCAGGATAAGCTGGCAGAACGGTCAAATAGAGATGGAATATACTGTCGCAATTATGAACGGTAGCAATTGTATCGTAATATTCGCCTGTCTGGTTGAGCAACGTACCGTTGAAATTATAATATTCGTTGCCGCAAATGGTAGCACGCTGTTCTTGAACATAGGTTGGATTGACACGAAGTGTCAGTTTATATACACTATCACAACCTGTGGTAACCGACGTGAGCGAATCGTAGTAGATTCCGGCCGCGGTCAGTGTCTTGCCACGCCATGGATAAGCATCACCCTTACATATAGTATGCTCTGATTCGATGAAATATTTCGGATACTCATTTAGTGTGAGACGGAATATACTATCGCATCCCAGTTTGGTCGGCAAAGTATCTACATAATATCCACCGCGTGTCAACGGTTTACCGAGGAACATATAGGTATCTCCGGTACACATCATGGCCGTTGTATCTTTGATGTACGATGGATTGACTGTTAGGTTGAGCGTATAAACGCTATCACATCCGTATACTGTACTCAACGATAAGGTATGAACACCTGCCGTATTCAATTGTTGGCCATGCCACTCGTAGTAATCGCCTTCACAGATTTTCTGAGTCTCCGTAAAGCTGTATGTCAAATGCGTATAGAGACGCAAATGAACAATACTATCGCATCCCCACGTTGTGGTGCGATTTTCATAGTATTCTCCTGCTTGTGTCAGCGAACGTCCGTACCATTGGAGTGTATCGCCCTCGCAGAGATGCGCCACCGTATCTACGGTATAACGGTTGTGTACATATAGCGACAATCTCAGAACACTGTCACAGTTGTTGACCGAAGGAACTGTATCCAGATATACTCCGCTCTCCGTCAATTGGCGTGTGCCAAATAGATACGTCTCGCCCTGACATATATCACCGCGCAACGGGGTTATATAAGTTGGGTTAACATGCAGATCCAATCGATATACCGAGTCACAGCCGGCTTTAGTTTTCAGGCTATCGTAGTAAACGCCTGCATTCTTCAGAATACGTCCGTGGAAGTTATACTCTTGTCCTTGACAAATAGTATACTCATCCGGATAGAAGTACTTAGGCAGAATTGTCAGCGTCAACGCATAAACCGAATCGTAACCATAAACGGTCTTCAAACTATCGTAATAGGTTCCGCCTACGCTGTACGTGATCGGAGAACCATTCTTATGGTAGGTATAGGTCTCACCCTGACAGATCGATGCTGTCTCGGGGATAAAGTACTTCGGATAAACGGACAGAATCAGCGTGATGATACTATCACAACCTTGCTGCGTAGTGAATGTCTTGGTGTATGTTCCTCCGGTAGTCAGTATTTGGTCAAAGAAACTATACGAACCGCCTTCCGGCATTTGGGCCGTAATCGTCACATTGTATTTCGGATTAACGGTTACGCGAACCATGTAAACCGAGTCATAACCATGTATCGTCTTCAGACTATCATAGTAAATACCACTCTCACCTATCTGTTTATGGCCATGGAAATCATAATATTCACCTTGACAGAGAGTTACCGGCGAATCCTCGAAGAAATATTTCGGATGAACTACCAACGTCAGACGATAGACTGAGTCACAACCCAGGTTGACCGTACTCAACGAATCGTAATAGAATCCGGCGCGCGTCAAGCTCTTTCCGTGCCATGTGTACGTTTCTCCCTCGCCTATCGAGTATGTTTCTTCTATCAAGTATTTATTGCGAACGTAGAGCGTCAGTTCGATCACACTATCACAATGTTGCACAGAGTGTAATGTATCACGATAGATGCCTGCTGCGCTAAGTTGGCGCGTGCCAAACAGGTATGTCTCGCCCTGGCATATTTCACCGGTTATTCGCGTCAGATGAGTTGGATTGACATGCAAATCCAACCGATAAATCGAGTCACAACCGGCCTGAGTCTTCAGACTGTCATAGTATGTACCTGCCGTTTTGAGTATGCGTCCATGGAAATTATACTCTTGTCCTTGACAGATAGTATGCTCGTCCGGGTAGAAATACTTAGGCAGAATGGTCAGCGTTAACGCATAAACCGAGTCATAGCCATGCACAGTCAACAAACTGTCGTAATAGGTTCCCGCCGTATTATAGGTCACCGTTGCGCCGTTCTTGTGGTAGGTATAACTCTCTCCCTGACAGATCGATGCTGTCTCGGCTATGAAATACTTAGGATATACCGACAGAATCAAGGTGATGATACTATCACAACCTTGCTTCGTAGTAAATGTCTGCGAATAGGTTCCTCCCGCCGTTATTGGTGTTCCGAAGAAATAATAGGTGCCTCCTTCCACTATTTGTGCGGTCTCGGTAATATGGTACGTCGGATTAACGGTCACACGAACCATATATACCGAGTCGTAACCATAAACAGTCTTTAGACTGTCGTAATAAGTACCCGATTCGGTAATCTGCCTATGGTTATGGAAGTTATAGCTCTCGCCTTGACACAACGTAACCGGCGTATCCTCAAAATAATATGTCGGGCAGACAGTCAGTCGCAAGCGGATGATTGAGTCACAACCATTGACCGTCCTCAGACTGTCGTAGTAAGTTCCGCTTCCCGGACACATTCTGCCATGGAAATTAAACGGCAACTCTTTGTCCGAGATGGTAGCAATCGTATCCAACAGATACTTCTGTTGTTGTATCATGCTGAGCGTAAAGATGGAGTCGCAACCTCTGGTTGTCTTAAACGAAACGGTGTGCAGACCATCTGTCCAGAAACGCTGACCGTGGAAATCAATCGTATCGCCTTGACAGAACTTACGCGTCTCGCTGAAGTGGTAAGCCGGACGAACATATAGCTGCAAGCAATAAACCGAGTCGTTGCCATACTTCGCAGTGAAGAGAGAGTCGTAGTAAGTTCCCGTTGCGGTATAGTCTATTCCTATTCCGTTCTTATGATAGGTGTAGGTCTCTCCTTCGCAGATAGTATCTTTTTCCAGGAAGAAGTACTTAGGTCTTACACGCAAAACCAGTCGATAGACACTATCGCAACCATGAACTGATACGCACGAATCCCAATAGACGCCACTCGAATACAGGTTGCGCGTGGCGCCATTGCTATGCCATTGATATGGTATTTCTCTGCCTTCCAGCGCATCTACCGTATCGTTGCGGTAGTACGAATCCCAAACTTTCAGATGCAAGCGAGCTATACTATCACAGAATCCGCCGGCAGCACCATTAACAACAATATATGGGTAAACGCCAGTAGTGGTATATTCATCGCCATTCCACGTGTACTTGCTGCCGCTACAGATAGTGTCGTACACTTCTGATTCATGCTTGGTCATCTTACCGCGAACGGTCACGGTTTTCCGAAGCGTATCCGTACAGTTACCATTATTCAGCTTGACTATCTGCGTAATGGTGTATGTGCCATCGTTATCGTACGTGATTGGGGTACCCGCGCTGTATGTCGCATTGGTTCGACCATCACCGAAATCCCATGTCACCACATCCACATCCTCATGCGGCGTAAGCATAGTTACTCCATCGCTCGAGACGCCACTATTGTCTATCAGGTAAACCGTATCTACGCAATCTTCGTGCTTGTCGATGGTAAAGTCTGGTAGCGGCAAACGCGGTTCAGCTTTTGCGTAGAGAGATATATTACAACTAGCGTTTTCCTGCGAGTAGATGTAGCACTCGTACATTTGACCATCGTTCAATACGGTTAGCGTATTGCTGGTCTCCGACGTCAACTGTTCTAGACGGTTCTTGTTCTCGTCTACTTTGTACCACATGTAGTTCAGTCCCAGGCCTTGCGGAGCCGTGAATGTACGATACTCGGTCGGACCGCCACAAGTAGGCGAATACATATTGACTTGCAGACAATTCAGGGTAAAATACGAATAACCCCAGTGCTCTACATAACCGCAGTCAGAACTGGTGAAACGCAGGCGAACGGTCTGACCTACATAATCCTCCAAATTGATCAAACGTGTACGCCATTCACGCCAAGCCACGATTTGATTCTCATGGCGATACGTAAATTCAGGACAGTCCTCTACATGGTTACCCGCATAATATGCATAATATACATCATCTCCTTGATAATAGTATCCTTGTGTACGTCCGTAACCATTTTGATTGTAGCGATTTGTGAAGTAATAATATGCACCTTCATTTCCAAAACGGTAGTAGGCACAAATACGACATTGGGTAGCCCACTCGCCTGTATGGTCTACTTGTGTACCATTGGCATCGTAGTCGAAGTTATAACATGCTCCAGGTATCAGCGTATTGCCTGTTGCACCCGAGAAAGTCTCCAATTGAAAACTCGGCACAATGTCGCTGTGGTTATGCGGGTCTTGCCATACAATGGCATAACGCATCAACAGATACTTATTATCGTCATCGACGGTGAAGGTATAAGTAATACGCTCTGCCTGACCGGTTTCATTTGCAGCACCCGTCACACGGCCATCCAACCAGTTACCCAAACGGACGGATGCAATCTCGCCTGCCGGCACAGTATGCAAACCCGGTTCTGTTCCGTTGTTCGTAGTACGCGGGTCTATCTCGTTGGCATCACGGTGAATCGTATGACGACTCTGGATCTCACCCGGACCAAAATCGACTACTTGGGTGGTCCAGCCGTTGCCAGTCTGACGCGCGCTATACGGACCTATCTCGCACTTCACGTGGCTGCCGGTCAGGTCGTACCAATCGGGACATTCTGCTTTCACAACCATCGGGCACGCCAACAGAGCGGCCAACAGGCTGCTAAACAACAAAGCAATATGTCTCGATTCTCTAAACACTAAACTCTAATCACTAAACATTATAGCGGACCTTCACAACGGCAGTTAGAGGTACGGATACGTAGCATAAATGTCACTTTCAGGCCTACGTAAAAAGGGACCACGCGTGCTTCATCCAGATCCATTCGTGCATAGTAGGAATCGATAGTCAACTGTGCCGGATTCAGCGGATTAACGCCGTATAATTGTTCGTTATGCTCCGCACCGCTCATACAGCTATTGATGCCGTATTCCGCATAAACAGCCACTTTCAACACCGAGCACAATGCGTAGTTGCTCATTCGCTCCTTGTTCAGCACGTCGTAACCTAACTCAGCGATAACGCTACCCTGCGGATGCATCTTGATTTCGCTGTGACCGGGAGTGGTATATTCGGTATAAAAGTGGTTAGGCATATTCTCAAAATCAGCTATATACCGCTCGTATGTTCCGGTGGTGGTATAGTTGATAGTTGGCGTTGTCACAGTATGCGGCGCATAGGAAAATTTTGCTCCCACAGCGCCATATATGCCATTCGTATAAAAGCCCAACAGCACCGGTACGCCTATTCGAAAATCTTTCTGCGTATCGCTGTACTCGTTGATGTGATAGTGGAAACTGACGCGCTTGCCTTGCGTATCGTACATCTCTCGATGGGCATCAAAAGGTGCCATAGTCAGAGTGGATGTAGCATACTGGACGTCTGCGCCGATCGAGAACCAGAAACCATTATATCGCATCTCATAGTTAATTCCCAGCATTCCGGACGCACCGCCACGGGTTGTGACTTCAGGGATATTCTCAAATAGCGAATAATAGCCTCCGCTCGCCGAGATGGAGAAGTAGTGTTTGGTATTGACATTATACTGCTTCCACACTTCAGCGTGTGTTGTCACATGGTGCATCAGAAATGCGGTTAAAATGACTAAGCGGACAATATGAACATTTTTCGTGCGCATATAATACACTTTATCGGCCGCAAAGATACAACATTTTTTTTATTCGTGCAAGCGCGCGCGTCATTTTTCTATAAAAAATATAAAAAAATTGTACATTTTTCCATAAATTTTACCATTTTTCCAACAAAAAGAACAACCTGCCTGCTGCGAGTTGCCCTTTTTCGGACTATCCCCATAGTGCATAAACATAGGCAAATCAGACTGGCGAGAGACTAACGACAGACTATCGAGTCGAGACAATCACGAGAAAAGAACAACCCAAAAACAGCCCGCATTTCTGCGAGCTGTTTTCTTTTCTAAACGCCCCAAGGGGCTATAAACGGCGAAGCCTCTAAACGCGGCTTGCCGCTCTCTACTTTTGCTTAGCGAACTACTGCACCTTGAGCATTGTACTTCACGCCATTCTTGATGATGTAGAGTTGGCCGTTCTCAATGAACTTAACAGCCTTCTCAACAACTGCGTTGTTCTCAATGCCCGTTGCAATACCTTTAGCATTGAATACGGTGAAGACGATGTCATTGCCCTCGCAGTTAACTGTTACTTCGGTCTCACGGAGACTGAAAGCGGAGAGGTAGAATACAACACCCGCACCTTGGATTGCATATTGATTTGCAGCCAGCGAGAAAGTACCAAATGCAGCGCTTGGGAAGGTCATATAAATACCTGTTTCATCTGCAAAGCCCGGTTTTTGGATATTAACAACACCTACATTGTCTGGTTTGCAAACTTTGAATTGGCTACCAAATGTTTGCTCAGGACTACCATCACCAAGGAAGTCAATATTATCCCAATCGCAGCCAGCAACAGGAGCATCCGGGAACATTACTGTCAGGTTATTTACTGCATAGGTCCAGATGAACTCATATTCACCTACTACATCAACTACAAGATGCATATTTCCGGTACCGCCATTATCCAGGTCAGTACCCGGAGCCGTACGAGTAATGGTTGCACCATTAGCGGTCCAAGCACCATTAACTTGCAAACCGAGTTCATAAGTACCTGTCTCAGTGAAATTAACTGTGTATGTAGCCACAACTCCAGACTCAACAAACGTATAGGCTGCACCGCCATTCCAAGTTGCATCATAAGCGCCGGCTGCATTCCACGAACCCTTCAGTTCAATAACCGGAGTAACGACAGCATCGCCGGTCTTTGTTGCTGTGGCACTAACAGTATTAGTCGAAGGATCGAAGGTGATTGTAATAGTATAGATACCATCTGCAGAGATAGCCAAACTATAGTCAGATGCCGGATAAGCCACCGTCCAAGCGTGGTCGCGGCAAACCTTGAAGTTAACCGAACCTGCTGCCAGCACAAGGCCTGTTCTCTCCCAAAGGAAGGTTCCGTCGCTTTGCTTAACCATATCGTTGTCAGCATTGTCAGCAGCCCAAGTGGTGCCAAATGCTGCGGCAGAACTACCGGCAACAGTCCAAGTCGGATCTGCAGGAGCAACGTAACTACCAAGAAGAATTGCAGAAATTGAGTTGCTAGATACTACATAAGTGAGAGTAACTGTATCCAAGGCCTTAATAGTATTACCATTGAAGGACTCATGAGCAATCCACGAAGATCCCTCGTCCGATGCAGCGGTGTTTACATTAACACCCGTACCACCAAAGACTACATTCTCTAGTTTATACTCATTGTCGCTCACTTTGGTTGTCTGTTGCCAGGTCCAGTCACCACCACCCCAGTTATTCTTGAGGTAGTAATTTACAGTTTCTACTGCCTCTGTTGCAGATATAAAGTAAGTTTGAAGAGTAGTGTTATAGATGCTACCAACGCCTACTATATCATATTTCTTGCCAGCCTCAAAAGTTTGTGCAATTTGGAAATTGTTACGCAGTGTAAACGTCTGTTCACCAATAGTAGCAGTCAGGTTAGTTTTAGCGGAAGTAGTAAACTCTCCTTCCAAAGTTACGTTCTTAATTACGAAATATTTGTTGATGTCAGCATTCGTTGGAGCAGCAGTCAGCACTTCTGGATCTGGAGCCGTTCCATGAACAACAGTCAAGTCATCTTTTGTTATACCAGAAGGTTTCAGTTCTGGCAGACCACTATACGGAGCCGATATGCCAACAAAACCATTAACAACATCACCAGGAACCAATCCATAATCAAAAGCATAGAGCAATGCATAGCCCGATGCATCTTTCACGTAAATGTTGGCACCGTTAACATAAGTTACTGTTACTTCACCTAAGAAAGCTACTTCATCTTTCGCCAATGCAGCAGCTGCTGCGCAGTTAATCAATTCATGCTTTGTGTATGTTTTCTCAGCTACATTACTCCATTCATCACCTTTCAAAGCTGCAGCCCAGATAGTTGTAGTAGCACTCAATGGAATAGCAGTAGAATACGGAATCCAATCTGTCGTTGACGGAGAAGTTTTGAAATTTTCGTCTGTGGTGTAATAAACCACAGCCTCTGACGTTGCGCAAGCCAATGTTACATTCACAGAGCCCACAAAGTCTCCGTTAGTCGGGGTAAATGTCGGTTCTGCTACTGAAGCCACAGTGTAAGAAACAACTACTTGTGTCATACGTGCCTGAGCACTCGTAGTAGGAGACGTCCACGATGTTGCATTAGGCTGATAAGAAGTTTCCCAACCACCTGTATTAGTACCAGAAAAAGTAAAGGCAATGTTCGTGATTACGCCAACAGAGCACGAAATAGTCATCGTATTGCTTGCATAGCAACGATAATTATCCGTACGGCTGAAAGTGCCAGCAGTAACAGAGATAGTAACATTGTCCTTTGTGATGGACGTACCATCCGCCTTGTCCGTTCCTGCAACAAATGTCACATCGGTCGCCATCATGCTACCTGCGAAAAGCAGAGCAGCAAAAATTGAAAATAGTTTTTTCATAAAGATAATTGATATTAGTTAATTGTGTTAGTATCGTTTAACACACCAAAGAAGACCCGCACTGCGAGCCTCCTTCAGTTATGCTTTTTTAACGAACTTGTTGTCCTTGCACGTTGTATGTCTTGCCATCACGAATGATGAAGAGTTGACCGTTCTCGAAGAACTTAACTGTCTTTGTGTCAGCCTCTATATTCTCAACACCAGTAGCAGTTCCTGGAACGCGATACAATTGAATCGGAGTTTGGTTGGTGTAGCAAGAGATACGAGCAGAACCTACATTATGTTGAATCTTGAGATCGCCGGAAGCAATAACTGCATTTCCTTCTTCAATAGCGATAGTCCAAGTTCCTTCACCGTCTTTCGTAAATTTACCTGATTCTTTTGCAGTCAGCTGTCCTTCCTCAGAAGTTAAAGTCCAAGCACTGGCAGTGCCGCCTAAAGTAAGCACAACAGCTCCTTCGTTAGAGATATTAACTGTTCCTGCTGTGAAATCATAATCAGTAATTTGCGCAAGCTTGAAATAGGTATTACTACCCATCGGTGTTGCAACTACAGTATTTCCCTCATCTACAAGAATGAGTTTATCACCGGCCTTCAAAACCGAAGCATCAGTTACTTTGTTGTACGTAGTCGGTTCAATATCAACAGCTTCCAACGAGATAGGAATTACAAGAGAAGTTGTTCCACTCGAGAGAGTCAAGTTTGCTGCATAACTACCTGCGTTCGAAATAGCGAATCCAACTGTTACTACTTCCGGCGTTGATTGATTGGCAGTAATGGTAGACATATCTACTGAGAAATAGTTGTCATCACTCAGAGCAACATCAATGTCAGAACTGAGGTTCTCACTGGTCACCTCGAAAGTAATGGTTCCTGTGCGCTGTGCTGCATAGTAAACGTTTTTCTCACCAAAGTTGATGGACTCAACAGATGCAGAAATATTCGGTTCCGTTCCGATATAAGTTACCTCGATAGAGCTAATATAGAACGCTTGGTCAACCGAATAAGTCAATTCCAATGTTCCGCCTTGACCTTCTGTACCGGTAGCGGTCAAAGGTACCCATGCAGTATTTCCAAAGTTCTTTGATTCAGAACCAATTGTAACAGAACCTTGTTTGGCAGTAAAAGTTCCTTCTTTTGCACCATTGTTAACCAAATTTATAACCACTTTGGTTACATGTACATCTTTGAAATAATTCGTTGAGAACACTACGGGTTTGTAGTAAGCAGACTTTGAGTTTCCAAACTTTATAGCTTCTACGGAATTTGAGGTGCCTTTTGTGATAGTCGGTTCTCCGGCACCAATAGTAGTAGTAACAGACCATGTAACAACACCAGCAACATCTTTAACTGCAGTCAAATCGGTAATGTCAGTAGATTTGTTAAATGTACTAATAAGCGAAGCTGCCATCATGCTTCCTGCAAAAAGCATAGCAGCGAAAAGAGAGAAAAATTTCTTCTTAGCCGCAAGGGCACGATTAATTTTGGAAAAATTCTTCATGATAGTAAAAATTTTTAATGTTAGTAAAAAGAGTTTATTAATTGAATTTCGTTTCGGAATATTTCGTAATTCGACCGCAAAAGTACTACAAAGTTTTGACATATGCAAATTTATTTGCAGAATTTGTCATTTTTGCACAAAAAAGGCGGTTTCTCACCGCCTAATCTATAAAAATTCAAAATCACGCGATTATATACAAAGTATATTATAGGTACGGGTAGGATACGCGATTGTCTCGTGATTGTCTCGTGATTGTCAGGTAAAAGTTACGACTTAACCACGATTTACCCATGTGTTGACCACGTGTTTACCCTATCTTTTGCACGCGGCGCTGATAGACCACGAAAGCAAGCGCCAATACAAGGAGAATGGCCATGCCATCGCCAACAGGCACCGGCGGTTGAGGAATATCCGGGTTCTCAGGATCATCATCGTCTCCAATCGGTGGCGGAGGTCCAATTCCTCGCCGTTGTCCGGATCCGGTCACTTTCGCCATCTGTGGCGCTGAAGTTGCGCCAGGCTGACTCACTTGACGTGTGGTAGCCATGGAATAGAAAGTCGTTATCGGCATAGCCACGGCAGGACCAACCTGATGAACCGTTTGTTTATGCTGAGTACCCAAGGCGCCTACTTCTGCTCCGCCTGCCACTTCATGCACTTGTGCCTTGCTGAGCAGTGAAACCGACATATCGAACGAATAGTCAGATGGTATAGCGCTATTGTTGCCAGCTGCTCGAGTGCGCGGAGAGAAAAGTCCGCGATGAACGCTTCGCATCGGTATCATCTGCACCGTAGCCGTTGGTTCCACCATTACAGCACCGCTACTGCTACGCTCCACCTTTTTCTGTTCGGATAGAAGTTCCCGCACATCAGTTGTAAAAAGCGCCACAGTACACCCTACCGCGAAAAGCGCGGCAAGTGTAATCATATGTTGCCTTATGAGTGTTGGGTTCTTCATAGAATCACTTTTGCGGTTTGTCCTATCGATTGCAGTATATACATGCCCCGCGGCAAGTTAAGATAGATTTGCTCTCCTGTGCGCAGAACGACCGTCTTCATCAGCCATCCGTTCGTCGAATAGATACGAATCGTCACATCTTCCAATGCCTCGAGATAGAGTTGCTCGGCATCAGAACCGTAGATAAACTGTACGTGCGCCAGTGTCGGAGCAATGCCCTGCGGCTCGTCCATCGTATTCCAATTGAAACGAGGCATCTGGCTTCTGTTAGCCGCATTAGCCGCCACATAACACTCGAACGGATTGAGCGTTACAGCCCCTTCGGTAGAAAGGAACCAGAGTCCGTCATCGGTCAACATATATCCCGCTTGAGTCTGCGGCATCATGGTATTGTTGCCATAATAATCGTATCTGTCAACCGGCGGTTCTGCTCCGGGCGTATAGCTGCTAACGATAGTTTGGTTGGCTGCGCCGTTGAAAACAATATAATTGTTTGCATAGTAGCCGCTAGCCACAGGGAACTGAATGATATACGGAGTATTTTTCTGCGGAATAGGATTTGTCGTATTCGTCCAATTGGCCTTGAAATTAGGTGCATCGATTTGGCCATTGAAAGTGCGGAGGAAATAGTTGGCAGAAGCCTTGTTACTGCCCGTATAAGCAATCAGATCGTAGTAATCTACTCCGTCCGTAATCTGCACAGACGAAACCGTGAACGGCAGATAGAGAGTCTCCCAAGCACCTTCGGTGAAACGGCGGCGGTATTGAATAGGTTTGTCAATTGTGCCGCCCGCATAGCTCACGCGATCACCCGGATTCTGAATATCGCCCGTATGGTAAATCACCCACGTACATGTTCCCCAAACGACTGAAGTCAAAGACGATGCCTCAACCGTAAGAGGCTTGCCCGAATCGAAAGTATTATTTTTGGTATCCTTTCCTACTACGTAGAGTTTGAAATCAGAAGCAAAAGTAGGCGTAGTGGTTGACTCGAATTCGCAAGTCAGGACATTGGTCGGCGAACCACTCTTCACCTGAATATTAGACAACGTTACCGTCTCACTGCCATTAATTGTCAGTTTCGTATCCGGATGGAAGGAGAAATCAGTGTAACTTTGCAGACTCTCTTGTCCGCTTGTTTTGTGAATCTCCACCAATTCCACCGTCAATTTGTATTGACCTTCTATCTCTGTCAAGAAAGTCATTTTGAGACTCAAATAGGCAGTAAATTTACCTGTCAAGGCCACCGCAGTTGTATTAAAAGCATCGCCACAAGTACCTGCAGGCGGCTCGTAGAACGTTTGCGTACGACCGCAAGTTACTTTGTAATTGGACGACATATTGCCCGCTTCGTCTTTTGCCCAAACATAGAAGCAATATTCCGTATTCGGATCAAGCCCCGTCACGGTAATTCGTCCGTCGCCATCGGCCGTATAATCTTGGCAACTGAGCGAACTGGCACTACCTATCGTCACACAGAAATCGGTCACAGGATTAGTCGTATCATCCGTGGCATACACATCGAGCGTAATGCTGCGCTGACGACATTCGTACACACTGGCACTAATCATCTCCGGCGGCGTTGCATCTACTGCACATTGCCCCCACTGGATAGCCGGCAGCGAACCAGAACCTAACTGTGGAAAAACAACCTCGTTAGGAATCAGCACATACAATGGCGTATAGAAATCAGGAGCTGTGGTCGAAGATATATTGCAAGTGATCGTATGACCGTCATCGCTTATTACGAAGTGTCCATTGGCATTCAATTGGTACGCTTGATTTCCATTCACATGACAGAAACTGCCACCTAGCCCACTCATTACTTCATCGCATTCGATCACCAACCGATAGCTATTGGTAGCAACCTCCTCCATCGTTACATAAATAGTATGCCCAGAGACAGTAATCGGCTCGTGGCAATAGTTGCTAGTCGCCGCCGGAGCAGAATTGGTGCTACAGTTTTGGGTGATCGCGCTAGCGGAAATATTGCCCGCATCGTCCACTGCCCAAACCTGGAACGAATAAGTGGTTTCAGGCGACAGGCCACTGATGGTAATCACACCTGCCGTAGCAGTATAGTTGTTGGCCGCTGCGCCATTGACACTCACTCGGTAAGTAGTCACCGGATTCGTCACATCGTCGGTTGCCGAAACATTCAGACTAACGCTGCTGGCCGTAGCCGTACCGCAACTAACTGAGCTCATCGAAGGAGGATTCTCATCCGTAGCACAGATACCCCAGGTGATGCTTGTCGGCGCAGCATAGGCTATCTGGCTCGGGTAAAGCACGTAAACCGAGGTATAAAAATCCGGATCGGCATTAGAAGGAATATCGCAAGTTATCTTCTTGCCGCCATTCGAAAGCGTATAGTTGGTACCGTAGTTGTAATTCGTACCGCCATTCACGTGACACCAGCAACCTGCAGAAAGACCCGTCATCACTTCGTCGCTCTCAATCAGCAGCGTGTAGGTGGATGTACCGAAACGCTTGATGCACGAGACATAGATAGTATGACCGCCTTGCGTGATAGCACGGTGACACCAGTTGCCCGGTGTTGGCGGCGCCGTAGTACAACTTTGCGTCACATATCCGGCAGACACATTGCCTGCATCATCCACCGCCCAGATAGTGAACGTATAAGTAGTGGAAGGCAGCAGACCCGTGATAGTCAGCAGATTGCCAGACGAGTTGGCTATGTATTCCACTGCATGTGCATACGTGCCATCCTGCGATACCATAAATTTACGCACGGGATCAGTCAGGTTATCCGTAGCACTCACGGTCAGCGTGATGCTCTCCGGTGTAGAACCGCCGCAAGCGGCCGCCCCCATAACAGGAGGCGTATGATCTTTACTGAAAACAATATTATCGATATAGACAGTAGACTGCCCTTCACGGTCAGGCATAATGTAGATAAAATTGATACCCGTATTATGGCAACGCGTAATGCTGTAGGTCACTTTTTGCCACACTCCTACTTGTATTGTGCCGTTAGGATCATCATTCACCGCAATTGGAAGCAAGTCCAATGTGGTCAGATCGGTTCCGTAATCGTCTTGGTCAACAATCTTCAGCTGAGGAATACGAGCATTATTTTCGCGATATATCAAAAAATCCACATAATCATAGCCAGTCACAAAATCCACTCCATACAGAGCCGTCATATCCGACCCTGCTCCGTGACTCTCACTAAAAATCGTTCCGCCGTAGTTCGCCCCTGATGGAGAAACGACCTTCATCACATAGTTGCTAGTGTTTATACCTATCTTGTGGGGATTGGCAAACGGAGTCGTTACCGTTCCGCCTCCGGCCGGTGAATGGAAACGAGTAGCAGGACTCGTATTCGACTCAAAATCGCAGAATGTGTAGGGGTCGGCTGTAGGAGGTGCAGCGAACGATTTTCCTACCAAAGAAATCGCCGAAAAACAGAGGCACAATCTCAAAAGCGAGTTGAAGTGTTTCATGTTGGCTAAGATTTGAATTCGCTGCAAAGGTACGCAAAATATTCCACGCACACAAACATTGTAATTTTTACACACGAAAAAAGTACGTACTACAGAGCATAATTCTTCTGACTACCAAACAGTTAGCATAATTAAGTCAGAAAAAAAAGTACGAAAAAAGTATCACAGAATATGTAGATACAATGACAGATTTACTGCATTTTTTTGTGTGCAGCGATAGTGAGCTGGGCAGAATTGAAGAGATTTTGCCAAATGATATAGGCCGCAGCGCCCAAGGCCGCGAGCGGATTGAGATAAGTCAGCGCCATCCACACGCCCAGCGAAGTATTCTTTTGCCCAAAAGCCTGCCCCGCGGTGATGCTTGATACCCCTGCCATCGTCGTTGGAGCCGCAGCCGGATTAATCAGTACGTCCTGATAATCTTTGCCCTTGCTCGGCGCAGGCAATCGATAGCCTATCCATTTGCCCAATCCGAACTGCAACAGACAAGCAAAGAAAGAGCCCACGAGCAACCAAAGAATAGTAGAGAGATGCGCATCAAAGGACTCTATAACCGTCTCTGTGACAGTAGCGGTGAGAATGATGATAGAAGTTACCCAGAGATAGAATGGCGCTTGCGCCCAACCGGTGGAAAGGACGAATTCTTTCTTAGTAATTTTGGTATAGCCCAACCGCAAAAGCCAGGCGGCAATGAATGGGCCCAGGAGCAAGGGCGAGATATGGCTCAGAATGAGCGTGAAAGCCGGCCAGAAGGCCTTTTCTGCTGCGGGATTGATGAGCGGGAAAAGGGCCGGAACAATAAGAGCCGTGGCAAAATTGCTGAGAAGCGTGAACGAGGTAAGATTTTGTATCGAACCACCCAGTTTACCGGCAATAATAGGTGCCGCTGTGGCGGTGGGCATAATGAAACAGAGCATCAGTCCTTGCGCCAGAAAACGATTGCCCGTCAACCAATAAATACCGGCATAGGTAGCCAGACTCAGGATCAACTGGATTGCCAAAACCACCCAATGCCAACGGCGCAAACGGAGGTCAAGCGGATTGATCTTGCAGAACGTAAAAAAGAGCATTCCGAAAATCAACCACGGCAACAACGGTTTGAGCGGCACAAGCCACTGATAAGCCAAAGCGCCGAGGACCATCGAGAGCCAAAGGGCATTGCTATCAAAGATAGATTTAATATTTGAGATTTTAGATTGCAAATTTGCGATGGTATATTTGATATTTATTCGTTACCCCAAGTGGCTACTATTTGATCCATGATTTGAAATACTTCATCTTTAGTATCTGCGCGCAACAGTGCGATGCGCGTTTGGCGGAAATCAAGCAAACCCTTGAAAACAGGCGAAGCGGCAAAATGGCGGCGGCTATGGATAATACCTTTGCGTTCGTCACAACCGCACCACTCGATGGCACGTTCGACATGTTCTTTCAGTACCGCCACTTTCTCAGCCATCGTCTGCGGCGCAGGCAAGCCCTTCATTTCCGCAAAGAGCCACGGGCAGCCGAAAGTAGCGCGGCCAATCATGATAGCATCTACTCCGTATCGTTCGAAGCACTCTTGCGCCCGTTCGGGCGTTGCGACATCACCATTACCTATAATAGGAATATGCATGCGCGGATTATTCTTCACTTCGCCTATCAGCGTCCAATCGGCTTCGCCGCGATACATCTGACTGCGAGTGCGGCCGTGAATAGCCAACTCGCGAATTCCACAATCTTGCAACCGTTCGGCCAATTCAACAATAAAATAGGAGGCCTCACTCCGCCCCTCCCCTGAAAGGAAGGGAGATTTTAGATTCAATGGATTGATGCGCGGGACTAGATCGTTCTCATCCCATCCAAGGCGTGTCTTGACCGTTACCGGTGTTTGGACTGCGTTCACGACAGCTTTGGTAATAGCCAACATCTTCGGCACATCTCTAAGAAGTCCCGCGCCCGCTCCTTTGCCCGCCACTTTCTTGACAGGACAACCAAAATTAATATCGATAAAATCGGGTTTGGCCGTTTCGACTATTCGCGCCGCATCGGCCATCGCCTCGGGTTCGCGGCCATAGATCTGGATAGCCACCGGACGTTCGGCATCATGAATAGTCAGTTTGCGCGTAGTGGACGCTATATCACGAACCAGTGCATCGGCATTGACAAATTCAGTGTAAACACGATCGGCACCGTAGCGCTTGCACAGCGCACGAAATGCAGGATCGGTTACATCCTCCATCGGAGCCAAATATAGCGGACGATTGATCATTATTCGTTCAGCGTAGGATAAGTGATACGATGGTGATTCATCGTGGTAAGGCGTGCCTTGAAGACACGTCGCACGTCTTCTACATCCTTGAAACTCAACGGAGTATCCGCGAACTGGCCATCGGCAATTTGTGCGTCGATCATCTGATCTACCGCTTGCGCAATCGTTTCTTCGGTAAACTCATTGAGACTGCGCGAACGTGCTTCTACCGCATCGGCCATCATCAGAATAGCGCCTTCCTTGGTAGTAGGTTTAGCGCCCGGATAACGGAAGAGCGATTCGTCCACTTTCTCCTTAGGATGCGCATTGCAATAGGTATTGTAGAAATAGCGCACGAGCGATGTGCCGTGGTGAGAAGTAATGAAATTGATGATAACTTCCGGCAAATGGTTTTTGCGGGCTATCTTTTCTCCTTCCGCCACGTGAGCAATCACTACTTGAGCCGCATCGCGCGGATCCATCTTCAGCAACGGATTATCGACACCCTGCTGATTCTCCGTATAATAGAGCGGATCGGTAATCTTACCTATATCATGATAGAGCGCACCCGTACGAACCAAAAGCGCATTCGCTCCAATCGTCTTGGCCGCTTCGGTGGCCAGATTGCTGACTTGCATCGAATGTTGGAACGTACCCGGAGCTTTTTCGGCCAACATATGCAACAGATTGGAATTGATATCGGTCAGTTCGACCAAAGTGATGGACGAGATAAAGCGGAACATCTTCTCGAACATATAAATCAGTCCGTAGCATCCGACTGTCAGCAGCGCGCAGATGAAGAAATAGAGATACATCCAAGCGTTGATCGAACGCAAAACTCCTGTTTGAGCGAACGAAAAAGCCGTATATGCAATGACTTGAGCCATGAGAATCCACGCAGCCGTTTGTACTAGTTGCGCGCGGCGCGTCATATCGCTCAACGACGAAACAGCCACCATTCCGACAACGATCTGGATGAAGAAAAACTCAACCGGTGCAGGTACCACGATAGAAACAATCAATATGGTCGTGAAATGCAGGAACAACGCCGTACGTGAGTCGAAGAAAACGCGCGTCAGAATAGGCACCCAGGCAAACGGAATCAGATAAACCGAAAGGTCAAAACGCAGAGCGAGACACGCCAATGCGATGACGATAAACATCTGCAAGCAGAAGAACAAAACGGTATTGGTGTCACGCAAATAATGACGACGAAAAACATAGAGATAGATGACCAACATTGAGAGGAAAAGCAGCACTAGAATAGCTTCGCCCATGATGGAGAGCGCACGCTGGCGATTGCCCATATTCTCATTCTCGTAAGCTCGTTTGAGCGACTGTAAAATCTGGTAGGTATTGTCGTTGACAATCTCACCGCGATCGATGATCTTCTCGCCCGCTTGCACCATACCCTGAGTTGGCGAAAGCGTGGTCAGCAGTTTTTCGCGTTGCGAAGTTGTGCGTGCCGTATCCAACACGAGGTTTTGCACTATCTCGTAACGATATTTGTCGTAAGCCGTTTTAGGGGTATAGACTTCAGATATAACGTAAGTCTTCTGAATGCCATTCTGCATGATGGCTATTCGGCTATACCCCTCTTGCTCCATCCATTCTTTATCTTGAACCGAAACAACCAACACCTCGCGCTGAACACGCGGAATATATTTGAAGTATGGTGTGAACGTGGAGAGCAGTTTTTGCTGTTCCTGTTCCATCTGTTCGTCGGTCTTATAAATCGGGAAATCGAATTCGGCCGTTATCAGACTATATCCCCAAGGTTTACCTATCTCGTAGTGATAGCGAAACGAATTGTTATAGCGCGGGAACAACAGCACGATAACTGTTGCCAAAAGGACAAACGCTCCTACACGGAAAATGTACGATGGAATCGAAGGAAAACGCATATTTTTGAAGACTTGTTTTTTGCTCATGATTTATCGTTTTTGTTGAAAGAATTTTTGCATTAGTTCACGACATTCTTTTTCCAGAACACCGGCTGTAATCGTTGCCTTAGGATGCAGCGCTTTGGGAGCAAAACTTTGGAACCCGCGTTTAGGATCGGCTGCACCGTAGACGATTCGACGAATCTGCGCCCAACCTATTGCACCCGCACACATCACGCACGGTTCGACTGTCACATAAAGTGTTGCATCAGGCAGGTACTTACCGCCCAGCGTTTGTGCCGCAGCCGTAATAGCCTGAATCTCAGCGTGTGCTGTGACATCGTCTAGTGTCTCCGTTAAGTTGTGCCCGCGACCGATAATCTGGTTCTGCGAAACGATGATACAACCTACAGGAATCTCGTCTGCAGCAAATGCCTTTTCGGCTTCCAGAAGCGCCAGGCGCATGTATCGTTCATCTTCTTCAGAGCAAGCGGCCGGACGCTGGACAAATTCGCGCAACTCAGCAGGATGTTGCTCAAAATGATTGCCAATCACAACGACATCTGCACCTGCATCGTAAGCCTTCTGCATCGCCTGCGGCGTACGAATACCTCCGCCCACGATAATCGGAATAGAAATATGGCTACGCACGGCCGCGATTATTTCCGATGAAATCGGTACTTTTGCCCCACTTCCTGCTTCAAGATAAACAAGCTGTTTGCCCATCAGTTCGGCCGCAATAGCCGTATCGACTATCGTATCGATTTCGTTAGCAGGAATAGGCTGAGTTTGCGTCACGCGCATCGTGCTGGTTTCGGTTCCTCCGTCCACCAGAATATAGCCCATTGGAATCGTTTCTATGCCCGACTGCTTAACTCCTCGAGCGGCTTTGACCTGCTGACCAACCAACATCTCCGGATTTCGTCCGCTTAGCAGACTGAGAAACAAAACCGCATCTGCTTCCGAGGAGAACTGAGACGGATTTCCAGGAAAAAGAATCACAGGAATTGACAATCCCAGAGATTGCATTTTCTTCCGAATTGATCGGATAAATTCGGTCGTATCTCCTCCTGTAGAACCACCCACAAAAAGATAATCCGGCTGTACATCAGCGGACAAAGGAAGTGCCTCGAGATTGGTCTTCTCAGGATCGAGAAGTAGCGCCAGACTATGTGGTTTGATTATTTCCATTCGAACGATTCAACCAGACGAATTACATCACGTTGCAGATATTCATAAACAGGCGCTAACGAATCAGCGTTAGGCGGACAATTGCAGTAGATCGAAGCTCGGAAGAAATGGCGTGTGGAATCGGTTACGAAGAACTGACACGACGAGGCCGTATTTCCTTCCAGATTGAACAAAACGCCATAGACATTCGCTTCAGGATGAGCATATTCGCGCTCAGGAATAGACGAAGCATGCGAAGCATTCTGATAGACGAACTCCAACGCATCTTCCGTCAGTTCGCGCAGATTGTGACGCACGGGCTTGTAGGAGCAATGAATAGTAGCGTCCAAATCGGGATAATAGATATTGACCCAATAGCGTTCTGCGGCATCCGTTCGCGGCTCGACTTTGGCATTTTTAGATAGCGCAAAATCATACGGATAGCGCTGTAAATCAGTCGAATAAGCAGAGAATGACATATATGCCGTATCGGGTGGCGTAATGCGATAGTAGCCATATGGACGCGGCGTGGATACACGCGAACAAGCGACGCAAAACATCGCCACTAAACCCACGGCAAAAAATCCACATTTAACTGACTTAAAGCACATAATCCGCCAAATTACGGTACAAAAGTACAAAATAAAGGTGAAAGGTGAAAGGCGAAAGGTTATTTGGAATGGTTTTTGTACATAATTTTGTACTTTTTTGTAAAAAAAGTTCGCGCGCGCTTGCACATATCATTTTTTTTTCATATCTTTGCACGCTAATTGTGAAAAAACACGTAGAAATGGAACAAAATCGAAATAATTACTGTGTGATAATGGCCGGCGGGATAGGCAGCAGGTTCTGGCCTTTCAGCCGTGCAGACAAACCAAAACAGCTATTGGATTTCTTTGGGACAGGAAGAAGTTTGCTGCAGATGACGATAGACCGTTTTCGTCCGTTGGTGCCCATTGAGAATATGATTGTAGCCACGAATGTAGCTTACAAAGAGCAGATTCTAGCACAAGTACCGGACATGAAAGAAGATCAGGTATTGTGCGAACCGGCACGAAGAAACACCGCACCCTGCATCGCTTATGCCGTGGAGCATATTCGCGCGATTGCGAAAAGTGAAGATGTTAACATTGTGGTGGCCGCCAGCGATCATCTAATCATGGAAGAAAACAAATTTCGTCAGACCATCGCACATGCATTTGATTTCGTGAGCGAGCATGATGCTATCTTGACGCTGGGTATGAAACCGACTCGTCCGGAGACCGGATACGGATACATACAATATATCCAAGAACCGACGGCTTTATCTCTCGATAATGTCTCGATAAAGTCTCGTGTTTGTCTCGATAGGGTCTCGACCACTCTTAACGAAAAATATGCGGATATTTATCCGGTAAAGACATTTACGGAAAAACCCAATCTGGAGATGGCGAAAGTATTTCTGGAGAGCGGCGAGTTTCTCTGGAACAGCGGCATCTTTATCTGGAATATGCGGACTATTCGTGCTGCCTTTGAGCAACACTTGCCGGAAGTAGCCCTGTTGTTCAAAGAAGGCGAGCAATGGATGGGCACGGACAGAGAAGAAGCGTTCATAGAAGATATATTCCCGAAATGTCCGAACATATCGATCGACTATGGCGTGATGGAAAAAGCGCAGAACGTGTTTGTTTTGCCATCCGATTTCGGCTGGAGCGACCTAGGCACATGGGGTTCGCTGTATGAGTTGAGCAAGAAAGACGAGACAGGCAATGTGAGTCTGCACAGCCAAGCTCTGTTCTACGACAGCAAAGACAATATTGTTACGTTGGAATCGGGCAAATTGGCGGTAGTTCAAGGTCTGGAAGACATGATTGTTGCTGAAGAAAACGGTGTACTGCTGATTTGCAAAAAAGGCGAAGAACAACGCATCAAACAGTTTGTAGCTGATGCGCAAGAGAAATTTGAAGGAAGATACAACTAATACTTAATATTAAATCACATCATGAGTTATCTGAATTTTGACAAGACTGTGCTTGTTAATCTGGAGCGTTCGCTTCAGAAAGAGATGATTCGCACCAACCGTGCAGGTGTGTACAATTCCACCACTTTGGTAGATTGCAATACGCGCAAATACCACGGTCAACTGGTGATGCCCATTCCCGAACTGGGGCCGGACAATTATGTTCTGCTCAGTTCGCTGGATGAGACAGTGATTCAGCATGGCGCTGAATTTAATCTGGGTTTGCATCAGTATGGTGAGAACACCTACTCTCCTAACGGGCACAAGTACATCCGCGAGTTCGATTGCGAAGTGATCTCGCGCACGGTGTATCGCGTGGGCGCCATGATCCTCCAAAAAGAGCGTATGCTGGTTAGTTTTGAGCCGCGTGTACTGATTCGTTACACACTGCTGGAATCCGGCAGTCCGACCACCTTGCGTTTCCGCCCATTTCTGGCTTTCCGCAACGTGAATGAACTGACTCACGAGAACACGCTGGCTAATCCGAACATGGATGACTGCGAGAACGGGCGTTTCAACCGCATGTATCCTGGTTTCCCGAACTTGTACATGCAGTTCAGCAAAGCGGTTGAGTATCACCACGATCCGCAGTGGTACAAGGGTATCGAATATCAAAAAGAACGCGATCGCGGATATGCCTACAAAGAGGATCTGCTGGTTCCGGGATATTTCGAGCTGCCGATGAAGAAAGGCGAGAGTGTGATTTTCGCTGCGGGTGTGACCGAATGCAAAACCAGCACACTGAAAGGGACATGGAAGAAAGAATTGGAACGCCGCATCAAACGCGAAGATATGTTTTCCACCCTAAAGAATTCCGCCAGTCAGTTCTATAAACGTGAAGGCGACAAATGTTATCTGCTGGCCGGATTCCCATGGTTCCATGCAGAAGCACGAACTACCTTCTTCTCCGTAGCCAGTTGCACATTGGATATAGATCGTCCGGAATACTGGGACGCCATCATGAACAAGACGGCTGTGCCGGAGGTACTGAGTTTCATGAACGGCAGACCGCACGAAATAAAGATGACCGGTATGGATGAACCCGATGTGCTGTTGTGGTTTGTTCGTGCTATTCAGAAATTCGCACACAAATACACAGTTCGCGAAGCAGCTGATCTGTACGGCCAGTTGTGTCTAGACATCATTACCTATTACCGTAAGCAGAACCACCCGCGTGCGTGTGTTCAGCAAAACGGTTTGATTTGGATAGATGGCACGCAACGACCGGCCACATGGATGAACACCACCGAAAACGGTTGGCCTATCACTCCGAGAACGGGTTATGTAGTAGAAATCAATGCGCTATGGTACAACGCTATGTTGTTTACCGCAGAAATGCTGCGTGAGATGGGCAAAGAGACAAGTGCTGACCTGATGGAATATCAAGCCGATATCACTAAAGATGCGTTTGTCAAAACCTTCTGGAACGGTCTCTATCTAAACGATTACGTAGTGGATAACTACGCTAACAAAGAGGTTCGTCCGAACATGATTTGGGCCGTAGGTTTGCCTTATAGCCCGCTGGACAAGCATCAGCAGAAAGCGGTAATCGATATCTGTACAAAAGAGCTTCTGACTCCGCGTGGACTGCGCAGTCTGTCGCCTAAGAGCGGCAACTATCGTCCAATGTACCAGGGATCGCAAAGCGATCGCGAACGTGCGCTACACAATGGTATCGTTTGGCCATCAACTATCACGGCTTACTCCCGCGCCTACATGAATGTGTACAAATACAGCGGAACAAGTTTCATGGAACGTACGCTGGTTGGATTTGAGCAAGAGATGAGTGAACTGTGCATCGGCACACTCAATGAGTTCTACGATGGCAACCCGCCCTACAAAGGACATGGCGGCATGAGTTCAGCTCCTAGCGTAGCAGCAGTTATCAGCCTGCTAGATACACTGAAGAAGTATCAAAAAGAACAAGAAAAGGAGGAACAAGCATGAAAGCACTAATGTTTGGTTGGGAATTTCCCCCTCATATCTTAGGTGGATTGGGAACCGCCAGCTACGGTCTGACCCGTGGCATGGCGCAACAAGAAGACATGGAGATCACGTTCGTCATTCCCAAACCATGGGGTGACGAAGATCAGTCTTTCCTGCGCATCATCGGTGCCAACAGTATTCCTGTGGTATGGAAAGACAATAATTACGACTATGTGAAGCAACGAATGGAAGGGCGAATGAGTCCGGAGGAGTATTATCATTTCCGCGATGGCATTCGCTACGACTATCGTCGTATTGGCACAGATGATCTAGGTTGCATCGGATTCTCCGGACGTTATCCGGACAACCTGATTGAAGAAATCAGCAACTACGAAGCTGTGGCAAGTGTGTTGGCACACAGTCTGGATTTTGACATTATTCACAGCCATGACTGGCTGACCTATCCGGCAGGTGTGTTTGCGAAACACATCAGCGGCAAACCACTGGTAATACACGTACACGCTACCGATTTTGACCGCAGTCGTGGCAATGTTAACCCCACCGTTTATTCAATAGAGAAACGTGGTATGGATGAGGCCGACCACATCATATGTGTCAGCAATTTGACTCGTCAAACCGTAATCGAGAAATACGGTCAAGATCCACGCAAAGTAAGTACGGTGCATAATGCTGTTGAGCCTCTGGAACATCCGGAGGAATTCACCAAACCACCGCGCAAAGACAAACTGGTTACCTTCCTCGGCCGCATCACGATGCAGAAAGGTCCTGAGTATTTTGTAGAAGCCGCAGCACGCGTGCTCAGCAAGACCGATGGCGTACGTTTTGTGATGGCCGGAAGCGGCGACAAGATGACCGAAATGATTGACCTGGTAGCCAAACGAGGTATAGCTGACAAATTTCATTTCCCAGGCTTCATGCGAGGCAAACAAGTGCAAGAAATGTTAGCCATGAGCGATGTCTATATTATGCCTTCGGTCAGCGAACCATTTGGTATCTCGCCGCTAGAAGCGATGCAAGTAGGCTGCCCATCCATCATTAGTCACCAGTCCGGCTGCGCAGAAATTCTGCAACACGCCATTAAGACTGACTATTGGGATGTAGATGCCATGGCAGATGCTATTTATGCTATCGTCAAGTATCCGGCAATGTACAAGAGTCTGCATGAGTTAGGCCAAGCGGAAGTGAACAATATCCGTTGGTATGATGCAGGACTGAAAGTAAGACGCATATACGATGGCGTAATCAATCATACTTTGTAAAACTTGTTTAATGTAGAAAACTTTTGGTATTATGAAAAATATATGTTTTTGCTTCCAGATGCACGTTCCTTATCGTCTGAAGCGCTATCGTTTCTTTGAGATTGGTCATGACCATTATTACTATGACGACATGTCCACCGAAGAGCATGTAAACTGGTTGGTTCAAACTTCGTTTATGCCGTTGTGCCAGACTCTGCGCGACATGATTAGCCTAAGTAAAGGTAAATTCCATTGCGCACTCAGTGTTAGCGGTACAATGATTGAGATGTTCGAGCAATTCAATCCGGAAATGATTGATATTCTCAAAGAACTGGCCGCTACCAAATGCGTTGAGTTTTTGGCTACACCATATAGCTACTCATTGGCATCCGAGTACAACGAGAGCGAATTCAAAAAACAGCTGCGCAAGCAAGGCGAACTATTGGAATCCATCTTTGGCGTAAAAGCGCAAACTGTATGGAATACAGAACTGCTCTATACCGATGAGACCGCCTACAATCTAAACAAGATGGGCTATAAGACCATTCTGACAGAAGGCGCAAAGCACATCCTGAGTTGGAATACACCTAACTGCGTTTACTCGTCTGCAGCAGCTCCGAAGATGAAAGTATTGCTTCGCAATACGTCACTTAGCGACGAACTAAGTTTCCACTTCTCTGACCCCAACTGGGGCAATTTCCCGCTCGATGCCGAGAAATACGCCAATCAGTTGAAGAGCATTCCCGAGGGAGAAGACATCATCAATATCTGGGTAGGAGCCGACACCTTTGGTGTTCGCCAAAACGCAGGTACAGGTATCTTTGATTTCCTGAAGGCGTTGCCTTACTATGTACTGGAGCGTGAGATGGGATTCATGACTCCTGCTGAAGCAGCCAAGAAACTGCCGGCTAACAATGTTGTTTCCTCGCCATACGCCCTGACATGGTCAGGTGAGGCAAAAGATCTCAGTGTCTATGTTGGCAACGATCTGCAGCAAGAAGCAGTACACAAACTGTTCGCAGTAGCCGAACGCGTCCATCTATGCCAGGACAAGAGCCTGAAAACCAATTGGCTGCGTCTGCAAGATGTGAACTACCTGCACAACATGAACCATATCGATCAAGGCGAGACTCAGTATGAATCGGCCTACGATGCGTTCATCAACTATATGAATATTCTGTCCGACTTCCTGCAGACTGTAGAGGAACAATATCCTACAACTATTGAGAATGAAGAACTGAATGCATTGCTGAAGACTATCCGTAATCAGGAAGAGGAAATTCAGCAACTGCAAGCCCAATTAAAGCGTAAAAAGTAAAACATAATCGCTACATAGTATTAGTGCTGTTGCTTGCGGCCGTGGAGGTCGCTGCTAAGTTGCCGCTCGTACGCACGGAAGTGCGCACGTGGCGGATGCCTACGTTGAGCGCGGTGGCCGATACCATCGCGTTTGATGATACGCTGATGCTCAATTATCACGACCTAGACATACAGCAACGCTACTCGCTAAGCAATGTCACAAACGGTAATGTACTAGTTTCGCCTATCGAGTCACGTGTGGTGCAAGATCGACTACGGACCATAGATGATCCTTTTGCATGGAGTCTGACACCCTACGTCGTCACGTCTCAGCAGCAGAGATATTTCAATAGCACTACGCCTTATTCGTCAGTGGCCTACAAGAAGGGATTTGTCAATGGTCACGAAGAGAACGACCTGAGTTTCCTATTTACAGGAAATATCGGACGCAAACTGAATCTGGGTGTGGAGATGGAATATCTGAACTCTGTTGGCCATTATGCAAACACGGCAGGCAAACTCTACCGCGGTTCTCTTTGGGGCAGTTATGATGGCGATCACTACTCGATGCATGGTGCATTTGGTTGGAGTCAACTTAGTTCGTACGACAATGGTGGTCTGCAGAATATAGAAGATCTGCGCAGTTCGCTCAAACCGGAAGATCTGCCAGTCAGACTGAATGCGATGGCAGGTTATCGCTATCTGAGTGGTTATCTGCACAATCAGTATGCCATCACACGTGAGCGGGAATATCATGATACGATAGAGGTGGAGCGAGATGGGCAACGCATCAAAATGGATACTATTAAGGTAGAGCATATTCCATTGATTACGTTCAGCCATATCTTTGAAACGAACAACTCTAACAGACGTTACATAGAGAAAACGGCAGATCAGGGATTCTACGACAATACGTATTACGACGACTCAAAGACCAAGGATTCAACCGATGTGTTGACGATTCGCAACACCATTGCAGTCACTTTCTGCGAAGCGTACAACACCAAACTCAAATTTGGTATCACTGCTTTCGCGATGAATGAGTGCCAACGGTTCTTCTATGACAGTCTGCAATACCGTAGTTTTTTCGTAGACGAACAAGAGGGCTTCGTGTCCGATGGGCGTAACACGATACAGAGTGTCCCTCTGATGGCACCATACTACTGGAAGAACAACACATTTGTAGGTGGTGCGCTACACAAACATAGCGGAAATTATGTTCGCTATCATGTGGAGGGCCAGGTTTGTGTGGCAGGTTATAAGATTGGAGAATTTGATGTCAATGGGCGACTACAAACGAAATTTAATGCCGGTAAGTATCCGATGATGATTAGTGCTCGCGCTTATGCCAAGAGCGAGACTCCGAATTATTATTTGCAGCATTTTCGTTCCAATCACCTGCAATGGGAGAACAATTTCGGTTTTACCTATCGTTTTCTAGGTGGCGCAACGCTAGCCTATCCGACTAAGTGGGTGAACACACATATTGATTTTAGTTTTGAAAACCAGACACATCCCATCTATGTCTCTGCAGCAGATTGGAAGCCGCGGCAATACGATGGTAGTGTGCAGATTATCACAGCCGATGTGGGACTGGACCTAACTACTCCTTGGATTAATCTGGAGAATCGCGTAGTATTCCAACACACCACTAATGATTCGGTGTTGTCGGTGCCGATGTTTATTCTGCAGCACCGCTTGTACTACCACGGAACCTGGTTCAAGGCGCTAGATGCACAAATCGGAGTTGATGTGCGCTATTTCACGCGCTACCATGCGCCTATCCTCTGTCCAGAAACAGGTATGTTTGCTCAGCAGCAAGACACCTATATCGGCAACTATCCGTGGATGAATGTATATGCTAATTTCTATGTTCGGTCGATTCGTTTGCGCTTCTTTGCTCAATACCAGCACATCAATCGCCTGTTCATGAAGAATAATATTGATTACTTTGCAATGCCTGGCTATCCTACTAATCGCGATGTTTTCAGAGCGGGCCTAGCATGGCATTTTTATAACTAACCCATAGAATGCAATTATCACAACGTCTAAATAAGATACTCTATTATGCTCGCGACGAAGCAGAGCGATTGTCGTGTACACAGGTAGAACCGGAGCATTTGCTTTTAGCCCTGATTCGTCTCGCCGAAGGCGAAGCGTACGAATTGTTGCTACGCACCGATTTCAGTCCAGAGGAGGCAAAACGCCAACTAGACGAAGCCCTTCGTTGCGACCCGCAGCCCACCGTACAAGCCATCACACGCAGTGCAGACGTTGAGCGTATTCTGCGCGTGGCGGATGGTATCAGCCGCGAGTACAGAGCCGAGCAGACAGGGACTATCCATTTGCTGCTAGCCATTCTGCGCGAGCAGATTAATCGTGCGGCAGCCTATCTCGTTAGTGCTTGGGGAATCAACTATGCCAAAGTAGTGGACCTATATGGTCAGCCACACAATTCGTTTGACACGCCACGTGACCAAAGCGGTCAACTAGGCGGGCTGAGCGACAGTTCAGGTAGTTCGTGGCAATCGTCGCGTGAAAAGAAAGGCAGAGGAGCCACTACTGCACTTGAGAAATACGGCCATGATTTGACTCGCCAAGCCGAACAAGGCCTGCTTGATCCTGTAGTAGGACGCGAAGTAGAGATCGAACGCGTTGTACAGATACTGAGCCGAAGAAAGAAGAACAACCCCATCCTGATTGGAGAACCGGGTGTAGGTAAATCGGCTATTGTTGAGGGCTTGGCACTACGAATCATGTCCGACGAAGCGGGCTCGCTGCGTGGCAAGCGTATTGTCACACTCGATGTCGCATCTATGGTGGCGGGTACTACGTATAGAGGACAATTTGAGGAGCGAATGAAACAAGTCATCAGCGAGCTACAGAGCCATCCGGAGATTATCCTCTTTATAGACGAGATACACACCATCATTGGAGCAGGTAATGCACAAGGTTCGCTAGATGCGGCCAATATACTCAAGCCTGCCCTTGCGCGCGGAGAAGTGCAATGCGTAGGAGCTACCACAACGACCGAATATGCCAAATCGATTGAGAAAGATGGTGCTTTGGAGCGCCGATTCCAGAAAGTGCAAGTTCGGCCTACCACAAGCGAAGAGACATTCTCTATCCTCACCAAACTGAGCGAGCATTACGCAGCTTACCACAACGTGACTTACAGTTCAGATGTGCTATGGGCGTGTGTCAGTCTGAGCGAACGATATATTACCGACCGCTCGTTCCCGGACAAAGCCATCGATGTGATGGACGAAGTGGGTGCACGCATCCATGCGCGCCAACAGGCAGAGACAGACAAAACAGTAGAGCCCTACAATGTCACACTGGACGATGTAGCTAGCGTAGTGAGCATTATGTCGGGAGTACCTGTTCAGCGTGTGGCCAAAGCAGAGAACGAGCGACTCAGAACCATGAGCGAAGTGCTGCGCAGCCGAATTATCGGCCAGGACAAAGCAGTGGAAACTGTGGTTCGGTCGATTCAGCGAAGCAGACTTGGCCTACGCGATCCAAAACGCCCCGTGGGCACATTTATTTTCCTCGGGCAAACAGGTGTTGGTAAAACTTATCTGGCACAATGCTTAGCAGAGGAAATGTTCGGCAGCCGTGATGCCATTGTGCGGTTTGACATGTCGGAGTATATGGAGAAACACACCGTGAGCCTATTGGTAGGCGCGCCTCCGGGCTATGTAGCACATGAAGATGGAGGCAAACTGACTGAGGCCGTGCGGCGTAAACCCTACTCGATTGTTCTCTTCGACGAGATTGAAAAAGCGCATCCGGACATATTTAATATTCTGCTGCAAGTATTAGACGAAGGTCGTCTGACCGACCGCCAAGGGCATGTAGTAGATTTTCGCAATACGATTATTGTGCTGACCAGTAATGTGGGAACGCGCCAACTACAAGAGTTCGGAAATGGTATTGGTTTTGGTATGGACGAAGTAGATTCGCGAGCCAATAATCAGACCTTGATTAAAGCGCTGCAGAAACAGTTCCCGCCCGAGTTTATCAATCGCATTGATAATGTCATCACTTTCGAGCCATTGGGCAAAGAGAGCATCGCACGCATCGTGCGCATTGAAATTAGCCAATTGCAGCAACGACTGAAAGCCCAAGGTCATCAGCTATGTGTCAGTCAAGAACTGATTGACCAATTGGTAGAAAAAAGTTTTGATCCAAAGAATGGAGCACGCCCTGTGAAGCGCGCCGTACAAACTTATCTGGAAGACCCGTTGACAGATATATTGCTTCGCAAACCCAACCAAAAGAAAATAACACTCAAAAAAATATAAGATTATGACAGTAGAAATTACAGATGCTAACATCAAGGATGTGATTGCATCAGGCAAACCCGTAGTCGTTGATTTCTGGGCCGCGTGGTGCGGACCGTGTAAAATGCTGCTACCTATCGTAGAAGAACTATCCAACGAATACGAAGGTCGTATCATTGTCGGCAAGCTGAATGTAGATGAGAATTCGGACACCTGTGAGGAGTATGGAATCATGAATATTCCTACTATGCTCTTCTTCCAGAACGGCGAATTGGTTAATCGTCACGTAGGCGCTTGCCGCAAGCAAGACTTGGCGCAATTGTTCGACGCATTATTGTAAAAAATCAACAAAAAACGCTTTTTGTTTGCACAATTCAAAAAAAAGCAGTAATTTTGCGCCCTATTTTGCCGTAATAGGCACGTTTTTTGTGTGCCTAATTACGCACGAAGCGGCATAAAAACCCTCCTAGGCGGAAGCCGCTCCTCCCGTTTCATCGGGAGGACGCTCCGGGTCCGGTAGCTCAGCTGGATAGAGCAACAGCCTTCTAAGCTGTGGGTCTCGGGTTCGAATCCCGACCGGATCACTCGCGCGAGCTAAGGCTCAATACGATGAACAAAAAAATTTGTTCATATGAATTTTCGCCTTGCTCTCGCTCTCCCCACCGCAAACAGCCTATGGCTTGGTTTACGTTGGGGGCCCAAAATACAAAAATACAATAAGAAACATCGTATATAACTATTATACATGCGTCAATTAAAAATCACAAAATCAATCACCAATCGTGAGTCAGCTTCGCTAGACAAGTATCTGCAAGAGATAGGTCGCGAGGAGTTGATTTCGGTGGAAGAAGAAGTGGAATTGGCCGGTCGTATCCGTAATGGAGACCGCGCAGCACTGGAGAAACTAACCAAGAGTAACCTACGCTTTGTAGTGTCTGTTGCAAAACAGTATCAGAACCAAGGTTTGAGTTTGCCTGACCTGATTAACGAAGGCAACTTAGGTCTGATTAAGGCAGCAGAGAAATTTGATGAGACCCGCGGTTTTAAGTTTATCTCCTATGCCGTATGGTGGATTCGCCAATCGATTCTTCAAGCTCTGGCCGAGCAAGCACGTATTGTGCGATTGCCTCTGAACCAAGTAGGAACACTAAACAAGATCAACAAAGCCTACCAACGTTTTGAGCAAGAGCACGAGCGTAAACCATCGCCCGAAGAGCTAGCCGAGATCGTAGATCTACCGGTTGAGAAGATTGCGGAAACAATGAAGATGTCCGGTCGTCACGTGAGTGTCGATGCTCCGTTTGTAGAGGGCGAGGACAACAGTCTGATTGATGTTATGGTAAATGAGGACTCGCCAAATGCCGATCGCGGCTTGATCAACGAGTCTCTGAAAACCGAAATCAATCGTGCGCTGCAAACCCTGACCCCGAGAGAGGCAGACATCTTGCGTAAATTCTTTGGCATCGGTACTCCCGAAAAGACTCTGGAAGAGATCGGAGATGAACTTCATCTCACCCGCGAGCGTGTTCGCCAAATCAAGGAAAAAGCTATCCGCAAACTGAATCAAACACCGCGTAGCCACATCCTGCAAACCTATCTAGGTTAAGCACTCATGATGATGAAGTGAAAAGAGAAACGCCTCCAGAAATGGAGGCGCTTTTTTTGTTTATTAGTGGGTTGTAAGTATCGAAAATGCGGGTTGTGTTTAATCGAAAAGTGTGGGTTGGTCGTTTTCCAATTGTCGGAGAATGGCGCGCATAAGTGTTTCGCGAATGAGTCGGCTGCGATTGGTCACGCCATATTGATCGCAGAACCGCTCGAGAGCGCGTTGCTCCTTCGAGTTGAGCAAGATACTAACGCGATATTCGCGTGGCATCTTTTGTTTTCTATTGGCAGGCGTGGGTTTCATAGATCAGAAGAGCACCGAAAAACGCAGACCTGTGCCCGCAAAAATACGACCGGTGCGATTAATAAACTCTACTCCTTCTACGGTTTCTACGACATTGAGTTTAGCCTGTTGGAATTGTGCAAAAGCGGTTAATTCCAACGCCGTTTTCTCGTTGATCTGGTAGCGATAACCGAAATCCAAATCGGCGTGCGCGCCTCCGACATATTTCTTATCCTTGTTGAGCGCAATGCCATAACCTACGGCAAATCCAAAGGTTGGCGCATGTTGCTGCTCAATAAGTGGCAAGTGTAGCGCAGCCGTGATTGGCAGAAAATGATACACATCCGTAGGATCGGGTTTTGCCATTAGCGCGAGGCCGTGGTAACCTACTCCGAGTCCGACGAAAATATGCTTGTCGCCTATATGATGCGACCCCACCAACAAATCCACATCATACGTTGCGCCTGTTTTTTCCGAAGGCTGAACAGCCGCGCCACAAGACAGTTGAAGCTGAATGGACACTTTCTTGGTGGTGCCAATATTGTCTTCTCCCTCCTCTTTTACCGCCACTTCCGTAGGATCGTCGGCCAATATCTCTTGCACATCGGTCTTGGGATATTGGAATCTCGCTCCGGAGGCATCACGGACAATGACCACCTCTTCATTCTGGAAGACGATGGTTCCCACCACGCGCGCACCCGTATGCAAAACAATGGTTTCCGCGCGCGCACACAACGCGAGCGCAGAAAACAGAAGTAATATGTAGATGCGGTTTTTCAAATTCGGTGCAAAGGTACAAAAAATAATTGAAAATGGAAAATTGAAAGGTGAAAATCTCGTATTTTTTGCACTTTTAGGCAAATTCAAAGTCAATTTGGCTGCGATTGGTATCTACGCGGACCACTTGCACACGAACGGGATCGCCGAGGACAAAATCTTCCGGATGCTCGATGCACTCCATGTGAATCAGTCCTTCGCAACGACTAGCGTCCAGTTGGACAAAGAATCCGAAATCGGTTATGCCACTAATATGACCATCAAACACTTCTCCCAAATGCTGCTCCATCCAAAGCGTCTGGAAGAGTTTGATAGAGTCGCGCTCGGCCTGTTGAGCCTCTTGTTCGCAGGCGGAACAATGCTCGCACATCATCTCCATTTCTTCGCGATTGGGCGTATCTTTTTTGCCTGTGAGAATATACTTGTCCACAAGGCGATGAACCATCAAATCGGGGTATCGGCGAATGGGCGAAGTGAAATGGGTATAATGGGAAAAAGCGAGTCCGTAGTGACCGATATTGTAGGTTGAATAGACAGCTTTAGCTTGCGCGCGAATCAGCAGCAAATCAACGACTTGCGGTTGCAAACGTCGTCCCATTCGCTTCTTAAACCGCTCTAGTTCATCCAGTTTGTCGGCATCAGGTTTGTCATGCACACGATAGACAAACGGCCGCGAGCCAACAGAAGTGGCAACCGTGCGATTGGCGAGCAACATAAACTCCTCAATCAAGTGGTGTGCTTCGGTGGGATGTTCGAAATAAATATCAATGGGCTGATGGTGTTCGTCCAAGCGGAAATGAACTTCGTCTTGCTCAATCATCAGCGCGCCTTTGGCCATTCGTTCTGCGCGCAGTTTTTGCGCCAAAGTATTGAGTATGAGAATAGCTTCCGTGAGTTCGGACGCTCTCTCCAAGGGAGAGAGTTGCGGCGCGGAACCTTCTATGATTTGCTGCGCTTGGTTGTAATTGAGTCGTGCATCGGAGCGAATGACCGTATGGCAAATTTTGTGCTTAAGCACCGCGGCTTTTTCGTCCATTGTGAAGACTACGGACATACAGAGTTTGTCTTCGTTCGGACGAAGTGAGCAAAGGTCGTTGCAAAGCGACTCGGGCAACATTGGAATCACGCGATCTACGAGATAGACGCTTGTTCCCTTGCGATAAGCCTCGTCATCGGTGGGCGTGCCAGGTTTGACATAGAACGAGACATCGGCAATATGTACGCCGATTTGGAAGGTGCCATCTTCGTTTTTTGCGAACGAGAGCGCATCGTCAAAATCCTTCGCGTCAGCGGGATCGATGGTAAAAGTGAAGACATCGCGCATGTCGCGACGACGTATTATCTCCTGTTCTATTATCTTCACATTATTCATTTGTGGGTGCAAAGTTACGAAAAAATTTGCATATGTCAAAATTTCTTTGTGATTTTGCGGCAAATCTTAACGAGAGTACATTTTTTGAGGTCGAAAATGTCAGGTAGTGCTCTCGTTTATGTCAGGTTAAAGTCTCGGTCAAACCACGTTATACACCCGTAGGGGTAAAATCTTAATCAGAGTACATTTTGAAGCCCAAAAGTTTGCTCCGTTCCTGATAATGTCTCGTGATTGTCTCGTTTATGTCTCGTCAATAAATTGAATATATATACATAGTATATATAAAAATGCAGTTTTTGACAAATATTTGCGTATGTCGAAATTTTTATGTACCTTTGCGCCGCAAAATTGTTAAATGACCATCAAAAATCACTTATTAAATGAAAAAATTATTTACTCTATTTTTCTCTGTTTGCTTAACTTGTCTTACCCTGAATGCTAGTAATTACAACTACTTGTGCGGAATTACAAGTATCTCTATTGACACACTCGCAAGTTCGACGAAACATCAATTTACCGTTACTTTCGAGCAAAAATGCAAAAACACCGCAGAGTACTCTTCTAAGCCGACCACATCCTACACCTCAACAGTCAAAGTGGTGCTGAATTCGGACGACAACACATTGGAAGGTGTTTATACCACCGAAGGTGCAAGTTCAACCAGTGCGAGTGCTAATGTGAATGACCAGACGATCAATCTTGTCACTTCAGAGTTTACTTCAGGCTCGACCACACGCGTACTTCATCCGGATTCGCTTTCTACCTTTGTCATCAACAAGATTAGTGAGCACCAATATAGCATCAGCGCTTGTCGCCTCTGTTTTGCCACTCGCGTGAACCTAAGTAATACGTATGTTTATAACTATAGTTATAATGCAGATGAAATTCTGAATCAAGGCATCGGACAGACTCCGTATGTTTTCGGTTATTCGGACGAGTATGTTGAGCAATTCTATTCGTATGACCTGACTGTAACCGGCCTGAGCATCAAAGACAGTGTCAGCGATTATGGTGAGAACCGCTATTTCCTAACGATGCAATGCAGTGGCTCGAATCGCGAGACCAACGAGATTCGCAATTATGAGGTGCAACTGGCGCTTTATACCGAAGGAGCAGAGCCCACGAGTATCGTTGGTTCGTATGCTACGAAAAACGGCAGTAAACTCATGTGGAGTTCGAGCTGCTATGTCAAAGACCTGAAAACGCCCAAACAGCGTTACCTATCCAACGATTCTGTTAGTTCCATAACGATTGTTAGTACAGGCACCAACACATACAATTTCAGCGGTGGACCACTGATTTGCACTGACCTAGACATGAATTATCTGGCCGTAACGGGCAATAGGCGTATCGAGGCAACACATTATTACTATTTCAACAGTAACAATGGTGGCCAGGGAATCGATTTCAGCTTCGATGGCGAGAATGCAACGCTCACCCCATCCGGAGCCACCGGTATTGAGAATACCGAGAGCCGTTCCAATGCTCGCAAAATCAGCCGCGAGGGCGTTGTTTACATCGAGAGAAACGGCCAATTGTACAATCTGCAAGGAGCGCTCATCCAATAATGACGATGAAACGATTATTTTTCGTTGTTCTGTGTTTGGGCCTGCTGCAGAGTGTGTATGCGGCCTACGACCTGACAGCAACGGCCGTACAAATAGAAAACATGACAGTGGACAAAGCCAATTACTTTGTCACTGTTCAGGCGCATACCACGAGCGGCGAATACGAAGTTGCTTTTGACGTTTGGCCTAGCACCCAATCGGCCATCGGCTCTTTCTCTGCCGCGGATAAAACGATTGGATACGTGGGGTGCTATGTTCACAAGACTCAAGCCAACGGTAGCGCGGTGGATATGTGGTACTATAGCGACGAAGATTCGCCTATCACGTTGTCCATCGTGGCCGTTGACGACAGCACATGCACCCTGAGCGGTTCTATCACTGCCAGCCGCAACAATACGGCCTATACCTACGATATCGCTCCGTTCACGTTTGCGTACAAAGAAAGTGGCGATGTCGTACCTCAACAAGACCCCTACCGCTTTGAGCCGACAGAAATTAGCACGATTGATTTTACGGCCGATGTGGTTCATTTCCGCGAACGCGAAGGTTACATCGAGGTGACACTCAATGAGATGGCCAACGAGACCTACAACTGGATTGAGTTGCGCCTTTTGTCCTCAGAGATGGCGATGCCAGAAGGCACTTACAGCATCGATACAACAGGCCTTGCGGGCACATTGACCGCTTCGAAAGGTTATCTGGGATTGCAAAACGATGATCCGTGCTACGTGGCTATTCGCGACGAGGAGAATTGGGGTAGTTATACGCCTTATTACCTGGTAAGCGGCTCGCTTCTGGTGAGTTACAACACCGCCACCGATACTATTTTCATTGTGGGCGAGGCGCTCTCGCACAACGGTTCCACCATTCGTGTCAACGCGCGGAGTTATAATATGCTCTACCATCCGGATGATGTGCCACCCGCCGCAGAAAAAGTGGAACTGGCTATTGATTCGGTCGTCATCACGTATCTGAGCAATTTGTCGGACAGCACCAACAATCAATATCGCTACACCTTTAATTTCTTCAACGGGAAACAAAGTTTCCCGAATGTGCTGCTAGATGCTGTTTTGCCTCAACCAATGGCGCTGACCGAGGGTATTTATTCGCTGGAAACTCATCTGTTGGAGGGTGTTCAAATGTATCAAGATCAAGCCGATTTCAATGCCTATTTCTTTGGCGGCGAACCTTATGTGTTTGACACCATAACACTCGCCCTGACGCCTACTGCGGGCCAAGAATGGACCTATGCGATGCGGTTGACCGATACTATCGGCAGCGAATATACGTTCTCGTTCGCACAAGACCCGCATATCATCTATTATCCGCAACCGGACGATGAGGTTGATCTAGAGGATCAGCCATACATAGACGAGCAACAGACTATTGCGACCATCACAATTGTTCTGGATTCGCTAGTTTGGGAAAGCAAGACAGTCAGCCGAGATGGAGTATTGGATATCGTTCTAACGCAGCGCGAAGCAGATGTCAATGGACTGCGAGCTTATGTTCACCTGGGCCTGTTCACTTCTGTGGCCTACCCTGCTGCGGGCGTTTATCCAATTGACGATTCAGAGGCAGAGGGCTCTTTCAGCGCTTCCATGGGCCGTTATGGCAATGTGCTGATTCCGTGCTATGTAACCTTGCTCGACAACGATGGTTGGGTACATGCAGTTTGGTATCTCGTCGATGGTCAAATCAGTCTGGCTTATGATGAATCGAGCCAACCTATTCTTTCCGGAGAAGGCACTTCTCACTTCGGGTCTACTATCCGGTTTAGTTACGGCACACCATCAGAAGCCATCGAAAGCACTGAAAGTGAGACGACTAGCGAACATGGAAAAAAAGTGCTACGCGATGGTAGAGTCTTGATTTTACGAAACGGAAAGACCTACGACATCTTAGGCACGGAAGTAAAATAAGATTGACAAAATAGAAAAAGTGGCATGCGCGCTTGCGTATGTCATTTTTTTTTTGTAATTTTGCGGCCGATTTTGAAAATAACACAGACAAACAATCAATCATTTATATGAAAATCAAAGTAAGTAACGTTAATCAACCCGCGTGGAAAGAATGCAATATACATGCCACTCTTCCCGCTAACCTAAGCAAACTACAAGAATTAGCCTACAACCTTTGGTGGACATGGAATGGCGATGCGAAAGACATCTTCCGCTACATCGACAACGAAGCATGGCACCGCGCCAACTCCAACCCCATCGTGCTACTGAACATCATTAGCTATGAGAAAATGCTAGAACTGTCGAAAGACGAGAAGTTCATGGCTAATCTGAACAAAGTGTATGCCGAATTCCGTGCATACATGGACACACCAAAAGACAAGAAAAAACCAACTATAGCATACTTCTCGATGGAGTATGGTCTGACCCACGTTCTGAAGATTTATTCGGGCGGTCTGGGTATTCTGGCCGGCGACTATATCAAAGAGGCTTCCGATTGCAACGTAGATATGGATGCCATTGGTTTCCTCTATCGCTACGGATATTTCACCCAGACACTGAGCCCGGAAGGACAGCAAATAGCCAACTACGAGGCACAGAACTTCTCGAACCTACCTATCACTCAGATGAAAGAGGCTGATGGCTCGAACATGGTGATAGATGTTCCTTATCCAGGCCGCACAGTTCACGCTTATCTGTGGCGCGTGGCAGTAGGACGTATGAATCTGTATCTATTGGATACTGACAATGAGCTGAATAGCGAATGGGATCGCCAAATAACTCATCAACTGTATGGTGGCGACTGGGAGAACCGTATCAAACAAGAGATTCTGTTGGGTATCGGTGGTATGCTAGCCCTGAAGAAACTGGGCATTAAGAAAGATGTTTACCATTGCAACGAGGGTCACGCAGCCTTGATGGGTCTGCAACGCCTGGTAGATTTGGTTCAAGACGAAGGTCTGACCTTCAACCAAGCAAAAGAAGTCGTTCGCGCTAGTGGTTTGTACACTTGCCATACGCCTGTTCCTGCAGGTCACGACTACTTTGAAGAAGGTCTGTTCTACAAATACATGAGCGACTATGCTGCTAAGTTGGGCATCGACTGGCACGACTTGATCGGCATGGGTCGTACCAATCCAGACGACAACACCGAGAAATTCTCGATGTCGGTATTCGCACTGAACACCTGTCAAGAGGCGAACGGTGTATCGTGGTTGCACGGCGAAGTGAGCAAGAAAATGTTCTCGCCCGTTTGGCCAGGCTATTTCCCAGAAGAATTGCACGTGGACTATGTGACCAATGGTGTGCATATGCCGACTTGGGCAGCTAGCGACTGGAAAGTAGTTTACAAGAAATATCTGCCGAAAGAGTGGATGAGCGACCAGTCGAATCTGGATATGTGGAAAGCCTACGCAGATATACCAGACGAGGAAATCTGGGCAACGCGTATTGGGCTGAAGCGCAAGATGATGGATTACATCAAGGAACAATTCCGCGAGGACTGGATGAAGAGTCAGGGAGATCCCGCTCGCATCGTGCGCGCACTAAACGAGATGAAACCGGACAACCTGATCATCGGTTTCGGTCGTCGTTTTGCCACCTACAAACGTGCTCACCTACTCTTCACAGACCTGGAGCGTTTGGACAAACTGGTTAATAACCCGAATTACCCTGTTCAGTTCCTCTTCACAGGTAAGGCTCACCCGGCAGATGGCGGAGGTCAAGGACTGATCAAACGTATCATCGAGATTAGTCGTATGCCGCAATTCCTGGGCAAGATCATCTTCCTGGAGAACTACGACATGCGCTTGGCAAAACGTCTGATCTCGGGTGTCGATATCTGGTTGAATACTCCTACTCGTCCGTTGGAGGCATCCGGAACATCGGGCGAGAAAGCTCAGATGAACGGTGTGCTCAACTTCTCGGTGAAAGACGGTTGGTGGTACGAGGGCTACGTAGAAGGCGCAGGATGGGCATTGACCGAGAAACGTACCTACGAGAATCAGGCTCACCAAGATCAGCTAGACGCTGCTACTATCTACCAAATCCTGGAGAACGAGATTATCCCGTTGTACTACGCTAAGAACTCGAAGGGTTATAGCCCAGAGTGGATTCAATATATCAAGAAATCTGTTACCAAGATTACTCCGCGTTTCACCATGAAACGTATGATGGACGACTATTTCGCAAAATTCTACAACAAACTGGCTAAGCGCCACAACCTGTTGCTGCAAGACAACTACAAGGTGGCAAAAGAACTGGCTGCATGGAAAGAGAATATGGTTGCCCACTGGGATGAGATTGAGGTCGTTCACGTTGAGATGCCAGAATTGGCCAACATGAACGTAGGCGACAAGTTCCGCGTAGCTGTTGAACTAGACACCAAAGACCTGAATGACAAGGGCCTGGGTATCGACCTAGTGGCTATACGTACTTCGACTCACAACAACGATAAACTCTACGAAGTAGAGCCACTCCAGTTGGTGAAGGCAGAAGGCAGTCATCTGTTCTTCGAAATGAACTACCAACTCGATTATGCAGGAGGTATGAAATTCGGCTTGCGACTCTATCCGCGCCACGAACTACTACCTCACCGCATGGATTTCTGCTACGTACGTTGGATTTAATAAAAAGGGCTCCGAAACGGAGCCTTTTTTTATTTACTTGCTCGGATATAGAGCGGAATAGAAATAGCCAGGAAAACAAAATTGGGCAGCCAAGCGGCCATAAAAGGAGACATTACATTGTTGACCGAAAAAGTGGTGCTGACCGTAGAAAACAAGATATAGCCGGCTGTCAGTACAATACCTACGCCCAGGTTCTTTCCCATTCCACCGCGCACTTTACGGCTAGACATCGTAACGCCTAGCAAGGTCATGATGAATGCGCCGATAGGCGATGCCCAACGTTTGTGCCACTCTACCTCAAAAGCCTTCACATTGCCCGAACCACGTTCGCGTTGGCGTTGCATGTAATGCAACAGTTCCGGATTAGTCATCTGCTGCGCTTGTTGCGCCGTGATAAACATCTCATCGGGCGTGATGGGCAGAGTGAGTTCCATATTCTCGCCTTGCGTTAGAGTCTCGCGCATACCCTCAAACACACGTTGGGTATAATGGTCCAGATGCCAACAGAAGAGCGAATCATAATGAATACGGTCGGCAATGATACGCGACGTGAGCGATTTGCCCTCGAATTTCTCCAACGAACAGCGATAACCTACATTCGAGTGCTTTTGGAATGATTCGATATAGAGTATGGTGCCCGGTTCTACCTCCAGTTGCACATTGCGCGCGCTGACAGAAGTGAAGTGCTCGACATACTTGTCCGTGAAATTGAGCATACGCTCTGAACTACGCGGAATAACCCATCCGCCGAGCACGATAGCCAAGACACAAAGGATAGTGGCAGAAATGGCATAAGGAACCATCAAACGATGGTAACTCATGCCTGTGGCATGCATGGCTATAATCTCTGAGTTGCCCGCCAGTTTGGTGGTGAAGAATATCACGGAAATGAAGATGAACAGCGAACTGAACATATTCATATAGTATGGCAGAAAAGGAATATAATAATCCCAGATGATTTCGCTCAACGGAACCTGGTTCTCGAAGAAATCGTCCATCTTCTCCGTTAGATCGAAGACGATAGCGATAGACAAAATCAACACAATCGAAAAGAAGAATGTGCCGAGAAACTTCCGGATAATATATTTATCAAGCAATTTTAATCCCACGATTCCAAACGCTAATTACTTACTTATAACCTTCTGGTTATATTCGGCATCACGCTGTCCATCCACGATGCGTAATCGCCGGCTAAAATATGCTGACGAGCCTGGCCCACCAAATCCAAATAGAACGCCAGATTATGGATTGAGAGAATCTCCAGTCCCAACATCTCTTCTGCGTGAATCAGGTGGCGAACGTAGGCGCGCGTATAAGCCGAGTCTACAAAACTGGTGCCGTACGGATCTAGCGGAGAGAAATCATCTTCCCACTTCTTGTTACGCATATTCATGACACCTTGCCATGTAAAAATCATGCCATTACGGCCATTACGCGTAGGCATCACGCAATCGAACATATCTACTCCGCGAGAGATGGCCTCCAGGATATTCCAAGGTGTGCCAACGCCCATCAGGTAACGAGGTTTGTCTTGCGGCAGAATATCGTTGCAGACCTCTATCATACTATACATCACTTCCGTCGGTTCTCCTACAGCCAGTCCACCTATGGCATAGCCATCGCGATCGAGGTCACGCAGCCGTTTGCAAGCATCCTGACGAAGTTCCGGATAAGTGCAACCTTGCGCAATAGGGAACAAATGTTGCTTGTATCCGTAGAGATCGTCGGTACTGTCAAACTGAGCGATACAACGGTCCAACCAACGATGAGTACGGTCCATCGAATCTTTAGCATAAGTGCGGTCGGCCGTTCCAGGACAGCATTCATCGAAAGCCATCATAATGTCGGCACCGATCTCACGTTGGATATCCATCACATTCTCAGGAGTAAACATCAGTTTACGACCATCAATATGACTACTGAAACGGACTCCCTCTTCGTTCATCTTTCGGATATCGGTAAGCGAGAAGACCTGGAATCCTCCGGAATCGGTCAGAATAGGGCGATTCCATCCTTCGAACTTGTGCAATCCACCCGCCCGGCGCAAGATCTGCGTACCCGGACGGAGAAACAAATGATAGGTATTGCCTAGAATAATCTGTGCCTTGATATCTTCTTCCAGTTGAGTACGATGTACCCCCTTAACGGTTCCTACTGTACCAACCGGCATAAAAATCGGCGTTAGGATGTCTCCGTGATCAGTGTGCAGCACACCCGCTCTTGGCCCAACACCCTTTGCTTCGCTATGTAGTTCAAAAAAAGGCATCAGGGAAAAACTATCGCCGGTTTTAATGAGTTGGCTTCTTCTGGCGTCATCAACGCATAAGCCATGATAATAACTGTGTCACCTACATGAATAAGATGAGAAGCCGCACCATTGATGCAGATACATTTGGAGCCCCGTTTGCCGGGAATAACGTAGGTCTCGAGACGCGCACCATTGGTATTGTCCACCACTTGCACTTTCTCGCCAGCGTAGATATTGGCCGCCTCCATCCACTCCTCGTCAATAGTGATAGAACCGATATAGTCGAGGTTTGCCTCAGTCACCTTAACCCGGTGAATTTTCGATTTTAGTATACTTAAAAACATGTTGCTGTTTTGTTTTCGGACTTTTGCGGGGCAAAAGTACTGCTTTTTTTTGACATACGCAAATATTTGGCTTAATTTTTTGTTCGCAACCGGCCAAAACACCTTTGGCACGATTGTTGCAAAGACATAATCAGGGATTAAGAATCGTGCCCATTTGTTTAATATTTTGCGAAAATATTTGCATATGTCCGAATAAAGTATTAACTTTGCAGCGATATTTGCGAATAAAAGTAAAATCAGTACTAATATATTCAAAAACACCTACAGGTATGAAAAAACTATTCTTTGTATTGATGCTTAGTATGGCCACTGTTTATGGTATGGCACAGCATCATCATGGACAGCAACCACCGCAGCAGAATCCTCCTGCCCAGCATCATTCACAACAAGGTCATCACGATCCCCATCATCCAGGTCAGCAACCCGGTCCACAAGGACATCACAATCCTCATCACCCAGGTCCTCAACCGGGCCATCCGGGCCATCAGCCAGGACCTCAAGGCCCCGCACCAAAGATGATTATCTGCGCCCAACCAGACCAAATGCAAATGGTTCTCCAAGTTTTGGAGAAACAGCCGTACGACGACAAACGTATGGAGATAGCTCAACTATGCGTTGTTCTGGGTCATTTCTGCACCAACGATTTAGCTCGTATGGCCAACCGTTTCACAATGGAAGACCGCAAAGTGGATTTCCTGCGCTACGCTTATCCGTACTGCCAGGATCCGGAGAACTACTACACGTTGCGCGATGTACTCCGCTTCAAATCGGATTACGACAAACTGATGGATGCCGTTCAACCCGGACGTCCGAGATACTAAGTATCAATAAAAAATACTTATTTTTCCAAAAAATTGGCATACGCTCTTGCGTATGTCATTTTTTTTTACTACTTTTGCGCCCGATTTTAATTTGGCTAAATATGGCCATACAAACAATCAGCTTATGCAAAACATCAGAAATATAGCAATCATTGCGCACGTGGACCACGGCAAAACGACTCTAGTCGACAAAATGCTATACACGGCGAATGTAGTAAAAGCCAAAGAAGGCGCAGGAGAAGGTAAGCCCGAACTAATTCTAGACAACAACGACCTGGAACGCGAACGCGGCATAACCATCCTGGCCAAGAACGTAGCGATTGAGTACAAAGGTACGAAAATCAACATTATCGATACTCCGGGGCACGCCGACTTCGGAGGCGAAGTAGAACGTGTGCTGAACATGGCGGATGGCGTATTGCTGCTCGTCGATGCATTCGAAGGTCCAATGCCTCAAACGCGTTTTGTGTTGCAAAAAGCCTTGGAACTCGAATTAAAACCGATAGTTGTCATTAACAAAGTGGACAAACTAAATTGCCGTCCGGATGAGGTTCAGGAAGAAGTTTTCGACTTGATGTGCAACCTAAATGCGACAGATGACCAACTGGATTTTCAGACCCTGTATGGTTCTGCTAAAAATGGATGGATGTCGCTAGATTGGAAGAAGCCGACAACCGACTTGACCGACCTGATGGACGCTATTCTAGAGTACATCCCTGCGCCGGAAGAAAATCTGGGTACGCCACAGATGTTGATTACCAGTCTAGACTACAACAGTTACGTGGGCCGAATAGCTATCGGTCGCGTTCATCGTGGCGAGTTCAAAGATGGGCAAATGGTAACGTTGGCCAAGAAAGATGGCACGATGGTAAAAACCAAAATCAAAGAATTGCACACCTTCTCGGGCATGGGGCACGTGAAGACCGATGTAGTAAAGAACGGCGACATCTGCGCCATGATTGGCATTGACGGGTTTGAGATAGGCGATACCATCTGCGATGCAGAGAACCCGGAGGCACTCAAGCCGATTGCCATTGACGAGCCGACGATGAGTATGACCTTCTGCATCAACGACAGTCCATTCTTCGGCCAAGATGGTAAATATGTAACCAGTCGTCACATCCAAGACCGACTGAACAAAGAGTTGGAGAAAAACCTGGCATTGCGCGTGGAGAAAGGTACGGAAGAAAGCAGTTGGCGCGTGTACGGTCGTGGTGTGCTCCACCTGAGCGTGCTCATCGAGACCATGCGCCGTGAGGGCTATGAACTGCAGGTCGGTCAGCCGCAAGTCATCGTTAAAGAGATAGATGGCGTCAAATGCGAACCAGTAGAGATGCTGACAGTCAATACGCCGGAAGAGTGTTCGGGCAAAATCATCGAGTTCGTCTCGACTCACAAAGGCGAGATGACCAAGATGGAGATGGTGAACGACCGCGTACATCTGGAATTCACCATCCCAAGTCGCGGCATCATGGGTATGCGCACCTACGTGATGAACGTGAGTGCGGGCGAAGCGATCATGGCCCACCGATTCCTGGAGTATCAGCCATGGAAAGGCGAGATAGTGAAACGCAACAATGGTTCGTTGATTGCAATGGAAGCGGGAACGGCCTATGCATACGCGTTGGACAAACTGCAAGACCGCGGAAAATTCTTTATCGACCCGCAAGAGGAAGTGTACGCCGGCCAGGTTGTTGGCGAGAATGCCAAAGAAGGCGATATCGTCATCAATGTGACCAAGAGCAAAAAACTGACGAACATGCGTACCAAATCGTCGGACGACAAAGCCGTATTAGCGCCACCTGTCAGAATGAGTCTGGAGGAAGCACTGGAATACATCAAAGAAGATGAATACGTAGAGGTAACTCCGCACGCTATGCGTATCCGCAAGATCATTCTCGACGAACTGGAACGCAAACGCGCAGGCAGAGTCTAGAGACTCTTTTCATTGAAAATTAAAATCTAACATTTATATATTATGCAAATCAAACAATCTGAAATCAAAGACCTGAAAGCCGTCATTACGCTCACTCTGGAGCCGGCTGATTATCAGGAAGAAGTCAACAAACAACTGAAACAAGTTCGCCAGAAAGCACAGGTTCCGGGTTTCCGTCCGGGGATGGTGCCTGTAGGTCTGGTTAAGAAAATGTACGGCAAGGGGATTCTGGCCGACGTATTGAACAAATTGGTAGGCGAAAACCTGCAGAAACACATCGAGGACAACAAACTGGCAATCCTGGGTGATCCACTGCCAAACAACGAACTGACTCCTGCTATCGACATGGACACGCAAGACACGTTTACCTTTGCATTCGATATCGCAGTGGCTCCGGAGTTTGATGCTAAACTGACCGCCAAGAACAAACTGACCGAATACGAGATTGAGGTAACCGACGAAATGGTAGAGAACCAAGTGAAAAGTTACTGCGAGCGTTTCGGCGACTATGTTCCTGCAGAAGAAGTGGCAGAAGGCGACATCGTGAAAGGTCTGTGCAAAGAGGTAGGCGGCGAAATCGTAAAAGAGAATGCCGTTCTCAATCCGCAATACATGAAGCAAAAAACGCAGCAGAAGAAATTCTTCGGTGCGAAAAAGGGCGACGTAGTCACCTTCAACCCTGCAAAAGCCTACGAGCATGAGACAGAAATCAGTTCAATGCTGGGAATCACCAAGGAACAGGCACAAGAGTTGAAGAGCGATTTTACTTTCGAGATTCAGGAGATCACCCGCCACGCAGCAGCTAAGATTGATGCTGAATTATTCGCCAAAGTATATGGTCAGGACGCTCCTAAGACCGAGAAAGAGTTTCGCGCAAAAGTGAAAGCCGAAATCGAAGCCAACATGGCCGAAGATAGCAAATACAAATTTGGTTTGGATGCCAAAGAGGCTATCATGAAAAAGATGGAGAACGTATCGTTCCCGGAGGATTTCTTGAAACGTTGGGTACTCGCTACCAACGAAAAGATGACCGCAGAAGAATTGGAAAAAGATTTCCCGAAGATGTTGGAAGAACTGAAATGGCACTTGGCTAAAGACCAACTGATGAAGGAATACAATGTCGATGTACAGAAAGAGGATGTGGAAGCTTACGCCAAAGAAGTGGCACGCATGCAATTTATGCAATACGGCCTGATGCACGTTGACGACCAGTATCTGACTCAGTATGCTAACGATATGCTGAAACAGGAGAACCAACTGCGTGGCATCGTTGAGCGCGTAGCAGAGAACAAAATCTACGAAGCGCTGAAGGGCGTAGCTAAGGTTGAGAAAAAAGCTATCTCGCACGCCGAGTTCGGCAAACTGTTTGCATGAGAATCCACTTTATAGCCATAGGCGGCGCGGCGATGCACAACTTGGCATTAGCCGTAGCCAGTAAGAAGGGGTACGTAGTAACCGGTTCTGATGACGAGATCTTCGATCCCGCTCTCACGCACTTGCGCAATGCCGGTTTATTGCCCGCGGAGATGGGGTGGCATCCGGAGCGCATTACTCCGGATATTGATGCCATCATTCTCGGCATGCATGCCCGTGAGGATAATCCGGAATTGGTTCGAGCACGCGAACTGGGACTGAAGATCTACTCTTTCCCCGAGTATCTGTACGAGCAGACCAAAGACAAAATCCGCATCGTGGTAGGTGGCAGTCACGGTAAGACTACGACCACTTCGATGATTCTGTATGTGCTCAACCGTTTGGATATCGAAGCCGATTATATGGTTGGCGCGCAGATTGAGGGGTTCGAACGGATGGTACGCCTCAGCGATACGGCCAAATATGCGGTGTTCGAGGGCGATGAATACCTAACTAGTCCACTGGATTTGCGCAGCAAATTCCTTTGGTATCATCCGCACGTGGCTATTCTGACGGGCATTGCATGGGATCATATCAATGTTTTCCCCACCTTCCCGCAATACGTAGATACATTCCGCCAGTTTGTTGATAGTTTCGAACCCAACGGCACCTTCATCTACTACAAGGGCGATGAGAATCTGCGCAACATAGCCGAGCATGCTCGCAAAGACATCGTCTGCGTTCCTTATGAGGCGTACGATGGACCGGTAGAGATGCAGGTTTTCGGCAAACATAACATGCAGAATCTGCAAGCAGCTATGTTGGCTTGTCATAGCATCGGTGTTGCGCCGGACGTTTTCTACCGCGAGATCAGCACGTTCACCGGAGCTAGCAATCGTTTGGAGAAAATCTACGAAACAGCCGATAGCGTGGCGTACAAGGATTTCGCTCACTCGCCTAGCAAACTCAAGGCAACTGTCAACGCGGTGCGTGAACGCTATCCACAGAAGCAACTGGTGGCTGCGATGGAACTGCATACTTTCTCCAGCCTGATGGCCGATTTCCTGCCGCAATACAAAGGATGTATGCAAGAGGCAGATATCGCCTATGTCTATTTCAATCCGAAGGTAATCGAGCATAAACGTCTCACGCCTATCACGGCGGACGAAGTACGCAATGCGTTTGGCACGAAAAATGTGGAGGTTTTCACTGACAGCCAAGCGTTGCAAGATCGCTTACGGACGTTGGATTATACCAATACCGCGCTGCTCATGATGTCGAGTGGCACATTTGACGGAGTCAATGTCAACGAGTTCGCTGCAGAATTACTGAACAAAACGAAATAATAACCTCAAAAAATCAGCACAATGAAAAAGATTTATGTATTCTTGACTCTGGCATTCTTGTTTGGCCAGTTAGTATGGGCTGCGCCAAAGCCACAGAAACAGAGTATCGTCATCTTGTACGAAAACGATGTCCATTGTGCCATTCATGGTTATCAGGTGTTGGCCGGTCTGCGCGATGCCACGGCTGATACGGCTTTTGTGGCGGTAGTCAGCAGTGGTGATTTCGTCCAAGGTGGCGCAGCGGGCGCTCTCTCGCGAGGCAAATACGTAGCAGACATCATGCGCGAAGTCAATTACGATGTCATCACGTTGGGCAACCACGAGTTCGATTATCCTATCGCCCATTCTGCTGATTTGCTGAAGTATATCGGCGCACCCGTCGTTAGCGCCAACCTATACAAGGCGGGTTGCAGGAAAAGCGTGTATGCGCCATTTGTCATCAAGAAATTCGGCAAGACCAAGATTGCTTTTGTCGGTGCCACAACGCCAACGGCTCTCTATACAGAGACGGCGGCCTTTATGAATGGCGACGAGCAGATCTACAACTTGCGCGAAAAAGATTTCTTCGATGTGCTGCAACGCACTGTACTCCAGGCGCGCAGGAAAGGCGCGAAGTATGTGATAGTTCTTTCTCACCTAGGCGAAGATCCTAACCAGACTGGCGTTGATTCGCATCAACTGATTCGTCGCACCACGGGTATCGACGTTGTTTTGGACGGTCACACCCATTCGGTGGTAGCGCAAGATACTATGCACAACGCAGCCGGTCTGCCGGTTATCATTACCGAAACAGGAACCAAGTTCGCCAATATCGGCCGACTCATCATCCGCAATGGCAAACTGAGCACAGAACTAGTGCCTGTCAATACGCTCAGCGAACGCAACGAGCGCGTGAAATGGGTAACCGATAGCATCGAATATCTGATGCGCGAACAGACTCAGCGCGTGGTTTGTCACAGCGATGTTGCTCTGCACATCCTCAATGCGGCCGGCAAGCAGGAAGTGCGCATGGCCGAGACCAACGCAGGCGACATTATCTGCGATGCCTACCGAATCATCTCCGGTGCCGATATTGCGTTGGCCAACGGCGGAGGCATTCGTACAGAGAAAGTAGCGGGCGATCTGACCTATGGCGATATCACAGATATGCTGCCCTATGACAACAATCTGTGGGTTGTTGAGGCTAGCGGAGCTACCATCATCGATTTGCTGCGCAGAAGCACCAGTTCTCTGCCGTTAGAGGATGGTTCGTTTCCGCAAGTTTCCGGTCTCCGTTTCACTGCCCGCGTGGCCGATCATTCGATTAGCGACGTGGAAGTTCTCAATAAGACTACCGGCGAATACGAACCCATCGATCCGGACAGAATCTACACTGTGGGGACTATCGACTATTGCGTTACAGGTGGCGGATTCTACGACATGCTGAAGAACTGCAAAGTGATTGAGCGTGGCGATGTACTTTACCGAGACATCTTCGTGGAATTCCTTGAAAAAAATCTGGGCGGTCATATATCGAACGACTATGCAGAACCGCAGGGTCGTATCAAAATCATCAAATAAATCTAACTTATGGACAAACAAACCAAACGCGATTATTTGTACATGCGCATGGCGCGCACTTGGTCGGAGAATAGCTATTGCGTACGCCGCAAGGTGGGTGCGCTCTTGGTCAAGAACCAAATGATCATCTCCGATGGTTACAACGGCACTCCTTCGGGATTTGAGAATATCTGCGAAGACGAGAATAACGTCAGCAAACCATACGTGCTGCACGCCGAGGCTAACGCTTTGACCAAAGTGGCACGCTCCAACAACTCGTCTGATGGAGCTACGCTTTATGTCACAGCCAGTCCGTGTCTGGAGTGCTCCAAACTGATTATCCAGTCGGGCATCAAACGCGTTGTGTACGGCGAAGAATACCGCATCATGGATGGCGTTGAATTGCTCAAACGTGCAGGCATCGAAGTAGTGTTCTTGGACGACCAAAGTCAGCAATCATAAATCCTAAATCAGCAATGAAAAAGTATATTCTCCCTACCCTGACCGTCTTGGCGGTTGTTTTGGGTATCTTCATCGGCTCAGCGCTCACTCAGAAAGCCTCAGCGCAACGCATCATCTATCAGAATGGTCGTTGGAGTCTGGAGCAATCCAAAGTGGACCGACTCTTGCAACTGATGGAGCAAGCCTACGTCGATAGTCTCGATATTGACAGCATTACCGACGAAGTGATGGACGAACTGGTTAAGAAACTGGATCCGCACTCGGCGTATATTCCTAAGAAGGACCTGGAACTGGTTAATTCCGAATTGGCAGGCTCGTTCTCCGGCATTGGTGTGCAATTTTCCATTCAGCAAGACACAGTGCGCATTGTTGCCGTTATTGCAGGCGGACCGAGTGAAGGTGTGGGAGTTTTGGCAGGCGATAAGCTAATCACCGTTGATGACAGCCTCTTTGTCGGCAAAAAGATCAACAACGAGAAAGTGATGCGCTCGCTACGTGGAGAAAAAGGCACGAAAGTGAAGATTGGTATCCAACGCGCAGGAACCAAAGAACTGCTCCACTACACTATTACGCGTGGCGATATTCCTGTCAATTCGGTCGATGCTAAATTCATCATCGAGAACAACGGCAAGAAGATTGGTTTCGTTCGCGCCAACAAGTTTGGCGAGAACACCTACCGCGAGTTTATCTCCGCCCTGGCAGAACTGCGCTCGCAAGGTGCCACGAGCTATATCGTTGACTTGCGAGAGAATAGCGGCGGATATATGGACCAAGCTATTCGCATGGCCAATGAATTCCTCAATCGTGGCGAACAGATAGTCTATGCCGAAGGCCGCGCTTATCCGCGTTACGACGCCGCAGCCGATGGTAGCGGACGATTCAAGAATGTGCCACTGGCTGTGCTGATTGACGATTTCTCAGCTTCTGCAAGCGAGATTTTCGCAGGCGCAATGCAAGATAACGACCGTGCGCAGATTATCGGCCGCCGCTCGTTTGGCAAGGGATTGGTGCAACAGCAAATGCCGTTCGACGATGGTAGTGCCGTACGACTCACTATCGCACGCTATTACACACCTTCCGGACGTTGTATCCAGAAGCCGTACGAACTGGGCGACCAGGCTGATTATCAGCAAGAATTGCTCGACCGCTTCGAGCACGGCGAATTCTATTCCGCTGATAGTGTGCATTTTGCAGACACCACCACCTATCGAACCAAGAGCGGACGTATCGTGCATGGCGGAGGAGGTATCATGCCTGATATTTTTGTAGGGCGTGATACTTCGCTCTATACACCGTGGTACAACCGCTGCGTGAATATGGCGTACACCTATCAGTTTGCGTACAAATATACCGACGAACACCGCAAGCAGTTGAATCAATACAAAGACTGGCAATCGTTGGAACGCTACTTGCTCAAGCAAGATCTGACACGCGAGTTTGTGGCGTTTGCTAAGGAGAAAGGTATCGAACCCGACCAAGCGCAAATTGCCAAATCCAAACCGCTCATCGTGCGTCTGCTCAACGCGTATATTGTGCGCAATATCCTAGGCGACGAAGGATTCTTCCCGCTCTTCGAACGTGATGACGAAATCACCAAGAAAGCCGTAGAAGTTCTTTCCAAGTAACAAAATGCACCGCTTCTCTGTATTATATACTGTGTATATAATACTAACAAAAATGAAAGCCAAATTTAGTGCGTTATAAGTGCGATATAAGTGCGTTATAAGTACGATATAATCGAGACAGTCACCAGTCTATATCCACATAGTAGAGGTTCTCTGTAATGAGAGCCTCTACTTTTTTTTCTCTAAAAGCTCTAGAACGCAAGAGTAAATAAACTCCTTACACATTACACAACAAAAAAAGAGCGCTCTCTCGGGCGCTCCTTTTTTTTTGTCTCAGCCGGTCGTATTATAACGCTTTCAACGCGGCCAGTACATAGCGATAAAATTTCTGCACCGTTGCTATATTAACGCGCTCGTCCGGACTATGCGGATGCTCAATCGTCGGACCGAAAGAAATCATCTCCATTCCATCGTATTTCGCGCCAATTATGCCACATTCCAAACCGGCGTGAATAGTCACGATGCGCGGCTCGTTGCCAAATTCCTTCACATACGTCTCTTTCATCGTCTTCAGCAGACCACTCTTGAAATTCGGTTTCCAACCCGGATAAGCTCCGCTGAACTCCACTTGGGCACCGGCCAACGAGAAAGCCGACTGAATAACCGAAGCTAGTTCCTCTTTGCGACTCTCCACATTCGAACGAGTCAAGCAAATCACTTTCACTTCACCTTCTTTGGTTTCAATGATGGCTAAGTTGTTGCTCGTCTCAACGATATCCGGCATCTCCGGAATCATTCTATATACACCGTGCGGACAAAGCGTAACAGCGTGAATCAGACAGTCCTGAATCTCCTCAGGCATTTCTTTCTTCGGACATTCTACTTCCTTGGCCGTCAGCGAGATACCTTCATCTACGCCATCATACTCACGCAAGAACAAATCTTCGTAGCGATCTACTAAATCTTGCACATCCTGATAACTGTCAGCAGGAATAGTGATGATGGCCGAAGCCTCACGCGGAATAGAGTTTCTCAGCGATCCGCCTTCTACGCACGCCAGACGTGCCTCAAAATTAGCCACCGCATCTTTCAGGAAACGGAACAGCAACTTGATAGCATTGGCACGTTGCAAGTGGATATCACAACCCGAGTGACCACCTTTACAGCCCTTCAGTTCTACTTTCAGAGCTATATCGCCTTCTTCTGTATCTACTGTCTGATAGCGGAATGTAGCCTCCGCATCGATTCCTCCGGCACAACCTACGTATAGTTCACCTTCGGTTTCCGAATCCAGGTTCAGTAGGTATTTGCCTTTCAGCCAACCGCTCTTCAGGTCATTCGCACCATACATACCCGTTTCTTCGTCTATGGTAAAGAATGCCTCCAATGGCGGATGAACGGCATTCTTGTCTGCCAAAATAGCCATCGCCGTGGCTACGCCTATTCCGTTGTCTGCGCCTAGCGTCGTGCCATCAGCCGTTACCCACTCTTTGTTATCTTCCACATAGGCCTGAATCGCATCTTTCTCAAAGTCAAAGACTTTGTCGCTATTCTTCTGAGGCACCATATCCATGTGACCTTGCAGAATAACGCCCGGATGATTTTCCATGCCCGGACTAGCCGGTTTACGAATCAGCACATTGCCGATTTCGTCTTGCAGCACTTCGAGTCCAAGACCCTTACCGTAGTTTACCAAGAAATCCGCAATCTCTTTGCGCTTGCCGCTTGGACGCGGAATTTGTGTCAGGCTGTAGAAACTTTCCCACAAACCTTTAGGTTCCAAGTTTTTCATATCGTTGTTTCTCTAAAATTAAATACTAACCTTCATCCACCGTCACTTCGCCACACAGATTGGTATTGAGCAGTTCTTTCACTTTCTCCGGTTGATCGGGGAATTCGCCCAACAAATACATCATCTTCGTCAGCAATGCTTCAGTGGTAATATCGTATCCGGAGATAACCCCTGCTTTCAGCAGATTCAGCGAAACAGCATACAGTCCCATCTTCACACACCCGGTGTTACACTGCGTTTTATTGACGATGATGATGCCGCGACTTACGGCCGCTTTCAGTTCGCGATACAGCCATTGGGCCGTGGGGGCATTGCCTGCGCCAAAAGTCTCGAGCACCACGGCCTTCAATCCTTTGATATGCAGAATAGCTTTGACTGTCTGTGGTTGAATTCCGGGGAACAATTTCAGCACAGTGACATTGGTATCATACGCCGTGTGCAACCTCAGTTGCAAGCGAGAATCACAGTAGTGAACCAAGTGCGGTTGATACGTGATATGCACTCCCGCTTTCGCTAGCGCAGGATAATTGTACGAGTTGAATGCAGAGAAATGCTCTGCATTGCGTTTGGTGGTACGATTGGCACGGAACAAACGGTCCTCAAAATAAATCGTCACCTCAGGAACTATCGCATTACCGTCTTCATCTTTTGCCGCGGCTATCTCAATCGCCGTCAGCAGATTTTCCTTAGCATCGCTACGCAACACTCCCACCGGCAATTGCGAACCGGTAAAAACTACCGGCTTATTCAGATTCTCTAGCATAAAACTGAGAGCCGAAGCTGAATAAGACATCGTGTCGGTGCCATGCAGAATCACAAAACCGTCATAGGCTTCGTAATTGTCATAGACCATCTGCGCCATCTTGGCCCAACTCTCCGGACCTACATCCGACGAATCGACTAACGGGTCAAACGCTTGGATATCAACATGAATATCGCCTTCGGACAACTCAGGCATATAGGCTTTGAATGTCTTCATGTCAGCGGGAACCAAGGCGCCCGACTCTTTCGCGCGAACCATTGTAATGGTTCCACCGGTGGATATTAATAGTACTTTACTCATCTACTTGACTTTTGTGCCGCCTATGGGAAGGGGTTTTTAACTTTTGCGCTGCAAAAGTACACAAAAATTTTGAAATATGCAAAAAAAGTTGTAATTTTGCACAAAATTTTCAAATCCAACTATCCTATGGCCGTTAATACAAAGTTACTTATCATCGATAGCGACATCAGTCTGGCTACTGTGCTTTGCGACTATTTGGGTAGTCGTGGCTATAAGGCACATTCGGTTTCTCAGGCGCGAGAAGCACTCACCACGATCGAGCAATCGCATCATGACTTGGTACTGATGGAACTACAAGGCCTTGGAATGAACGGATACGATTTGTTGCGAGAAATTCGCCATCGCCAACCCTTATTGCCGGTTATCATACTTACTACACGCAGCGAACGCGAAGATCAGATGCGAGCTTTCCAACTTGGCTGCGACGATTATCAGCTCAAGCCTTTCTCCATGGATCTGCTGATTTGCCGCATCGAGGCTATCATGCGACGCGTTCGACAAGACGAAGAAAGCAAACAGCGCGTATTCGATCTAGATGGACATCTGTTTGACGCCATTCACCAAACTTTTGACGGACAGCATTTATCCGGACGTGAGAGCGAACTGCTACTGATGCTTTGTCGACACAAGGATGAGATTGTTGACCGACACCGTATATTAGCTTCGCTATGGAAAGAAGACAATGCCTTCACTTCACGTTCTTTAGGCGTGTTTATCAACCATTTGCGCTCCTTCTTGCGACCTATCGGATACAATATACTTGCTATACGCGGCAAAGGATACAAACTCGTCAATGTGTAAAAAACAAACAATAATTTGCACATGTCACAAAAAAGTTGTATCTTTGCAACGATTTTGACTAACGCCTATGAAACTCATTGCCCCGTCAGTTCTTTCGGCTGATTTCGGCCACCTCGAACAAGACATACAGATGATCAATCGCAGCGAAGCAGATTGGCTGCATGTAGATGTGATGGATGGTGTTTTTGTACCGAATATCTCATTCGGTTTTCCGTTGATGGAGCCGATGCGTAAATACTGTACAAAACCCTTGGATGTTCATCTCATGATCGTTCATCCGGAGAAATACGTAGAGCGTTTCTGCGATGCCGGTGCATGGTCTGTCGGATTCCATCTGGAGGCTGTGCAAGATCCGTTGCCTATCTTGGATCTCATTCGGGCAAAGGGCGTTCGTACGTGCCTTACTATCAATCCCGACATTGCTGTCGAGCGACTTGTTCCATATCTGGACAAAGTGGACATGGTGTTGCTGATGTCTGTTTTTGCCGGTTTTGGCGGACAGAAATTCATTCCCGAGACGATGGACAAAATTCGCTTCATCCGTGCGGAAATCGACCGACGCGGACTGAAAACACTCGTCGAGATTGACGGTGGAGTGAATGCACAAAATGCCCCTGAATTATTTGCGGCCGGAGCCGATGTCCTCGTGGCCGGAAGTGCCGTCTTTGGCGCTAAAAATCCGGAAGATGTTATTCGCCAGATGAAAGCATAATGGAGCGTCTGCGCGCATATCCAATGGTGGTACTACTGGTTCCCGTAGTGCTTTTTCTTCTCATATGCAACTATTGGTCATGGCCTGTCAATCTGCTGCGCGACACCGAATGCGCAACGCTCGATAGTTTGTGCTCGTATGCTTTTGTGGTGCAGACTGAACCGCGAGACACCAAGAAATGTTGGCGGTATGAGGCAGAAATAGTCATGGCGAACAGAGAAACTGCCACAGGACGTGCGCTGATTTATGTACTGCGCGATAGTACCAAAGCCGCACCACAGACAGGTGATACGCTCGTCGCTCAAACACGATTGCACCGAGGCGACTCTATCGACAATTTTGATTACGGCCTTTATCTGCGCCGACAAGGCATTATCGGAACTGCATTTGTGAGCAGATATGCCATTCTGCGCAATCAAAATCCCGCACCACAACCTTCTCTGCAAAAACGGCTATATCGGCGATTGGCCGCTGCCGGACTTAGCAAAGACGAACTGGCCACCACGGCGGCACTCACGTTAGGCTACAAAGAAGATTTAGACCCTACGCTTAGACAACATTTTCAAGCCTCCGGCGCAGCACATGTTTTGGCAGTCAGTGGATTGCACACGGGTATTATATACGGATTACTCCTGTGGCTCTTAACTTTAGGCGGAAGGCGCAAACCCTTATACGAAGACCGCATAAGACGCACCTTACTCAGCGTAGTTTTGATAGGCACGTTATGGGGATATGCCTGGCTGACGGGAATGACACCTTCGGTGGTACGATGCGTTGTGATGCTGACTATCGTAGAAATAGGCAGAATCCTCTACCGCGAAGCATTTTCTGTCAACACCATTGCTGCTGCGGCAGTACTCATCTTGTTGGCGCGACCACTCGACCTATGGAATGTAGGCTTTTTGCTGAGTTTTGCGGCCACTACGGCCATTGTCATCTTGGCAAGAGATGTTGAAAGATTTGTACACTTGCAAAAAGCGTTTGAAAATAAAGGTCTAAGAATAGTAGATTGGACTATTGGAACTATCATTATCAGCCTTGCTGCACAATTGGGAACATTGCCCATTGGTATGTGTGTTTTCGGACAAGTGAGCAATTATTTTCTACTGACCAATCTCATTGTGCTACCCTTGGCTACTTTGTTGGTTCCATGCGGATTAGCCACTATCGCGTTAGGAGGAACACTGGTCGGAAAAAGCATAGGCTATATCACTTACGGTTTGGCGTGGTTGATGAACCACAGTGTAGGATGGATTGAGAGTTTACCGGGCAGCGTGACGCATGTCGAGTGCTCGCTCACGATGGTAGTCCTACTCTATTCTGCATTGATAACAGGATGGCTAACCATACACAAAAGCCTCTGGTGGCTTATTGGTGTTGTTGGGTCAGTCACTACGTTTTGTATATTATTTGCGCTATGACAAAAACACCTTATACTCTCTCACAACTGTGTGAAGCAATCGAAGATGTATTGCTCGAAAGTTTGGAACCCACCTATTGGGTTCAAGCGGAAATTAGCAGCCTCAGCGAACGAGGCGGGCACATGTATCTCGAACTGATTGAGAAAGGTCAGCGCGATATCCTGGCTGCCAAAGTGCGTGCCACTTGTTGGCAAGGAAACAAGGAAATGCTGATGACCTATTTCGAGGCAGAAACAGGCCAACCGCTGCAAGCGGGAATGAATGTGTTGGTCGAAACAGAAGTGCAATTTCACCCGGTTTACGGACTTAGTCTCTCGATCGTCAATATCGACCCAAGTTACACAGTCGGCAGTTTGGCTCGTCAACGCCAACAGACCATTGCACAACTGGAAGCAGATGGACTCTTAGACGCGCAGCAGTCACTTCTTTTACCTACCCTCATTCGCCGTATAGCTGTCATCTCTTCTGCCTCAGCAGCGGGCTACGACGACTTTTGCAATCAGTTGGAGCATAGCGGATACGCCTTCCAAACGGCTTTATTCGGAGCAACGATGCAAGGCGATGGAGCAGAAAAATCCATTTTGGCTGCCTTAGAGGTTATCGAAAAAGAAGCAAAAAAATGGGATGCCGTAGCTATCATCCGAGGCGGAGGTGCTACCACCGACCTAAGTTGTTTTGACCAATATACCCTTTGTGCCGTTTGTGCGCAGTTTAGTCTGCCTATTCTTAGCGGCATCGGCCATACGCGAGATATCAGTGTTCTGGATTTGGTTGCTCACCAAGCGCTAAAAACACCTACCGCGGTGGCAGAATGGTTGATCCACCGAATGGACGAACAGATGGCTCGCATCGAGCAACTGACCATTCGTCTTCGCCAAACGGCTGAGCGACAGATACTGATTCGCAAGCATCGCATCGAGATGTTGGAGCAACGACTCCTTGCCTGCAACCCCGAGCGAATCTATCGGCAGGGATACAGTCTATTGACAAAAGATGGACGGGTAGTGCGTTCGGTAGAAGAACTGCAGAGTGGAGATCTGGTAGTAACTCATTTGTTGGACGGAACCAAGGATATGTATGTTAGCTAAAGAACAATATATTGGTGCGGCTGTGCTATTCGGCATAGCATTATTTACATGGCTTTTCGTCGCTTTGTGGCCACAACCGCAGCGCGAAATACCGACAGACTCACTCCTTGCCGCGGATAGCCTGCGAGCAGTGCGCGATAGTTTGCGTAGAGATAGTATTCGCGCAGCCAAAGACGCATGGTGGGAACATTTCAAGGATTCCGTAGATCGCGTGGATGACGCTCGTTTTGCACGGTGGACTACCAACCGCCAACTACGCTACGACTCTGCCCGATTGGCTGATTCGTTGTGGCGCGATTCTGTGGGACTAAACCACCCTAAGAGAATCAAAAAGGACACCATTCTCGACCTCAATCACACTGATACTACTGAACTGCAGTGGATTCGCGGTATTGGGACCTACAAAGCGCAACGTATCATTCGCTACCGCGAAGATCTGGGCGGATATTACAGTCCCTCGCAACTAACAGACGAAGCACTTGCCGACTTACACCTTGATACATTGTTGCAATATTTCGTTACAGATCCTGAAGTTATTCGCACTCTCGATGTAAATCACTGCAGCACAGACCAATTGTATCGTCATCCGTATCTGCGTTACAATCAGGCGAAGGCTATCTACGAATTACGCCGTAAGTATATTCGCCTCCAGAACATCGAGCAATTAAACGATTTACCGGAATTTTCACAAGAAGACATCGATCGATTGCGGCCTTATTTCACTTTTACGGAGTAAAAATGTCAAAAAAAGGGCAGAAAATTTGCATATATATAAAAAAAATTGTAAATTTGCACCCGATTTTTGTAAACTGCCCTAAAAATGAAACGACATATAGCAATCATCGCCGGAGGAGACAGTAGCGAATACGAAGTCTCATTGCGCTCAGCCAAAGGTATCTATTCGTTTATCGATAAAGATCGTTACGATGTAACGGTCGTTCGCTTGCATGGCTTGGAGTGGATGGCGATGGCTAACGTCGATGTTGCCAACGATGACCTCACAGGTCCGGGTATTCCCATCGACCGTAATGATTTCTCCTTTACACTGAATGGAAAGAAGACCGTCTTCGATTTCGCCTATATCACTATTCATGGTACGCCGGGCGAGAACGGTATTCTGCAAGGATATTTGGACATGCTCCATATCCCCTATTCGTGTTGTGGAGTATTGGCTGCTGCGCTCACGTTCAACAAGTATGCCTGCAACCATTACCTGTCTTATTTCGGCTTCCATATCGCGAACAGCATGATGCTGCGCGCAGGACAGAAATTACCTAACGCACAGAAAATCGCAGAGACACTTGGTTTGCCATGTTTCATCAAAAGTAACGTAGGCGGAAGTAGTTTCGGTTGCACGAAGGTAAAGAGCGTAGAAGAGGTCTATCCGGCTATTGAACGAGCATTCCAAGAAGGTAACGAGGTGATTTGCGAATCCTACATGAAAGGTACCGAGGTGACTTGCGGTGTATATAAAACGAAGGACAAAGCGGTGGCATTCCCCATCACAGAGGTGGTAACACACAATGAGTTCTTCGATTACGATGCCAAATACAAAGGCGAGGTGGACGAGATCACACCGGCGCGCATCCCTGATGCAATGCGCGACAAGATTCAGGCAGAGACATTGAGACTGTATGACATCATCGGTGCACAAGGTATCATCCGTGTTGATTGGATCATCACCGAGGGAGAGAAGATCAATCTCTTGGAGGTAAATACCACGCCGGGCATGACCGCCACCAGTTTTATCCCGCAGCAAGTACGAGCTGCCGGACTCGATATCAAAGAAGTGCTAACCGATATAATTGAGAATAAACTATGATGGATATCAATCAAGCTATTGCGCAACTGGACTGGCAACGCGAGCCACGTGGCCTGTACGAGCCGATTGAGTATACCTTAGCCTCCGGAGGTAAACGTCTGCGCCCTACATTGGCTGTGATTGCGGCAGAACTCATTAGTGGCAAGCCTTTGGATGAAAACTTGCAACCCGCCGTACTTTCTGCAGCTCTAGCTTTGGAGATTTTCCATAATTTCACTCTCTTGCACGACGACGTCATGGACAAAGCGGCTGTTCGTCGTGGCAGAGATACGGTACATGTCAAATGGAATGAAAACACAGCTATCCTCTCCGGCGACCAAATGCTGATAGAGGCTTATAAGCAACTCGAGGGCATTCCTACCGACAAACTGCCACAGGTGCTACGTTGGTTCAACGAGATGGCTACTGGTATCTGTGAGGGACAGCAATATGATGTAGATTTTGAGCATGCCAGCCATGTGTCTATTGCCGATTATCTGAAGATGATAGAACTGAAGACTGCCGTACTACTGGCTAACGCGCTGCGCATTGGAGGATATCTGGGCGGAGCGAACGAAGAGCAATTGCAGGCGCTCTACGAATATGGCCGCAACGTGGGCATCGCCTTCCAGATCCAGGATGACCTGTTGGATGTTTATGGCGACCCGAAAACATTCGGCAAAGCCATCGGAGGAGATATCTGCTGCAACAAGAAAACCTATCTTCTGCTTACCGCACTTGAAACAGCCGAGGCTGAAGATAAGGCCGAACTGCTACAATGGCTCATGACTACCGATAATAATGCGGAGAAGATCGCCGGAGTAACCGAGATCTACAACCGCCTCGGCATCAGAGATGTATGCGAGACAGAGATGGAACAACATACTGCTGTCGCATTGCAACATCTGGACCTTCTGCCGCAGAATGAAGCCAGCCACCGCCTACGCATCATGGCGGAACAATTAGTAACTCGTAAATCGTAAATACTATGCCGTACAGACGACTCCCCAACACTGATCTAGCGCGACTACACGCACTCCAGAATGCTATCCAGAGAGCCCAGGAGGCCGATTACACCGAGCAGGTCATCCCCTACAAGGTGCTTAGCGAAGCACAGCGTTTTCTGGTGCAGTTCGAGAATACCGTGATGCAGTCCAAAGACAACTACACCAGCAAGGTGAATGCGAACAAACAGTACCGCCATATCGTGCAGAATGCGCGTATGTATATCTCGCATTTCATCCAGGTTCTCAACTTAGCTGTTATCCGAGGCGAGATCAAGAAAGAGCAGAAACTGATGTACGGACTCGATCCGCATCAACATGTAGTTCCGGATTTGTCAACCGAGGAGTATCTGCTCGAATGGGGAAAGAAGATCATCGAGGGCGAGCAGAAACGTATGGCCAACGGCGGTTTCCCGATTTACAATCCGGCTATCAACAAAGTGAAGGTGCATTATGATATCTTCTGCGAACATCACCGCCAGCACATGTTCCATGTCCAAAACACCGAGCGTGTACAGGGCGACTTGGAACCTTTGCGTACCCAGGCAGACGATATCATTCTGAATATTTGGAATCTGGTCGAGGAACATTATCGTGACCTGCTTCCTTACGCCAAAATGCTGAAGTGTCAGCTATACGGCGTCATCTATTATTACCGCAAGGGAGAAAGAAAACTCTCTGCCGAGAGCGACAGAGAGATTCAACGTATTCGCGATAGTCAACCGACTATCCAATGGTCTGCTGAGGAGTGACAACACGATCCATCTTCTGGTCACGCCAGGTATGAGGCACGTCGTGTTTCTTGAGTTGGAACGAATAGCAAACGCCTATCTTTTTGGCGGAGTGATGTCTCTTCAGGAATTTGTCGTAATAACCTCCTCCACGACCAATTCGATGGCAATGGCTATCGAACACAACGCCGGGAACTAGAATCAAGTCTATCTTACCGTGATAAGTAGCAGTTTGTGGTTCCGGCACACCCAAGCGACCTTTCTTCATCATGTCCTCGCCATCGTACGGACGAACCTCCATCGAGTGGCGATGAGTGACTGGGAACAAGAAAGTCTTCTCGCCCTCATAACGACTCAACAACGGACGCAAATCCACCTCGTTGTGAATGGGATAATAGAGAAGAATCGTACGAGCCTCGTGAAAAGCAGACATCTGCTCCAGTTGCGAAATAATCAACGCGGACTGCTTCTCTACATCCTCGGGAGACATAATACGGCGTTGCTGCTCTACTATCGCGCGAAGCGCTGACTGGTCACGACGAGCGCGAACCCAGGGAAGCAACATCCGTAAATCATAAATTTGAGAACTGAACAACATATCTTATACTGATTTTTGCAATTCGGAGACAAAAGTACTGCTTTTTTCCGAAATACACAAATTTTTGAATATATTTGTGAATATTTTTTGAATCAAATGAAACAACTTTTCTCTATAGTAACCTGTCTCGCACTGTTGGTTTTGTGTGGATGCGAGAAGAACAAAGAGACTACGGCCAAATCTTCCGTAGCGGAGTTGTCCGGCTTTTCGTTTGCTAAGAATGATTCGATGCCGGGACTCGCAGCTGCGGTATTTACCGTAGAGGAGCGACTCGATACCGGATTGGTTTGGAACAAAGACTCCATCATGTTCGGCACTCGTCTGGATTCGGTGGTTCCACGTTTCGTTTTTACTGCCACTCCGGGTGCTGCTTCGCTGAAAACACCGGATACAACTTGTGTTTTGACCGGTTACGATACGCTCAATTTCAGTCGATTGCCGATCTATCTGACTATCCGCTCCCAAGACGGAACCAACACCAAGGTGTACGAGATTCGTCCTACGGTCCATCAGGTCGATCCGGATTTGTACACGTGGACGCAGATCTGCGCGCAGATCTATCCTGCTGACGAAAGCGAGCAACGCGTAGTGGAATTGGGCGACCGGTTCATCATGATTGCCAACAATGGCTTTGCCTTGCATGCTTATTCGTCTGCCGATGGCGAGTCATGGACCGATTTGGGCGAACCGACAGGATTGCCTGCGGGCACCAAAGTAAGGCAGATCATCAGCGATGGCACCACGCTCTATTACGGCGAAGGCTCTGCTATCTATTCCTCAACGGACGCGCAGACATGGACATCGCTGGCGGTTTCGTACAATGTAGTCACTATGTTGCTCTACTGGAACGAACTGGTTTGGGCGTTGACCGGAGAAGATAATGATTACGAATTGGCGTATCTTGAGAATAATGCATTAACACTCAGCGGACTGCGCCCTAGCCATGCATTCCCTGTGAGCGATTTTGCTACTGTCTGCTTCCAAAGTGCCAGCCAGCGCGAGCGCGCTATGATCATCGGAGGATTTGCCGACAACGGCCTTTCGCTCAACACGCGCTGGAATCTGGAATATTCGCGCCATACGCCCGAGAACAACGGCTATCGTCTGCAGGAGTTCTCTATCGATCGCCCCTCGTTTACCAGCCTAACAGGCATTTCGGTTATTTGGTACAACCGGCAACTACTAATGTTCGGTGGAGTGGACGACCAGATGACTTATTTCGGGCGCGAGATACTAATTTCCGAAGACGAAGGACTCAATTGGGTGCAAGCCGATACTTCCAAGAACCAGTTGCCTAAGGTCTACCAGGCACGACAGAAACAAACCGCTATCGTGCGCGATAACGACGTGTACCTCTTTGGTGGGCAAGACAAGACGGCAACCTACAGCGATGTCTATCGGGGCCACCTCAATTCTATCGATTGGTAAAACATTAACTAACAACTAAATACAACTGTTATGACAATCAAAGATTTTAATTTCGCCGGTAAAAAGGCAATCGTTCGCGTGGACTTCAATGTGCCATTGGACGAAAACGGCAAGATTACGGACGACACCCGTATTCGTGGTGCGCTACCTACTCTCAAGCACATTTTGGATAATGGTGGTGCACTGATCATCATGAGCCACATGGGCAAACCTAAAGGCAAAGTGCAGGCTAAGTTCAGCCTCAGCCAAATCGTGGACGCAGTTAGCGCTGCCATCGGTCGTCCTGTTCAGTTTGCTGATGATTGCGCTAAGGCGCAGGCCCAAGCTGCTAATCTAAAACCGGGTGAGGTACTGTTGCTCGAGAACCTGCGTTTCTATCCTGAGGAGGAAGGCAAACCGGTTGGTATTGAGAAAGAAGATCCTGCTTACGAGGAAGCTAAGAAGGAGATGAAGGCTCGCCAGAAAGAGTTTGCTAAGACATTGGCTTCGTATGCTGATTGCTATGTGATGGATGCCTTCGGTACCGCTCACCGCAAACATGCTTCTACTGCTGTCATTGCTGATTATTTCGATGCTGACAACAAGATGCTGGGCTTCTTGATGGAGAAAGAGGTTGCCGCTGTTAATGCGGTCCTTGGCGATATCAAACGTCCGTTCGTGGCTATCATGGGTGGCTCGAAAGTTAGTTCCAAGATTGGTATTATCGAGAACCTGCTCGGCAAGGTGGACAAACTCATTCTCTGTGGTGGTATGACCTATACGTTTGCTAAGGCACACGGCGGAGAGATCGGTGGTTCTATCGTTGAGTTGGACAAACTGGATGTTGCGCTTGGCGTAGAGGAATTGGCTAAGAAGAACGGTGTAGAATTGGTTCTTGCTCCGGATGCAATCTGCGCCGACAGTTTCAGCAACGATGCTAACCAGAAGGTGTTCCCATCCAATGCTATTCCTGAGGGTTGGGAAGGGCTGGATGCCGGTCCTGAAGCACAAAAGAATTTTGCTAATGCTATCAAGGGCGCTAAGACTATCCTCTGGAATGGTCCTGCCGGCGTCTTCGAGTTCGATAATTTCTGCGATGGTAGCCGTGCTATCGGTAATGCCATTGCCGAGGCTACTGCCAATGGCGCTTTCTCGCTCATCGGTGGTGGCGATAGCGTAGCTTGTGTCAACAAGTTCGGATTGGCAGACAAGGTTTCGTACATCTCCACCGGTGGTGGTGCTCTGCTCGAGGCTATCGAAGGCAAAGTGCTGCCGGGCGTTGCTGCTATCAAAGGCTAAACAAATACACATTACACGTTACACAAACATTACACAATCAATATGGAAGTTGTAGGAAAAATCATACAAGTACTGCCTGTGCAAGAAGGCATCGGCAAAAACGGTAACCCTTGGAAGGTGCAACCGTACGTTTTGGAAACGCTCGACCAATATCCTCGCAAAGTGCATTTCGAGGTATTTGGAGAAGATCGCATCAAACAGAATCCGTGCGATTTGGACCAACTGGTAACTGTTAGTTTCGATATCGAGAGCCGCGAGTTCAACGGCCGCTGGTACACCTCTATCCGCGCTTGGCGCATCCAGCAGGGTGACACCACTCAAGCTGCTCAACCTGCCGCTGCTCCTGCTAACCAACCGGTTAATATCAGCCAGGAACCTATTGCAGAGCCTATCGACGCTGCACCGGCCGGCACTTTTGATGCAACGGTTGGTGACAACACCAGCGATCTCCCCTTCTAAATGCGTAGGTGGGTTTACATAGTCATAGCCACTCTTCTGCTGGCGGCAGGCATCGTTTTGTGTGCCTTCCGTTGGCAGGCGTGGTTTGGCATGCCCGACGAACCCGTTTGGACCGGCGAAACGCTCTCACGCACTTATCCGACTTTTGCCGACGATTCGGTTCCCGGATTTGTCTCCACGTCCGCAGGATGGCTGGATACGATCTCTCCGGATACACTGAATATACTGTTGCTGGGCGACATCCACAACCGACTTTCCCGAGACGATTACGACAGCCTCGCGGCGCGAGTTCCCAATGCGGAAATCGTAGCGCAAGTGGGCGACTGGCTCGATCGCGGGTATAACTACTATTACCAGCGTTTCCTCCGCGAATATGCGCCAACTCCCTTGTCTCTGCTGCCGGTCATCAATTGTCCGGGCAATCACGAATATACCAAGGGGCTAAATCGGCATGTCGCCGAACAATGGCCCGACTGGTTCCCGCAAGCCAAGAACGGACCTGTGGTGCCGGGCGAGACCTATTATGTCGATTTCCCGAGACTTCGCTTTATTGTCATCGACACCAATCCTCTAGATCGGTTGGTTTACCTCACACGCACGCTCACTTGGTTGCGCCAGGCTATGTATACCGCCGATGGACGATTTGTGGTCGTCATGATGCACCATCCGGTGCTGCCGGCAGGTAAGAATCGTTTCTGCCCGCTTATCTACGCCACTTTCCGTTACCCGCTCAGCCAGGCTGATCTGGTCATCTGTGGCCACGATCACAGTTATATGCGCTGCACACCTTTTGTCGTGCTCAATAGTGCCGGTCAACTCAAACCGCAGCAGCAGATCTACTCGACCGACTGCGCATCTGCCGAACCCGCTTACGGTGTGCTTACGCTCGACGATTCAACACTAAACCTGACTATCCATCGTATCAGCGATGGCGCTTTGATCGACTCTCTCCATGTTACACACGACTGATGCAATAGTGCTTGCGCTGCAACCTCAGTCCGATAAAGCCCACCTCTTGCACGCCTATACGCGAACAGGCGGGCGCATTAACTATAAGGTGTATGGACTCGGTCGACACCATTCTGCCGGAACATATGCACCTTTCTCGCTCATTCAAATAACCGGAGATCACCCTTCCCTTCAGGGAGGGGATGGAGGTAGGCTACCCGCCATCCGCACTTCTCAACTGATCTATGTTCCCGCGTCCACGCCCGCTGACCCGCACAAACAGGCCATCGCGCTTTTCCTGAGCGAAGTGCTCTTCCGCACCTTGCGCATGCCGATGATGGATGAGGCGATGTTCGATTTTATTGCCCACTCTATTCCGTTGCTGGACACCACCGACCAACCGCAGAATTTCCACCTGGCTTTTTTGGTTGAATTGGCTGCCAAACTCGGTTTCGCCATCGATGAACAGGCGCATCCTGAACTGCTGCTCGAGCCTACTACGCGCGCCGCAAGGCAAGAACTCTTGCGACACTTGTGCGACTATTTTGCCGAGCATATCGACACCTGGCAACAACCCAAATCTCTTGACGTCCTAATAGAGATTTTCGACTGAGGGGATAAGGCCTCCGAAACCTTATTTTCAAGTTTTTTGCATTTTTTTCGACACAAAATTTGGTCATTTCAAAAATTTGTAGTAATTTTGCACGCTTTTTTCGATTAGAACCCGTCCTCGGGAGAGGACATAAACCATAAATAACAATGAAACGTACATTCCAACCATCGCAACGCAAGCGCCGTAACAAACACGGCTTCTTGGAGAGAATGGCTACCGCTAATGGTCGCCGTGTGCTGGCTGCACGTCGTGCTAAAGGTCGCAAGAAACTGACTGTTGCCGACGAGGGGCGCCACAAATTTTAATTAGAGGCGTACGCCAAAACTATCACGCAAATATAGGGAAAAGAGCATAGCCTCCTTTCCCTTATTTTGCTAAAAGAACATTTTCTATGGAATCAACTCGTCAACACCGAATCGCTCGACTTATTCAGAAAGACATGAGCGATATTCTTCTTCGCTACGCGCGCACGCTCTCGGGCGTGTTGATCTCCGTCAGCGAGGTCCGCGTTTCCAGCGATCTGAGCATAGCTCATATCTATTTGTCGGTTTTCCCGCAGAACCGCGTGGCCGAAACTATGCAAGCGATAGAAGAGAATACGCCGCATTTCCGCGGTGAACTGGGCACGCTCGAACGCCACCAACTGCGCGTCATTCCCGAGATTCGCTTCCATCTGGACGAAACCATCGAACGCATGGAGCATATCGACGAACTGCTCAAACACTAATCCCTAACCACTAACCACTAACCGCAACGAGTACATTCGAACTCCACATTGCCTGGCGCTACCTTTTCTCCAAAAAGGGACACAATGCCATCAATATCGTCTCCGGTGTTAGTGCGGCAGCAGTAGCTGTCGTCACGGCGGCTATGATCTGTGTGCTGAGTGTGATGAATGGGTTCGGCACGCTGGTCGAGCATATGTTCTCCGAGTTTGACCCTATTCTGATTGTCAAACCCGCCGAAGGCAAAACGCTCCGCACGGACACGTTGCCTATCCGCTCGCTCTACGCCATGCCTGAGATAGCTACGGTCAGCCGCCAGATCGAGGAAACGGCCCTGATTCGCTACAAAGACCATCAGACGCCCGCACAGATCATCGGCGTAGATTCGCTCTTTGCGCAAACGGCCAATATCGATTCTATCATCACCGATGGTTATTTCTGCGTCTACGATGGCGCTTTCGACCGCGCTGTGTTGGGTCGAGGACTGGCCGCGCAGGTGGGTATCAATGCCCATTTCACCGGCGCGCTCCATCTCTACGCGCCCGAGCGAACCGGCACAGTCAACATGCTCCGTCCGGACTTGTCGCTGCGCCACGAGTATGCGTTTATCGCCGGCACTTTTGCGGTCAATCAGACCGAGTACGACGACCGCTTCATGCTCGTCGATATTGGTTTGGCCCAACGCCTGTTCTCCTACGACGAACATACGGCCTCAGCCCTGCGTATCCAGCCGCAAAACCTGGCTTCGGTCAAGCACCTCAAACAGCAAATCGCCAAAACGCTCGGACCGGGTTATGTGGTACTCGATCGCTACCAGCAGCAGGCCGATTTCTTCCGCATCCTGCGCATCGAGAAATTGCTGACCATCCTCTTGCTCGTCTTCATTTTGCTGATCGCTAGTTTCAATATCATCGGCTCGCTCAGCATGCTCATTATCGACAAGCGCGAAGATATCCGGATTCTCTCGCACCTCGGTGCTAACGAACAAACTATCCGCCGCCTCTTCCGATGGGAGGGATGGTTCATCTCGTCGCTCGGCGCTCTCTGCGGACTCATTATCGGTGTGCTACTCTGTCTAGGCCAGCAACATTTCGGATGGCTCAAGCTCGGCAATGGCAACGACTATATCATCTCCGCCTACCCGGTGGCGGTGCAACCCACTGATATTTTACTGGTCGCAGCTATCGTGCTCCTTCTCGGCTTCGCTGCTGCCTGGTATCCAACCTATAAACTCAAGATTGAGAAATGAAAAAGACTATTCTGTTCTGCCTGCTCGCAACCTTTGTGCTGACTGCCTGCGAAAAACAACAAGGCGAAAAACGCGCCACCATGCCGAAGGAATATACCTCGGCTTATCAGGAGATCTACGGCCATTGCTACGATTCTGTGCCGTATGCCGTAGTAGCACTCGATCTCTATAGCGACGGACTCTCGCTCAACTCCCAGCATCGCATGGAGGGAACGGGTTACAATCTCTATTTGTCCGATATCTTTGTTCCTGACTCGCTTTTGGAGGATGGCACCTACCATTCTGCTACTACGGCAGAACCGTTCACATTCCTCCCAGGAGAAGACTTCGAAGGAACGCCGGTCGGTATCTACCTGCTCTATATCGAAGATGGCATGCTCAAGGATGTTCAGATGCTCGATTCGGGCACGGTCGTAGTCAGCGACGCAGCCAATCACATGCGCGATCTCAAGTTTACGCTCTATTACACTTCCGCCTACGGCGAAAAAGCTATCTACGAGACTCATTTCCAAGGCAAACTGCAGCCCTACAAGAAATGAAAAAGGAAGACGACATATTCCGTCAGTACCATACTTATCTTCGACTGGAACGGTCCTATTCGCTCAATACCATCACCGGCTACGAAATGGACCTGCAGAAATTGCGCGCTTACACCGAAGAGCATTCCATCGATATCGTACATATCTCGTTCGACGAACTGCAGGAATTTGTCTTCCAGACATTCAAGGATATTCAGTCTCCGGCCACCCAAGCACGCGTCATCGCGGCTATCCATTCTTTCTACCGCTTTCTGCTCTACAAGAATCTGATCGACCAGGATCCGTCCGAACTGCTGGAAGGCCCCAAGCAGGCGCAACACCTACCTACGGTCCTGACGCTCGATGAGGTCAATCGTATGATGGCGGCTATCGATCTCTCTACCAACGAGGGCCATCGCAATCGCGCTATGATGGAGATGTTGTACGGCAGCGGACTGCGTGTCAGCGAACTGGTCGGACTCCAACTCAGCCATATCTATCTGGACGAACACTATATGCTCATCGAGGGCAAGGGCAGCAAGCAGCGCTTGGTTCCGCTGTCTCCGGTCGCAGAAGAGTGGTTCGGCTATTGGATGCAAGAGCGCAGCACCTGGCCGCTCAAACCCGAATCCCAGGATATCGTTTTTGTCAATCGCTACGGACGGCCGATGACGCGAGCTATGGTCTTCACTATCGTGCGCCGTTTGTGTGCCGATGCAGGCATCACCAAGACCGTCTCGCCGCATACCCTGCGCCATTCGTTTGCTACCCATCTGCTGCAGAACGGAGCCGACCTGCGTGTCATCCAGCAATTGCTCGGCCACGAAGATCTGGCTACCACCGAGATTTATACTCACTTGGATGTGCAAGACCTGCGCAAAGCGGTCCTACGCTACCATCCTGCTAATCAATGATTCGCCGCGCCCACATATTCGCTCTGCTGCTGAGTCTCTTCTCGCTCGCTTGTCTGGCCGAGGAGACCATCATCGTGGGCGATATCGTCAATGAGACCACCGGCGAACCTATTCCCAATGTCAATATCCATTTCCGCGGCACCAAAGTCGGCACCACTAGCGACGAGACGGGTGCTTTCGCCCTGCGCGTGGACCTGAAGAGCAAACTCCAACTGGTCTTTTCTGCCGTGGGTTTCCAGACCCAGCGCTATGATATCGAACCCGGTGCTATGGCGGGCATGCAGGTGGCTCTGCGCGAACGCGTGGCCGTGATTAACGAGGTCATCGTCACGCCCGGCGAAAATCCCGCGCTCACTATCTTGCGCGAAGTACGCGCCCACCGTGAGCAGAACGACCGCACCCTCCACGACGAACTCTCGGCTACTGTCAAGCACGACCAGAGTCTCTATATCTCCGATATCTCGCGCCGTCATCTGCGCCGCGCCCTCTGGCGTAGCCTCCAGGCGGGCATGCTCGAGCGCGACGATTCCACCTATGTTCTGCCGCTCTACCGCGAGACCCAGTCTTTCCGACTCGAAGGCAAGCATATGATCCCTGCCAACGACCAGCAGACGCAAGCGCTCATACTCAGCCAAACCGACTATTCGGCACTGCTCGGAGGATGGGGAAATATCAATTTCTATCAGAACAATATTCCCCTGATGGACCATTCCTTCCTCTCGCCCCTGGCGGCCAATGGCAACCTCTACTACCGCTATTACCTGGCCGATTCGGTCGATGCCTGCTATATCATCCGTTTCCGCACGCGCAATCCCTTCTACGCCACTTTCAATGGCGAACTGGCTGTCGATACTGCCTCCTACGCGCTGCGCTCCATACGCGCCTATGTGCCGTCCGAGAGTGGGGTCAATTATCTCAGCCACATGCATATCTCCCAGACCATGGCCGAGGACAATACGCTGGCGGAAGAACATATATCCACTATCCTCGATTTTGCAGTGCTGGGCGACTCGTCGCATCTATTCCCTACTCTCCTGCTGCAGAACCACCTGGTCTCTCCTGATCACCAGCAACACAGCATAGCTCAAACAACCGCTTCGGCACCTGATTCCGTCTCTGCTCCGGCCGACCATCTCGCGGCCGACAGCGCAGCTTTTGCCGCCCTCGATTCGCTGCCTATTATCCGAGCAGCCAAATGGTTCGCCACGATCGCCATCACGGGTTATATACCTACGGGCACGCCGGTCGATATCGGCCATGTCGAGGAGATCCTCCAGGTCAATCAGCACGAGGGTGTACATGTCGGTTTGCCTTTCCGCACCAACGAGAAGATGTCCAAAACGGTTTCGCTGGAGGCCTCTGTCGGCTATGGCTTCCGAGATAGGGCGGTGAAAGGAATGGGACGAATATCGGTCAATCTGCCTACGCCGCGAATGAATATTTTGCAGGCGGAATACCAAGACCACTATGTTTGGTCTGAGGTAGACGATTTTGACCGACTGATGCGCGAGAATAGTATGGGCTTTGGCAATTTCGATTTCACCGCCTATGCGTTCGAGGCGCTCCACCGCGACTCTCTGTGCGTCAGCACGGTCATGCGTCAGCGGCAAGCGCAACTACACTGGTGGGCAGATTGGTCTCCGATTGTCGAGAGCCATCTCTATGTTCGCGCCGGCTGGAACAACGGGCTCTGGCCTGCCGCCTATCGACAATCGCCGCTTTATGCCTATCAGTCGCTTTCGGCTATCGTCCGACTGGGTTGGGGTGAACGCAAATACGATGGCTATTTCCTGCGCCGCTACGCCTATTCTTCGCGTTATCCGGTTCTCTATCTGGGAGCAGAAATGGGACATTGGCAGTACACCAACAACACGCAGCCTAAAGCATCCCATCTGTACACTCATTTGCGCTTATTGCTCACGCAGCACGCACAACTGGGAATGGGTGGGACGCTGACATATGCGCTGCAGGGCGGTGCTATTTTCGGACAAGTACCAACTACTATGCTTTGGCAAGCATCGGGCAACCAAGGCTATGCCTACGACCCATATCGCTTTACGCTGCTACATGGCGGTGAACTGATGGCTGACAAATACGTGGCACTTCATGCCGAATGGAATGGCCAAGGCATCTTGTTCAATCTGATTCCGGGTATTCGATGGCTGCATCTGCGCGAACTGGTGGAAACAAAGATTGCCTATGGCTATCTGAGCAAAAGCGTGAGCAATCTGCCTGCGGCGAGCGATTGCCTATATGCGGAAGTGGGAATAGGTATTGGCAATATATTGCGCGTATGCGACCTATATTCCATTTGGAGTGTATCACCACAAATAGAATGGGCAATGCGTTTTCGAATCCATTTAGGCCTATAATGGTATAATTTTTGTGGTATAGAATCTAGATACTAACAACTCAAAAATAACTGACATAATGGCTCAACAAAAGAAACTAACACGCAGTGCCAACAAGTTACTGGCAGGCGTTTGCGGCGGATTCGCCGAGTATTGGGATGTAGATCCTACATTGATTCGTGTTGCTTACGCAGCGTTATCGATCTTCAGTGCTGCTTTCCCCGGTATTCTGCTGTATATCATTCTGCTTATCATCATGCCGGCGGCGCCACTACCTGACCGCAACAGCAAGATCGAAGAAGCCGAAGTGATCGAAGACAAAAAGAAAGAGGACAAATAAATCCTCTTTTTTTTTGCCTATTAGCCGTAATCACCAATCCTATAGTTTAGTCAAGAAATCTGACAAGAACAGTCGCCAGTTACGCCACGTATGCCCGCCGATGGTCTCGGTATATTCGTGCGGCACTTGCTCTTTGTTCAGGCGGCGGCAGAAACGCTTCGCATTAGGATGAAACATATCGCGCTTGCCCGTGTAGATATGATAAGATATCTGTAATGAGTCATTGGGCATCTGGTCTTTATACACCACCGGAGAAAACAGGCCTACGGAGGAGAAATACATCGGCAGCATATTCGCCACGTTGGCTGCCAGGCGCGCGCCATCGGAGAAACCGGCGATATAATGCGCAGCAGAAACACGATAGGTGGTATCGACCATCTGAATAAGTTCCAAAAGCGCTTTTTCGATGTCGTGGTCATGACACAAACGCGGATAGTTGAACACGTTGTTCCATAATGTGTGGTGACTCGGACGGTCTTCGTGTACACCAAAATTGACATCAGGTATAACCAGTATCATGGGCTCGCACCTACCTTCTGCAACCAGATTCTCCAAGATCTGTATCGCGCGTCCGCGCTCTGTCCAAGAACCCTCGTAGCCGTTCAGACCGTGAATCAGATAGAGCACCGGAAGACTGTCATTGGCCATATACGCAGCGGGCAAATAGATATTGACCCTTCTGCATAACCCCTCCGCGCTACTGTACCAACATAGGTGGTGCAGCGAGCCTTGCTGTGCGGACTGCTGGTAGATATTCGATTGCTCCGAACCACCAACCGTCACCACATTCCATTTGTGCATCTTCTGCCACGCGGTATCGTTGTTCTGCGAATCCGGTTTGCGTTTGCCGTTCACGCGAAAACAATAGGTGTAGGTCTCGGGCTGAATAGGGCGTGTAGTAACGTGGAAGCACCCGTCACTCTGCTTGTGCATCCGGATGCGATGCGTACGGTCGGTATAACGGCTGCTGTCCTCGTCCGCATAATGCAAATCGCTTTGCAGATATACCTGTTTCCCCGCGCCGCAATAGCAGAAACTGACTGTACTATCCTCATTGACCACAACCGATTGATAGTCATGCGAGATATTGATGGTGTGCCGTTTGCGCGCCGCCAAAGGAAGCACGCAAAGCACCGTTAAAAGTAATATGTAATACCTCTGATTATTCATTTTGCTTGAGCTAATGCACTGTTATCGTACGCCAAACGAACATTGTCGCACCAAACTATATTTCCCGGACAACCGGTGAAAGGCGCCATACTGCCTGCCGAAATCTGAATGATGATATGTGTCGGTTCCAGGTCTCCGCGATAGTCCAATTCCTCGATGCACACCATCTCTCCTTTGCTGTTATGTGTCTTATGGCGATTACGGGTCAGGGGCACGGACGATTTGCCGTATTGTACCGGCAGGCGGAAATCATTTTGCCAATCGGTCGATTGCGTGATTTTCTTTTGAATAGTTCCCACGCGATAAGCATAGACATGGCCGTTCTCTTCCCAGCGATGTTGCAGAATCAGCGTTATCTGCCCCGCATCGCGGCCTTCTACCTCCTTGACGTGTGTCTTGGCGGGCGCATAGACCGCAGTCTGGTTTTGGATCAGCGCCTTGTAATCCAGTATCAGTGCACTCGGACGACCCGTGAACGGCATTCCCATGTCGATGGCCGAATTAGGATCGCTGCTCTGCTTCATTCCCACTACGTCAATCATCTTTCCGGTGTAGATTGCGCCTGTGGCAAAAGCCTTAAAATTGATACCCACGGCCGAAACTGTTTCCAGCGTGCTCTCCATGCGGCAGCAATAGCCGTTACCGCGTTTCTCCGGTTGGACAGAAACCGACACTTTCTCCACGCCCATCGCCTTGGCGTATGCGTTGCTGCAATCCCATGTGCCGCCTATTTTATAGAGCGTTTTGGTTTGTCCGCCGATGAGTGCAGACTCCTTGATCTGGCGGCTTTTCCATGTGTCGAAATCGCTCAGGACCTCTACTCGCTCTTGGGCCGCAAGGCTGAGAGCAACAAATAGCAATGTGATTATTGTGAGTGCGGTCAGTAGGCCCGCTATAACTTGATTTTTCATAATGGTAGTGTTGTTAAAAGTAAATTCTAAATGTGATCATAATGGCCGATTCACCTTTCGGTGCAGCATACAACTCGCTGTAGAGACAGGCGGTTGGGCTGAACATTGCGAACCATCTGGGGGCCATTCCTATGACGCCCGGCATTCGTGCCATAGCCATTCCGACGTCTATCAGTGTATTGGATCTTAGGCCCGGGAGCGTGATGTCGAAATACATTCTACCCTTCCCCACCGTGTAACCGAACAGTCCTTTGTCGGTATTACCAAAGTGCGGCAACGCGACGTAATCTGTGGCCAAAGCTCTCGCGCTGACGAACAGGGCGATGAGACTCATTAGAAGTACGCGTTTCATGATGTTCTTGCATTTCTTGGTTCAACATATCTTCAAATTGCTCTACCGATGCTGCTAGGCTGTAGTCACGGCCTGCCAGACGGTATTTCTCTTCCATCACACGGCGCTCGCCCGGATGGTCTAACCAGTAGTCGATAGCTCGTGCGAGGTCTTTCGGGTCACCGGGGATAAAGAGGCTTCTGCCGTCCAAAGCGAACTGCGGTGTAGCGCTGACGTGACTGTTGGCGATAACCGGCACCAGACCCGTAGCAAACGCTTCGATGCAACTGATGGCTTCGCTTTCCATATCGCTTGCATGTACGTACAAATCCGTATCTAATAGATTCTCAATCAGCTCGTCACGGCCGACATAGATGAACTGCGGTTGGTGCTCGAGGTCCTTGCCTAACTCCACGTATTTCTCATACTCCGGACCTTTGCCTGCGAAAACGAGTTGGATACGATCGGCGTACTTCGAGTACTTCACGGCATTGATAATCACATCCTGACGTTTCTCCTGGCTTAGACGACCTATCATCATGATCTTGAAGATGTCTTTCGGCCCCTCGTTTTTCGTCTTCCGCGCTTGCGCTTTCCGCTCGCCGGCTTCCATGAACGCGTCCTGGATACCGTTGCTGATCGGGTGAATCTTCGCTTTGTAGTTACGCTCTTCTAACATGCTTCCCATGAATTTAGAAGGCACATGCACATGACGCAGATGGCTGTAGATGTCGCGGTTCCAAGTGCGATAGAAGAGCTCGTTGAACCAATCTACTTTACCCATGCTGACGGAAGAAGTCATGTTCTCCGGTTGAATATGGAACGCACCGGTGACGGGTTTACCTATACTGTTGCAGTAACGGATCGCTTCCCACGAGATACCGAACGGAACGAAGATATGTACGATATCTGCCCAATCACACGCTGCATGCACTTTCTCCTTGTCGTTGTAGGCGAAGCAGAAATCGTGCTTGTCCATCAGCGGTTGGAAAATCGGCATGTGGAACTTAGCTGTATGGAAATCACCGTCCGTCAGAGGTTCGGTCATGGTGTCTTTCGGGCTGTCCCAGCAGAGTGCCTTTACTTCATGTCCACGACGACGCAGTTCAGCTGCATAACGTTGTGCGCTAATACTCGTACCATTGTTGGTAGTGTAGAAGTTGTCCATTACAAATAGGATTTTTTTGGCTTCTAGGCCACGATTAACTTCTTGGGTTTTCATAATAGTAGTGTTTTTGATTGTTATACTTCGCGGTTCTTACCCGCCATTTCTTTCGTTAACTCATTCACTCATTCACTCATTCATTCGTTCATTCGTTAACCTTCTATTCGTATAACAACACACCAACAAAAAATGCAACCTCGCGATTGCATTTTTTTCCATTTTTTTCTTTTAGGTACTTATTTTCCTATTTGGAAACCCAGTCGCAGACCCACCGACCAAGGCGTAAGACCCGTGCCGGAGAAGTCGCCATAGACACCGGTGAGAAGCGTAGTATGCTCGCCTATCGGATGAATGGCATCCAGACGAAGAATGATTGTCTCGTCCGTCTCTTTGCTCGTGATAGCTCCGGTCGCACCCTTATAGACAGGCCACGAAACGGCCACACTGGCCGACGTGTGTATTCCCCATTGCGGAGTAAACAGCCAACGCATATGAATGCCCAGAGGCAGACAAAAGCGCCCCTCTTGCAACCATCCGCCCGCCGTAGGTTGCGCCGAATGAGAATAGAACAAACCGGCACTGATTCCCCAGTGACGATAGAAATAGAAGACATAGCGCAGATCTACGTTCGTTTGCAGTTCTGAGCCGTAACCTAGCCCCACCGAACCCAGAAAAGCATGACTGATTCCGTTCGCTTTCGCGCGTTCGTCAGCCAAGTCATACTGCTTACCTTTCACGGTCAACCGACCGTAGTCATACAACGAATCCAGGGGAATAAAATCCAGTGTATTATACGCGCGCAACATCTCTATTTCTTCTAGTTCGCGCGCTATGCTTAGGGTGTCCGGCGCAGCTATTTCCGGCTCTGACGGCTGACTGCTGACTGCCGATGGCTGTACCTCCGGCTCGGGAGTCTTCTCCGGGGCGGGAGTGATGACGATGATATTCTTCCGCACCACGAACGTGAGACGGTTGCCCAGAATCTTGCGCAACAGAAGCTGAACATCGGAGCCAATATAGGTTCCTCCTACGGCGGGAGCACTGGCTATATCTTGAGGGCGGCACATGAATGAACAACCGAAATGATGCTCCAGATCTTGTAGCACCACGTGGAGGGGCGTGCCGTAATACGATTTCTGAAAACTGCCGGCTGACAACTGACAGCTAACAGCCAACAATACTATGAGCAGAATTTTTCTCATTGAGCGGACAGGCGATAGTGGTCGTCTTCTTGCGTGATTTCCACTGGAAGCAGGGTCTCCAATGCCGCACATACGTCTTCAAAACTATCGTCCGTATTGATAGAGATAAAGAGCGTCTCATTTGCCAACGCCGTGTCTCCGACCTCAATACGTACATCATACAAACGTTCCAAACGGTTCACCAAATCGGACAACAAGATATTGCTCGCTTCCAATTTCTTGCGGAACTGCTTGGTGATGGTATTAAACTGCACCAGGTCGCCGGTCTCGGCCAATAGAGAATCTTGCGCGTATTGCAATTTGACTTTTCCGCTCGTCAGTTGCAGTGTATAGATGCTGTCGGTCGGGTAAGCGCGTAAGACAAACTCCGTTCCCAATACCGTCACACTGTAATCACCCACACGGATGATAAACGGCCGCTCCGCATCTTTGGCCACGCTGAACGAGGCCTCACCTTCAAAGAGCACTTCGCGGCTTTTCTTGCCGAAATCGGCGGCACATGCCAACGAGGACAATTCGCTCAGAACAATCTTGGAGCCATCGGTCAAGGCCAAATTTTGCGTCTCTTGTTCCGTCGTCTGAGCAATAAAGCCTTCGTTGCTCTGCTTCGGCAGCAACAACCACATGGCCACGCCAAACACAAGCAACGCCATCGCTGCAGCCGCATAACGAACCCAACGCAGGCTGCTCAGCGGACGAATCGTCTGACGGCTGACTGCTGATTGCTGATGGCTAACGGCTTGCAGCCGTTCCCACGCCGCTTGCGTCTTCTCCGAGGCCTGAGCCTTGGCCTGCATACGCCACTCGCCCTCCCAGATACGGAACAGTTGAGCGTGCTTGTCGTCCTTCAACCATTCGGACAATCGCTTCTCGTCTGCGGCACTTATCGTACCACGAAAATAGGCTTTCGCTATGTCGTACATCTCTATTTCACTCATTCCCTCGTCTTTCGACTTTCGTCTTTTTCTACTCGTATAACAATATAAGTTCCCAAAATGCAACCAATGGCAGCAAATTTTTCGGCAAATAGGTGTGCAATGCGTCTAAAGCCGCATTGATATGTTTCTCCACCGCCTGTCTGGTGATACCCAATTCTTCCGCTATCTCCTTCGGTTTCTTCTCCTGCTGCCGGCTCATCATAAATATCTCCCGGCTCTTATCACTCACATGCGTCAGCGCCGCGTCTATCTGTTGCTGCAGCTCATCGCCAATCAATACCGCATCCGCATCCGGCGCAAAATCCTGCCAGTACAACTGCTCCGAACCTTCTATCTCCATCAATCCGTCTAACGACTCGGTGCCCGTTACTACGCGGTGTTTCAACTCATTCAGACACTCATTCCTCACCATCTGAAACAGCAGACTCTGAGCATTGGTCAGAGTCATCGACTCACGTTTCTCCCATAGCTTTAGAAAACAGTTCTGTACCATGTCTTCCGCTGCTTCCTCATCCACATAACGCACAGCAAAACGAACCAACCTCGGTTGGTACTCAAAGAATAATTGTTCAAATTCCGCCGTACTAATCATTTGGTATTCAAATTCGTTGCAAAGGTACAACAAATTATTGGAACGAACAAGATTTTTAATAGAAAAAAGTAATCTGAGTTGCTAGGATACAAAACAAGAGAGCCCGGGGATTTCTCCTCGAGCTCTCGAAAATGGCGGCTACCTACTCTCCCACGATGCAACGCAGTACCATCGGCGATGCTGAGCTTAACGACCCTGTTCGGAATGGGAAGGGGTGGGACCTCAGCGCTATAACCACCTTAATAAAGGTTAAAGGTGAAAGGTGAAAGGTGAAAGGATAAATCCTCGCAACTTGCCACCCATACCTTTATGGGGTTGACATATGAGAATGTAAGAGCATTCACAAGCATCGAGCAATTAAGCTCGATTGTTGGTTAAAAACCTTTTTTAGAAAAAGATTCGGGCAATTAGTACTGCTCGGCTTTATGTCACCATTGTACACCTGCAGCCTATCAACGTTGTCGTCTACAACGACCCTCAATGGAAATCTAATCTTGGAGCTAGCTTCGCGCTTAGATGCTTTCAGCGCTTATCTACACCGAACGCTGCTACTCGGCAGTGCCCCTGGCGGGACAACCGATGCACAGGAGGTTCGTCCAACACGGTCCTCTCGTACTAGTGTCAGACCTCCGCAAATTTCCTACGCCCACAATAGATAGAGACCGAACTGTCTCACGACGTTCTGAACCCAGCTCGCGTGCCGCT
>JAEESF010000022.1:0-3973 GCA_016286205.1 Paludibacteraceae bacterium | reverse complement strand
TAAGTGATTTACCTCCTGCGGAGGTGAAGGTACGTCCTAACGGACTACGGGAAGTTTACTTACAAGTAGGCTGCTTGGGACGGACATTCGTAAGCGCAATTAGCGCAAAATCGCTTGTAACAACGGCGGTGTTTTTATTGTTTTTGTCTCGTTTTTGTAAGCGAAGCGCGTTTTTGTTTTATAATTATTATTTTCGGCGCGGAGCGCTATTTTTATTATTTTCTTCTTTTAAAATTTGCATATGTCGAAAAATCTTCGTAACTTTGCGCCGCAAAGTTTGTGACAGCACCAATTCACTAACTCCCATGAAACGCCTTTTCTGTTGGATACTTATCAGTCTGGCGACGCTAAGCGCATTTGCTGCTTCGCCTACTCAGACACTGCCTATCGTGTACCTGAATACCACTAATAATCAGGCAATTACGAGCAAGGACTACTATATCGGCGCATCGCTGTATATAACATCAGCGCAAAGCACTTACCCGGCTCTCGGTTCGAACACTGCACCTGTCGCATGCCAAGTGAAAGGGCGCGGCAACTGGACCTGGACCGGATTCGACAAGAAACCGTACAAGATCAAATTCGACGTTAAGCAGTCAGTCCTGGGAATGCCTAACAACAAACACTGGTGCCTCATGGCGTGCGCCGACGACTGGGCAGGTTTTCTGAAGATGCCTGCAGGTTTTGCCATCAGCGAAGCTGTCGGACTGAGATGGACACCGCGAATGCGGCCCGTCGAACTGATGCTGAATGGAAAGTATCAGGGTCTTTATTTCCTGACCGAACATGTGCGTATTGCAGGCAACCGCGTTAAGATAAAAGAGCAAGCGAACGGTGAGACGCAGACCAGTCTGCTCAACGGCGGATGGCTCGTAGAGATAGATAATTACCCGTCGGAGAACAACATCACCTTCACCGAAGGAAACGGTCAAAACGTGATGGTCTCACTCAAGGAACCCGACTCGCTTTCCACACAACAACGCCAGTACATCGTCAACCAACTGAATACGCTCAACGAAGAATTGTATAATCTCCCTTCCCTTCAGGGAGGGGCTGGGGGTAGGCTTCCCGAAATCCTCGACCTGACTGAAGCCGCAAAATACTATCTGGTGCAAGAGATAATGGAGGATTGCGAATCGTATCACGGCAGCTGTTTTCTCTACAAAGACCGTGACAGTCTGGGCGTGGCCGACAAGTGGAAATTTGGGCCTGTGTGGGACTTCGGAAATGCGTACAACCGCCATGAGGAAAAATGGATATACACCAATCCTACGTTCGAGCAATACTGGATTGGCCAACTGGCGCAATGGCCTGAGTTTCAGCAGAAAGTGAAAGAACAATGGTACATCTTCTACCACGATCATAAGGATGCCGTTCGTGCGCAGATACGCGCTTTTGCCGACCTGATTGAGGCTGCCTCGATCAACGATGCAGAGGTTTGGCGCAACACGCAGAACTACTGCGACAACAGCAATTTTGCGGACGTACGCGACCGTTTCTTCCGTCGCTACGACTGGCGTATCCAGTGGCTCTATAGCCAATGGGGCGAGGGTATTCGTCCTGCTACCTACGGCATAGACAATCCGGCCGAGGTACCATCAGATACACCCAGCCGGAAAATTCTTCGCGATGGTCAGATACTGATCATCCGCAATGGCCGCGTTTATAACGCTTTCGGAGCGCTGCTCCAATAAGCGTTGAAAGGCGAAAGGTTAAAGGTTAGAGGTTAAAGCTTTCGTCCTCTCGCCTCTCGCCTTTCATCTAGATTTTGATAACAAAATCGTTATTTTTGCATGCAATAGAAACTATGGTGATAATCTTTGATTTGGATGGCACGCTGCTCAATACCATTGATGACTTGGGACATGCCTGCAACCATGCTTTGAGCCATTGCGGGTTCCCTACCCATCCCATTGAGGAATATCCACGGATGGTGGGAAATGGCATCAGCAATCTCATTCGTCGCGCCTTGCCGGAAGCCGAGCGAACGGAAGAAACTATCCTTCGCATGCGCTCGTATTTCGTACCCTATTATGATGCCCATAACTGCGATTGCACACGCCCGTACGACGGTATTCCGGAACTGCTGAATACGCTCAAAGCGCAAGGACATCTGCTCGCCGTGGCAAGCAATAAATACCAAGCGGCTACGGAGAAGATTGTCTCGCATTTCTTCCCCGGTATCTTTGATGTCGTCCTCGGCGAACGCGACGGCATTCCCCGCAAACCCGATCCGCAGATTGTCAGGGATATCATCTCTAAACTCTCAACCCTAAACACTCAACTTTCAACCTTATACCTCGGTGACAGCCTCGTCGATCGAGACACCGCCGCCAATGCCGGTGTGCCTTTCATAGCCTGTTCATGGGGCTTCGTTCCGCGCCAACAACTCGTTGAAGCCGGCATCCCCCGTATCATCGATCAACCCGCAGATCTTCTTTCCGATTGCAACCTCGATTTCGGTACGCAGCGCCGCGACAATGGGAAACGTATCAACTATAGCAGCTTTGTTTGACTGCTCTACAGATAACGTCGGTTTGCACCTGAAGATTTTCTCCAGAGGAGAACTAGATAAAAGTAATATGCAAATTTTGCATAATACTCTGTTCAAGTATAGGCCAACAGCAGTATATAATTTAGATGTAATCATCTCTGTCGGGCAACTGTTTCCAAAATGGAAATAGTTCAGCAAGAAGGTGGTTAGATGATTGTTCTTTTAGATTTTGATAACAAAATCGTTGTTTTTGCCGCAAGATGAGATAGTAAGAAATTATAGCAATGATAGTTGCAATGGGCGTAGATAATTGGATGCTGGGAGCTTGCTCACAAGCATACAAGTAGATAAGCACATACTAGGCCGCTCCGGCCGCAATTTCGTCTATCTCACGAAGCGGTGTTTTTATTGTTTTTGTTTGTTTTCGTAAGCGAAGCGCGTTTTCGGTATTTTTAATATTATCGGCGCGGAGCGCTATTTTTAATATAATTTTCTTCCAAAATTTGTATATGTCGAAAATATTTCGTAACTTTGCGCCGCAAAGTTTGTGAGGAACGAACCAATTATTACTGCCAACCATGTCTAAAGAACTACAAATACGCAACTCTACCGCCGAGTTCCTAATCTTCCAAGCCGAAGGCAAAGCACAAGGAGTACAAGTCTTTTATAAAGACGAAACCATCTGGGCAACGCAGAAAGCGATGGCTACGCTTTTTGATTGCTCTACAGATAACGTCGGTTTGCACCTGAAGAATATCTTTGAGAGCGGGGAATTACAACAGGAAGCAACTACCGAGAAAATCTCGGTTGTTCAAACTGAAGGCGAAAGACAAGTTAAGCGCTCTGTGCTTTTCTATAAGTTGGACGCCATCATCTCTGTCGGTTATCGTGTGAACTCTATCCGTGCGACCCAGTTCCGTCAATGGTGTACTGCCGTATTGCGGCAGTTTGCCATCCGCGGCTATGTCATCGACAAGAAACGCATGGAGAACGGTGCCTTCATCAGCGAGGATTACTTCGAGTACCTGTTAGCTGAGATCCGAGAGATCAGACTCTCCGAGCGCCGATTCTATCAGAAACTGACCGACATCTATGCTACGGCTATCGACTATAACCTCGACGCGCCTACTACGCGTGATTTCTTCGCGAAAGTGCAGAACAAGATGCATTTTGCCGTACACGGGCAAACGGCAGCAGAGTTGATTGTATCGCGTGCTAACGCGGAGAAGGAGCACATGGGTTTAACCACATGGGAGAAAGCTCCGAATGGCAAGATTGTCAAACCAGATGTGAGTGTGGCGAAGAACTACCTCAATGAGTTGGAATTGGAAGATATGGGACGGCTGGTCAACTCTGTTTTGGACACCGCCGAACGTATGGCAAAACGGCATATCCCGATGACGATGGAGGATTGGGCTAAGCGTATTGACATCATCCTGGAAGCAAGTGATGATAGGATATTAAAGGATGCGGGACATG
>JAEESF010000012.1:0-70830 GCA_016286205.1 Paludibacteraceae bacterium | reverse complement strand
AGATATAGGTGTTACGCACCATGAACTCCTTGAGGATATCGTTCTGGATGGTACCTGCCATCTCCTCGAGTTTGGCACCCTGCTCGAGTCCGGCGTTGATATAGAACGCGAGGATCGGCAGCACGGCGCCGTTCATGGTCATGGAGACGGACATCTTGTTCAATGGAATGCCGGCGAAGAGGACCTTCATGTCCTCGAGCGAGCAGATGGACACACCTGCTTTGCCGACGTCACCGACCACGCGCATGTTATCGGCGTTGTAGCCACGGTGGGTCGGGAGGTCAAAAGCGACGGACAGACCTTTCTGACCGGACGCGAGGTTTCTTCTGTAGAACGCATTCGATTCTTCCGCTGTCGAGAATCCTGCGTACTGACGGATGGTCCAGGGACGCAGCGGATACATGGCGCTGTACGGGCCACGGAGGAACGGTGGGATACCGGAGACGTAGTCGAGGTGCTCCATGCCTTGCAGGTCCTCTTTGGTGTAGATCGGCTTGACGTCGATGAGTTCGGGCGTCTGCCAGTCGGCATTGTTCGGGCCAACAACCTTGCTGGCCGAAACTTGCTTAATATCAATTTGTTTGAAATCTGGTTTCATAATTGTATGTGTTTTAGAAAATTATATTAATTATAAATTTTTGAAAAACGATTTCATCGTTCTGTGTCCTTGACTTAATTATTATCATCTATGAGCAAGCTCCCGCTGCTAATACTTAATCCAAATCCACTATACTTCGTATCTTTTCAAAAATAGATTATATTAAAAATAATTCTTCGTAGCGATGATTTTATAATTAATATTTTTCTCCTTCGGCGGCAATTACATCCTTTGGATGTGAGGTACGTACGCTATCGCGACGTGCAAATTTATTTGTAAGCGGCGCGGTGGTGTGCGGAACTCATAAGCGCTAAAGCGCGATTGCCGGTGAAGGTATAATCTTTATAATTTTCAATTATTTCTTCAGCAGTTGTTGGTTAAACGATTTGAGTGTCTCGAGGACGTTGCAACGGACGTGGATGAAGTTGGTGATGCCGAGCTTCTGGAGGTCCTCCATGCATGCCGGAGCACCGGCAACGATGAACAGCTCTTTCTTGCCTTGCAGCTTTTTCCATGCCTTCGGCGCGAGGTCAGCGTACTCGTCGTCGGACGAACAGAGCACGATGATGTCCGCTTTCGCCTTGCGGGCTGCCTTGATACCTTCGGCGATGGTAGCAAAACCGTTGTTGTCGATGACCTTGTATCCTGCGCACGCGAGGAAGTTACAACTGAACTGCGCACGCGCGATACGCATAGCGAGGTTACCGATGGTCAGCATGAACGCAACTGGCTGTTTCTTAGCGGCTTCAGTTTCGAGACGGAGTGCTTCGAACTCTTCGGCAGCGCGGGCTACGGGCAGCGTAGCAATCTGCGGCTCGCAAGCACCCTTGCAGCAGCATGCTTTTTCGGAAATCTTAATCTTCTTACCTGCTTTCTCTGTGAAGTTCGGGAATTGGTTCGAGCCAAGGAGCACCTCTTTGCGTTTAGCGACGTCAGCGAGACGTGCTTTGAGGTTAGCCGCCATGTGCTCTTGTACCTTGCCTTCGGAAACGAGCTGGTACATACCGCCGCGCTCCTGGATGTCGAGGAACTGCTTCCATGCCTCCGCCGCGATCGACGCCGTGAGGTTCTCCAGGTAGTACGAACCCGCTGCGGGGTCAACGACCTTATCGAAGTGTGCCTCTTCCTTGAGCAAGAGCTGCTGGTTACGGGCGATACGCTCGCTGAAATCCGTCGGCTCTTCGTAGGTCACGTCAAATGGTGTCACGGTGATCTCGTCCACACCTGCCAGAGCTGCCGACATCGTCTCCGTCTGGCTGCGCAACAGGTTCACATACGCATCGAAAACGGTCATGTTGAAACGGCTGGTCTCAGCGCTGACGTTCATCTTAGCGGCGTTGCGGAGAGCGGTCGTGAAGATCGGGTCTTTGTATGCCTCCACGATCTTTGCCCACAGCAGACGGCCTGCGCGGAATTTCGCTATCTCCATGAAATAATTGCCGCCGATACCCATGTTGAAACGGATCGCGTTTGCCGCACGGTAGTTCGGGATGCCTGCCTCGGTCATCATCGTCATGTACTCGGCACCCCAAGCGAGTGCGTACGCGAGCTCCTGAGCTGCATAAGCGCCGGAGTTATTGAGAATGACGCTGTTGACGCCTACTACGCGGTAACCCGGCAGCGACTTGGCTGCTTTGACAGTCTCGGCGATCTTCTGAGATACCTGCTCGCGGGTCAGGGCTTTGCCCTTGAGGAGCATGTTCTTAATCGGGTCCACGTTGATCGAACCGATGAGGCCTTTGGTGTCATAACCCATACGGCCGTAGTAACGCACGAGGATGTTCGCCAGCTTCGGCGCTGCACACGCGCAGATGGAGAAGTTGATCGCCACCGCCGGAGCGTAGATGCCGTTCAGCAGGGTCTTGATAAAGTTGTACGTCAGTTTCTCTTTGTCTAAGCAGAATCCTAACGACGTGATACCTTTGTTCAGCACCTCCAGGGCTTTGGCATTGGCCTTGCGAGCGTTCTTGCAAGCGCAGATGTTCTGGCGGATTGCCCACTCGTTGTTCGAACGGGTGCCGCGTACGTAGGGGAACTGCCCGGGAGCGGAGACGGTCGTCTTCAGGCCTTTGAGGTCCTCACGGCGGTAGAAAGGCTGGACGTTGAAGCCTTCCGGCGTGCGCCACACCAATTTCTTATCGAAATCGGCACCTTTGAGGTCGGCAATGATTTTGTCCTTCCATGCCTGTTTCGACACAGGAGCAAAATCATTGAGTAAAGTTAATTTGTTGTCTGCCATAAAATAAATGTGTTAGTTTATGTTTGTTGTTTAAAAAAAGTTATTTCACACGTTGTCCCATTATATTGTAAAGTTCATCGCCAATGAGAATGTATACATGCCCTCCTATTAGGATTTTACGTATGGGAGCATGTTTGCACGAATTCTCAATCAATTCTGTCGTTTCCTGACATGAAGTGATATAGCGGTCAAAAGTAGTTCGTGTTCCTGTTGCCTTGATGATAGCGTATGCTAATCCTATTCCTTTACCCGAACCATAGTTCGTTGAGAAAGTAAGCGCCGATTCACCAGTTAGTGTACTGGTATTTTTCCACGCGTATCGAGTCAGTGTTGTGCCAGTAGTTGTCGTAATAGTAGCAATTGTAGTACTTCCGGCCGAGACTGTTACTGTGTTATAATCCTTGCCTCCATACGTACGAATTTTCACGATAATCGAATCCAATCCCGCTAAATTGATTTCCGGAGAGACAAGAGTTTTACCTGCATCCAGTAACCAATACGAACCACTATTATGCGAAGCATTCGTTGTCCAACCTGTTTGATTATCATCATCAAAGATATAGGTCGCAGGCACACCGCCATCTATAGTTGTCTTGCGTGCAAAGACGGCATACAACGTAATGTCAGCCGTCACCATCGGTATATCTTTGGCCTCTTTGTATAAGACTGCAGGTTCCTCGTCCAGCATACCATCAATAGGACTAGGAGCCCACCCAATAAATTCCGCACTCTCTGCAGAACAACTAACCGGAGTCTCAGGGAATGCAGATACTTTCTTCTTTTCTACAATGGAGTCAACATATAGTGTTGCGCCATTGACAGACCATGTGACGCCATATTTTGGTTTTGGTGTAGGAGTAACAGAACCTTCGCGCCAACCATCGCTGACTCCAGGTATGAAATCTGGATCCGAAGAGGGCATTAGCAAAGAGAAATCCACTTCTTCACCCGCATGGTCTCCCCATATATACTCTGCCAAATACGGATAATCAATATAAGGATTGCGGTTGTGTTGGAAATTGCTGACCGCGTCTTGACGATTAATCTCCTTCTCGCTAACAGGATCTTGACGATGCCATTGGATGAGTACTTCTTGTTCCCAGGGCTGGAATTCCAGGTAATTATCATTCTGCATGGCAAACTTAGATCCCACATCACTATTATCTAGTCGCCAACCGCTATACTGCGAGAGAACAGGTTCTGTCCTATTAACCGTAGTCCAGTGACCATAACATGTCGCCATATAGAAATAGGCGCGAGCAAAATCGCCCTTGTACTCATCCTTCGGTTCGAATACCCAGAAATCGACATTCATCGTCTCATGATGCATTTTGCCTACTTTAAGCGAACCTGTGGTAGACTGGTCCTTGAAATCCTTAGTAGGCACCCCCAACGGATAATTACTTCGAGAACTATTGGCTGTCGAATTAGATGGATTCAGATGATAGCAGTCTTTGTATGCATCGTTTTCTCCTCCGCCCCACCATGATTTAGCGAAACTATGCTCTATATTACATCCTGTTACGGCTGTTCCGGGTGACGAGAATTTATACCAATTATCACAATACATGTCCATACAATAGCCATCGGCATCTTGATCAGAATAATAGAACACTCCCCATGTGGAATTGGCGCCACTTCCGTACGAAATAGCCGTGTGATTGCGAATACATGACTTCAGCGAGTCCTTCAGTACTGCATCTTTTTTCCCATTAGCACGAACATAGTAATTGTCAGGCATCTCTTCGGCATAAGCAGAGAGACACAAAAAGCACAATATCACTATATAAAGATTCTTTCTCATTTTACACGCTGTCCGGTTATAGTGAATAATTGCTCGCCTACTTGGATATAGATTTGTCCGCCTACCAATACTTTGCGCGCAACAGAGTTGTCAGATTTTAATTCTATCTCAGTTGCACTTTGGCAAGAAGTGATATAGCGATTGTAGGAAACACTTGCTCCTGTTGCATCTATCGTGATAGAAGAGAAAGCAGGTCCGTTTGAACTCGTCGAATTAGCACTTACAAAACGTAGCGTACTCATACCACTCAATGGTGTCGTTTTAGTCCATGTTTGATCTGCCAATGAATTGCTTGCGGCGATGAGCGTAGCAATCGTTGTGCTATTGGCAATAACATTAACCGTATTATAACTTCCGCCACCATACGTACGCATGTTCATAGTAATAGATGCCAGTCCCGACAAATCGATAGATGGAGACTCAATGTACTGATCTGTGCGAATAATCCAGTAACTATTATTCTTGAAAGCAGTATTTGTCCAACCTTCACTATGATTGGCATCATAAATGTATGTTTGTGGGGAACCTCCCGCCACTTCCTGATGCGCAAAGACGGCAAAGAGTGTTATATCAGCAGTAATCGCAGGAATCTCAGCGGCTGTTTTATAAAGCACCGCGGGTTCTTCATCTTGTGTCCCAGATATTGGATCAGTAGTCCATCCGACAAATATATCCGATTCCGTTGAGCAAGAAATCGGCGTTGCCGGCAACAAGGATACTTTTTGGTTCTTTATCACAGAATCGATACTAAGCGGTTCTCCGTTAACCGACCATGTCACACCATGTTTAACGATTACCACAGGCGCAACACTGCCTCCCTCACACGTTGGTGTCATTGTTGACAAATCAATAGTCTGCCCTACTCTGTTCCCCCAAATATATTCGGCAAAATCCGGGTAGTCAATGAAAGGATTGCGGTTATGCTGAATGCCGTAGACCGCCTGGTTGCGGTCAATCTCCTTCTGCGAAACAGGATCTTGGCGATGCCATTTGAGGAAAAGATTTTTAGCATAGTCGGTTAGGTTTGTCTTATTTGAAGTAAAGACAGCAGAGCCATATGATGCGTTGAGTGTCTTATCACGATAACGGGCACACATGTAAAAATAGGTACGTGCAAAGTCCCCCTTGTACTCATCATCCGGTTCGTACACATCGCCCGAGTAACCGGAGAAGGTATTAGAGCCTTTCTTACCCAATGCATGATTTCCTGTGTTGTTGGTTATTCCAGTTCCACGAGGACCATTTACCTCACCATAAGGGAAATTATTACGGAAGTTGTTGACGCGAGCATCTGTTGGATAGACATGAAAAAGGTCAGATTTCATGGGAGATCCCTCATTGAACCAACTTTGCGGTATAGAGTGTTCCTTATTCCATCCATCACAGACTGCTTTCTGCGATTTATTTGCCTCTGCCATAGTAAAGGCGCAGGTTGAATACATATCCCAAACAGTATCCCCTCGAAAATCTGTATCTTCATAATAATCTTCGAGGTTGCTATAACTGATAACCGTGTGGCCCTGGATTTTATTGAATAAAGCATCTAGAATCGCGTCAGGAGACGATTTTCCATTCACTCCGCTATAATAACCATCAGGAATTGCGGCTTCGCCTGTAACGACGTTAGCCAAACCTATTTGCGCTAGAAAGAGAAGCGAAAAGAGAGAAAAAATGTGTTTTTGCATGTCGATATATATGGTAAAAATTTTCAATTTTTTAGTTATCCATCAAAAAGCCTACAAAATTACTGCTAATTTTCGATATATGCAAGAAAAAACGACACTTTTTTTGAAAAAATGCCGTTTTGCAGCGTTTGGACGCTATTTTTGTGTTCTAGAGCACTTTTCCATCTCTCTACGCGAAAGAAAAGTGCCGTTCTGTAGTCTTATTGTATCTCCTGGCCCTGCAAAGTGTATGTTTTCTCTCCGCGGAGTATATAAAGTTGCCCATCACGGAAGATTTTCTCTGCTTTGGCATCTGCCGCAACATGATGGAGGCCTTCTGTTTGTTTGGCCAGTTTAATTCGATTGAAGAAAGCAATCATCTCATCGGTGTAATCGGCGTTAACCGCATGGTTGCCGCTGTGATATTCATATTCACAATCGACCCCAACTCCTCTCAGATTATTATAGAAATTCTCACTTACACATGCAGGACATAGCAAATCTCCCGAGCCATGAAATAGAATGGTCGGTGCGTTAGTAGCAGCCACATACGTATTCACACTAGCTAACGCCCACTTGTCCGGCTTAGACTCATATGTACAACCCATAAGGGATTCTATGAATGGAACTATATTATCTTGAATATTACAACCTGATTGATTCCTTCCTATAACTAAAGTTGCTTATTTCACGTCATGCACTAAGCGGACAGCCTCTCCAAAGCGGCGCGGATAACTATACCACGTGATGTTCTCATCCTCGTCGAAATACGCTCCGTAGGCTCCAGTAGCATCCGTTTTGTCCTTCGAAGACGACCAATAGAAACCGGCTTCGTTACCATGCGCGTAATTGTTGCCGTAACGCAGACCTGCTGCCGGCAGGAAGAGAGCGCCTGCTTTTTCCATTTTAGCCCATTGTTCGAGTGAGTACTGATTGACATCATATCGAGGAGCGCTACCGTACCACACAAGTCCGTCATGCATCTGCCAGTCGTCAGGAAGCACGATGCACCCTTTCACGCCATTGACTGTAGCCAGACTGCTTAGTCCGGAAGCAGTGGCACGCTCGAAAAGGAGATATTTCCACTCTTCCATCGTCAGCGCACGCCATAGTTTGGACTTATTGCCGCCATTTCTAATTTTGTTGTGGCCCCAATCGGAATAGGAACCGTACTGCTTGTCGTCCATTGAGAGCATTGCAGGATTATTGCCCGTTCCCCAACCGAAAAGATCGATCCATCCGCTATATGTGTTCGAAGCCTTGGTATTATCAATACCTATCGTGTCAAACTGGTTTTCTGCAAATCGCCATGTTTTTGTGCTCGGCTGATATTGCAGGTTACCTTGCGAGAATTGAACCTGACGGTTAGCTGCCACAGAGAATTTGCCATTCAGAGCACCTTTCGTCGAGTCTAGAGGAGCGTTTTCAACGCACGAGAGCATTCCTAATGCCGCCAATGCTAAAAGAAAGAGTTGTGTCTTCTTCATAATTGTAGATTTTTTAGTGAGTATTATAGTATTTCATGCAGTATCTCGCTGACGGTCGGGTGCGGGAAGACCACTTGTTGCATTTCTGCCACAGTATAACCGTTGCGGACAGCAAAAGAGGCTGCAGAAATGAATTCCGAGCACGGATTACCAATCATATGCACGCCCAGAACTGTTTGTTTCTCTGCATCCACCACCATCTTGCAAAGTCCTGTCTCTCCTTCGTTCTCTGCCATAAAGCGCCCGGAAAAAGTCATCGGCAAATGGCGAACCTCGGCCTTAATATTCATCTCAGCCGCTTGCTGCTCCGTGATACCGACAGTGGCAATTTCGGGATTGGTGTAAACGACCGAAGGAATAGCGTTGTAGGCAATACGTTGTAGCGGAATCTGCTTCAAGAGACGTCCAACCATCACTTCTGCCTGGCGTGCGGCTACGTGAGCCAACATAATCTTGCCCGTTACATCGCCTGCCGCATACACGTTCGGCAGATTGGTTTTGCAGAAGTCGTCAATAATAATCGCACCACGATTGAGTTCCAAGTCATTAAGCGCCTCCAGGCCTTGCAGATTGGCTCTACGGCCGACAGAAACAAGCACTTTCTCGGCTTCGTAAACTTGACCATTAGCCGTCACCTTACCGCCATCGAGCGATTCAACTTTGGTGTCTGTCAGGATATTGATGCCCGCTTTGCGGTATTTTTCGAGGAGCACAGATACAACTTCCTGGTCCAGATTCGGCAAGATAGTCGGCATTGCTTCGATAACCGTCACAGGCACGCCTAACTCATGGTAGAGCGTAGCGAATTCCATACCAATCACACCACCGCCAACGATAATAATCGATTGCGGCAGTTCGTTTGCCGCCAAGGCGTCTGTGCTATCCCAAACAGCAGGATTGTCCTTGATGCCTGGAATAGGCGGCACAAAATTGGTTGAACCTGTACAAATCAGCAGATTATCAGCCTCATAGACTTGATCTCCACATGCAATAGTCACCAATTCATCTGTACGACTGAGCACCTTCGCTTCGCCCGCAACCAACGTGCAATGCTCATTATTCAGGCGCTGCTTGATACCTGCCACCAGTTTGCGGACAACAATCGTTTTGCGTTTCTGCATAGCTGCGTAGTCAAAGACTACGTTCTCGGCCGTCACGCCATATTTTTGCGCATGCGTAGCGTTGTAATATTGCTTGGCGCCATACAAAAGCGACTTGGTCGGAATACATCCCACATTGAGACAAGTTCCCCCTACAGCGTTTTGCTCAAAGAGCACTACGTCTTTGCCTGCTTTCGAGGCCTTCTCTGCAGCCGTATAACCTGCAGGGCCGCCACCTATGATAGCTAGAAAATATTTCATATTTATGATTTTAGATTTCTAAGATAAATGCGCACCGCCTCTGCCACCATTTCACTGCAAGGACGCTTTTCATAATACTCTGGCGTACGCTCTGCCGGACGAGGGTCTAAATCTAACTGGGCCGTGCATTGCCCTTTAGGCGCCAGTCCCAGTAGTTCCGCACAAATTAGACTGCCGTACGTATTCTTAAATTCGCCAGCCAATTGTTGCACCAATGCATAATTAGCCATTTTGCCGTCATTGTCATGAGGCGTGGCCGAACCATTCTCCAAGCCCGCAAGCATGAACATCCCACTGGCAGCGCCGCACACCATACGCATACGGCCGATACCGCCGCCAAAAGAAGCGGCAAGACGCAATGCCTGTTGTTCATCAGCAATGCCATATAAGTCCGCACAAGCAGCGAAGACCGACTGCGAACAGTTAAAACCTTGTTTAAATAGTTCTTGCGCCTTGGCTACTCGGCGCTCAATCTCTTCGTTTGTCATGGTTAGTGGTTGGTATATAATCTCACCTCAGGTGTCGATTGCAGGACAGTTGAATTGGCCGGCACATCTTGCGTAAGCCATACGTTACCGCCGATAATCGTGTCATGCCCGATACGCACACGGCCCAAAATGGAAGTGTTGGAATAGACCGTCACATGGTCTTCCAGTATCGGGTGACGCGGCAAGTCGATCGGCCTACCCTCCTCGTCGTATTCGAAATTCTTAGCTCCTAACGTAACACCCTGATAGAGAACGACATGCGAACCAATAATAGTTGTCTCACCGATCACCACACCCGTGCCATGGTCGATACAGAAATACTCGCCAATCTGTGCAGCCGGATGAATGTCTATTCCCGTTCGGCTATGGGCCATCTCTGTCAACATACGCGGCAAACGAGGAACACCTAATTGGTACAAAGCATGCGCCGTGCGGTAGTGAATCATCACATTAGGCAACGGATAGCAGAGAATCACTTCTCCGCGGTCGGTCACGGCAGGATCATTGTGCAACACGGCCTCTACATCCGTTTGCAGCAAACGGATAATTTCTGGCAATTGCGCAATGAACGCTTCCGCCAATTGTTCTTCCTGGTCAGAGACAACAGTGGATAGTTGGCAACGCAAGATAGCACGAAGTGTCTCCACCGGGTCTTCTGTCACAGGATAATACTCAGGAAACACAATTGCACGCATAGCTGCGATAAGGTGTTTCAGTTGGCGTATGTCAGGAACAATACAATTCATTTATGATTCTGTGTTTTGGTTGTACCAATTCTCTAATTGTTGATTAAATGCTCGCTTGTCGAGGGTCTCCGCCCAATGACGCACATCATCGGTGTGGTCCTCAAAAACCATAGTCACCGTTCGACGCCATTTCCATTTCTTGGGCTTCAGTTTGCTCCAACAACTGGTTTCCAAGCCTCGCATGCGACAAAGAATGACTCGCACCCCATCGGGCAACTCACGGCAAACCTCGTACGCCATACGCCGATTGCCAATCACTTCCTTGTCCACTAGTTTGACGTGTCCCGACGGATAGAAGCAAAGTTCCTTGCCTTCTGCCAGACTGTCGATAGCTATGCGACTGAGCTTTCCGGCTGCTTGAACACCCTCTTCGCGCGTCATCTGGCTCTTATTTAGGTCCGGCACTTCGATAGCGTCGGCCATGCGCATGATGCGCCCGTATAGCCTGTGGCGCATGAATAATTCGTCCGTCATGGGACGTATCGGCAGCCACCAGAATTCGGAAAACAATATCAAAGGATCGACATAAGCCGTATGGTTTGGCATAACCAAATGGATAGCACCATCGTGCAGAAATTCTTCGCCTGTCACTTGCACATCATAATGCAAATGAAGCAAGCGCTTCATCATCCGACCGAACGAATACCTATCCATACTTTATTTCTTTGCCGGGTCAGTTGTTAAGTCTATACCTAGTTTTTTAAACGTCCGCCAGTCCACTTCCTTCAGCATGACTGTAGAGTGCGCTTGACAGCCCTTCAACTGCGGCAAAGTCTCGAGTGCTCGGCGACAATTCTCATCATTGAGCGAGAGAACCGACAGAGCCACTAGCACCTCATCCGTATGCAAACGAGGATTCTGACCATGTAGGTAATTGATCTTCATCCGCTGAATAGGCTCAATGATATTCTCCGGAATCAATCGCAGAGCGTGGTCTATTCCCGCCAGTTCTTTCATCGCATTCAGCAGCAAAGCTGCGGAAGAGCCCAACAATTCGCCTGCCTCTGCAGTAATAATCTTGCCGTTAGGCAGTTCGATGGCCGCGGCATGAGCAAAAGCACCATCATGCAATGCACCGGTCAAGGCACGGCGTTCACGCGCAGCAACCGTAGTTTTACGGTAAGCGGTATTGATACCTACTTGCTGCTGCAATAGGGCCAGTTTCTTTATTTCTGCATCATTCACAGCCCCATTAGCCAAATGGCACAAAGCCTGGAAATAACGGCGAATAATCTCCTGCTTGCTAGCTTCACGCACAGCTTCGTCATCGCTGATGCAGAATCCCACCATATTCACGCCCATATCGGTAGGCGACTTGTACGGATTCTGACCGTAGATAGATGTAAACAGTGCATCTAGCACAGGGTAGATCTCTATGTCGCGGTTGTAATTAACCGCAGTCTTGCCGTATGCTTCCAGATGGAACGGATCAATCATGTTCACATCCTGCAAATCGGCCGTGGCCGCTTCGTAAGCAATATTCAACGGGTGCTTGAGAGGCAAGTTCCATACAGGGAACGTCTCAAACTTCGCATATCCCGCTTCGTGCCCATGGCGCTGCTCGTTGTAGAGCTGACTAAGACAAACAGCCATCTTACCGCTACCGGGTCCCGGTGCCGTAACAACCACCAACGGACGAGTCGTCTCGATGAAATCGTCATGACCAAAACCTTCGTCCGAAGCTATCAGATCCACGTTATGCGGATAGCCTTCGATGGTATAGTGGTAATACACGCGTATTCCTTTGCGCTCCAGGCGCTGACGATACGCATCAGCCGAACGCTGACCCGTGTAATGAGTGATAACGACCGACGAAACGAGAAAACCACGCTGAGTGAACTCATCGCGCAAACGCAACACATCCTCATCGTAGGTAATACCTAGGTCCTGACGCACTTTGTTTCGCTCAATATCCAACGCAGAGATAACAATCACTATCTCGAGCGAGTCACGTAGCTGCTCTAACATCCGCAATTTGCTATCAGGCAGGAAGCCCGGCAACACTCGACTGGCATGCATGTCGTCGAAGAGTTTGCCGCCTAACTCGAGGTAAAGTTTGTTACCAAACTGTGCGATTCGCTCGCGGATGTGCTCCGATTGTATTCGGATGTACTTCTCGTTATCAAAAGCTGTTTGCATAATCTTTATATGACCTTAAAATGACTAATACGCCGCATTAACACATATTGCGCAATTTCGGCTGCAAAGTTACAAAAAAAAATCTAAATATGCAAATAAAATGAATTTTATTTTGCAATTTGCTAAATTTTACGAAATTCGACCTTTTTTCTGGCCCTAATTTGCACCTCACAAAAATGTACTCTGATTAAGATTTTGACCTTACGGGAGCACAACGTGGTTTGACCGAGACTTTACCGAGACATAAACGAGAGCACTACCTGACATTTTCGACCTCAAAAAATGTACTTTTATTAAGATTTCTTGTCCAGTTCAGTTTTTTTTTGTACCTTTGCACCGACTATGGACCTTTCCATGTTACATATTGGCCACGATGTGCACTCTGCTTCGCTGGAAGTCATCAAGTGGGTTCATGCTTATATGCGCATGCACCCTGAGAGCGAGTTGCACAGGTGCGGCAAGATGTTCGGCATTTTGCTCGTCAAAACGTCAACGGAAGAACTGTATTATCTATCTGCTTTCTCGGCCATGTTGGATGGCACTTACACGCACGATGGCTTCGTTCCACCTGTTTACAACATGCCCACTCCGCCTGTCGGTACAAGCAAAGCCGATTCCAAACGTCTACAACGGCTACTTTTCGCGCAATATAACTTGCTAAACGGACGCGGAGAAACACGCAATCTGTTGGATATTTTTGCTAACGAAAAACCTATCGTCACTCCAAAGGAGTGGTTTAGTAACACATCCCACAAAAAAGAAACGGCTGCAGAAGCCACACTGCCACCTAGCGGTGCAGGCGAGTGTTGCGCGCCAAAACTGCTCCAGTTTGCTTTATCCAACGGCCTAAAACCCATCGCACTCGCAGAGTTCTGGGTGGGCGCTTCGCCGCAAAACGAACTGCGCAGAGAAGGCTGTTTCTACGCGCCTTGTTCCGGGCGTTGTGTCCCTATTTTGCGGCACATGTTGCAGGGCATAGAAGGGCTGACGATTGAAGGACTCACAAACAACAACCATACATTCCGCGTTGAAGATATCCCCATCCTCTCTGAGGATGATTATCTCATTGTCGCGAACAAACCTGCAGGCTTATTATCTGTTCCGGGCAAAAACGACGAACCATCATTGGCCGGTCTCTTGACTGAACAACGCGGCTACCCTATTCTGCCTGCACATCGTTTGGACCAAGACACCAGTGGCCTAGTTGTACTCGCAAAAACGGCAGATACCTACAAAACGCTACAGGCCTATTTCCAACGCCGCGACATTCTCAAACGCTACGAAGCCGTTTGTCGCGGAGAAAACATCCCAAAAGAAGGCACCATTGAGTTGCCGCTACTACCCAATCCGTTCGACCGACCACGACAAATGGTTGATTTTGAGCATGGCAAACCGTCCATAACCTATTACAAAGTCCGCGAGCACCGTTCTAATGGCACCGTATTAATAGATATGTTCCCGCGCACAGGACGCACGCACCAGTTGCGCGTGCACGCGGCCCACCCGCAAGGATTAAATGCTCCAATCATTGGCGACCGATTATACGGAGAGGCTGCTTCTAGGCTAATGCTCCATGCTGCGGAAATACGTTTCACGCATCCTGTAACAAAAGAGGAGATGCATCTCTGCATCCCCTCCAATTTCTAACGACTAACATTATTTCTCTGTAGCCGTTTCATCATCCTCTTCGTGATGATAATAGTTGTATGCACGATATGCCTTGTCATCCTTCAGCAAACGACCGTAAATCATACCGTACAATTTGCCGTAATGCTTTGCTTTAGAGTTATTCTCTCCGTAGCCATAGCCGTAACCGCCATAACCACCATATCCAAAGTGACCATAACCGTAACCGCCATAACCGCCATAACCGTAACCGTAACCGGAGCCATACGAGTGACGACCTTCGGTCGGGATATCCGACAATACAATCTGCACTTTATCTGGATTATCCACCACTTCAGTCATTTGCTCCAAGGTCTGACGGCAGAAGGATTTGTTGGTCTGCATACAACGGATAACGAACAAGCAGATATCGCAATGCTCAATCATCGCGTACGCATCAGGTACCAGACCAATAGGCGATGTATCGATTACTATAAACTCGTACTTCTCGCGCAAATCAGCCATCAATTGTGCTAACTTATCCGTGTGAACCAATTCTCCCGGGTTTGGAGGAATCGTTCCTGCACGTAAGAAATCAAATCCAAACTGTGTATCGGTTACCAACGCTTCATCTAGAGTGCACTCACCTATCAGATAGTTGGACATACCTTCTCCGCCCTCCAGACCAAGTTTGGTGTGAATATTCGGTTTACGAAGGTCCAAGTCAATCAGCAATGTCTTCTTGCCCGTCATCGCATAGAGCGAAGCCAAGTTGGTCGAGAGGAATGTCTTACCATCACCAGATTCGGTAGAAGTGACGCAAATCATCATATTGGTCTTACGACGAAGCAAGAACTCAAGACGCGTACGTATTGCTCGCAGCATTTCCGCATAGCTCGAACGAGGCGAAGAACGTACCAACGTAGGATTTTGGCTCTTTGCGTGACGCAATGTACCTATCAGGCGGAAAGTCTTCAATTTAGTTACTTCCTTCGGAGAACGAATCTTATTGTTCAGCAATTCACTCAAGATAATCAGCAAGAATGGAATCAAGAAGCCAACTAACAAATAAGTCGTAGTTGTTTTCTGCTTTTCTTTTGAGTTCATCACGGCCGTTGTACGCGCCTTATCTAGAATGCTATTGTCAGGCGTGTTACTAGCCTTTTGAATCTCTGCCTCCGCACGTTTCTGCAGGAAGAAGGTGTAGTAGTTATCGTCAATACGATAGTTACGTTCGATAGCAACCATCTGCAGTTCTTTTTCCGGCAACGACTTGATGGCCTTCTCTACTTCGGCATAGCGATTCTTCAGATCCGTTTTCTCTATCTCCAACGATGCGCGCATAGAGTGAACTACCTCTTCTATCGCGGTCTTCACATTCTCTATATCCTTGGTATACTTGGCGTAATATACGTTCTTCTCTGTCAGTTCACCACGCTGAATACGCAAATCGTTCAGCTGTTGTACCAGTGTCATCAGCATCGGCTCATTCAAGCCAAGCGAAGATGGCGCGATTACAGCCCCTGCCTCAATATTCTGATGGATATAATTGATGAGGTAGTCAAAATATGTCTCACGCAGACGCAATGCCATTTGTTGTTGGTCATATTCGGCAATACGTCCCATCAACTGGCCCGCGTACGAATTGACATCAACAAACTTGTTCTCCTGACGGAAGTCTGTCATGGCTCCTTCTGATACTTGCAACGACGCTTGCAGATTCTCCAATTGCTCGCTGATGAAGCGGATAGAGTTCTCTGCTACCTCATTCTTTTGTTCCAAATTTTGCAGCAAGTATATCTCTGCCAATTTGTCTAGGAACTCACAGTCACGTTGAGGTGTCTCGCTCACGAGAGAAAGAGCCAATACAGTGGAACCTTCGGTCACAAACGAGAGTTGCAAACGCCCCATAAACTCATCGACCAACGAATCATGTGTACGGAAACGGAAATAAATCTTTCCCGAACTAACCATAAACTCTGTCGGCCATATAGTTATATCAAATAGCTCGCACGAAATAGGAGTACCATAATGCACATCCAGTTCCAAAGGTATCGATTCGTTCGTAGACGAGATATGCAACGTGCCATCGCTGAGGATATTCACCATATACAGTACGTCGTAAGCGCGTTGCTCTATGCGCGCTGGTTCAATCACCATGGGCGTTTGACGATAGAGCTGACGAGTCTTAAAACGACCTTGCGTGATATACTCTACTTGCATGAATGGCAACGAATCAACCACTCTACACATCAGGTCGTAAGATCCGAGCATAATCATCTGGTTGTTGACATTCTTGTAGCCCGCATCAACACCAAAGCCTTGCATCAGAGCCGATGCAGATCCACCATACGTACCACTCTCTTTGATGACGATTGTTCCTTGCGAGTAGTACGTAGGAATCCACCTACGGTTCTTAAGCATAGCCAAACCAAGCGCGATTGCCAATGCAATCACGAATAAATACCAATAGTGCAAGAAGGTAAAGAACCACTCCACCGGATTAAAACTCAACGAACCTTCTTCGTTGTTATCCTGTTGAGGATCTTGCTGGTAATACTGTTGATTTCCCTGGTAATAGTTGTTGTTACCTGCAGGCTGATAATACTGATTATTGCCCGCGGGAGCGTAATATTGATTATTGTTATCCATAGTCTTATTTGTATATATAAGCCACGTAGTTAAGTACCGATGTTAGCAGAGCCACACTACTGGTTATCAAGCCTAAGAAGCCCGTATAAGTAGGAACTTTATAGAAACTCGATTTAGTACGAGCCACATATATCACATCATTCGGATAGACGTAGTAATACTTCGAATCTATGATAGAGTTCGTTCGAATATCAAACTCCAGAATCTCTGGTTCTTGCCCGCCATCGCGAGGACGAATAATGCGTATATGACGACGGTCGCCGCTATTCATCACATCGCCCGTCATAGCCAAGGCTTGGAAAATATTCATTTTCTCCTTGTAGATGTAGTAACGTCCGGCCTTAGCATCACCGACTACCGAGAAATACTTGTTATAGATGGCCAATTTGACATCTGCATCAGGTATTATCTCCCTAAACGCCGCACGCAATGTGTCTTGCGCCTCTTGTTCTGTCAAACCTGCTATATGCAGAGGTTTCAAGAAGGGCAGATCAACTGTTCCATCCGAATAAACGCGATACGAATTGGCATACTGACCGGCTGTAGAATTATTGGCCGACAATGACTTAGAGATTGTCTCGTCCAGTGTTATCAGACGATAGATAATCTCATCATTAACGCGTATACGATAGGGTTCATAGGCCGCAGAATCATATACAGGCAACTTGTTGGCCTTTGTCGGTTCTTGCAGATAACCTATCACGCGATGACTGTAACAACTCGTCAGGCATATTGCCATGAGCGAGAGGAATATGTATTGAATCTTTCTCATGGCTTTATGGTTTATCGTATACCCCATTTTTTTTATTTTGTACATGAATGATACCTGTTTGAACAACTGAGTATATAAGCACGCCGAACGATAGTGTCGAAGCACAAATACCCAAAGCCGTAGATGCGGAATTGATACCGAAACTGTAGCCTGGTATTTGGCGAATATAGATAATGTCATTCGGTTCGATATAGTAAAACTCAGAGTTAACAATATCCTCCGAGCGCACATCAAAAGTCTTAATAGTGGTAACGCCCTCTTTCTCGCGAACCAATTTAATCTCCTTTCGACTATTAAATTCTCCTAAATCGCCTGCCATAGCCAAAGCCTCGAAGATGGTCATCTTCTCCTTATTAATGGCATAACGCCCACTCTGTGCGCCGATAATCGAGAAACTACGGTTAACAATATTCACTTCCACCGATACAGTTGAATAACCGGGAATTTCCTGAAGCAATTTACCCAACTCTTCTTCCAGTTTGTGTTTCACATCACGTGTTGTCAAACCGCGTACATAGAGCTTGCCTACTGTCGGGAAATCAATCTCACCATTATCATCCACCAGATAGGTGTACAAGTCGTAAGAACCACTCATTGTTCCCACGCTCATTTGCTGGCGAATGTTACTTCCTGTTCCTCCTGCATTATACATTTTAGACACATTTTCATCAAGCGAATAGACATAAACATACAACCTATCTCCCATTCGCAATTCGTAATCCTCAAAACTCAATGTGTCCGCATAACTGGGGATTTGCTTGTCTGGCGCTTGCATATAGTTGACTTTTCGTGCTGTTACACACGAAGCCAACATGGCGGAAAGCAAGGCCAGTAATACTATAAATTTTGTTCTCTTCATACTATCGTTTATCGTCCCAACCGAAAGGATGAGGACTCAATGGTAATTTAGCTAAAGGATGATAATCGCCAACCAAACCAATCGGTTCGGCGTGACGAATTTGTGCGACAGTCTCGATACAAGGACGAGCTTCTGAAATGCGGAAACCTTTCCCGGACAGAATCTGGCGATAACTCTCCGTATGCAATTCTGTAAAGCCCTGCGAGAACTCAAACTCCTCGCCATCGATATTCAGTGTGCGATATGTGCGTTTCTCGCCTTGAACCGCATTCTCGGGCAGACAATCGGCATTGATACTAAGGAAATAACGCACGCGCGCTTTCTCTAGTTCCAAGTATCCCGCTACGCGATCAAACGACATAACATGCACTATGTTTTGCTTTACCGGACCAAAAATCCACTGTAACATATCGTAGAAATGCACTCCAATGTTAGTGGCTATTCCTCCTGATTTACGAACATCGCCTTTCCAACTGGCGTAATACCAGTTGCCACGACTTGTGATATAGGTCAGGTCCACATCATATATCTTCTTCGGATCACCCTGCTCCACTTTCTGTTTCAGCGCACGAATCTTATCGTGCAAACGCAGTTGAAGAATCGTGTATGCCTGATGTCCCGTTTCTTCTTCCAATTCCAAAAGGTTATCAATGTTGTACGGATTCAGAACAAGCGGTTTCTCGCATATCACATTGCAGCCCAGACGCAAACCGTAGCGAATAAACGCGTCGTGCGTATAGTTAGGCGTACAAATAGACACCCAGTGCAATGGATGTTCCGTACGCATCTGTTTGGAGCAGAAACGGTCAAACTGCTCATTCTCTGTATAGAACGAGCAATTAGGGAACGAACTGTCCAAACGTCCCACGCTGTCAAATTTGTCATACGCCACCATCAGGTTGTTGCCTGTATCGGCAATAGCCTTGATATGTCGCGGAGCGATATATCCTGCGGCGCCAATTAGTGCGAAATTAAGTGTATCCATAGTCGTTTGATTATATTCTTTATTGTTTGCAGTACGCGTTCCTTCCACCAGAGCATAATCTGATTAGTCCAGCGTTGTGGATGCGTTGTCAGCATGATATGTTGCGGTAGGCGATTGTTTTCCAACGCCTCTAGGAGTTGTTCGGTGGTATGAAAGGTCAAGCCTTGTTTCGCCCAAACATCCTGATACTCAGGTATTTTGTCACGTACCGAAACTTTGTATCCGTCCCAACATCGACCGGTATCCGTTAGATAGAACACATCACTAAAATCGGTGTCTAAGTATGGTTCGCCAACTATCTCCAGTGCCTTGTAATCATATTTCTCCCATAGTTTGCGACCATCGTAGCGACTCGTAGGCGCGCCATGCATACAGATGGTTTCCACTGCATAATAGTAGCGGAAATATTCCAACCACGTTTGGAAATGGTCATACGCAGCATCTATCTTCCCCTTACACAAAGCCAAATCCTCATAGTGATAACCTATCTCATGTCCCAATTTGACTATTGCGCGAATTATCTCCGGTTGATTCGATTCTTTACCCACACGGAAATAATAGGTTGCCTTCGCGCCAATCGAGTGCTCTATTTGTGCAGTCTTCAGGCTATTTTGCGGACGAGCATCCACATCATGGCGCAGAATGACATATTTCTCCGGTCGTCGGCCGTGACAATAGTCCGCGAAGGTAATCAATTCATAACCTTTGCGTTGGAATGACTCTAACAGTTCGCGATATATGTCCAAACTAAAGTCCCGCATTATCTTTCTGCTCGCATTGGGTTCTCCAAAAAATCTTTGTAGGCTAAGCGTATGCCGTCTTCTAGTTCTGTTTTGTATGTCCATCCGAGCGATGTGGCTTTGCTAACATCTAGCAATTTGCGTGGCGTGCCATCGGGACGAGTAGTATCCCATTCTATGCGCCCTTTATATCCTACTACTTTCGCTACTAGTTCAGTCAACTGTTTGATAGTCAGCTCCTTACCCGTCCCCGCATTTACGGTTTCGTTGCCCGAATAGTTATTCATCAGAAATACGCACAGATTGGCCAAATCGTCCACATAGAGAAACTCCCGCAGCGGCGAACCGGTTCCCCAACAGGTCACGCTTTCTGCCCCACTCTCCTTCGCCTCGTGAAAACGTCGTATCAACGCGGGCAACACATGGCTATGCTCCGGATGATAATTGTCGTTCGGCCCATATAGATTGGTAGGCATCACAGATATATAATCTGTGCCGTATTGCCTATTCAGAAACTCGCAATATTTCAGTCCGCTTATCTTTGCCAAAGCATACGCTTCGTTGGTTTTCTCCAATTCTCCGGTCAACAGACAGTTTTCCTTCATCGGTTGTGGAGCCATACGAGGATAAATACAACTGCTTCCTAAAAACTCCAATTTCTTGCAACCGTTTTTCCACGCAGCGTGAATAACATTCATCTCCAGAATCATGTTGTCGTACATAAAGTCAGCAAGTGCATTTTGATTAGCCACAATGCCTCCAACTTTGGCCGCTGCCAAAAATACATATTCTGGTTTTTCGGCGGAAAAAAATGCTTCTACGGCCTCTTGACGGCACAAATCCAGTTCCTTATGCGTACGAGTGATGATGTTCGTATAACCCTGGCGTTGCAATTCACGCACAATGGCCGAACCAACCATTCCACGATGACCTGCTACATATATTTTTGAGTCTAATTCCATGGTCTTTTTTTATGGGTTCAAAAACTGCATTTTTATATATACTACGTATATATACGCGATTTACTACCGAGACAATCACGAGACAATCACGAGATAATCACGAGCGCAATATTCGTTTTTACTTGTCAATACCTTTCTCGAGGAACTCGGCCAGATTCACTTTACGTTCGTGCGACAATTCACTTACGCGTTCGTTCGTCACTTTCTGCATATCGTGTTTTACCATCAGTTCCACTAGTTGCTCAAAACTCGTGCGTTGTGGATTCCAGCCTAACTCTCGCTTAGCTTTGCTCGGATCTCCCAATAGGTTCACCACATCCGTAGGACGATAGAAATCTGGGCTAACAGCCACAACCACTTTTCCTGTCTTCGTATCAATACCCTTCTCGTCCAGTCCTTTACCTTCCCAACGCAGCTCAATACCCGCATGAAGGAATGCCAAAGTAGCAAATTCACGTACAGAATGTTGCACGCCCGTAGCAATCACGAAATCCTCAGGAGTAGTGTGTTGCAGGATGAGCCACATACATTCCACATAATCTTTGGCATAGCCCCAGTCGCGAAGCGAATCCAGGTTACCCAAATATAGACAATCTTGTTTGCCTTGCGCTATACGCGATGCAGCCAGAGTGATCTTACGAGTCACAAAGGTCTCGCCGCGACGCTCGCTCTCATGGTTAAACAGAATACCCGAACAGCAGAACATGTTGTATGCCTCGCGATATTCTTTTACAATCCAATAACCGTATAGTTTCGCAACGCCATACGGGCTATACGGGTGGAAAGGAGTTGTTTCCGATTGCGGTATTTCCTCCACTTTGCCATATAGTTCACTTGTTGATGCCTGATAAATACGGCACGTGTTCTCCAAATGGTTAGTACGCACAGCTTCCAGGACACGCAGAACGCCTACGGCATCTACATCGGCCGTAAATTCAGGAGAATCGAACGACACTTGCACATGACTCTGCGCTGCCAGATTGTAAATCTCTGTCGGCATAACTTTTCCTACTAGTTTGACTAACGACATTGAGTCACTCATATCTGCATAATGCAAGTGGAAATGAGGTTTACCTTCCAGATGCGCAATACGTTCGCGATAATCCACCGAACTACGACGAATCATACCATGAACCTCATAGCCTTTTTCTAGCAGAAACTCTGCCAGGTAAGAACCATCTTGTCCCGTAATACCGGTTATTAGTGCTATTTTTGCCATACTATTTGTATTTTTCGTTTGTATTAAATCCGTATTTAGATGATTTGCAAAGCTTCTTCCCAGCTGTAATCATGCTCATCGGTCGTGCTGGCCACATATCCCATCGTTTCTTTGGCTTTCTCTTGCGGGAAAGTAAAATAGGTACAGAGACATTCGCATAGCAATTCCCCGTCTGAACTATATAGTTCACCTTGCACTATAGCCACGTTGCGACGCATTTCCTTCAGGAAGGCACGCAGTTTGATATATTTTTGCAATGTCGAAACGGGTTTGTGATAACGCATCTCCATTTTGGCAGTCACGCCCGCCGTTTTTAGTTTATGGAACACAACCCATCCACAGACTTCATCCAATAGCACAGCCTGAATTCCGCCATGCAAGGTGTTAATCCACGACTGGTGGTTCTGCGTAGGACGCCAGATGGATACGATGTCATCGCCATCCTCAAAAAATCGCATTTGTGTTCCTATTGGATTGGTCGGACAACAACCGAAACAATTGTAGTCGGGCATCGATGTCCAGGGATTGTTGATTCTTCTCATTGCAAACAAAAATCTAATGCTTTCGTTAATGCTTCTTTGTCCAAATGCTGACCGATGAAGACCAATTTCTGCATACGATCTCCATATTGCTCGTCCCAATCGGCGCGCAATTGTGCATCTTCTGCCATCAGTTGCTTCAGTTCTTCTTCTGGCATCGTGGCAAACCATTCGCCCGCTTTGCGCAGATTGAACTGACGACCGGCCTGCTCAAACAAATAGCACATGTCATACTCCTCCGAGAAATAGCACATACCCTTGCAACGAATGATATTCTTCGGCCAATGAGCAGCAACAAACTCGTCGAACAAGCCTATATCAAATGGGCGACGCGCATAATAGACAAAGGTCTCAATGCCATATTCATCGCCATGATTATGTTCGTGCTCTTCGTGTTCATCGTCATCGTCATCGTCATCATCATCGTCATCGTGATGGTGGTGATGCTCATGATGATGACTGGCATCTTCTATTTCGCTAATCCATGTGGCCGAAGTAGCTATGCGGTCAAAGTCAAACAGACCCGTATTCAGTATCTTCTCAAACTCTACATCACAGTAGTTGGTCTCTATGATTTCAGCCTTTGGCTGGATTGCGCGAATAATGGCTCTAATATGATTCAGTTCTTCTTCGCTCACCTCTGCGGCCTTGTTCAGAAGGATAATATTGCAGAACTCAATTTGCTCAGTTACCAGTGCTGCCAAATCCTCTTCTTTGGTTACGTGGCCCAGAGAATCGCCATTGGCAAACTCATCGCGCAGACGAAGCGCATCAACAACGGTACAAATGCAGTCTATAGCAGGGATACCGTCTTGTGCAAACTGCGGAACCATTTCCGGATATGAGCAGATAGTTTGTGCTATTGGACCTGGTTCGCAGATACCACTGGCCTCAATCACGATATAGTCGTAGGCTTTTTGTGCAACCAGTTCATGTAACTGCGCTATCAAATCCATCTTGAGCGAGCAACAGATGCAGCCATTCTGCAGAGCGATAAGCGAGTCATCTTTCTGACTGACTACTCCGCCCTGCTGAATGAGCGACGCATCTATATTCACTTCGCCTATATCGTTAACAATAACAGCAAAGCGAATTCCTTGCCGATTGGCCAGGATACGATTCAGTAGCGTTGTTTTGCCGCTCCCCAGATAACCGGTTAACAGCAAAACAGGTATTCTATTAACGGTTGTTAACATATTGTGCGTATTCAGGATAATACTTATCTACTAGCTCATTCTGGCCGTAACGTTCGCAAGTCTGCAGTACGAAACTGAGAATAGCTGCCTCGCGACCGGAAGTCGGTTCCATCACTTCGCGTTGACGACGATTGAGCGATTGGGCAAAATGCAGATACTCTACACAGGTATTAGCCACATTATCCATGATTGCCAATCCCTTCTCGTTTTCGCCCAACGTAAAGTACATCGATGCCATCGTAGCCGATGTATAGTCGTAAGGGATATTGTAGCCTGGTAATTGCTCTTCTGCGAAATCCAATACTTCGAGCGCTTTATCGCGTTGGTTCGTACGAATCAGTTCTTCGGCTAACTCAGCAAACATCATACGATGTGTGCGGCACATACGCATCAGGTTTTCGTCAATGTAGATGCCCGGCAGATTCATATTGCCATAGGCAAACTTATGCATCATGTTGTCGTACATCTTCTCTACGTTGACACGCGGTTGACCATTCTGGCTGCGAATTGGAGTGATTTGGTATGCCAGACCGGTCAGTTCCATCCATGGCTCCAAACCAAGATAATAGTCATTGCCGACTGTTGCACAGAAATACATCGGACGTTTCCATTGATTCTGTTGCAGCATTTCCATAATCATCATCTGCGAACGAGTGTACATACGTCTCTTCTGGAAGAAAATCTGCTGACCATCCGGTGTCTCCACATAGAGTTGATCAGATGGCAGATAGTTCTCTCCTTCACGAGTTTGTGTACGCGGATCATCCGAACGGAAGAAAGCAAATGCTTTCTCTACTGAGATAGGTTGTCCCAAACGATTATCCACACGAGCAATTTCGTTCTTGCCTGGCATGAAATCTTTGTATTCCCATGAGATCGGCAGAGCCTCAGACTCATAGTATGGACGTTTCATCTGCGAGATATACCAATCCGTTTGCAGATACGATAGGTTGCAGACACGCAGATCTGTTCCTACTTCTTCTACCTCTTGGTTGTACCACAATGGGAAGGTATCGTTATCGCCATTGGAGAACAAGATCGCTTGTGTCTCACACGATTTTAGGTAGTTCGCTCCAAAATCGCGGCACGAATAGCGTTTCGAACGATCGTGATCATCCCAGTTCTGTTGAGCCATTAGTGCGGGAACACCTAAGCAAAGCAACGAAGCCAGCACAGCCACGATGGTCTTGCCAGCCTTGGATTGTAATGCACTATTCAGCCAATCAATCAATGCCAACACACCCAATCCAATCCAGATACAGAACGCATAGAACGAACCCGCATACGCATAGTCTCGTTCACGCGGTTGATAAGGTGTTTGGTTCAGATACATCACGATTGCCAGACCCGTTAGGAAGAACAGCAAGAATGTCAAGGTAAAATTCTTCCATCCTACTGCCTGACCTTCCTGATTGCGTTTGGAACATTGCCATACAATACCAATTACTCCTAAGAGTAATGGTAATAGATAATAGACATTATGTCCTTTATTCTCCTTAAGTTCAGTTGGCAGAAGCGATTGATCTCCGAGCATTGCATTATCAATAAACGGAATACCAGAAATCCAGTTACCCTTTGTTATATCACCATAGGATTGCAAGTCATTCTGACGACCGGCAAAATTCCACATGAAATAACGCCAATACATGAAATTGACCTGATAGCGGAAGAAGAACCGCAAGTTCTCTCCAAACGTAGGACAATACTCTGTCTTCTGTTGCCCGCAATAGTCATAACGAACGCGGCGGCCTTTGACATTTGCCCACTCCTTGTATGCCTGAACATGGCTATCCTGTGGCGAATACATACGCGGGAAAAGCATACAGAACTGCTTCATGTAAACATACGAGGATTTGTACCCCGTGATTACATAATGGTCTTTCTCGCCTTCTACCTTAGGAGCGGGGGCATATTGCGCATGCCCCTGTTTTTCCACAGGGATACACATTTGTCCTTCGATGCGCAATTCAACAGGCGCATTGTAAGTCTGTCCGTAGAACAACGGACGATCGCCATATTGCTCACGATTCAAATAATATTTGAGCGAGAATACATTGTCCGGCGAGTTCTGATCCATCGGCGTATCCGCATTCGAGCGAATCACCAAAGCAGCATAGCTGCTATAACCAATCAAGATAACAGCAATCATTAGAGTTGCTGTATTCAACCAACGAGCGGGAATCAGATCACGCTTGCTGAGCAGAATTGCCAACAAGGCACCGGAAAGGAGAATACCAATCCACCATTGCTCGAACAAGAACGCTGCTCCGGAGAGTGCAAAAGCAGCTGTCACAGCGATCGCCATTCGCGTTTTCGAAGCCTCTTTGTTGGTTTCAATAATGGCCCAAACGAGGGCTGCAACGGCAAGCACAATATAAACTGCAAGACCTGTATTGAACGGACATCCGAGTGCATTAACAAATAGCAATTCAAACCATCCCGCCACAGTCGGGAAACCCGGAATAATGCCATAAAGAACCACGAGCAGAATAGCGCAAGAAGCCAAGAAGGCATAGATTAGGCCTTTCCACGAGAACTCGTAACGACGGAAATAGTAAACCAATACGATGGCTGGAATCGTCAGCAAGTTCAGCAAGTGAACACCTATACTCAGTCCCATCAAATAAGCGATTGCAATCAGCCAACGGTCAGAACCTTCTTCGTCAGCCTGTTCGTCCCACTTGAGAATGAGCCAGAACACTACGGCTGTAAACAAAGAGGACGAGGCATATACTTCGCCTTCTACAGCCGAGAACCAGAATGTGTCGCTGAATGTGTAAGCCAACGCGCCAACGGCTCCGGCACCAAGAAGTGCTATACCTTTCCATAGTTCATCTGGCTGCACCAATTTCTTTGCCAACGCAGTAATCGTCCAGAATAGGAACAAGATAGTAAACGCACTAGCCAAAGCCGACAATGCATTTACGCACATCGCTACATGACTGGCATCCGATGCAAAAAGAGCAAAGAAATGACCCATCAACATGAAGAATGGTGCTCCGGGCGGATGGCCTACATCCAATTTCCAAGCACTGGAGATGAACTCGCCGCAATCCCAAAAGGATGCAGTCGGTTCAATTGTCAGGAGATACGTCACGGCTGCGATGGTAAATACCACCCATCCGCAGAGCGTATTCCAAAGTTTAAAATGCTTCATTATGTTATTGATTTTTATTGTTATTTTTTTTGCAAAAGGCACACAATATGCCAAAATACTTTGCAAAAGTACTACAAATAGTTGAAAGCCGCAAGAAGAAAGTGCAAATTCGCCCCTAAAGGGGCAGAAAATGCATTTTTTTTGAAATATTGTTTGCGCGCGCTTGCATATATAAAAAAAAAGTTATACCTTTGCGGGCTTTTTTTGAATAAAAATACATAACACACATACAAACTATGATTAACATTGGAATTATTGGATGCGGATTTGTAGGTGGGGCTTTGAAAAATTGGCTTGAGCACAACAATCCGGAGTGTAAGTTGTTTATTAGCGATCCGCCAAAGGGTTACAACGATGATCTGAGCAATATTGATATTGCTTTTCTACAGATTCACGTCCCTACAGAGGAAGATGGAACACAAGATTTGACCTTGATGAAAGAATTGATCATAAATCTTCCGGACGTGCCTGTTTTCGTGCGCACGACCATTCTTCCTGGTACGAGCGAACGTCTCTCCCGCGAAACGGGGCATCAGGTTTGCTATATGCCGGAGTTTCTGACAGAGCGCACCTTTATTGAGGATTTTAACAAGCAAACGATGGTATTCACCGGCGCACAAGACCTGCTGACAAAGATCTTCGTCGGTAAGAAGTTCACTGTGATGTCTCCGTTAGAAGCGGAATTAACCAAGTACATGCATAATGTTTTCGGTGCATACAAGGTAACTTATTTCAACGCTTGTCGTGAATATTGCGAACAAATGGGCGCAGATTGGCGCAAAGTACACACAGGAATCCTTCTTTCCGGTTACATCAACGATACGCACACCTATGTACCGGGACCGGATGGTAAATTCGGATACGGAGGCAAATGCTTCCCGAAAGATGTGAATGCTTTCGCCGAAATGACAAAGGGTACACCTCTCGGTACATTACTAGAACACCTTCATGAGTTAAATGTGCATTTCCGTGGTGTTGAAGAACATATTTAAGATTTTGAATATTCTTTGAGAATTTATGCGTATTGCAGTTGCAGGAACGGGTTACGTAGGTTTGAGCATAGCCACCCTACTCGCCCAGAAAAATGATGTAAAGGCCGTAGATATCGTGCCTGAGAAAGTGGAGATGCTGAATCGCCACCAATCGCCGATACAAGACGAATACATCGAGAAATACCTGGCAGAGAAACCATTACACTTAACGGCCACATTGGACGCAGAATCGGCATACAGAGATGCTGAGTTCGTGGTGATTGCCGCTCCAACCAATTACGACAGTCAGCGCAATTATTTCGATACGAGTGCTGTGGAAGATGTGATTAAGACCGTTATTCGCGTTAACAAGAACGCGATTATGGTGATCAAGTCCACCATTCCTGTCGGATTTACAGAAAGTGTACGTCAGAAATATGCAAGTGAGAACATTTTGTTCTCGCCTGAGTTTTTGCGCGAAAGCAAGGCATTATACGACAACTTGTATCCGAGCCGCATCATCGTAGGTACGCAATTGGATGACAAGCGACTGGTAGAAGCTGCAGAACGTTTTGCGGAACTACTGAAAGAAGGTGCTATCAAAACAGATATTGAGACGCGTATAATGGGCTTCACCGAAGCTGAAGCCGTAAAACTATTTGCCAATACATATCTCGCTCTCCGCGTAAGTTATTTCAACGAGTTGGACACCTACGCAGAAATGAAAGGTCTTGACACACAGGCAATTATCGATGGCGTATGCCTTGATCCGCGTATCGGCACGCACTACAACAACCCATCGTTTGGTTATGGCGGTTATTGCCTTCCGAAAGATACCAAACAACTGCTAGCCAACTACCAAGATGTACCGGAAAATCTGATTGGCGCCATTGTCGAGAGCAACCGCACTCGTAAAGATTTTATTGCAGATCGTGTATTGGCCAAGGCAGGCTATTATGATTACTATCATAAGGGCGATTTTGATGCTACGCAAGAACGCAATTGTACGATTGGCGTATTCCGCCTGACGATGAAATCGAATAGTGACAATTTCCGTCAATCGAGCATCCAAGGCATCATGAAACGCGTGAAAGCCAAAGGTGCGCAAGTCATCATCTACGAGCCTTCGCTTGAGAACGGGACCACCTTCTTTGGAAGCCTGGTAATCAACGACTTAGACGAGTTCAAACGTCGCAGTCAGGCTATCATAGCTAACCGCTACGACACCTGTCTAGACGACGTGAAAGAAAAAGTATATACGCGAGATATCTTCAGAAGAGATTAGTGAGCGAGAAAATTGAACATATCGGCAAACGTGAGATAGTGTGGAGCTATGCAGGAACCGCCTTTATGATTGGCGCGGGTGTCCTGTTGCTACCATTCATCTTGAACAAAATGTCCGATGAGACTGTCGGTATTTGGAATATATTCCAAACTATTACCGCATTAGTCCTGTTGCTCGATTTTGGTTTCAGGCCTTCCTTCGCCAGAAACATTAGTTATATCTTTTCCGGTGTTAAGGAATTGCAGAAAAATGGTGTTGCGCATACGACAGCCGATTCTGCCGTCGATTACAGCCTACTGAAAGGGTCGCTGATTGCGATGAAACGATTCTATCGTTGGATGGCATTGGCGGTATTTGGTTTGCTCCTAACTGCGGGAACCGCCTACTTCTATTTCATTCTGCAGAAGTACACCGGAGACAAGCAAGACGCAATGGTAGCATGGCTTCTGCTGATAGCCATCAACTGTTACAATCTGTACACATTCTATTACGATGCACTACTGATTGGCAAAGGCTATGTGACACGTAGTCAGCAAATTAACATGCTTGGGCAGACCATCTATATTGGTTTGGCCATCGGATTGATTTATGCAGGTTTTGGACTAACAGCTATCGTCGCATCACAGTTAATCTCAACAATCGTAAGACGGGTGCTGACCTATCGAGTATTTTTCACTCCGGAACTGAAAGCACACTTAGAAACCGCAGATCCAAAGGAACCCAAAGCCATTCTAGCGGCCATTTCACCAAATGCCATCAAGATTGGTTTAACCCAATTAGGCGGTTTCTGCGTGAACAAATCGGCTATTTTGATTGGGTCTGCCTTTTTGACACTGGAAGAAGTAGCATGTTATGGCATTACACTGCAAGTAATGGATATTCTGGCACGCTGCGCAACCGTATTCTACCAGGCTTATATGCCTAAGTTGGCACAATGCCGCGCAGAGAACGATTTAGTCACGTTGAAGCGATACTTTCTGCTATGCATAGGTAGTCTCTGGGCGATATATATCGTTGGCGGACTAGCATGGATTGGTCTCGGCGAATGGGCACTGGGAGTTATACATAGCCAAACGCACTTTGTGCCGTTCTCAATGCTTATCGCAATGCTGATTATCAGCGCATTAGAGCACAACCACTCTACTTCTGCGGGCTTCATTATGGCGGACAATAAGATTCCGTTCTTTATCCCGTCGTTGGTAAGTGGCGCTGCAACGATTGTATTATTGGTTGTCTTTTTACAACCGCTACATTGGGGAATATGGGGCATGATTTTGGCACCAGGCTTTGCGCAACTAGCCTACCAGAACTGGAAATGGCCTAGCGTGGTAATCAAAGAATTATGGGGAAAATGAAAGAACTGGCAGTCATAATTGTTACCTATAATTCCGAACCGGACATTTACGCATGTTTGGATGCTCTGTTTGCGCATAATGACATAGGTGATGCACTGGAAGTCATTGTGGTTGACAATAACAGTGACAACTATGCTCACATGAAGGATGAGATTGCGCATTTGTATGGGGAGCAAGTGCAAATAGTGCATAACACCAAGAATGGTGGCTATGGCCAAGGCAATAATCGTGGTATCAAACAAGCTAGTGCGCCAATAATAATGATTATGAACCCAGACGTTAAGTTGGTTCAAATGTCATTTCGCAAGATTGTAGAGCTATATAAGACAGACAAGCGCCTGGCATTATGCGGTTTTAAGCAAATAATCAATGATATGGGCAAACGTGGCACATCGTTCTCGCTGCTTAATCATTATCATGGATTAGTGCGTTGGGGGGGTGGAATACTTGCGAAACGATTGGATTTATATGTGTGGAGATGGATGTATTTTTGTGGTGCGTGTTTCTGTGTCCGCAAAGAGATGCTGATTAATGCAGGTGGTTTTGATGAATCAATCTTTATGTATGGTGAAGAGAACGATATTCATTATAGGATTCACCAAACGTATTCACATGCTCATGACAAATACGTCCGTAACTTTGTATACCTACATCCTACTGAGAATAGGCCAAGATCTCAAGAAGCAGACAATCTTCGCATTAAATCCAATGAATATGTAATGCAAAAACAGGGGCGTCCAACAGGAACCTATATCCGAAGTGAGGAACAACGTCTCAGATGGTCTAGACTAATAAAATGATTAATAAAGATCGCATAATTGCATGGCTGCAGTGGTTTATTCTACTGTTACTATTTTCTTATGACTGGTTTACGTACCTGCCTGAGGATAGTAATTTCGCATTGCTTAAGAGTGCGTATTATGTGATAATTTTCATAGCATTTGTTTTTCTAATTCTATTGCAAGTATCTCAAGGCAAAGTCAATCATAATCGTATTGGGAGTATCTCCATTGTTGTACAACTATTTATATGGCTATACCTACTTCGATTAGTGTATGACTTCATGATATCAGGAGTAGAACAAAGCATCGTGACAAATCCTTTTGCGGCAATATTCTTGTTTGTTAACGCAACTATTGTTCCGTTTTATGGATTCTATTTCTTCAAATGGGGAATGATTAATCTCCGCAAATTCAACACTTGCATTCTTCTCATTTTTCTAACGATGGGTCTACTGAGTATGTACTACATATTCACTGGTCGTGCAGAATATATCGGAGCTGATGGACGATTCATGGGAAATGCCTCTATGGATACCATAGCCTTTGGCCATCTGGGTACTACAATTACATTACTCGCAATTACCCTATTCCACCAAGAAGACATTCGATGGTGGCATAAGGTTCTAAGTGTTCTTTCAATCGTAGTTGGATTATTCATCTCTGTCGCTGCAGGTTCACGCGGCGCCATTGTAGCACTACTTATCTGTTTTGTCGCATATTTATATATGAACGGACACAAGATGAAGATTCTCATTGGATTACCTATCATTGCCATCCTATTTATTGCATTGTTGCCTGTTCTCAATGATATCCTATCGTCATACGGAAATCAAGCTTTAGATCGGTTATACGCATCTATCTATGATCCCAATAGCTTGGAAGCAGGCGTAACTAGCGGACGTGATGTTTTATATAAAAAAGCATGGCAACAGTTCACCGATAGTCCGATATTGGGATCTTCAATGTTTATCGAGGGAGAATATGTACACAATAGCATCTTTGAATCATATTTGGGACTTGGTATTCTTGGAGGCACGCTGTTTTTAGTTTTGATTGTTTGGACTCTTGTAAAGATTTTCCGCACTGCTGAATACAACAAGCAATATCTATTTTGCGCACTTCTATTCATACAGTATCTCTCATACAGTCTCTTTTCACGTACACTCAGTATGTTGCCAATATTTTGGTTATCATTATTCCTTGCTATCCATTTAAAGCCTATTAATGATTAGCGTCTCAATTATAGTACCCTGTTATAACCAAGCGGCATTTTTGCCCAAGGCTATTAAGTCACTTCAAGCCCAAACGTTCACGAACTGGGAATGTATTATCGTGAACGATGGCTCTACCGACGAGACCGCAGTTATTGCGCAGCAACTCTGCAAGCAAGACACTCGGCTGAGATTGATACAAAAAGAAAATGGAGGTAGTGCAAGCGCCCGTGACGCAGGAATCCGGATAGCAAAAGGACAATTCATTCAATTCTTGGATGCTGATGATACAATAGATCCGGAGAAATTGGAGCGACAAGTAGCCTTCATGGAGCAAAAAGGCTTGGACATCTCTTATACTGCTTTCTGTAGGGAAGAAAATCACGGACTCAGAACCAAGTCCCGCAGTACGGTGCTTAGTCTTTACAAAGTACTGACGCAATGGGGATTGGGAGCCTCAACGCCTATTCATAGTTTCTTGTACCGCTTGGATTTCATTAGGCTACACCAACTCGCTTTTCGTAGTGCTTGCTGCTTCCGAGAAGACTGGAAGTGGCACATCGCCTGTTTTATGGCAAAACCCAAACAAGCTGCTCTACCCAATTATTGCGGAGCTATCTACTATCAAAACGAACATGGCAAAACAGGTTCTTATATCAAGATCCAAGAAGGCAACTTTACTTTTATGGCATACATAACCCAACAACTGCACGGCTTGTCCAAATGCTTATGGCTCTTCCGTATATCTGAGGAACTCTGGATTTGGCTGCTGCGCATGGCTAAGTACCGCAGCACCGCGATTGCCAAAACAATTGCACCACTCATTTTGCGAACAGATAATTTGCTGGCGGCCATACTGATGATGCCTATTTCCTTGTGGTTTGTTATGGTGTATTTTATCAAAACATATATGACACGATGAAAAAATATCTGCTCATATGCGTCACATATCATTCAGATGAAGCCCTTCACACATTCGTGGAGTCAGTTCATCGTGCAGCCAAGGCGGTAGAAAACAAAATGATAGTAGATATAAAGATAGCAGACAACTCGGAACATAATCTGGGCTATTTTGGCGGCGCTTCACCAGTGTATAACACGCTGGCTAAAGACTATGATTTTGTCTCCATCTCTAATGTCGATCTAAAATTAGCACCGGATTTCTTTGAGCAGTTATTACAAATCGACACGACGGGCATAGGCTGGATCGCACCGGATATCTACACTGACAAGATAGACCGTCACGAAAACCCAAATATGCTGAAACGACCGGAGAAATGCAACTTCTTTATTTGGAATATTATATATAGCAGTACATGGATTTACCGTCTTTATTACAGATTGCATCTGTTGAAAAGTAAAAAAGCGAAAATCTATCCTGCTTGCTATATTTATGCCGGACACGGATCGTTCATGTTGTTTACAATGGCCTTTGTACAAAAGAATCCTGACATCCATTTCCCGGGATTCATGTATGGCGAAGAGATATATATGGCGGAATTAGTGCGCAAAGCACACCTGAACGTAGCATACTGCCCTGCCCTGCATATTGCCAACACTGGCAATATTAGCACCGGCCTCATTAACCAAGCACAGAAATCCAGATGGAGTAAAGAGAGCCTGCTCGCCATCTACAAACAGTTTTTTGAATAGCACATGAACCTATACGCTGTCATCGTGACCTACAACGGACGAAAATGGATGGACTATTGTTTGAATAGCCTTAGGACTTCGTCTGTCGAAGTAACTACAATCGTCGTGGACAATCATTCTACGGACGATAGCATGGCGTATATTCAGAAGAACTATCCGGAAGTGGTTCTTCTTCCGCAAAATCACAATCTGGGTTTTGGTCAGGCCAATAATCTCGGCATCATGCATGCCCTAACGCATGGAGCCACCCATATACTCTTATTAAACCAAGACGCTGCCATACAAAAAGATACATTAGCCAAACTTCTGGAGCACGATGACGGCAAACACTTGCTGACACCGATCCATCTCAACGGAAGCGGAAAATCTGTAGATGCCAATTTTTACAATAAGAGTATTGGCGAGTCCGCGGCATTGCAAGGTATAACAGAAGAAATGCTATTAAAAGGGACAGAAAAAGAGACTTATCCGATTTCTTATGTCAATGCTGCGTGTTGGCTACTCCCGGTCGGCATTATCCGACAAGTAGGAGGATTCAATCCATTATTCTTCCAATATGGAGAAGACGACAATTACATTCATCGTCTAACCTATCATACATTTGGTCTCCGCTTGGTAGCAAATACATATATACGACATGACAGAAAACTACATGGCAATGAAAATGTATACCAAGAAGGAGCGTTATACAGAAAACTACTATTAGTTGCGACGAACATAAACAACACTGGCATCGAACGTCGCTTGATGGCCACGAAATTAATCACACAAAATATCGGAAGAGCGACCAAACGACATTATTTATTGCGTTGTCTAAAAGACCTAGTATCCGCTCTGCGCCAATTAATACACAATCTTAAAGAGATACACCAAAGTCGTACGAAAGAACGGAAACCTGGGCTTACATGGTTAACCAACAATGAATTATAGCATCATCATTCCATATTGTGATACACCGGATGTGCTGACCCACGCAGTACAGAGCGTGCCTTGTAGACAAGACATAGAAGTTCTGGTCGTGGATAATGGACGAGAGCCCTTGGATAAGTCTTTCTTCATAGAAAGGCAGAATATAAAGATACTATATTCGCCTCATGGTAAAGGAGCAGGCAGAGCACGTAATGTAGGATTAGCACAAGCGACAGGCAAATGGTTATTGCTACTCGATGCAGATGACTGTTTTACTAATGATGCATTTGAGCATTTAGATAAACAACTTTCTGCGACAGAAGATATTGTTTTCTTCAAATTTACGAGTAATATACTACTCAATAAAAATAGCAAAGAGAGTCGTCATATAGAGCTGAACACTGCCATCGAGCAGTATTGGCACACTCACGACGAAAACGTACTACGATATAATTGGCCTTCTCCTTGTGGAAAAATGATTAGAATGCAGCTAATCACAGAACATAAGATTCGTTTTGAAGAGACCCATGCTGCAAATGACGTGATGTTCTCTCTACTGACAGGCTATTATGCAAAGAATGTAAAAGCAGTAGATGCGACCATATATTGCGTAACGACACGTGACGGCAGTTTAACGACCACGAGTAGCCTACAAAATCTGACAGATCGGATTGAGGTGAGTGCCCGCTATAACAAGTTCGTCCGAAGCCGTCACTTAGCACGATATCAAAAATCGATTATGTACTACATCTACACTGCGTGCAAGCGACATGGATTGATGGCAGCAATACGCCTATTATGCCACTCCATCGCAATAGGAAATAATCCATTTGTAGGAATCACGCACTGGATTACAACATACAAAAAACAATAATGAGTCCGAAGATATCCATAATCATCCCGACTTACAAGCCTAAAGACTATATTTGGACTTGTTTGGACAGCGTATGCGCTCAAACGATGTCTCCTGAATTATGGGAGGTTATCGTTGTGCTAAATGGATGCAAAGCCCCATGGCTAAAGGACCTACAAGCATATGCTCTCTCCCACCCTGACATTTCAATACATGTTATTCAAACAGAGACTGCAGGAGTAAGCAATGCTCGAAATATGGGTATTGATAAGGCGAAAGGAGAATATATAACCTTTATTGATGACGATGATTACGTATCTCCAACATATTTAGAAGAACTATATCCATTGGCAACGCCTGATACCATTGCTGCAAGTTATACTGTTGCATTTTGCAAAATGCATGAATATGTGCCAAATTACATTGAGCATGAATATTCACACAGGGCTAAATATGGTAAACAACCATTTTATAAGGCAAAGAAATACTTCAGCGGCCCATGCATGAAATTGATACACCGAAACATCATTGGCGAACGGCGTTTTGATACTCGCTTCGTCTTAGGAGAAGATTCTTTGTTCATGTTTGCTATTTCAAATCGTATGCATTATATTTGTTTTACAAGCCAAAATGCGATCTACTATCGGAGATTAAGGACCAATAGTGCATCAAATAGTCTAACCTGGATGGAGAATTTCAAGAATTGCTACAATCTAATAAAACTGTACATCACAATATATAGAAGTGATGCCTCCTATTCCTTCCGATTCCTAGTCACGCGAGTCTTCGGAGGATTACACACAATGATTTTGAATAAGTAACATTGATACGCATGGAGTTAGTAAGCATCATATGTCCTATATACAACGAGATTCGCTTTGTTGAAAAGTGTATCGACTCAATTCTTCACCAAGATTATCCTATTGAAGCAATGGAATTATTATTGGTGGATGGTATGAGTACGGATGGGACTCGCGATGTAATAGCAAAGTACGCAAAGAAATACACATGGATACATCTGCTTGACAATCCACATCATACTGCGCCTTATGCAATGAATATCGGCATTCGCGCCGCGAAAGGAGAATATATATGTCGCATTGATGCGCACTCAATATTTTCAACAAATTATGTAAGCACGCTTTTGAATGCTCTACAAACCCTTCCTAACGCGGCTAATGTTGGAGCAGTTTGCAAAACTCTATCTGCCAATGAGTCACGTAAGGCGCAGGCAATCGCTCTTGCATGCAGTAATCCTTTAGGTGTAGGAAATAGCACGTTCCGTATTTCTACTGTTATGCGCCCAACCAGAGTTGATACTGTACCATTTGGTTTCTGGCGCAAATCAATATTTGATGAAATCGGGCTATTTGATGAAGAACTTACCCGCAATCAAGATGACGAGCTGAACGCCCGAATCACGATGCACGGTGGATATATATACTTAGTGCCAACTATTAGCACCGCGTATTATTCTCGAGAAAACATCGCTAAAGTATCAAAAATGTTCTATCAATATGGGTTGTACAAACCACTGGTAAACAAAAAAATCAAACGTCCAGTTACTATCCGACAATTTGTTCCATTTGCATTTGTATTAGGACTTATCATTGGGTTGCCACTTGCGTTTATCAATACACTTTGCTGTTGGATCTACCTATGCTGCATTGCTCTCTATATTACGCTTATTTGCTCCATTGGATTGCGCTACAAGAATGCTTATCTACCACTGGTCTTCTGTTGCATTCATGTTAGTTACGGTTGGGGATACATCCGTGGTTTGCTTAAGCTGCTTTTCCATAGTTCATTTGATGTACAAAACAATAGATAATGAAACGATTTAATATACCATTCTCTCCGCCAGATATGTCGGAAGCAGAAGTACAAGAAGTTAAAGAGGCTATTCTATCCGGTTGGATTACAACAGGACCACGCACAAAAGAATTGGAACGACAGATAGCGGCATATGTGGGAACCGAGCGCGCTGTATGTTTGAATTCTGCTACTGCATGCTTGGAGATGGCCCTGCGCTCATTGGGTGTTGGAGAGAGAGACGAAGTCATTGTGCCTGCTTATACATACACTGCTTCTGCCTCTGTCGTGTGTCATGTAGGCGCAAAAGTAGTGCTTATTGACTCGCATGTTGATAATCTTGAGATGGATTATGATGCTGTCGAATCCGCAATCAATGAGCGAACAAAAGCCATTATACCTGTAGATTTGGCAGGTATTCCGTGCGACTATGACCGCCTCTTTGCCATCGTGGAAAGAAAGAGAAAATTATTTCGTCCTACGAATGCTATACAATGTGCTATTGGAAGAGTTGCTATCTGCGCTGATGCTGCTCATGCGTTTGGTGCACAATGGCATAATAAAATGGTTGGTAACATTGCCGATTTCACTTCATATAGCTTCCATGCTGTTAAGAATTTCACGACTGCAGAAGGAGGCGCTTTGACATGGCGCAATATCCCGGGCATTGATAACGAGCAACTATATCATCAGGTTCAATTATTTTCGCTGCACGGGCAGTCGAAAGATGCTCTAGCAAAAACTCAACTGGGAGCTTGGGAATACGATATCGTTGGGCCTTGGTACAAATGTAACATGACCGATATCATGGCCGCTATAGGTTTGATACAGATGAAGCGTTATCCTAGTTTACTAGCACGGAGGCGTAAGATTATAGAACGTTATGATGCGGCTTTCAAACCACTGGGGCTTAACGTTCTAAAACACTACACGGACGAATATGCTTCTTCGGGACATCTGTATCTTACACGTGTCCCAGGAATCACAACTGATGAGAGACAAGACATCATCATTAAGATGGCAGAGAGAGGTATTGCAACCAACGTGCATTATAAACCTCTACCAATGATGACTGCCTACAAAAATCTAGGTTTCGACATTGCCGATTTTCCGAACGCATACGCACACTTTGCGAATGAGATCACTCTACCACTGCATACACGGTTAACAGACGAAGAGATAGATTATATTATCGAACAATATACAGAAATTCTACGCAATAGATGATTCGATTCTGTGACATATTTTTCAGTTTCCTCGGACTAATTCTACTTAGTCCCCTATTCCTTATCGTAGCAATCTGGATTGTTCTAGATAATCCGGGACCAATTTTCTATCGCCAACAACGCGTGGGAAAAAACGGCAAAGATTTTAGTCTACTTAAATTCCGTTCTATGCGTATTGGAGCAGACAAAATGAGTCTGATCACTATCGGCGATAGAGACCCGCGTGTCACACATGCAGGCTACTATATAAGAAAGTTAAAACTGGACGAACTCCCCCAATTATTGAACGTACTGATGGGAGACATGTCGCTAGTCGGTCCCAGACCAGAAGTACGTAAATACGTAGATATGTACACTCCCCAACAACGCATGGTACTATCCGTGCGCCCGGGAATTACCGATTATGCATCCATTGAGTATATTGACGAAAACAAATTACTAGCTCAATCAGAGAATCCTGATAAGACATATATTGAAGAAATAGTTCCTGATAAGATTGCGCTGAATATGAAATATATTGAGCACCAAACCATCGGGGCATATTTCAAAATTATATTCTTGACTCTGGGAAAAATTCTACAAACAAATCATAACTAAGATACAACACAAATGGCATTTTTCGGACTATTCAACAAAGAGAAGAAGGAGACCCTGGATAAAGGACTCGAGAAAAGCAAGGAGTCTGTTCTCAGTAAAATTGGTCATGCTATCGCTGGAAAATCAACCATCGATGACGATGTGCTAGACAATTTGGAGGAAGCCCTCATTACATCCGATGTAGGTGTGGAAACGACTTTGCGAATCATCGAACGTGTACAAGAGCGCGTTAAACGCGATAAATACGTTGGCACAGATGAATTGCATAATCTGCTTGTAGACGAGATCGCTTCGCTTTTGGAAGAGAACAATACTGGAAAAATCCTAGACTTTGCAGATGACTTACCCGCAAAGCCATACGTTGTAATGGTAGTAGGTGTCAACGGAGTCGGCAAAACAACTACCATCGGCAAATTGGCTTATCAGTATAAACAAGCAGGAAAGAAAGTGTATCTTGGCGCTGCCGATACATTCCGTGCGGCGGCTGTCGAACAGTTGTGTATCTGGGGAGAGCGTGTGGGAGTTCCTGTCATTAAGCAACAACAAGGTTCGGACCCTGCCTCTGTGGCCTTTGACACATTGCAGTCTGCCAAGGCAAACGATGCAGATGTGGTATTGATCGACACTGCCGGACGTCTGCACAATAAGATTAACCTCATGAATGAGTTAACCAAGATTAAGAATGTGATGCAAAAGGTTGTACCCGATGCACCACACGATGTTATGCTAGTCTTGGATGGTTCAACCGGTCAAAATGCATTCGAACAAGCGCGCCAATTCACCGCGGCCACACAAGTTAGTTCGCTAGCTATCACCAAACTGGACGGAACTGCCAAAGGAGGCGTCGTAATTGGCATAAGCGACCAATTTAAGATTCCTGTACGTTACATCGGCTTAGGAGAACAAATGACCGACCTACAATGCTTCAATCGCGTAGAGTTTGTCAAATCCCTACTCGGTGACGTCACCAAATAAGAAATATCAAATGTCAAATATCAAATAGTATGGAATACAGAATCGAATCCGACCTTTTAGGCGAGTTGCAAGTTCCTGCAGAAGCCTATTATGGCGTGCAAACCCAACGCGGCATCAACAATTACAAAGTAAGTAATCTTAAAATGTCCGATTTCCCCGAGTACATCATCGCGATGGCGTACATCAAGTTGGCTGCTGTAGAAGCCAACCACGAGTTGGGCGTTATCAATGATGAAATCCACGCAGCTATTGCTCAGGCTTGTCGCGAAATTATCGATGGCAAGATGCATGACCAGTTTCCGACTGATATGGTACAAGGTGGCGCAGGAACAACCGTTAATATGAATGCCAACGAAGTGATCGCCAACCGTGCTCTCGAGATCATGGGCCATCAACGCGGTGAATATCAATACTGCTCGCCCAACGATCACGTCAATTGTGCACAATCAACCAACGATGCCTATCCTTCAGCTTTCCGCTATGCATTTATTCGCATGAACCGCGGTCTCGAAGAAGAACTCAAACGTCTTATTGCCTCTCTTCGCAAGAAAGGAGATGAATATAATGACTCTATCAAGATGGGACGCACTCAGCTGCAAGATGCAGTGCCTATGACTAGTGGGCAGGAATTTCACGCGTTTGCTAACAACCTGGAAGAAGAAGTCGCAAACCTAGAACGTAATGTACGCCTACTCTACGAAATCAATATGGGTGGTACGGCTATTGGTACTGGTCTAAATGCAGTAGCGGGATACGCAGAGCTATGTACCAAGAAAATGTGCGAACTTACAGGTGAACCTTTCTCCAAAGCAAGCGACCTAGTAGAGGCAACACCTGATACGGGCGCATATGTCAGCTATTCAGCTGCGCTAAAACGCTTGGCTGTCAAATTGAGTAAAACCTGCAACGACTTGCGTCTTATGGCCAGTGGTCCTCGTTGTGGCTTACACGAGATCAATCTGCCGCCAATGGCCCCGGGTAGTTCAATCATGCCGGGCAAAGTCAACCCGGTTATTCCTGAGGTTACTAACCAAGTCTGCTTCAAGGTTATCGGAAACGATACAGCCGTTTGCTTTGCTGCCGAAGCCGGCCAACTACAATTGAATGTGATGGAACCGATTATTACAGAGTGTATTTTTGAGTCTATCACTTGGCTGAAAAATGTGATGGCAATCCTTCGCGAGAAATGTATTGATGGTATTACTATCAATCGCGAGCACAATGCACAAACGGTAAAACAATCTATCGGAATCGTTACAGCCCTTAATCCGGTTATCGGTTACAAAGCCTCCACTAAGATTGCCAAAGAGGCATTGGAGACTGGTAAGGGAGTCTATGATTTGGTTCTAGAGCATGGTTTGCTCAGCAAGGAACAATTGGACAAACTGCTTGATCCGGAGAATATGCTAGCTGCGCATTAATCGCACTATCATAAACAAAAAAAATAAGGTGGCTCAGTGAGTCACCTTATTTCATATTATCACGTTAGTGTCAGTCTCTTATCTGCGGCTACTGTGGCCTCCGCCACCTCCACTGCTACGACCGCCTCCGCTACTGTGGCTTCCGCCTCCGGAATAACCTCCGCCTGAACGACTGCCACCTCCGCTGTAACTTCCACTGCTTCGGCTGCTTCCGCCGCTATAGCTTCCACTGCTGCGACTGCTTCCGCCACTATAGCTTCCGCTTGAGCGGCTGCTGCTACCCGATGAGTAGGAACTTGAGCTACGAGAACTGCCGCTAGATGCAGAAGAACGAGTTGAACTGCTGCTACTCGATGAACGAGTTGTGGATGCGCTACTGGACGAACGAGTCGTAGATGCACTACTCGATGCACGAGTGTTTGTAGTGGATGCGGAACTGGATGCACGTGTTGCGCTTGCAGAACTGCCTGCGCTAGACGAACGAGTCGTAGATGCGCTGCTCGATGCACGTGTTGCAGTTGCAGTAGTGCTGCTCGAACGTTGTGCGCTACCTGTTGCCGCGCTGCTTGAGCGATGTGCTCCTTCGGAACGCGTAGCTGCAGTGGTGCGACTACCGTAGGTGCGACTTTCTACAGAAGCACGTTCGGTTACGCCTGCTCCGCGAACTGCTGTTCCGTGATGTTCGCCACCGTGACCTCCGCCTTGACGAGCCGATACACCGGTAGTGTTACGGATTTCGCGAGCGTTAGTCATACCAGTGTTACGTTGCGAGAACGAACGATCCGGATGAGCCACTGCGTAATCTCTGCGCGATACACCGCTGTGCAACTCATGATAACCGTGGTGGTGATGATGTCCCGGACGGAACGAGCACCAGTGGTGATGACGATGGAATGCGTAGCAGTGATGCCAGTACCAGTCGTGCGCCCAGCAACGGTGTACGTACCACCAACCCGGGTAATATCCCCAGTACCAAGGCGAATGCCAGCAATACCATGACGGACTCCAGAACCAGTCGTATATGTACGGACGAACTACGTAAACAGGTTCGATGATGTAGTTGGTACCATATACGTACTCATCACCTACTACCTGAACCGAGACCTCGTTATTCTCGTCTTTCTCTACGTAGATCGAGGCTACATCTTGGAAGATATCCTTAGCCAGAATAGCCTGCAATACGATTAGACGTTTGTTACCCTCACCGGTCTCTACGACACGCAGGTAATCTACTTGGCCATCTCCATTCAGATCGAGGTTGCAGAACGCGCTGTCTGGGTTGTTGAGCATCGTTTCGAACTGCTCAAGGTTTTTCGCTTCTGCAAAGAGTTTAGCTACAACCTTCAAGTCCAGTCCTTCAGAGATGTCCGAACTGTTGGCGGTTACCGTGATTGTTTCCTCCGCCCAAAGCGCCGTACTCATGAGCATCAGCGCCATCAGAAGTGTAGTTAATTTTTTCATAATTGTAAAATTTTAAGGGTTCACTAACCTTAATTCAAATACCGTGCCAAACTGTTAAACCAATTTCAAATTATGGTTCATTTTTTCTTTTTTGGTACGCATATATCGCTCGTTCCAACGATTTGGAGCTATCTCAATCGGCACATTCTCAACGATTTGTATGCCGTAACTCTCTAGCCCAACACGTTTGACAGGATTATTCGTCATTAAGCGTAATTTTAGTGCATGCATCTCACGCAGAATCTGAGCCCCCACACCATAATCGCGTTCATCCGGACGGAAGCCTAAGTGCACATTGGCTTCAACGGTATCGTCGCCTTGTTCCTGTAGCTTATACGCGCGTATCTTATTCATAAGTCCTATGCCGCGCCCCTCTTGGTTCATATAGACCAATATACCGCGTCCTTCTGCCTCAATCATCTGCATGGCTTTAGCTAGCTGTTCGCCGCATTCACAACGCTGCGAACCAAATATATCGCCTGTCATACAACTAGAGTGTACACGGCACAAAACCGGTTCGTCGTCACGCCACTCACCTTTGGTGAGTACTATATGTTCCAATCCCGTTGTCAGGTCGCGGAAAGGCGTAAGCATAAACTCGCCGTTGGCAGTAGGCAGAAAGACCGTTTCGCCACGTTCCACCAATGATTGTTCACCTTTAACCTCTACCCTTTCTCCTGCCGAGTCTTGCCTTTCTCCTTTGCTCAACCGATAGGCAATCAGGTCCTTTATCGTAATAATCTTCAGATCGAACTTACGTGCCACTTCTTGCAGTTGTGGCATACGCGCCATCGTGCCATCAGGGTTCATAATCTCTATCAGTGCTGCAGCAGGTCTAAGTCCAGCCAATCGAGCCAAATCTACGCCAGCCTCCGTATGTCCAGCACGTTGCAATACTCCACCCATCTTGGCATAAAGGGGATTGATATGTCCCGGACGTCCAAACGTCTCAGGTTTGCTATTCGGATCAGCTAAAGCGAGAATGGTAGCCGCTCTATCGGCCGCAGAAACGCCTGTAGTACAACCTTCCAGCTTGTCGACCGTCACCGTGAATGGTGTTCCCAACATCGACGTATTGTTGGCTACTTGGTGCATTAAGTCCAGTTCGGCGCATCGCTGCTCCGTAATAGGGCAACAGAGAACTCCACGCCCGTTTTGGAGCATGAAATTGACTTTTTCGGGAGTGATCTTCTCGGCCGCAATGATGAAATCGCCTTCGTTCTCGCGATCCTCATCATCTACCACAATCACGAATTTGCCCAACCGAAAATCGTCGAGAGCTTCTTGTATAGTGTTGATTTGCATAATTTCTGTTTCCAGTTGTCGTACTCTTTTTTCCACGCCTCAGGGTTAAACAACGGTGAGTCGGTAGCTGCTTTGTAAGTAAGGAATATACCTATAGGCAACAAGACAAACGAACTGAGCCACATTCCCGCCCAACAGGGCCACAGAGCCTCACGCGCCATCTTATAACCTGTATTATCAATTATATAATAGACAATAAACATGATAACTGAGATCACCACAGGTGCACCTAGACCACCTTTCCGAATAATGGCACCCAACGGCGCACCGATAAAGAAGAATATCAGGCACGCAAAAGCCAATGTGAACTTACGGTACAGTTCTATCTCATGTTTGCGGATATAGCGTTGCGAATCGTCCAGCAGAAGAGAGTTGTATTCTACCTGATCGCGATAATTGCGAGCTTTTTCTTCGGCCATTTCCAGTACCTGGTATCGTCGTTGCACGCTCAGCGCAGCCCACAACGAATCCGGGTCACACGATTGCTTGACTTCTGATATAGATGGCAGAACGACCGCCTCATAACGATCTTCGCGGCTGAAATAGCGTTCATCCAACAGTTTCTCGCTCTGTTCGCGACTACGCGTCTGCGCTTCTATCTTCACCGAATCGATTGATTCTATCAGTTGTGCCACATTCTTGCTCACGTGCTGATCCTCCAGAATCGATTCATCGAAACGGTTGAAATCGGTAGAGAAATCTATCAGAATCTGTTTGTGAGCAAATGTCTCACGCCGATAAGGGATACTCTGCGTAGTTCCCGTGGCCCGTTGTTGTGCTTTGTCCAGATTTTCGAACGACTCGCCGTTGATCAGGTCGATGACTAGATATTGCTTGTTGGCACTGGCCGACAAGCGTCCAGTGTCTGCTACCATTACTTTGGCATTAGTGAATCCGCCCGAATAGTCATAAATCATCACGTTGAGTAGTTCGCCGCGACGTGTTTTCTCATGCACGTAGATGTGATAACCGCTGATTTCATCGTAGAATTCTCCGACAGGAATCTGCAGTTCGGGACTCTTCTGACGAAGTGAGAAAATGAGTGCCCAAAGTTTCATCTGCGAGCGTGGCAACACATTATTGCTAAAGAAGAACGCACCTACGCAGAGAAAGGCAATGGCAATAGTCAATGGTCGCATGATGCGGAAGAGTGAAATGCCCGCCGCCTTCATGGCTGTCAGTTCAAATTTCTCCGCCAGGTTGCCAAAGGCAATAATCGAACTAAGCAGTATAGCCAACGGCAAAGCTAGCGGCACCACGGATGCGGTAGCGTAGATAAAGAACTCGGACAAAACGCCGATACTGATTCCTTTGCCCACCAAATCATTCACGTGCATCCACATGAACTGCATCAGTAGGATGAAAATAGCTATGAAGAAAGTAGCCAGAAACAGCCCCAAGAAATTTCGGAGCAAATAAATGTCTATTTTCTTTATTATCTTTATCACTTAGTCTTTCTACTATCGACTCTTGACTTTACCCTTTTAACCTTTCAGGTTCTCACTAACAAAAATCAACGGAAGCAGTTCAGCTGCCGAATCAAAGACATAAGTCTCTTCTTCGCCAAACAAGATCACTTCCATCTTGCCACCATAACGATGCTCTGTCTCGACCATCACTTGACGACAAGCGCCACACGGCGAACCCGGTTCACGAGTGAAATGGCCTTCTGTGAAGCATGCTATTGCTAGTTTCTCAACCGGTTGGTCGGGATATTGTGCGCCGGCAGCAAACAAAGCCGTGCGCTCAGCACACAAACCACTTGGATACGCCGCATTCTCTTGGTTGCAACCACGTATTACGGTTCCGTTAGCCAGTTTGACTGCCGCACCTACATGAAAATGGCTGTAAGGACAGTAACTGTGCTTGGTTTGCTCTTTGGCAATGTTGATTAGTTCGCGCTGTTCTTCTGTCAGTTCGTTCCACTGGTATGCACGAACTTGTGTCTTCAAATTGTACTCTTTCATACTATCGATTGGGTTAAATATGTCTGTTTATCGCCTGTTACCATACATCAGATGCATCTTTTCTCTCGATCTCCAACCTGCTTGATACTCATGGCTCACAAAATAGATTTTCAGGTCAGCTTGATACTCATGATCTACAAAATAGACCGTGACATCAGCCTGATACTCATGGTCTGTAAAATACCACTTGCCTTCGTTGCCTTTGGCCTGATAGTCATGATCCTCTTTATATACCAATAGGTCAGCCTGATACTCATGATCTACGACATACACTTTGACTTTAGCCTGATACTCATGGCTTACGGAATACACTTTCTGCGCATTTCCGGTCATAGCAGCTATCAAAAATAGCGCCAAAAGGATGATTCGATTTTTCATAATTTCTCTCGTTATTTGGTTTGAAATAACTTTTGCGAGCGCAAAAGTACTGCTTTTTTTTGACATGTGCAAATATTGTGCCGAAAAAGCAACCATTTATTTGCATATATAAAAATTTCTTCGTAATTTTGCAGCCGAAATGAGATTCGTCTCGTTTTAGACATATTAAAATTTAGCGTTTGCTATATTTGAGGATTCGTTCAATCTACCACATTTGAATTTAGTGTTCCGAGAATATTGCGAAACGCTCACGCATCGCGTGGGCTTTCTGCGTATTGGACACTAAGGGTGTGGTAGCCCGAACGAACCAATAGCACTTAGCCTGCGCTTTTTGTGTGTACCAATCCCTGAAGGTGTAAGAGGGGAATACAACAAATCTATATTATGAAAAAAATAATTATTTTAGCATTAACACTCTGTGCTCTATATGCGTGTGAAAACGCTATAAATCAAAGATCCTCAATTACATGCGAACCCAATATTTTGAAAATCGGTGCCGATGGGGGAGAATCTGTAGTAACCATCAAATCTCAAAAAGTATGGACTGGTACTACAGACCAGGCTTGGATAACACTCTTGCCTAATAGTGCTCAGGGAGATGCCTTTGTGACTATTAAAATTGACTCAGGGGAAATAGGGGATGCGCATGTTCTATTTAGCAACGGAGAAGGGGCTGCAATGTTAACTATTCATAGAGGAGATCGAGATAGTGGAAATGTTATGTCCGAGGGGGAATTATGCGGAGTTTTCTCTGTTAGTGCTTCAAAGAAAGTGCATTTTTCACAAGGCAACCTACAATATCAAGCCAACACATATACATGGAGATTCGCAGATAACCAATATGATTTTATTGGTCATGATAATTCAAAAATATCCGCATCTTATAATGGTTGGATAGATCTTTTTGGTTGGGGAACTGGAAATAATCCAACGAAAACGGGAACTTCAGGTGATTATGGCTTAAGTTTTACTGACTGGGGAGCGAATAAGATTAGTAATGGCGGGAATGAGGCTAATCTATGGAGAACTCTCACTTATGCCGAATGGGACTACTTATTCGATAGACGAGCTAATGCAGCCAATCTTTGCGGGACAGCAAGCATTTGTGGGGTGAATGGTTACATATTTTTTCCAGATGACTGGGTGCCATCGGGCAATCCAACCTGGACTCCCCGTTCTACAGGCAGAGACAGCTATACAACAAACAGATACTTATCTGCAACAGATTGGCTTGAGTTACAAAAAAAAGGGGCTGTCTTTTTGCCAGCCGCTGGATATCGTCAAGGAAAAGTAACTTTGAGTAACGATGGAATTTATTACGTGACAGTGAGAGGAAAGTATTGGTCCTCTTCACATCCTAATAATCCTAATTCTTTGTGCTTTACATTTTACGATGGACATGCTTCTGTTGGAGAATCATCTCGAGAGATAGGGTTGTCTGTGCGTTTAGTAAAGGAAATACAATAAATCTTAACACGTAAAATTATGCCTTACAGAATTATTAATGACAAGATTGTCTATCAAAAATATGACCATTGCGTTCGATTTGAACCTCAAGATGTAAATGAATCCTTTAGGAATAATGGTGTCTTCCGCATATATAGGGATCGAGAAAAAAGTTTACCCAGTGCCAAAGAGCATTATTTTCTTTTTATCTGGCATGAAGATATAGGCCGAGATAAAGACTTACGAACTTGTATATCTGGAGGGGCATTTCCACTTGATATTCTTAGAAACGCTAATAAGTACAATATACCATATTGTTTTTATTGACTCAAATGGTAATTTGAGTATTGATCTCACAAACTCTTAAGATAGTCCAACGATTTTACTTCTTAAGTTGTAGATTTTATAAATAAGCGGCTCAAAATGGCCGCTTATTTATGCTACATTATGTTCAAATACGCACACAAAATGCAGAAAAACTGCACTTTCTATACTATTTTTAACAAATAATTTGCACATCTCATTTTTTTACACTACTTTTGCACCATATTTGCCACCATATGTAAGTAGGTGATAAGTAGGTGATAAGTAGGCTATAAGTAGGTGATTCCTATGCGATACATAAGCAATAGGCATGATATAAATAGGAAATAAATAGATCTGGATTATAGTAATCTGTAGGAAAATTGAAAAACAAAAAATATATAAACTATGGCAAAAATCAAGTACACTCCTGGCATCGAACAAGTCACTGGTGCCTTCAGCAAAAACGGTATTGTGCAACGCCAGAAACATTTCTTTGCGCCTAATGGCGACATGACCCGAGTAGGACGTGTAGAGGCTTACATCGTTAGATCTCCGCGCGATTTCAATCTCAAGCCTTCTCAAGGAGCAGAGCTCGCTCACCAAACCTCTTTTGGCGAAGCTTCTCGCCAAACCACCATTCTTCTCAGAGCCATAAAAACCAACACGGCTACTCCGGAACAAAAGGCTTTGTACGAAGATTATGCTGAGCGTTTCAAACAACAAGTCAATGGCCTTCCGGATCCAATGGCGCCAACGGATACCAACGGAGAACGCAAGAAGTATGCTATCTTCAACTGCTTCGTCCGTGCCATCATCTACAATAGCCTGCTAAATCAATAGCCACTCAAAAAAATCTACATATATTTGCATATTTCGTAAAAATGTAGTACTTTTGCACTCGAAATGAAAATTGCGTTTACGACATTAGGATGCAAGCTCAATTTTGCAGAGAGTAGTAGTCTCGGCAAGGCATTGCTCGAACGTGGGCATGAGCGGGCTAAAAAAGGCGAACAAGCTGACTTGTGCGTCATTAACACTTGCACCGTAACCGATGCCGCCGATCGTAAAGATCGGCAGATGATTCATCGTATTCGCCGCCAGAATCCGAATGCCATACTCATCGTCACAGGCTGCTACGCACAGCTGAAACCCGATGAAATCGCACATATTGAGGGAGTTGACTATGTCCTCGGACAAAAAGAGAAATTTAATTTGCCCTCTTTCATCGAGCAAATTGAGTCAAGAGTCAAAAGTCAAGAGTCGAAAGGCGAAAGGCGAGAGGCAAAAGTACAGATGTCGCCTATCCGCGAAGTAGATGAGTTTCACGGAGCGTACAGCCGCGATGACCGCACACGCTGTTTTCTGAAAGTGCAAGACGGTTGCAACTATTTTTGCAGTTATTGCACTATCCCACTCGCTCGCGGCAAGAGCCGTAATCCTTCGATTTCAACGATAGTCTCCCAGGCTGAAGAAGCGCTGCGCGGAGGAGCCAAAGAGATTATTCTCTCGGGCGTAAACATCGGCGATTTCGGACGTAGCACCAACGAGCGTTTCATCGATTTGCTGCGCGCATTAGACTCACTCACCCCTAACCCACTAACCGACTATCGCATCCGAATCAGTAGTTGCGAGCCGAACCTTTTGTCCGATGAAATCATTGATTTTGTGGCCAATAGCCGCCATTTCGCGCCGCATTTTCACATTCCTTTGCAGTCTGGAAGCAATGCCGTGCTGAGAATTATGGGGCGTCGCTATACGCGTGAACTATTTGCCGAACGCGTGGCGCATATCAAATCCGTTATGCCCAATGCCTTTATCGGCGTTGATTGTATGGTTGGTGTGCGTGGCGAAACCGATGAATGTTGGGCAGATTATGTCGATTTCATCGAACAATTGCCCGTATCACAACTGCACGTCTTCACTTATTCCGAACGCGCCAATACACGTATGCTAGAAATGGATCTGTATGTCGTTCCGCAGAAAGAACGCGAACGGCGCAGTAAACAACTACATGCCATAAGTGCCAGAAAAACAGAGACTTTCTACCGAGAGCATGAAGGCGAACAAGCAATCGTGCTATGGGAAGGGAAAAAAGTAGAAAGTCAAAAGGTGCTTCCGAGCACACCGGTAAAAGACGAAAGACCGCTGATGTACGGATTTACCGAAAACTACATCAAAGTATCATGTCCGTACGACAAGGCGAAAATCAATACCTTTGAGCAGATAACAATTCGATTCTAGAAGTTATCATTTTTCTTCCGTTCACACAAATCGTAGAACGCGCAATATGTTTCACATTCTCCTTCTGCACATTGCGGAAACTCGGAATCTTGCAGCAAGTCTTTGACTTTAGCTTGCAATTTCGGGAATATCGTTTCCTGTATTTCGCGATAATCCTGAACCTCCGAATCTACCTTGACTACAGTTTCCTTACCATTCATATCGGTCGTACAGAAAAACAAATTAGGCTGAATGGGCTTGGAGGTATCCAATGTGGACATCAGAACGTGAGAATAAATAATGGTCTGACGAACATAACCCTTCTTAGCATTCGTCATTATATCCTCTAACTTAACGCTCAGTTTGTCACTCTTGTAACTCCCTGTCTTATAGTCCACTATGCGGATTCGCTCATGGCCATTCTTGTAACCGCAAAGATCCACACGGTCGATTCGTCCGCCAAACTGTATCTCCCCTATTTCGGGAACAGGTAGCTTCATATAGAAATCTTGCTCTAACTTCCAGATTTTCAATCCTTCCGTCTCGATGGTTCGAAGGTCATTATCAATCAAGTTCTTCACATATTGAATGACCTTCGGATTGTCCATAAATTGTTCTTCTAGGACATAATGCTTGGTTTTATGATACTTCAACTGGTCTTGGTTGAGCGCCTGGTATGCTTTCACAAGCATCTCTTGCAGTTTCATATCATCTTTGTATTGCGCCAATTTCTCTGCCTGAATCTCAACAGGATTAGCATTATCGCATCCCAAGTCCTCATAGATAGCTTGCATCGTGTTATGAACTAGCGAACCTAACACATTGGCGGGCATTTCTTTTTCCTCCTTTTCCGGTTCCTGGATGCCTCTGATCTTCTCAAGATAAAATTTATACGGACAAGATATGTACGAATTGAGCGCACTTGGCGACAGTTTAATATTGGCTAATCCTTTGGCCTCGATGAGCGATTGCTTGTTTTCGTCGAGAAGACTCTTGTTGCCTATTATGCTCGGTTCGTTCAATCGATATTTATTTATCTTAAACTCTTCGGGCGAAGTAATCATCTGCATGACAAATCGCGACATGCCTTTGCTATTGTCTGCTCCGCCAATATTACCAAAGAGCATCGTGGTCTGACCTGCGCGACTAAGCAGACGGAAGAAATTGTATGCATAGACCGTTGCACGCTCGTCATTGGTCTGCATGTGATAGTACTTGCGCAGATAGTATGGAATGAAACTGAGGTCCGCTTTGCTTTGCGGCACTACGCCTTCTTCCACGTTGAGCAGTAGCAGTTTATCGAAATCGAGCATACGAGTCTCAAGAACACCAAGAACCTGAATATCACTAATAGGTTCGCCATGGAATGGCATAGTGACATTCTCCATCAGTCGGCGCATCAATAGGCGCGTCAGTTTGAGTGTAAAAGGAATATCACCTAATCCGTCTGCAATCAGTTTGCGCATTTGGTTGGCGATTTTGCGGACCTGGTAATCAGATTCTAACATTAGCAATTCTTGCCACTCCAGGCCTTTGGGGGCATCCGATTCGTCCGATGTATCTGTTGCTTCCTTTTTCGGGAACAGATAATCGATTAATTTGTCGATGAATTCGGGAGAAACTATATCGTCAGCCTTGCCGTTCTCGCGATTGTTCAACCAGTTCATTACTTTTGCGAACAACTGTGTATTACGGAGCGGCAAACCTTTGGTAATGTTGATAAGTGTTGGTTCTGTCTGGCTGGGCAAAGTAATGGACGGCAAAGCATAGATAACCGGTTCCAACATCGTCTCGTCGCAGATAACAACCCCTACTCGCTCGCCTTCATGCGTATAATTATCCAACAACCATTGATGCACATACTGAGATTGCGCCTCGCGCGACGAACATGAGTAAACATCTATTTCCTTCGGTTCTGCCCATTGTTGCGGTTGAGTGTTTGAACCTAGCAACCGGCTATTCTGCACGGCAAAAGAGAATGCTTTTTCATTTGTGCGGAAGCCATCGACATAATCCCAATAGAACAATGCTTGCTGCGAATCACGCAGACGTTCCATCAGTTCGCGCTCAACAGGCAAAAGATAGTTGAACCCGACGAAGACAAACGTACGACCGGCTATTTGTTCTTGCACATGCTCGGTTTCCCATTGCTCTATCACGCTGCGTTGACGCATTCCCGGATAGCCTTTCTGCTCACTTTGCATTTCCGCATGCAAGTCCTTGTATAGTTCGTATAGATTAGCCCAGATAGCTTTGTATTGCTCGCGAGCAGAAACAGGATCTTTGTATTCTTTCTTGTTGAAAAGCTGTTCCAGTCGATCTCTTACTTCGTCGTCGATCTCTAGTTGTTCCAATCTGGTTGCAGCTATTGCATTGTCGAAGAAATTCGGCACTTCTTCCGCAGGCATAGAAGCATCAACGTTCGTAAAATCCGCTAGCATCTGCCTGCCCCATCCGTAGAACATATCCAAAGGCATAACATCGCTTCCTGCACGTTGAGCATACAGTTTGTAGAGACGGACTATCGTCATTAGTTCATCTTCTGCGTATAACGGACTCAGTTCATCGAACAATTGACTGATTGTCGTTACTCGTGGCGCATAAACGGCCTTTTGGTTTTCAGCCTGCTGAATTTGCAGTATCTCATCTTTGAGCGTTACTCCTGCACGATGGGTCGGCAATACTAGTGTTGCCCTATTCAGATTCGCCCAACCTATTTGCTTGACAAGCGATGCGGCAGTTTGTTGCAAAAAGCTTTTCATAGTTATGTCTCCTATACTTGTTTAAGTTGCTCATTTTGAGGATTTTGAGCATACCATAGATATCCTTCCACATCGGTATAGCCCAGATTGCGCATGGCCTGCATATATTTGTGAACCTGGTCAATGTATTTTTTGTGACTGGCAGAGGTAAATTTTCCGAATTTATAGTCAAGCACAATCGCTTTTTTTCGCTCCTCATCTATCATCACGCGGTCCGGGCGAATTTCTTTGCGGTTCTCAAAGATACTACTCTCCAACTGCAATTTCCATGGATCAGTAAACCATCCGCGAACTTTCTCATTGCCTTCCCATGCCGATGAAATCAGTGCTTTTAGCGTTTCTTTCTGTTCTGGGTTGGCTATATCGCCACGACTCTCAAAATCATCCAACACTCCTTCTAATTGATCGAGTGTATGGATATGCGCAAAGATATCGTGACAAAGCGTTCCTTCTTCCATCCGTTCCACCAATCGCGCCGCTTCTTCTCCGTGACTGGTGTAGAGTTGGCCCTCTTGTGACTGAACGAAGCGTACAGACCGACCATCACTCCATAGTTGCGATTCTTCCTTTTCCGCACGATTGAAATCAAACGGATTGTTATCGTTCGATTTATCTTCGCCCTTGGTTATGGTACCATACACATGTTCTGCATAGCCTTTCTCTCCGAATTCATCGGGCGAAATCTGCAGATAGCGCAACAGATACTCACCTACACTATTGCTCGGCTTCATATCTTTGGAGCAATCGGTAAAGACAAACAGATTGTCTCTTGCGCGAGTCAGCGCGACATAAAGCAGATTGAGATTGTCGATTCGTGAATTATGACGTTCGCGCTGATAATCAGACTGATAATCAGACTGGTGCATCCTGTCTCCATACTCCATCGGCATGAAGATCGGCTTGTCGTATTCGTTCATCTGCGTAGTCTCGCACCATACTTTAGGATGCTTGCTTTCCTCCGCATCCCAGTTGCAAAACGGCACAAAGAGCGTCTGAGCCTCCAGTCCTTTGCTTTTGTGAACAGTCATGATTCGAATTGCGTCCACCGAAGTCATCGGAATAGATTTTTCAAAGAGGATATCGTCCCAATAGGTCAGAAAATCTTCCACTTTGCCACCTTCCGATGCCACATATCCCCGTACATTGTCTAGGAATGTGTCGAGGTAGGCTTGTTCGTTGTGAAGATATTTTCCGTTGGAATCACACAGATATAGGCGAATGATATCACAGATGGTTTCAAACAATGGAGCATCTAATCGGATTTGCTGATCCAATTCACCAAGATTGCATTCGGGCAAAAGTTTTCGAATTTGCTCTTCGTAGATAGAATCCTTCTGATCCTGGCCTGCAGTCAGGTATTTCAGGATGGCGATAATGGCTCGCACGTCCTGCGAAGCAACCAGTTTGTAACTGTTTTCTGTGGCAAATGTGACTTGACTAAGTTGCTTATACTTATCTTTGTCTAGCTTGTTATATTCATCGATGATGAGGTCAGTATCTTTATTATTGCGGACCAGAATCATTATTTGGTCAGGAGTAATGCGTACATCCTTATCATTATCCTGCAATAGTTTCTCGATTTCATCGAACATATTCTGCGCTAATTGCGCGTTTATATTCGCATTGGCTTTCTCTTTGGGAAAGGCTCGAAAACAAACAAATCCACCCGATTTACCTGCATCAGGATTACTGTTGTAATACTCGGATATCTTCTCGGGAGAAAAGTCTTCGTTGTAGATGTCTCGTACTTGCGACGCATCATCAGCACTCGGATTTTCTCCTCCACTGTAAGCAAAATCGCCGTATTGGTCGTATATATATTTGAACAAAGAGAGATTGAAATTAACCACCTCTTTGCTACTTCTGTAATTGCACGACAGACGTGGGAATTTCTCGTTCAGATATGGAACATAGTAGTCATCCGGCTGCCCATTTTCTCCCTTTTTGCCCAACTCATACATAGTATGCCAATCGCCATTACGCCAACGATAGATGCTTTGTTTGATATCTCCTACCACCAAAATAGAATTCTCACCACCTGCAACCAATTCCTTGATGAGCCTATCAAAAATGGTCCACTGCAGTTTGCTGGTATCTTGGAATTCGTCAAGCAAAACATGATGGTAACGGATTCCTACTTTCTCCAAAATAAAGTCCGCATCGCCTTCTTTGAGCGCTTTGTGCAGCATCGATGCCGTTTGAGCGAGCAATGTTCGGTTGGATTCAGTCAGGTTGCGCTGGATGATTACCCGCAGCTCGGACATCAATTGTAGGTCATGCGCAAACTGTTTGCTTAGTTGAATGGTATTGTAGGTACATAGGCAACGACGTGCAGTATAAGTAGCTTGCACAACAATATTTACCAAATCTGTTGGCAATTTTGTCCAATTGCCACTCTCTGCTTTTGGCAATTGTTTGTCTGTCAAACCTCTGAAGTATTTGTCTTTATCTACAGCCTTGAGATTATTGAGACTATTGTCAATATTATCAATTGCTTTGTTTAGTGCACCTCCGTTCGACAAAGATTCATCCACTTTGTATGTTTGGGCAAGTAAGGCACGAAGCATTTTTACATCCTCATTATTCTCCCACTCCGCATCCAGTCTGTCGCAATAGGCATCAATAGCCTGCGTATCAAAGAGAATCCGATGATCTGCATCCAGCATTTGAACCGATTCGTCGTATAACTCTTTGGCCATTTCGATGAGCGTCTTGCGGATATTCTGGCGATTCTCTTCTTCCAGATTATCGGTCACATATTTGATGAGCAAATCCTTCGCCGTTTCGGTCATATCAGTCGAGAGCATTTGATCTACAGCCTGCGTAATCACGCGTAGCGTGTCCAATTCCGGCGTATAACCTGCACTCATTTTCAGCACTGCGGCCAATCCGCTTTGCAGATTGAGTAAGAACGAGTCGATAGTCTGGACATGCACATTGTCATAATCCAGCAACATGCTTCTGAAGCAGTCTCCTGCGCGTTGTCGTAGTTGCGCATCCGAATCGTTTGTATTCTTCGTCATGAAGGTCTTGGCTTTGTCTAGAAATCTCTGTTCCTGCCCTTCTTTCAGTTGGTAGAGATAAGCCATGATGCGTTCCTTCATTTCGGAAGTAGCGTTATTAGTAAATGTGACTGCAAGAATAGAACGATAGTCCACTCCGGAAAGGAGCAAACCAATGTAATAAGCAGCTAAGGTGAAGGTTTTGCCTGTTCCCGCCGAAGCGCGACACACATTCAAAGGTTTATCAAAATCAATGTTACTCATAGTTGATAAGGTAGATTTCGTTTAATCGTATATCTACTGCAAAAATCGTGCAAATATACGAAATCTTTTTCAAATATACAAATCTTCTTACGCAAAAAATATATGGCTGTCAAAAACGCGCATCAAAAAAATCTGAGCGCAGGGCTTAATTTTCCTGCGCTCAGAAGCTATTTTTTGTTATTTTACTGACGAGTCGTTAACCTGACAATATCGAGACTCTTACGGACGAAGAATGGTGAAATGAACAACTTCTGTCGGTTTCGTCGGGGGAACAGTAAATTTCATTACTGTTGGCAAGAACGAAGAAACTTCTATTGCCTTCAACAAGCCATATTCCTCAGGCGCAACACGGAAAGTCAGTTGTGAACGCTTTGGAACAGTACCCAGTCGCTTTCCATTCAGTTCGATCAAGAAATCAGAGTAACGCTCGTTGGTAATAGTGATCAGATAGGAACGGAACGAATTGGTAACATTAACAATCGGACCAACTTTAGCTTCCTGGTCACGCATCAGTTTCTGTTCGTGCATCAAGTGGCCAAAACGGCGCTCTGAGTTATCCTCAAACTGGTGGAATCCGGTTTTGCCATAGTTCTTAAGCGTGATATCATCCCACTCCCAACCTTTCGGCTCAACGATATCAATATTCGTAACACTGTAAGGCAGTTTCTCGAAGGTCAGAGTGAATGGGTGAATACCTACTCCATACGACTCAGATGCACCGGTGCTGATGTCATTAGCAGAAATCAGTTTGTACTCATTGCCCGTAGCACGGTCGCGGATAACGGTAGTAGGATAAATCGACCAACGAATACCTTTTGCATCCAAGATCTTGAACGTAGCCACTGTATTGGCACCCGTGTTATCAATCGCTACCAAGCAGCAATTACCACGTTTGTCATCAATTCCGATGGTGGAGAATTCCTCTTCTACCGGTGCGGCGCTATAGAACAACTGGCCTACCAAACGCTCGGTCATATGCAGAATATCTTCTATCGAAGCCAACGGAGATCCTTCGCTAGCAGAAGATACGATACCCAGAGTGCGGACATCCAACAAACGAGCTTTGATATAATACGAATCGCGGAAAGGAGTAATGTTAGCCACACAAACCAAATCCACGCCAAGACGCTCACCGTAGTTGCAAATCAGTTGATTGTCCTGAGTGTTCTGCAAGTCACGCGCAAAATCAGCCGTACTTTCTACTGCCTTGAAATCACGGTTCTGCACAATACCGGAAACCAATTCGCTTCCTACAATTTCTTTTACGTCTGGGTCAAAACTTTCTGGCGCCGTGATGTAAACAGCGACTGTGCGCTGAGCGGCAAGCATCGTTGGCAAAGCCAACAAAAGAAATAGAATCTTCTTCATACTTAAATTGTTTATTTACTAAAAATTTTTCGGTATAATTGTTTATTCCACTTTCGTATCAGCAACTTCTGTGCCAAACACCTATTGCGGTGCAAAAATACTACAAAAAAATGACATATACAAATATTTCCGATTTTTTATTAAAAAATTTGCTCATTTCAAAAATAATTTGTACCTTTGCAGCCGCAAAGGTTCGCAGAATGAAAATAGCATTCACTACATCGTTGCCACGCGAAGGTTTTCGGGCATTGGGCGCAGAGTTCGAGTTCTGTGATGGTTTGTGTTCGGAGGCTGAGATTCTGGTCTGCACATTCGATTATCGGGTTCCTCAGTCGCTAATCGATAGCATGCCCAACTTGCAGTTGATTGCTAATTTCGGAGCGGGGTTCAACAATATTGACCTAGATGCGTGTCGTGAACGAGACATTCACGTGACAAATACGCCACAACCGGTTATCGAACCAACCGCAGAATTGGCTTTTGCGCTGATGATAGATATCGCACGACGTGTTTCTGAATTCGATCGCGCCATCCGCTCTGGTAATGGTGAACCAATGGCCGTAATGAACAATCTGAGTCACTCGCTCTATGGTAAAACACTCGGCATCATCGGCTTAGGACGTATTGGCCAAGCTCTGGCACGACGAGCCAAAGCCAGTGGAATGAAGATCATATACCACAATCGACATCGCCTGCCCGATGAAATCGAGCAAAAATACGATGCACAATACGTAGATTTCCAGACTTTGCTGCAAGATAGCGACTATGTCAGTCTCAATCTGCCATACACGCCAGAAGTGCATCACCTGATAGGTAAACCTGAATTGGGCATGATGAAACGCTCTGCGTACCTTATCAATACTGCGCGTGGCGCACACGTAGACGAGGAAGCTTTGATTGAAGCACTCAAAGGCGGTATTATTCGTGGTGCTGCACTCGATGTGTATGAACACGAACCTTCGATTTCAACGGAACTATTGACACTTCCGAATGTCGTTCTCTCTCCACACACAGGAACGGGAACATGGGAAGGACGCATAGCTATGTGCGAAAATGTGGCTGAGAACATCATCGCATTCAGTCGAGGAGAAATCGACAAGATGAATATTGTGATCTGAAACTAACAATTTAATTTTATAATTTTATGAAAAAATCCATTCTTTTAATCTCCGCCATGGTACTTATAAGTGCCTGTGGATTTATGAAAAACGCAACTGTAACTACAGCTAGCAGCAACGAGAACACAGCCGCTAGTCAAACAACTGCTACAACCAACACCAACACAGCCCAAACAGCAGGACAAGGCGTAGGCAATGCGTTGTTAAGCCTCTACAATCAGTACAAAGCAGATGGCAATAAATATGACTATAAGAACATGCAAAATATTGCTAATACTGTCAATCTGATTGCTAATTGCGAGGGACTAAAAGAGAATTATAAGAACAAAACATATCTCAGCGAGTTCGGCCGAGGCATGATAGCTAGTTCGCTTGGCTTGGTTACTCAGGATAATGTAGAAAGCGTAACTAACAGTCTGGTTGAGATGGTCAAAGATAATGAAAACGTACAAGCAGCATCCGACAAAGTAAGTTCTGGTGCTAATACCGCTGCAGGCTATGCCAACACCGCAGCACAATATGCTAGCGCGTTGAGTAGTATTCTCGGTGCATTCGGAGGAAGATAAGATGAATATAGTAGATCGTTTTCTCAAATATGTGTCGTTCCACACTACGAGCGACGAAAATACCAACATGACTCCATCTACTCCCGGTCAAATGGAGTTTGCTAAGTACTTGGCAGATGAGTTGAAACAAATCGGGTTAAAAGAAGTTTCGCTCGATTCCAACGGATATATTATGGCTACGCTGCCTGCCACGTGTGAAGGAAAACCGACCATCGGTTTTATCGCACACATGGACACCGCGCCTGATGCTAGTGGAAAGAATATCAAACCGCGTATCGTAAAAGCGTATGACGGCCAAGATATCATTCTGAACGAAGCAGAAAACATCGTGCTCGAAACTGCCAAATATCCGGAAATACTGAACTACAAAGGTCAAGATATCATCGTTACCAACGGGAAAACGCTACTTGGTGCGGATGATAAGGCCGGTATTGCGGAGATTGTTACCGCAATGGAATATCTGGCGCAACATCCTGAGATTCAGCATGGTAAAATTCGCGTCGGCTTTACGCCGGACGAAGAGATCGGACAAGGAGCAGATCATTTTGATGTAAAAGCCTTCGGCTGCGATTGGGCATATACCATGGATGGTGGAGCTATCGGAGAATTAGAATTCGAGAATTTCAATGCAGCCGCCTGCAAGATACATGTCCATGGAGTAAATGTTCATCCGGGTAGCGCATATCACAAGATGCAAAACTCGATGCGTATTGCCTATCAACTCGCAGTTATGTTGCCGCGTTGGGAAACTCCGGAGCATACGCAAGACTACGAAGGTTTCTACCATCTGATTGGCATGAACGGTACTGTAGAAGAAACTACGCTCAGTTATATCATCCGCGATCATGACCGTGCACGCTTTGAGAGCCGCAAACGCGAATTAGAGCATCTGGTTCGTAAGGTAAATCGTGAGTATGGTGAAGGAACGGCCGAGATTGAGATGCGCGACCAGTACTACAATATGCGCGAGAAAATCGAACCTGTTATGCATATCATCGATTTAGCAGAAGAAGCTATGAAAGCTGTAGGTGTAACACCAAAAGTAAAACCTATTCGTGGTGGAACTGACGGTGCTCGACTGTCGTTCGAAGGTCTGCCATGCCCAAATATCTTCGCAGGAGGTGAGAATTTCCACAGCAGATACGAATATTTGCCGATTCCATCGATGGAAAAAGCTAGTGAAGTAATTCTTGAAATCATAAAAAAAGCATAATTATGTTAAAAACAACTCCTTTTACGGACATTCACATTGCGCTTGGCGCTAAGATGGCCGAGTTCGCAGGTTTCAATATGCCTATTCAGTACCCTACTGGTATCAATCAAGAACATATCATCGTTCGCGAAGGTGTCGGAGTATTCGACGTAAGCCATATGGGCGAGTTTTGGGTAAAGGGCGACAAAGCGCTTGATTTTCTACAGTATATCACCACAAACGACCTAAGTGTCATTGCGGCAGGTAAATGTCAATACACCTGTATGCCGAATGGAAAAGGCGGCATTGTAGACGACCTAATCATATACAAATATTCAACCACAAAATACCTAATGGTAGTTAATGCCGGCAACATTGACAAAGACTGGGCATGGGTGAATAAAATCAAAGATTCTAAACCAGAATTCGCAGAAGTTAGCCTAGAGAATGCAAGCAATCGTTATGGCCAGTTGGCTGTGCAAGGTCCTAAAGCGACTGAAATGTTGCAACTATTAACGGATGCGGACCTAAAATCGATTGACTACTATGCTTTCCGCGAGTGGAGTTTTGCAGGCGTACCGGGTGTTATTCTTTCTAACACCGGCTATACCGGTGCAGGAGGATTCGAACTCTATTTCCCCGCAGAAAACGGCAAGCAGATTTGGGACGCGCTATTCGAAGTAGGCAAACCATTTGGATTGGCTCCGATTGGCCTAGGCGCTCGCGACAGTTTGCGTCTGGAGAAATGGTATTGCCTCTATGGTCACGATATCGACGATACCACATCACCATTGGAAGCAGGCCTGGGTTGGATCACCAAATTAGATGCAAAAGACTTTATCGATCGCGATTTCTTGCGCAAACAGAAAGCAGAAGGCGTACAACGCAAATTGGTACACTTCGAATGTCAAGAGCGAGCTATTCCACGTAATGGATATGAGATATGCGACGAAGCGGGCAATGTAATCGGTAATGTTACTTCTGGTATCATGTTACCAACCACCAAAGTAGGAATTGGTATGGGTTATGTCAAGACTGCTTTTGCCAAGAAGGATTCTATCATTTATATCCGCATCCGTGAGAAACTCATACCGGCTAAGATTGTTTAAGGAGGAGAGATGTCGAAGCGAGTTGCATTAGTTTTAGGTTCAGGAGGTGCGCGCGGTTTAGCGCACATCGGTGCAATAGAAGAACTGGAAGCACGTGGTTATACTATCAGCAGTATAGCCGGTTGTTCTATGGGTTCTATCATTGCCGGAATGTATGCGGCCGGGCAACTACAGAAAGCAAAAGAATGGTTTTTGCAAGTAGACAAACAACTAATCCTCAGAATGATAGACATCAACCTGCTAAGCAGCAACTCACTTGTTAAAGGTAGGCGCATCATTGAGGAACTTGAAAAAATTGTACCGGACAGACCTATCGAGCAACTAAATATTCCCTGCACTATCGTTGCTTCAGATCTAATTAGCACGGAGGAGGTTATTTTCCGCAAAGGAAGTTTATTTGAGGCGGTAAGAGCATCTATCAGTATTCCACTATTTTTCCAACCTGTACAAATAGGCAAACGACTATTGGTGGATGGTGGTATATTAAACCCGCTTCCATTACATCTGGTTGAACGAACAGAAGGCGATATTTTGGTGGCAATGGATATCAGCGGAAAAGATAGTTTGGAGGTAGCACCAAAACCTGATCCAATAGACGTAGAAGGACGATTGGCCGAACTGACAGCACGCGGAATACCTGTTCCAAAAGCATTGGAGAACCAACTGAGACAACTAGGCAAACGTGTGGATAAGGTGCGTATAGAGCGAGCCAACAATTTGGGTAGAACAGTTAGTTTTGCGGGGATGGTAGATCGTATGTCAGATATGCAAATCCAGCAAAACACCCTAATGGCACTGCGTCTCACGCCGCCTGATGTACATGCCGTCATGCCGCAATATGCCTTCCCTACTTTTGCTTTCGACAAAGCCGAAGAAATTATTGAACGAGGACGATTGTTGATGCGTGAGGCACTGGATAATTATGAACAAACGCATTAGTTCGTTCGTTTTGGCTACGGTGGTAGCCATTGGCATATATGGTACGGAAACCGTTACCGCAGATGATTTCCGACTAGAGGAAGTAGAAGTCACTGCGCACAAAGCACAGATCCAGTCCGAGTCTTTTCGGTTAGTAGCCACACTCACTCACGAAGAGATAGAGGCTCTGCCTGTACAAAACGTAGCAGATATATTAGCTTATTTGCCAGGTTTGGATATCCGTAGCCGCGGTGTGAGTTACGCACAAACTGATTTAAGCATGCATGGCGGCACATTCGACCAAGTATTAATTCTGCTGAATGGCATTAGCCTGCAAGATGCGCAAACGGGTCATTACGCACTCAATCTACCCATTTCGGCTGCATTAATCGAGCGAATTGAGGTTTTACAAGGCACTGCAGCCAATCTCACAGGAGCATTTTCCGGGGCTGTAAATATCGTTACACGCGATGAGACGGAAGACCATTATCATCTGCAATTGTATACGGGTATGCACAATTACGTGGCACCTATGTTTGCTGCATCTTGGGCCAGAGGAGACGTGCATGTAAACACTTCGATCGATTATGCTCGTTCTGATGGTTACACAGCGCCCAAAGCCAACGACAAAGAGCAGACTGCGATGCATAATAGCGATTTCCGCGTAGCTAATATGTTTGTTCAAACACGATGGAAAGGGCTAGATTTCCAGATGGGAGCGCAATACAAAGATGCAGGACTAGGGATGGCGTATGGATTTGGCAGTCAGGACCAGTTTGATGCCACACGCACAATATTCGCCTCTATGAGTTACAATGGTCGCATCAAAGATGCGTGGAGCATTAGCGCTATGGGGGCATATCGTGGTCAATACGATCGTTATGAATGGCATCGAGGGAATCCGTTGAATCGTCACTGGACTCACAATGCCCAAGTAGGATTACACATCCATTGCGTCTCCGCAATAGGTCGTACCACTTTAGGTGCAGAATGCCGCAACGAGTATATACGGTCCAGTTCCATGGGAGAACATAACCGTGTGCAAGCTACTATATCTGCTGAGCAGCAATTCGTTTGGCGCGATTTATCTGCATCGTTAGGTATTGCGGGACACTACAACACACAATTCGGTTGGAACGTTTCCGGATCTGCTACTATCGGGTATGCTTTTTTGCGAAGTGGCTCTGTCTATGTTACCGCAGGTCGTTCGCTACGTATGCCGACCTTTACAGACCTATATTACAATGCGGGAAATCAGTTAGGGAACGACAGTCTGGAGGCCGAAAAAGCATGGACTCTCTCGGTGGGGGCACAATATACGTGGCAATGGGCGAAAGCCGGACGCTTACACATAGCGGGCAATGCCTTTTATAGATGGGGACAAGATATCATAGACTGGGTCTACGTGCCAACGGATACCACAAGGCCTTTCCATGCTCAGAATCAGCAACAAGTGGATGCTATAGGAGTAGAAATAGAGATTGACTATCATTATAATAATTGGTTACGCCATATACGAGTGCAGTACGCCTATACTCACCTGTCGCTTGATTTGAACGAAGCACAAAGCCGTTACCTGGATTACTTGCGGCATAAAGTGGTAGTTGGCATTGATCATGGCATCTACGTATGGAACAATGGTATGTTGGGCGCGTGTTGGACATTACGCTACCAAGACCGTTTAGGGCAATACAACGATGCTGAAGGCATTGCTAAAAATTACTCGCCTACTCTTTTGTTAGATGGTAGTATCTACGCTGAATGGTCGCATATGCGCATCGCCATAGAATGCAAGAACATGACTAACCGCCATTACTACGATTACGGAGGAATACTGATGCCTGGCAGTTGGGCGACCGTGAATATAAAAGCTACACTATAGTTAGAATGAAAAATCGACGTGAATATATTATCCGCAAAGCGATGGAACTCTATGCGCTAGAAGGATACCAAAATGTCAGTATCACCGATTTGCAGAACGAACTGGATATCGGTCGCGGCACACTCTATTACTACTTCAAGGATCAGGATGAGTTGTTCCAAACGTGTATGGAGCAGTATTTTTTGGAACCAAAACAGCGCGCCCTCAATAGTGTGAGCGAGGATGTCCTGATGGATGGGATGATTAATGCCATGATGCAGTATCTCGGAACTCTTGAGCATGAACTGATGACTTTTACCAACCGTAGTGTGAATACCAGTAACGTCAACAACCTAATGTTCACCGCCTATAGTCGTTTCCCTAGTTTACATCGCAAGGCACAACGCTTAGCATTGAAGGAAGTCGAACTATGGCGCAAAGCCATCTACAATAGCCAACGAGCAGGATTGGTTCGCCACGGTATTGATGTAGACCTGATTGCCCTAATGCTCGCTCACGTAAAAGACAGTTACGACAGTGGCTTAGGACGCACACAAATGGACTTCTCGTTGCTGGAGAGATCCTACTATGCAATGTACAATTTATTAAAAATTTGAATAAAAGTTCAGTTTTCGAACGGAAGTTCAAAAATAAAGTATTACCTTTGCACCGAAAATCAAAAAAAACATGGCAACAAAACACTATTTATCCTATTTACAGGAAACAATGCACTCGAGTTGGAATAGCCTGGCTATGACCGATATCGATGGTGAAAACAAATACACATATGCAGAATTGGCTTCTGCTATTGCAAAATTACATATTACCTGGCAACAATTAGGAATCAAGAAAGGAGAAAAAATAGCTCTTTGTGGGCGCAATTGTGCAAACTGGGGACTACTTTTCCTCGCAGTAGAGACATATGGAGCAGTCGTAGTTAGTATTTTACCGGATTTTACAGCTGATGGTATTTATAGTCTGGTGGATCACTCTGAAGCAGTACTGCTCTATGTAGGTCCGAACGTAAAAAAGAAAATCGATGCTAGCCAGATGAAGGGGTTGAAAGCCACTATCTTCATGGACGAGATGAGTATCGTTGAAGCAGACGAAAAGACTCGCAAGGCATTTGAGAAAGTTGATGCAGCATTCGCAAAGGCTTATCCTAATGGTGTACAACTTAGCGATGTCAACTACCCTACAGATAACTACGATGATTTGGCAGTACTGAACTATACTAGTGGTTCAACCGGCAATCCAAAAGGTGTGATGCTGACTCACCTAAACCTAAGTGGAAATGTCGAGTTTGCACATTCGCGTATTCCGCACAAACCAGGCGATAAAGTACTGTCGATGCTACCTATAGCACACATGTTCGGTTTGATGTTCGAGTTCCTCTATCAAGTTTGTGAGGGAGCGCAAGTATATTTCTTAACACAAGCCCCTACTCCAACTGTGCTGATGAAAGCATTTGCACAAGTCAAACCATTTATGATCTTGACTGTGCCACTTGTAGTAGAAAAGATTATCAAAAAGGGTGTACTGCCTAAGATCAGCACTCCAATGATGCGTGTTCTGTGGAAAACTCCCGGATTACGTTGGGTTGTACGCAAGAAAGTAAAAGAAGGTCTGGACAAGATGTTTGGCGGTGAATTGCGTTATCTCATTATCGGTGGTGCTGCGCTAAATGGAGAAGTAGAACAAGTGCTGCATGATATTAAGTTCCAGTATTGCGTCGGCTATGGCATGACCGAGTGCGGACCACTGATTAGCTACGAAGACTGGTGGGATTATGCATTCCATAGTTGCGGCAAGCAACTGCCGCAATGCCACGTTCGTATCGATTCAGAGAAACCGACCGAGAAGGATGGAGAGATTCAGGTAAAAGGTATCAATGTGATGCGTGGTTACTACAAAAACGATGAGGCAACCAAGGCTGTCTTCACAGACGATGGTTGGATGAGAACGGGCGATTTGGGTATCTTGGACAAAGATGGAAATCTCTATATTCACGGACGTTCCAAGAACATGATTCTTGGTCCTTCTGGCCAAAACATATATCCAGAGGAATTGGAAGATAAACTCAATTCGATGCCTTGTGTAGTGGAGTCTATTGTCGTGGACCGCGATCACAAGTTGGTTGCACTCATCTTCCCTGATTCTTCGGCAGAAGGCAAGAAACTGTTAGGCAACAAGACACTAACAGAACAGATGGAAGAAAATCGTTTAGCAGTCAATAAAGACCTGCCTCAGTATAGTCAAATTAGCGCTGTGGAATTAGTGGCTCAGGAATTTGAGAAAACGCCTAAGCGCTCTATCAAACGTTACTTATATAAGTAACTAATAAGTGAGTAAGTTTGGGTATCCCTAGGGATACGAAGCATGCGTGTAACCGTGAGGCTACGCGCTTGTTTTTTTTTGTATTTTATGCAAAATGTTTGCATATATCGAAAAAAAATATTAATTTTGCAGCCGAAATTAGAAAATAGAATGCTGTTATGACGAAACATTATCTCCAGTATCTGACTGAAGTTATGGAGAAGCAGTGGAATGACCCTGCTTTGACCGATTATAATGAGGATCACGAATATACGTTTGGCGAGTTGGCTACGCAAATGTTGCGTCTCCAGGAACTCTTTCGTTCCATGGGCATCAAACCGGGCGACAAGATTGCTTTATGCGGTCGTAACTGCGCCAATTGGGCAGTTGCATACCTCGCGATTGCTGCATATGAAGGTGTATGCGTCAGCATCCTACAAGATTTCAAAGCAGAAGATGTGGCACATCTGCTAGAGCACTCTGATTCTTCGCTACTGTTTGTTGGTCCGTATGTTTGGAAAGAACTGCAAGAGCAGCCTATGCCAAAGGCGGTAAAAGCAGCCTTCTCGTTGGAAGATTTCCGTACGTTGTATAGTGCAAAGGGTGTTGATGTGCCATCACCGGAGAAACTAGATACTGCTTTACAGGCAAAATATCCATATGGCTTGCAACCGGAGGACATTCATTTTGCTGCAGATCCGGAGAAACTGTCGCTTATCAACTATACCAGTGGTTCAACAGGATCACCTAAAGGTGTTATGCTGAATGGTCGTTCTATCAGCAATAACATTGAAGTTGGTATGAAAATGTTGCCTGTAGATCCGGGACAACGCCTAGTATCAATGCTACCACTGGCACATATGTTTGGTCAAGTATGCGAACTACTCTATCCTTTGAGTTGTGGTACGCATATTTATTTCTTAACCAAGTCTCCCACGCCTAGCATCCTATTGAAAGCGCTGAAAGAAGTACAACCGTATTTGGTGGTCACTGTACCGTTGGTAATTGAGAAAATCTACAAAAAGAATCTGGACCCAACCTTGAGCAAGCGTATCATCCGCGCATTCTGGTATACGCCCATCATTGGCAATATACTGCGAGCCCGCGTCAAATCGGCACTAAAGAGTGCTTTTGGTGGACGCTTACGTTATTTCATCTGCGGAGGAGCAGCTATGAACCCGGTGGTAGAAAAATGCCTAATGGACATCCATTTCCCGCTCTCTATCGGATATGGTATGACCGAATGTGGCCCATTGATTGGCGGCAATCCGCCTAAGTATTTCAAGGCGCGCTCTGGTGGTGTTCCGGTTATGAACATGGAGGTGAAAATAGATCAGCCGAACGAGGCCGGTATCGGAGAAATTCTGGTAAAGGGTGAAAACGTGATGTTGGGCTACTATAAGAACGAAGAAGCTACAAAGGCTGCCTTTACCGAGGACGGATGGATGCGTACCGGAGACCTAGGCAGATTGGATCGCAAGCAAAATATCTACCTCAAAGGCCGTAACAAGACTATGATTCTCGGAGCAAGTGGTCAGAATATCTATCCGGAAGAAATCGAGGATAAGTTGAACAATCAGGAGGCTGTAGGCGAATCATTGGTCATTGAACGTGAAGGCAAACTCGTTGCTCTTGTTTTCCCGGATGAAGCACAAACTAAGCGTATGTCGCTAGAAGAAATCCAAAGAATCATGCGAGCCAATCTGGAGAAACTGAACAGTCTGATTCCTTCGTATAGCAAGGTCTCGAACATAGAGGTTCAGCAAGAACCATTCGAGAAAACTCCTAAGAAATCCATCAAACGCTTCCTCTATAAGTGATGTGGGTTGTTCTAGCCTTTGTTTCTGCGCTGTGTCTGGGGTTCTATGACATCAGCAAGAAAGTTGCGCTTCGTGATAATGGCGTAGCAGATGTATTGACACTTAGCGTACTTATCTCTAGCGCCATTTTGACTATTCCCCTGCTGCTTTCTCGTATTTGTCCCGATTTGATGGCAGAAACGCCATTCTATGTGCCTCACTTGAATGCGCAAGCCCATCTGTTGACATTTGTCAAATCGTGCATCGTACTAAGTAGTTGGATTTTTGCTTATATCTCGCTCAAACATCTGCCTATCTCTGTGGTTAATCCGTGGCAAGCCACACGTCCAATGTGGACTTTAGTAGGCGCTATGCTGATTTTCGGTGAGCGATTGAATCTGTGGCAGTGGATAGGTATTCTTCTGGCTATTGGAACTATTTTTGCGTTCTCTTTTCATCCGAAAAAGGTGTTAGCGCAGCAGCACTCTCCTCTCGCCCGCTACTATATAGCCTTAGCATTGGCAATACTTATTGGTTCCTGTTCCGGTCTGTATGATAAATACATGATGAGGCATTATGACCACAATGCTGTGCAAGTCTATTATACCTTCTATCAGGGCATTCTCATGTTAGGTGTATGGACAATCTACCATCATCGACAAAGCAAATCTGACGGCAGAGTTTTTTCTTTCTCCTATGGAAATATTCTTCCCATAGCACTAATCAGTATCTTTCTGGTCATCAGCGACAATGTGTATATGCTAGCCCTACGCGATCCTGATTCGCTGATTGCAGTAGTTAGTACTATTCGTCGCGGAGGTGCAGTAATAGGCTTTGCGTACGGACTGATATTCCTAAAAGAACAGGACCCTTGGAAAAAGGTCCTGTCCATGCTTGGTATTCTCGCTGGCTTAATTTGCCTAACGATTGGTACCTTATAGCAAGTGATAAGTTACTGTCAAACCGGCCATAACAATGCTGACCATCGACATCAGTTTGATGAGGATATTCAGCGATGGACCGGATGTATCTTTGAACGGATCACCTACTGTGTCGCCAACCACGGTTGCCTTGTGACAATCGCTTCCTTTGCCACCGAAATGGCCTTCTTCTACATACTTCTTCGCATTGTCACAGGCGCCTCCGGCATTAGCCATGAATACGGCCAGTACAAATACTGTAGCCAAACCGCCAATTAGCAGTCCAAGTA
>JAEESF010000020.1:0-20839 GCA_016286205.1 Paludibacteraceae bacterium | reverse complement strand
CATGATGCGAACGGTATCGCCGATACCTGCCTCGTTCTTCTCGTCATGAACATGGAACTTGCGAGTTTTATTGACAAACTTGCCATAGATGGGGTGTTTCTCTTTCCAACGAACAGCGACCACAATGGTCTTCTCCATCTTGTTGGAAACAACTACGCCCACGCGCTCTTTTCTAAGATTTCTTTCCATTTCAATTGTCGTTTTTTACTTGTTAATTTCTCTTGCACGTAATTCAGTTGCAAGGCGAGCGATATTACGACGCGCAGCCTTAATTTGCAACGGATTATCGAGCGGAGAAATGCTGTGATTTAACTTGAGGCGGTTGAGAGCCTCTTTCTCTGCTGCCAGGCGCTCCTGGATCTCAGCAGTGGTTAACTCTTTGATTTCAGCTGTTTTCATAATCCTAATTAAGCATTTTGTGTTGCGTCGTAATCACGTCTTACGACAAATTTAGTGGTCACGGGCAGTTTCTGCGCAGCGAGACGGAGTGCCTCTTTAGCTACCTCGTAGCTTACGCCTTCTACCTCGAAGATGATACGACCGGGCTCCAATGGAACAACGAATCCTTCGGGAGCACCTTTACCTTTACCCATACGGACATCCAACGGTTTCTTGGTGATAGGTTTGTCCGGGAATACGCGGATCCATACCTGACCTTGACGTTGCATGTAACGGGTTACTGCGATACGGGCTGCCTCGATTTGACGACCGGTCAACCATACAGTACCAAGACTCTTGATACCGAACGAACCGAATGCCAGTTCCTGACCGCGGTGAGCGAAGCCCTTGATGCGGCCCTTTTGGCAACGGCGGAATTTAGTTTTCTTAGGTTGTAACATAGTTCTAATCTACAAATCGGTTAAACATTATTGTTTTTTGTTGCGGCGGAAGCCCTTGCGGTCTCCACGGTTGTCACGGCGATCCATGCCGGGACGACCACCTTCCTGCTTCTGCGAGAAGTTCGGAGCCAAGTCCTTCTTACCATACACTTCTCCACGGCAGATCCATACCTTTACGCCGATCACACCCACTTTGGTGATAGCGCCTACGTGGCAGTAGTCGATGTCAGCGCGGAGCGTATGCAGCGGGGTACGACCCTCTTTGTACATCTCCTTACGAGCCATCTCAGCACCATTCAAACGACCGGATACCTGAATCTTGATACCCTCAGCGCCCATGCGCATAGTCGATTGGATAGCCATCTTTACAGCACGACGATAAGCGATCTTGCCTTCCAACTGACGAGCGATCTTGTTAGCTACGATGGTAGCGTCCAACTCCGGACGTTTAACCTCGTAGATGTTGATCTGTACGTCTTGCTTGGTGATCTTTTGGAGTTCCTTCTTCAATTTGTCAACCTCTTCTCCACCTTTTCCGATGATATAACCGGGGCGAGCGGTGCAGATAGTAACAGTCACAAGTTTCAGAGTTCTTTCGATAACGATACGGGAAATACTAGCCTCTGCGAGACGAGCGTTGAGGTACTCGCGAATCTTGCTATCCTCAAGCAGCGTATCTCCGTAATTCTTGCCTCCAAACCAGTTGGAGTCCCAACCGCGGACAATGCCCAGACGGTTAGCTATAGGATTAATTTTCTGTCCCATAATTGATTACTTTTCAGCGTTAGTATTTTTAGTATCTACAAATATTGTAACGTGGTTGCTACGTTTGCGGATACGATAAGCACGACCCTGAGGAGCGGGAAGCATACGCTTGATCGACATACCGCCGTCAACCATGATTTTCGTTACATAGAGAGTTTCCTCCTCTGCCTTCTTGCCCGTCTTGGTCTCCCAGTTGGCAATAGCAGATTTCAGGAGCTTCTCGAGTGCGCGACTTGCCTCACGAGTAGAGAAATGCAGCGCACCGAGGGCACGATTCACTTCCATGCCGCGAACCATGTCTGCTACGAGACGCATCTTACGCGGGCTGGTAGGAATTCCGTTTGCTTTGGCAAAATACAACTCCTTGCGAGCTGCTTTCATTGCCTCAGCGCTATTATGTTTTCTTGCACCCATTTTAATCTTGAGTTTTTAAATGTTAATTTGATTGCAATGGATTACTTCTTGTTATTGCCCGAGTGACCGCGGAAGGTACGTGTCGGAGCGAACTCGCCCAGCTTGTGACCTACCATGTTCTCCGTTACATAAACAGGAATGAACTTGTTTCCATTGTGAACTGCGATTGTGTGACCTACAAAGTCAGGGGAAATCATCGAAGCACGGCTCCAGGTCTTAACAACTTCTTTCTTGTTAGCCTCATTCATAGCCAGTACCTTGTTTTCCAACTTAACGTTGATAAACGGTCCTTTTTTCAGTGAACGACTCATAATCTTACTTTACTTTATAGGTTATTTTTTACGTCTTTCTATAATGTACTGGTTGCTCTGATTCTTCGGATGACGAGTCTTGTAACCCTTTGCGAGCAAGCCCTTACGGCTACGTGGATGGCCACCGGATTGACGACCTTCACCACCACCCATTGGGTGATCTACTGGGTTCATTACAACGCCACGGTTGCGAGGACGACGACCGAGCCAGCGGCTACGACCTGCTTTACCGGATTTCTCAAGAGCGTGATCGGAGTTACCTACAACACCAACTGTTGCCTTGCAGGTTGCGAGCACCTTGCGGAGTTCGCCAGAAGGCAATTTGATGATTGCATACTTGTCCTCACGGCTCGACAACTGAGCGAACGTACCTGCCGAACGTACCATAGCGGCACCTTGGCCCGGACGAAGCTCGATGTTGTGAATCAGCGTTCCCAAAGGAATCACTGTCATAGGCAGTGCATTGCCTACCTCAGGAGCAGCATTCTCTCCCGACATTACAGTCTGACCTACTTGCAGTCCATTCGGTGCAAGGATATAGCGCTTCTCTCCGTCAGCGTAGAACAACAGAGCGATACGAGCACTACGGTTCGGATCGTACTCAATAGTTTTTACCGTTGCGGGAACACCATCTTTATTGCGCTTGAAGTCAATTACGCGATACTTCTGTTTGTGGCCACCACCGATATAACGCATAGTCATTTTACCGACATTGTTACGTCCACCGGTTTTGGTCTTACCAAACACAAGTGATTTCTCAGGTGCGCTCGCGGTAATTGTCTCGAACGCGCCTATAACTTTGTGTCTCTGCCCTGGTGTTACGGGCTTTAATTTACGTACAGCCATTTTTAGATATTGCTATAAAAATCGATTGTTTCACCTTCTTTCAGGGTGACGATGGCTTTCTTGTACGCTTGCTGTGCACCACGCAACAGACCGCTCTTGGTCCAGCGTTGTTTGGTTTTCGGAGCACGGATAAGCGTATTCACGTCAGCTACCTGAACATTATACATTTCTTCTACCGCTTTCTTGATCTCAACTTTGTTGGCATTGCGAGATACTACAAAACCGTAACGGTTCATCTTCTCGCCGGCGGCGGTCATCTTCTCAGTGACGATGGGTTTAATAATAATTGCCATAATTCTACCTCCTTATGCTTTTAAAGTTGCCTCGATAGCTGCTGCAGATTTCTCAGTCAGAACAACTACGTTCGAGTTCATGATTGTGTAGGTATTCAACTCGTTGGCATTCACCACGTTAACGCGTTGGATGTTGGCAGCCGACTTGCGAGCATTCAGGTTCGCGTCATCTACTACGAACAACACTTTCTTACCTGCTACTTTCAGGTTGTCGAGAACCTCTACCATAGCTTTGGTCTTCGGAGCGTCAAATGTGAGAGCGTCCAATACGAGCAGTTCGTTTTGTTTTGCACGGAGCGACAAAGCGGACTTGCGAGCTAACTGTTTAACCTTGCGGTTCAACTTGAAATCATAGTCACGAGGAACGGGGCCGAAAATCGTACCACCACCTACGCGAACCGGCGATTTCAAATCACCCGGACGTGCGCCACCGCCACCTTTCTGGCGACCGAGTTTGCGAGTCGAGTGTGCGTTCTCAGAACGCTGTTTTGCTTTTGCAGTACCTTGGCGCTGTGCGGCCAAAAATTGCTTAACGTCCAAGTAGATAGCGTGGTCGTTAGGCTCGATTGCGAAGATAGCGTCATTCAGAGCAATCTTCTTGCCGGTCTCTTTGCCGGCCATGTTCAGAATACTAAGTTCCATAACTACTTACTTGTTGATAATGACGATTGAATTTTTTGCTCCTGGTACACTACCTTTTACCATAATCAGGTTGTACTCAGGGATTACTTTCAGTACGACGAGGTTCTGAACCGTTACGCGGTCAGTTCCCATGTGTCCGGCCATGCGTGTTCCCGGGAAGATACGCGATGGATAGGCGCAAGCACCTACCGAACCCGGAGCGCGCAGACGGTCGTCCTGACCGTGAGTGCTCTGGCCTACACCACCAAAACCGTGGCGCTTAACGACACCCTGAAAACCTTTACCCTTGCTGGTCCCAATGACATCTACATACATACCTTCCTCAAAGAGGTCAGCTGCTGTGATAGTCTGTCCAAGAGTAACGTCTTCGTCATACTCAAACTCTGCTAAATGGCGCATAGGCTCTACGCCTGCGGCCTTGAAGTGACCGGCTTCGGCTTTGTTGGTGTGCTTCTCGCTCTTGTGCATGAAGCCTACCTGAGCAGCTTTATATCCGTCTTTCTCGACGGTCTTCAACTGTGTTACAACGCACGGACCAGCCTCAATAACGGTGCACGGGATGTTTTTGCCGTCGGCACCGAATACGGAAGTCATTCCGATCTTTTTTCCTAATAATCCTGGCATTGTTGCTTAGATTGTTTAGATTGTTAATAATTAATTTTTCTCCGCTCTCGCCCTCGGGGTTTCCTACTCTTCACCGCTACTCGAGCGATTACTTCTGCGGCGCTAACCGAGGGAAACGGCCGAATGTTCATCAAACTTTAATCTCTACTTCCACACCCGAAGCAAGTTCCAGCTTCATCAGTGCTTCAACTGTTTTGTTGTTGCTCTCATAGATGTCGATCAGACGCTTGTAACTTGCCAACTCGAATTGCTCACGGCTTTTCTTGTTAACGAAGGTCGAGCGGTTTACGGTAAAGATGCGCTTGTGCGTTGGCAGTGGAATTGGACCGCTGACGATGGCACCGGTGGCCTTTACTGTCTTCACGATCTTCTCTGCAGACTTGTCAACCAAGTTGTGGTCGAAAGACTTCAGTTTGATACGAATTTTTTGACTCATAATAAATAATAATTATTTTGTTGTTAGTATTTCGCAGAGCGCAGATAACCTAAAGAGTCATTTGCTTAGATGACCCACGCCCCACAGGGTTAATTTGTGTACTTACGTACGTATATTATATATTAGGAACGTACGCGTACGCGCTCGCACGCGCCGTCCTTTTTATCTCGTTTATACCAGGTCAACGCGACCGCCCACCTCGGTCAACACGGCTTTCGCAATACTGCTGCTAACTGCCTCGTAGTGCGAGAACTCCATGCTGCTGGTAGCACGACCGGAAGTAATGGTACGCAGAGCGGTTACATAGCCGAACATCTCTGCCAATGGCACTTTAGCTTTGACAATACGTGCACCCGTGCGGCTGGTATCCATACCCTCCACTTGGCCACGACGTTTGTTCAAGTCGCCGATCACATCACCCATCGACTCCTCCGGAGTAACGACTTCGATCTTCATGATAGGCTCCATCAGAACAGGTTTTGCCTTTGCAGATGCCTCTTTGAAGGCCATTTGAGCAGCAATCTCGAAGCTCAACTGGTCAGAATCCACTGGGTGGAAGCTACCGTCAATCAGGGTTACCTTCAAGCTATCCAACGGATAACCGGCCAGCACACCGTTCTTCATTGCCATCTCAAAGCCCTTCTGTACAGACGGGATATATTCCTTAGGTACGTTACCGCCCTTAACGATATCCTCAAACTGCAAGCCACCTGGGAAGTCTGCGTCGGCCGGCTCAACGCGAACGATGATGTCGGCGAACTTACCACGACCACCCGATTGCTTCTTGTAAACCTCACGCAACTCAACCGGAGCGCTGATAGCCTCGCGGTAAGCCACTTGAGGACGACCTTGGTTACACTCAACCTTGAACTCACGTTTCAGACGGTCGATAATGATTTCCAAGTGCAACTCACCCATACCCGAGATAACGGTCTGACCCGTTTGCTCGTCAGTCTTAACGGTGAAGGTCGGATCCTCTTCGGCCAACTTAGCCAAACCCACGCCCAGTTTGTCGAGGTCAGCCTGGCTCTTCGGCTCAACAGAGATACCGATCACCGGTGCCGGGAACTCGATCGACTCGAGTACGATTGGCTTGTTCTCGTCGCAGAGTGTATCACCTGTGCGGATATCCTTGAAACCAACGCCCGCACCGATATCACCGGCCAGGATGGTCTCTACAGGATTCTGGTGATTAGAGTGCATCTGGAAAATACGGCTGATACGCTCTTTCTTGCCCGAACGCGGGTTATAAACGTACGAACCGGCATCCAGGTGACCCGAATACACACGGAAGTAGCACAGACGACCCACATATGGATCAGTTGCAATCTTAAATGCGAGTGCGCACAATGGATCGGCATCGTCCGGATGACGCTCCTCTGCTTTCTCGGTGTTAGGATTAGTACCGTTGATCACCTCGGTGTCAAGTGGAGAAGGCAGGTAAGCGCAAACAGCATCAAGCATAGTCTGCACACCTTTGTTCTTGAACGAGCTACCGCAGATCACAGGGAAAATCTTCATCGCCAACGTACCCTTGCGGATAGCCACGCGAATCTCATCCTCAGTGATAGTGCTTGGATCGTCAAAATATTTCTCCATCAAAGTGTCATCAAACTCAGACACTGTCTCCAGCATCTTGTCACGCCACTCTTCTGCCTCAGCCACGAGGTTAGCAGGAATCTCTTCCTCGCTATACTCAGCACCCATGGTCTCGTCGTGCCAGAGAATTGCTTTCATCTTCACGAGGTCAACCACACCTTTGAATGACTCTTCTGCACCGATAGGTATTTGAATCGGACACGGAGTTGCGCCCAACACCTCTTTTATCTGGCGAACTACGTCATAGAAGTTGGCACCCGAACGGTCCATCTTGTTCACGTAGCACAGACGTGGCACGTTGTACTTATCTGCCTGACGCCATACGGTTTCAGACTGTGGCTGCACACCGCCCACCGAACAAAGCGCCATCACAGCGCCATCCAAGATACGCAGCGAACGCTCCACTTCTACCGTGAAATCCACGTGCCCCGGAGTGTCGATCAGGTTGATCTTGTACTTATTTCCCGCATAGTTCCAATAGGTGGTTGTAGCAGCAGAAGTGATAGTGATACCACGTTCTTGCTCCTGAACCATCCAGTCCATCGTAGCTGCACCATCGTGCACCTCACCAATCTTATGAGTCAAACCGGTGTAGTATAGGATACGCTCCGAGGTGGTTGTCTTACCGGCATCGATGTGAGCCATGATGCCGATATTACGGTTTAATTTTAAATCGTGTTTTGCCATTTTTTTCTTATTTCCAATCTTTTTTTGTACCTTTTGTCTTACGACTGCTCAATTAGAAGCGGAAGTGTGCGAATGCACGGTTAGCCTCGGCCATACGGTGCATATCCTCTTTACGCTTGAATGCACCACCTTGGTTGTTGAAGGCATCCATGATCTCGGCAGCAAGTTTCTCTGCCATCGAGTGACCGCCACGCTTGCGAGCGAAGTTGATCATGTTCTTCATTGCAATACTCTCTTTGCGGTCTGCACGAATCTCGGTCGGAACCTGGAAGGTTGCACCACCGATACGTTTCGATTTAACCTCTACCAGAGGAGTGATGTTATCCAGAGCTTGTTTCCAGATATCCAGAGCAGATTTCTCTGCATCATTCATCTTCTGGCCAACTACATCCAGAGCACCATAGAATACGCCGTAAGCGGTATTCTTCTTACCATCGAGCATAAGGTGGTTCACAAATTTTGCCACCATCACTTCACCGAATACTGGATCCGGAAGGATAACTCGTTTTTGCGGTTTTGCTTTTCTCATTGTTTCAATTTGTTTTTGTTTGGCTGTCGATCGCTTCAGCAGTCAAGGCCTCTTTGCCTCCGGATTCACTCCGGCTCGTGACCGCTTACTCAACCCTCAACCCATGTTAATCGTCCCTCTATGGGAACATTTAGTTAATTAAATTCAGAGCTTGAACTTTTTTTTGTCTTTCGACTGTCGACTTTCTACTTTCGACTATCGATTACTTTTTCTTCGGACGCTTTGCTCCGTATTTCGAACGGCGTTGCAAGCGGTTAGCCACACCGGCGGTATCCAATGTACCACGTACGATGTGATAACGAACACCTGGCAGGTCTTTTACACGACCACCACGTACCATTACGATACTGTGCTCTTGCAAGTTGTGTCCCTCTCCCGGGATGTAAGCGTTAACTTCCTTAGCGTTCGTCAGGCGCACACGGGCCACCTTACGCATCGCGGAGTTAGGTTTCTTCGGGGTCGTTGTGTAAACACGTACACAAACGCCACGACGTTGCGGACAACTGTCAAGAGCCGGGCTCTTACTCTTGTCCACCAGTTCTGCTCTTCCTTTTCTAACTAATTGTTGAATTGTAGGCATTTTGTTGTTTGATTTTTGTTAATTTGTTTTACTAAAAGTTCCATATTTTTTGCGCGTTACACGTACATATACGTTGCGTTCGCGCGAAAAAGCCTGCAAAAGTACTACAAATTTTTGAATTGACCAAATATTTTCTAAAGAAAATGCATTATTTTTTCATTTTTCTCACTTTTGCCATATTTATTTGCCATTTTTTAATAAAAATGACCGTACAATTTGTGTGAATACTTTTTTTTTCGTACCTTTGCACCCACTTTTCACAACGATGGCACAGAAGACTCCGCAGCAAATAGAATTGGCCAAGTTGCAAGCACGTCTCACACGGCGTTTTCACAAGGCTTGTGCCGACTATGGACTGATTGCCGATAGCGACCATATTCTCATCGGACTTAGCGGTGGAAAAGACTCGCTCGCATTGGTCGAATTGCTCGGTCGTAGAGCACAAATCTACAAGCCGCGATTCCGCGTAACCGCTGTTCATGTGCGGGTCAAAGAAAGGGCCTACGCCACCGATCTGAGCTATCTGGAGCAGTTCTGCCAAGAAGCCAAAGTGCCGCTCATAATCCGTGATACGGAGATCGGCGAAAAACCGGCCATTTCCTTAGAGGGGAGAAAAGTAACTCCTTCCCTTCAGGGGAGGTCGGGAGAGGCTGCAAATCCTTGCTTCCTCTGTGCTTGGTATCGACGCAAAGCCTTGTTTGATGTGGCGCAACAGATCGGTTGCAACAAGATCGCGCTCGGCCATCACAGAGACGACGTGGCACAAACGCTCCTGATGAACCTGATTTTCCAAGGGGCGTTTGCCACTATCCCGCCTATCTTACCGATGGACAAAATGCCGCTTTCGCTCATCCGGCCGCTCTACCTCATCGACGAAGTCGATTTGACACGATATGCGGAATTGCGCAACTACCAAAAACCGCCAAAACTATGCCCATTTGAGCATGTGACATCGCGAGAAAAAGCCAAAGAATTATTACAACAAATCCGACAACTGAATCCGGAAGCCGTAGATAACATCTACGGAGCTATGACAAATATCAAAACAGACTATTTACCGAAATTATGAATGGAATCTATACCATATTACTACTTTTGGTAGCCAATGTGTTTATGACTTTCGCCTGGTATGGCCACCTCAAACTGCAAAATATCGGTTTTTTCAGCAACGCCACGCCACTCATCCTTATTATCCTCCTTTCGTGGGGAATTGCTTTCTTCGAGTATTGTCTCCAGGTGCCCGCCAATCGAATCGGATTTGAAGGAAACGGAGGACCCTTCTCGTTGATGCAACTCAAAGTAATTCAGGAGGTTATAACGCTTGTCGTGTTTGTCGTTTTCTCCGCACTTGCATTCCACATGCCTCTTCGATGGAACCATTTCGTGGCATGTCTTTTGCTCATCGGAGCCGTGTATTTTGTCTTCGGATTTAAGTAGGCAAAAATGTACTCTCGTTAAGATTTTGTTCTATTTTCCCGCCATACGAGAAAAGACGAGACTTTAACCTGACGATCACGAGACAATTACCTGACAAAAAAGTGTACGATTTTTAAGATTCTGAGAAAAATCAAACATTATGAAAAAACTTGCATACATAACACTTCTGGCTTGCCTTTTGACAAGTTGTTACTATCGCCCAAAAACGCCGCGCGGATCCTTTGCGCTGGGAGGAGATATTGGATGGCTGAGTGAGATGGAAAACGATAGTGTAAAATTCTACTCCCCGGACGGCAAAGAGGCTGATTGTCTGGATATTATGCAATCGATGGGTATGAACGCCGTGCGTCTCCGCGTTTGGGTAAACCATCCCACCGGTTGGAGCAACAAAGACGATGTCGTTCGCATGGCCAAACGGGCGGCCAAACAGGGTCTGCGGGTCATGATTGACTTCCATTATTCGGACTTTTTCGCCGACCCACATAGCCAGACGATTCCTGTGGCATGGCAAAACTACAACTACAACCAGTTACGCGAAGCCGTTTTCGAGCATACGCTCGATGTGTTGTACGCGCTGAAGGAAGAAGGCGTCAAGCCCGAATGGGTACAAATCGGCAACGAGACGCCCAATGGCATGCTCTGGCCCGTCGGAAATGTAGGAGAGAAGATGGAAGACGAAAAACTAAAGAATGAGAGATGGGACCATTACGCAGGCTTCACGGCTGCGGGATACAAGGCCGCAAAAGAGGCTTTTTCGGACATCAATGTCATCGTCCACGTAGACAATGCTTATCAGTATCGCGACTGGTTCTTCGACCAACTGATTGAACATGGCGGACAATTCGACATGATTGGTCTGAGCCACTATCCGATGATGCGCGCATGGTCTGGACTCGACTGGCAGGAAATGAACCAACTGGCCGAACAGAACATACAGAAACTGATAGACCGTTATCATCGTCCCGTAATGATTGCCGAGATTGGCATGATGAATAGCCAATGGCCTGATTATCAGTCAGTATCCGCACTCGCCGATACCGTCATGACCGATTTCCTCAATCGTATTGCGCCTATCGATTCCTGTGTCGGAGTTTTCTACTGGGAACCTGAAGTATACGGCGATTGGCGACCGGCAGAATACATTCCTCTCGGTTGGGGAAGTTACAACATGGGCGCTTTCACTCCGGAAGGCCAACCTGCGCCATCATTGCACACTTTGTTCAAATTCAGCAAACAATAAAAATGAATCCGTATATCCAATCACTCCGCCTGCGCACCTTGCCGCTTTCGATGTCGGGAATCATTCTCGGCTCGGGATTGGCGTGGAGTGCCTTAACAACTGTAGATAGCCGCTTTTGGTTGGTTTTTGGATTGGCTATACTGACGACACTCAGTCTGCAGATTCTGAGCAACTTAAGCAACGAATTGGGTGATGCGCAGAAAGGAACAGACACCGACCAGAAAGGCCGCGCGGCCTATGGTTTGCAAGCAGGAACACTCACTTTCCGCCAAATCAAAATCATGATTGGCGCTTTCATCGGCCTTTGCGTACTTTTCGGCACAGCATTGGTTTGGGCGGCTTTCGGAACACTCTTCAGTTGGCAAAGCGCAATTTTCCTGGGACTGGGTCTGTTGGCCATCGTAGGTGCAATGACTTACACGCTCGGAAAGCATAGTTACGGTTACATCGGCTTAGGCGATTTGGGCGTTTTCCTTTTCTTCGGGCTCCTCAGCACAATGGGTGCGTTCTACTTGCAGACGCAAACCATCACGGCCGAAATAGTCTGGGCGGCCATCGCACTGGGGTTGCCTATCGTCGGTGTTCTCAATCTGAACAACATTCGCGATATGGACAATGACCGCGCACACGACAAACACACTTTTGCCGGTCTGCTGGGCGAAAAGGGAGGAAAGATTTACCACGCTTGTCTATTAGCCGGTTGTATGGCCATTTTTGCAGCAACAGGACATTTCTGGACGCTGATTATCTGCCCGTTATGGATTTGGCATATTGCCTATATCTTCCGCAACCAAGGCTCCAAATTAGATATTCAGATGCCCGTTTTGATGTTCAGCACCATTGTTCTGGCATGCCTCGCGTGCATATAATAATAAGGTATTAGATTTGTCTGTTATGAAAAAGGTATATTGTTTTCTCATCTTAGCCGCGCTCTGCTGTATGGCTCACGCGGAGAGTTTCCCGCAGCGGAATAATATCCCGACCATTTACATCAACACGCGCAATAATAAGGAACCGCAAGACAAAGAGAACGAATTGCGGTGTATCATACGTGTGGTAAATGGAGGAAAAATCCAGATTGCTGATTCGGGTTACGTGCGACTGAGAGGCAATGCTTCGATGAGTTTCCCGAAGAAACCATATCATATTCGCTTCGATTTCAAGCATAATGTATTGGGTTCGCCCGCTTCAGCCAAACGATGGACACTCATCAACAACTACGGAGACAAAACGCTGATGCGCAATATTCTGGCCTTCGACCTCAGCCGTCGTCTGGAAATGCCTTACACGCCTTTTATCGCGGCCGTAGATGTGGTGCTCAATGGCGATTACAAAGGTTGCTACCAACTCTGCGACCAAATACAAGTGCACGAGAAACGCGTGGAAGTGGACCAAAATGGTTATCTGTTCGAAGTAGATGCTTACAACACCTCAGAAGATACTTATTTCTGGAGTGACCGAGGAACGCCTGTCAGCATTCACTATCCGAAAGCAGAAAACATCACCAACGCGCAGAAAAATGCAGTCAAGAGCATTTACAATCAAGTAGAAAAATCCGGTCATGCCACATTAGATCGCGCCACTTTCTTGCGCCATTTCCTGGTGGGCGAGATTAGCGGAAATACCGACACTTATTGGTCCACCTATTTCTACAAACGCTCTACGGACAATATGGTTTACACAGGCCCTGTATGGGATTTTGACTTGGCGTACGAGAATGACGATCGCACCTACCCCATTTGTTCGAAATGCGGAAGTAGTTATATCTATGAGAGTTACGGCAGTTCTGCGGGAGACCTGTGGATGATTGTGCAAGACATAGTCAATTCGGCCGAAGACAAGCAACAACTGGAATCTATCTACGCCTATTATCGCGACCGCGGAATCATTTCCGTAGAAGCTCTGACAGCCGTAGTTGACTCGTTGGAAAATTTGCTTTGGCGCGCAGCCGACGACAATTTCCAACGCTGGCCGATTCTTAGCACAAGAGTGCACCAAAACCCGCGAGCAGGGCGTACGTACGCAAAAGAAGTGCAATGGGTTCGCGATTACATCGCGCAGCGTATTCCGTGGATGGACCGAAAACTCAACTACACGCCCAATGGCCTGAAAGACACAGAGAGTGCGAAGCCGCAAGTAGTCAAACAGATTCGCAACGGGCAAGTGGTTATCGTGCGAAATGGCGAAATATTCGATGTTTTGGGCAATCGGATCTACTAAAAAAGAACACTAAATTGTCCGAAAAATCATTTTTTTGCATTTTTTTTGCAGAAATATTTGGTCAATTCAAAAAAAAGCAGTACTTTTGCACCCGCTTTTGATAGAAGGTACTTATTCCGAGACTAATCGCCTTAAGCGCTTTTGAGAAAAGCAGTGATCTTTCACTTAAAAAAGTTTGCGGAAATAGCTCAGTTGGTAGAGCACGACCTTGCCAAGGTCGGGGTCGCGAGTTCGAGTCTCGTTTTCCGCTCTCTTTTTTTTTGCCCAGATGGCGGAATTGGTAGACGCGTGCGTTTCAGGTGCGCATGCCGCGAGGTGTGCAGGTTCGAGTCCTGTTCTGGGCACAAGCACAAAGTGTTGTAACCCCTTGTACGAGGGATGCGAACGCGAGCGCAGGTGGTGAAATTGGTATACACGCTACTTTGAGGGGGTAGTGGTCGCAAGATCGTGTGAGTTCGAGTCTCATCCTGCGCACGACAAAAAACAGACAGCTTTCGGCTGCCTGTTTTCTTGTTTCTATATGTTGTTTCGTTAGTTTTCTTTACGCTATTTCAGCGGGATTGTACGAATCTGATGCGCGTTATGCGTTTTGTAGATGTTCGTGCATGGCTTTTGCAGCTTTGCGACCATCGCTCATAGCGAGAATAACGGTCGCACCGCCACGGACGATATCGCCGCCTGCAAACAAGGTAGGAATCGCCGATTGCATCTGCTCGTTGACGACAATCGTTCCTTTCTTGCTGATCTCCAGACCGGCCACCGACGAAGGAATAAGCGGGTTTGGACTAACGCCCACTGCCACTATCACCAAATCAACAGGAATCGTAACCGTTTTGTCTTCTACTGGCACCGGACTGCGGCGACCGCTTTCGTCAGGTTCGCCCAGTTCCATCACTTGCAGCACGGCCTCTTTGACACGTCCGTTCTCGTCCGCATGATATTCAATCGGATTGTGAAGAGTCATAAATTCGATGCCTTCTTCCTTAGCATGACGAACTTCCTCTATACGCGCAGGCATCTCTTCCTCGCTGCGACGATAGACAATGATGGCATGTTCTGCGCCGAGACGTTTGGCCGTACGCACAGCATCCATAGCTGTATTTCCACCACCAATCACGGCAATATTCTTACCATAGAGAAGTGGCGTGTCAGTCGCTTGATTGCTAGCGTCCATCAGATTAACGCGCGTTAGATATTCGTTGCAGGAAAGAACGCCATTCAGGTTCTCGCCCGGAATATTCATAAATCGTGGCAGACCTGCTCCTGAGCCAACGAAAATGCCCTTGAAGCCCTGTTCGCGCAACTCGTCCACCGTGATGGTTTTGCCAATGATGGTATCCGTGTGGAATTGCACGCCTAACGCACGCAGACCTTCAATCTCTACATCTACAATACTGTTCGGCAGACGGAACTCTGGAATACCATATTTGAGCACGCCACCTATCTCGTGCAAGGCTTCAAACACATGCACTTCGTAACCGTATTTCACCATATCGCCGGCAAAGGTTAGACCTGCAGGTCCGGAACCCACTACGGCTATTTTATCGCCCTTCAGCGTTTGATTTTTGGCGGCTTGCGCCTTATGGCTGTTGGCATAATCAGCGACAAAACGCTCCAGGTAACCGATAGCTACCGCAGGATGTTTCATCTTGAGATGAATACAATTAGCTTCGCACTGTTTCTCCTGCGGGCAAACACGTCCGCAAACGGCCGGCAGACTCGAGCTCTGCTTGATCACATCCGCTGCGCCCAACAAATCACCTTGCTCTACGCGTTTGATAAAATCCGGAATCTGGATATTAACCGGACACCCTTGAACACAAGTCGGATTCTTGCAATTCAGACAACGATGTGCCTCGGTCACAGCCTGTTCAAATGTCAGACCTTGGTTCACCTCTTCGTGCAAACTCTTTACACGCACATTCGGTGCCAACTCGGGCATTTTAACTCGCGGAATAGCCACGCGATCTTTAGGCGTGCCTTCGAACGGTTCGGGCACAAAACAATTATCTTTATCTCTCGATATTGTCTCGTGATTGTCTCGTGATTGTCTCGTGATTGTCTCGTGATTGAGATATGCCTCGAGTGCCGCGGTCTCTTCGTTTTTGTACGAACGCATGCGGCTGAGCATCTCATCCCAATCCACGCCATGTGCATCAAACTCAGGTCCATCCACACAGACAAACTTCGTCTTGCCACCAACCGTTACACGGCATGCGCCGCACATACCCGTTCCATCCACCATAATCGTGTTCAGACTGGCTTCGGTCGGGATATTGTATTTCTGGGTGGTCAGCGCCACAAATTTCATCATGATAGCGGGGCCAATGGTGATACATTTGTCCACTTTCTCGCGATTGATAACTTGCTCCACGCCCACTGTTACCACGCCTTGTTGGCCCATCGAGCCATCGTCAGTCATAATCAGCACTTCATCTGACCATTTGGCCAATTCGTCACGCAGAATAATGAGATTCGCCGTACGAGCGGCCAGCACCGTGATAACGCGGTTTCCCGCCTTCTTCAGGGCCTCAGCGATAGGCAACATAGGCGCAGCACCTACTCCACCGCACGCACAGACAACTGTGCCGTATTTCTCGATACGCGTAGCGCGACCCAACGGGCCAACCACATCATGAATGGAATCGCCCGGATTCAACGCCAACAGTTTGCGCGTGGAAACGCCAATCTGCTGCACTACCAACGTGATGGTTCCGCGTTCCATATCCGCGCCCGCGATGGTCAACGGCACACGTTCAGACTGCGCATCCACACGGATGATAACGAAATGTCCGGCACGGCGGCTACGCGCGATAAGCGGCGCCTCAACGACCAATTCGGCTACGTTCTCCGAGAAAAATCGTTTAGAGATAATCTTGTTCATTATTGCGTAAAAATTATATGCTGTTTGTTTAACGGAAGAAGAATGCGTCGGTCATGACATAGTAGCAAGCCACTTTATCGTCATTCGGCTTGGTGCAAGGCGAGACATACTCTTCCAAGTCAAAATTAATCGTGATTTGCTCGCCTTCTGCAGGAATCTTGCCGATGACCCAGTGTTGCACATTACACGGCTTGCCCGGTCCCCATCCGCCACGATTGTAATGGTAGGTTCCCGCCTGGGAATAATTGTGGGTACTACCATTGAGTTCCCAGATATAGCCTTGCGGCTTCATCGGTTCTCCGTTCAAGGAAATCGTATAATGGTTTTTGTCAAACTCGGCACAACTATTGGCCCTGGTGTTCGAACGATTTGGGAAATAACCCTTTCCGTTATACGCATCCTGGCCGTGGCCGGTAATGCAAACGCGCAGCAAGACTGTTGTAGCGCCGGCCGGCACATCTATCGTCCGATTGCCCAGACGCGACTCATCTTCAATACTCCACCCTTGAACGCCATACGACCAAGCGCGATAACCGTTACCACCCTCATTGGGCAAGGTTGAGTCGTAGATTTTCTGCCAGCCCATAGGCTCGCCGTAAGGATTGCGTCCGCCGTAGAAAGAGAAGGTCAATTTCGCCGTGTGAGCACGCTCGGAAGTAGCATCCCAGCCGCAATAGAAAATGCGCAAATCCACATCGCCTTTCAGCAACGGAAGAAACTCGGTCACATCGATATAGAAGAATTTCTCCCACGCATCTCCGAATGATCCGCCGTAAGGCGTGATGGCGCGAACCAGTTCCAGCCATTGGTCATTCTCCTTGTCGTAGATTTTGATCATTGTTGTCATGTCCCATTCGGCCGGTCCTTGGTTCCAACCGCCCATACGATAGGTCAACCAAACGCGGCCATACTGCTCCGTACTATCGGGAAACGTGAGATGAATCAGCGAATCTTCTTCCAAATCCCACCCAAAGAAATGCAAGCGGATTGGGTCGGTTGATACCGTAGTCAGAGGCTCTGCGAATTCGGAAGGCCAGTCTTTCTGCCAACACCAACCAATACTGTCAATCTGGGACAGACGAATATCCTTGTAGGACAAAGTCGGTTCCTCGGGATCGGGTACAATCGGTTCCTCGGGGTTTCCTTTGCAAGCACTTAAGCCAAGGAAAAGAACCGCACAAATCAGAGGGAAGAAAAATTTCTTCATGAGAAAAGGGAATTTGCGGAAAGAGAGGGATTCGAACCCCCGGTACGTTTCCGTACGTCGGTTTTCAAGACCGATGCATTAGACCACTCTGCCATCTTTCCTCGCGTTCGGCACACTCGGCCGAACGCCAAAAGCGGGTGCAAAAGTACTGCTTTTTTTTGACATATGCAAATTTAGCAGTACTTTTTTACCATTTTAGTACGCGTCGTCAATTTCGTCAACCAACTCGTTGAGCACGAGAATCGTACGATAGCGGTCGGAGAAATGGCCCGGACCCTGTACGTGGTTGATATTCAGACGAAGAACTTCGTTGCCGCTAGCTTTCTCTTTTAGCACGGCGTAGCCCTTGATGATAGCGCCACCGGCATTGCCCCAACCGAACATACTACCTGCTACGTTTCCGAAATCGAGACCTTCGATTACAAACACGAGCTCAAAATTAGCCTCTGCATCGTTGCGAGTCAGTTGCAGACCTTTCTTGAACTCTTTGTTCCATGATTTCTTGAACAGGTCCTCAGCCTCAGCCTTGATGTTTGGCCAATCTCTAACAAAGTTAGCATCCTCAGGTTTGCCATCGTTGATTTTGTTTTGGTCCTGACGAGCCAGATACTCATCAATAGGCATCGGAGTGCGAACAAACACGCCATCATCTATTTCGCCCACCATTGTTTTGTCCCAATCAAATTGGAAGGAAGCAACGGCTTTTTTTGCTTTCTTGATGTTGAACTTACCCTCCAGTGTTACAGGGCTAATAGCAAACATCGTACACGTGGTCAGCGCCAACAGTACGGTTAATAGAGTCTTTTTCATACTTGTTGAATTTTAGTAGGTTAATACTATTTGGGTTATAACATATTTTTCAGAACTCCGAACAATCCGCGAACCAACGAACGTCCCACTTCGCGACCAATGGTATTGGTCATGGTGTTGATTGGCGATGTGCGCGAACTGTAGCGACGAGGCTGCGAATAAGCGGTGTAGCGCGGTTGCACAGGCCGCTGATAGGTCGGTTGCACGCGGCGCGAAGCAGCCTGTTTGGCCTCCGCCTCACGCAGCGCAGCTTGTTCCTCCTGATGAGTAATCTGTTGCAGGTCTTCGTAAGCCGACTGGCGGTCTATCTGACGATCGTATTTGCCGTACAGACTACTGCTAGCGATGATGCTTCTGCGCGCTGCATCGTCGATGGCCGACATACTGCTTTGCGGGCAAATTATCTTCGCACGCTCCACCATCTGCGGTTTGCCTTCATCGTCCAACATACTAACCAGTGCCTCGCCAACGCCCAAGTCGGTTATCGCTTCTTCGGTGCGGAAAGCGGGATTCGGGCGGAAAGACTGAGCGGCTGCGCGAACGGCCTTCTGCTCAGCCGGCGTGTATGCGCGAAGCGCATGCTGCACGCGGTTGCTCAACTGTGCCAAAACAGTATCCGGTAGGTCGGATGGCGATTGAGTGATGAAATATACACCCACGCCTTTCGAGCGAATCAGCTTAACCACTTGTTCCACTTTCTGAACTAGCACCTTTGGTGCATCGTTGAAAAGCAAGTGCGCTTCGTCGAAGAAGAACACCATCTTCGGACGGTCCATATCACCTGCCTCAGGCAGTTGTTCGAATAGTTCGGACAGCAACCAGAGGATGAATGTCGAGTACAACAACGGATGTTGGAACAGTTTGACGCAGTTCAGAATATTGACGAAACCGCGACCGTCTTTGTCGCGTTGCATCCAATCGTAGATGTCCAGATTCGGCTCGCCGAAGAAGAGGTCTCCGCCCTGATCTTCCAAGGCCAACAACGCACGTTGGATAGCGCCGAGCGACTGAGAAGTCATCGTGCCATAGTCGGCCAAGAAATCGCGCGTATGCTGCGAGCAATACTGCAACATCGATTTCAGGTCCTTCATATCGATTAGTAGCAAACCCTTGTCATCCGCGATGCGGAAAACGATGTTCAGCACACCTTCTTGCACTTCGGTCAAGCCCAACAGACGTGACAAAAGCATCGGTCCCATCTCGCTTATCGTTGTGCGAACCGGGTGACCGGCTTCGCCGTACACATCCCAGAAACGAACGGGGAAGGCATTAAACTCAAAATCGTTCTCCAGGCCCATTTTCGTTAGGCGTTTCTGCAGACCTTCGTTCATCGAACCCGCATGACACATGCCCGAGATATCACCTTTGACATCGGCCAGAAAAACAGGCACGCCCAAGTCGGAAAATCCTTCCGCCAGAACCTCCAGAGTGATTGTTTTTCCTGTTCCTGTTGCACCGGCTATCAAGCCGTGACGATTGGCCATACGTGGTTGCAGCCAGACATAGTCTTCGCCTTTACCGATCAGAATCTTGTTGTCTCTAATCATAACTTGTTTAATAAATTTGCGGCAAATTTACAGCTTTTTTTTCATATATGCAAATTTCACGTAATTTTTGTAGAAAAAGACGTATTTATTTGCGTATATCAAATTTTTATTGTACTTTTGCGCCATAACTCACCCAAAACATCTATGGTTATGAAAAAAATCTTCTTGGCACTCATGTGTCTGACATGCGCAACGATGTTTGCAGCTTTCGACAATCAAACTATCTTGGAGCCACTCTACCTCTCGGACGATGCGGATTATACCACGCAAGGATATCAAGTTCCCGATAACATCATCGAGGACATGAAAGCTGCGTACGGAATTGAGGAATTTGGACGTGTTAAGGGATTTGACATCCAAAACGCATACACTTTCGCGGGCGAAGGAGATAGAAGCGACCTCACCGACGGATTTATGTTTGAGTTTGTTCCAAAAGGCGGTGGTGCCTACCAACACGATGTCTTCGAGGCATACGCTAAAGTACTGTGGGACAAGTGCTTAAAGGCTGCCGATGGTGGCGAATTGAAGAATGGCACTTGGGATGATTCCAAAGTACTTACCTTCGAAAAAAGTATCAAAGTGATAGACAAGCAGCAGGACCGCAAGAAGAGCGCCTGGTACTATGTTTTCCAAGGCCTGAAATGCCATGTAGAGATTATCGAACGCGGATATACCGAAAACGGTTTCAAAGTTCTGTACGTTCGCCTCGAGCGCATAGATTAAAAATGCAACGACATACTCATCTATCAAAAAACCGTTCCTGATTCCCTCTCGAACGGTTTTTGTTTGGTAATTATCCGCTGATTGTCTCGACTCGATAGTCTGTCGTTAGTGTGTCGTTAGTCTGATTTCGATATACATCTCATCAGACTTAACTCTACCTCTCGGTCAGTTTGGTCTCCCCGACCACTTTCCCTTTTCGAAGCCAA
>JAEESF010000003.1:0-202253 GCA_016286205.1 Paludibacteraceae bacterium | reverse complement strand
CATCCACGATCCAGTACCGCCAATGGCGGGAAAATAACCGCTAAGAGTACTTGCAGACAAGACAAAGGCTATTCGTCGTTAAAACCTTTGCGGCTGCAAAGGTACAAAGAATTTTTCATCTGTGCAAATAAAATAAAAGATTTTTGGGCGAAAGGACGAGAGGCGAAAGGGCGAAAGAAAAAAAGTGATTTTTTATTTTATAAAAATCTTGCATATATCAAAAAAAATCACTACTTTTGCACCCGATTTATGACTCCTATTAGACAATTTCAACGCTACATGTGGCTTGTGGATTTACTATATTCACGAGGCGCAATGACACGCAAGCAGATAGACGATGCATGGGCGCATTCCTCGCTCAATGATGATTATGAGGAATGTATCCCCCGTCGCACGTTCTTCCGCATGAAAGATGATATTTTGCGGTTGTTTGGTATCGAAATTGAGTGTATCCCTGGCAGTGGCAGCAAATATGCAATCGCCAATCGTAAAGATATTAAGGGAAATGGTGTGCAACGCTGGTTGCTCAATTCCTTCTCCGTCAGCAATCTACTGTTGGAAAGTCATCAACTGAAAGACCGCCTTCTATTAGAAGAAATTCCTTCAGGCAACAAATACCTGACACAAGTCATCGAAGCAATGGAGCGCAATATGACTTTACGCATTGAGTACCAAAGTTTCAAAATGTCCGGGCCGCGTATCTTTGAGATTGAACCATATTGTCTGAAAGTGTTTAAACAACGCTGGTATATACTTGCATCGCGCGAAGGAACAAAGGAACCGCATTTCTATTCTTTGGACCGTGTGTTGTCAATGGAGATAACGGAAAATTCCTTTAAGTTACCGAAGAACTTTAACGCAGACTCGTATTTCCATAACTATTACGGAATAATGCAAGGTGATACTCAACCAGAGATAGTTCGCTTACGCGCGAACGCGTTCCGTAGTAATTATCTGCGTTCGTTACCGCTGCATCATTCACAAAAGGAAATCGAGACAATGCCGGAATACTCCGTCTTTGAGTACTACATTGCTCCTACGGCGGACTTTATTCAGGAACTTCGTTCAATAAGCCCGGATATTACTATTTTGCAGCCGGAATGGCTTCGCGCAAAACTCTGCGCGGATGCAAAAACAATATTGAATAACCACAAAATCTAAAGATTATGAGAAACATCAAAGTAACGAATGTTGTCAAAGAATCTACTAACCGCCTTCGTGAAATTAAAAATATTCAAACCATGGACGTAAACTATCACATTAACAAAATTATCGAAAATACTTTTGCTACTTTGCAAAAGGTGTTTGATAATAAACAATGGGAGAAAAATAATTCTTTTGCTAGCGAACCTAGAGGCTCACGTATTATATTTCCGCAATATAGTAAACAATATAATAGAAAAGGGGAAACTCGTTTCAGTGAGCAAGAATTGCGATTTATATTTGTGGAAGAATTTAACAAATATTGCGGCAATTCAGAAGGTCCAAATTGGTTTTATTCTGTAGAAACTCCAACAGTAGAAAAGTATGATTTCAGTGACGAAAAGAATCCGACGAAAGTAGATAAAGTTGTGGATGTAAAGTCTAAAAAACAAAAGGGACAGTCTGCTATGGTTGACTTATCTATTCATGACGAACACCTACAACGCATTGCTCTTATCGAATTTAAGGCTCTTAATCCAGATATGTCATGTTTTACGAAAGACTTTGTTAAATTAAAATCAGAGCCAGATAATAAAGTGTTGCGTTATTTTGTTATGTATATTAAATCTTATACTATTAATGATAAGGAATCGACTAACGACACAATTAAATCATTATCAAAAAAGATACTCGCTCTAGATAAAGAAGACCATTCTTTTAAGGATGAGCGAACAAAATTCTATTGTTATGTTTTAGAGCCTAAAAAAGAACAAAAAAACCGTATAGAAGACCTAATCCTTCAGGGTAATTCGTAAAAAAAAATCACATAAATCTTCATTTTTTTGCAGGGGTGCCACATATTGGCACTCCTGCGTTGTAATTTTGCAGCAAATTTCAAAATTACAGCATTATGAGAAAAATTAAGATTTCCAAAAACGCCAACGAAAAAGGCAAGTTAAGTACCCTCAAAAAAGTCTTTACAAACCGCCCTGAAACAGCCGCCTCAAAAAAGAACGGCTATTTTGCATCGTACGAAGAAAATGTATTTCCCGCCGCTCGTGAGGCCCTGACTACGGGCAAGTTCCATGACATGTTCGCAGCCGGTGACGGTCACGAATTGGAAGACTATACCGATGAACAAGGACGTTTCCACCTCGCTCACGCCAAGTCGGTCTATTCGTCGTCTATGCTTGCTTACAATTTCTTCCACTGGATCTGCCCCGAACATCCGCTCACGCTCAACGGCATTGTCTATGACAAGGTCTATTTCGAAGTAAAGTTCCCAGTGCTCGCCAAGAATGCTGATGGCAGCCTAAACAACCGCCCGTCGAACATGGATGTAGTCCTCATTAGCGATGATTGTGCAGCCATGCTATGTATCGAGAGCAAATACACCGAGCACACGCACAAGCAGAAAGCGGAATTTTCCGATGCTTATTTCAAGCCCTCTTGCTATTACCAGGGCAACCCTTACCGTGCGTCTTTCATTAAAATGGCACTGCGCTATAACGAAAAGAACTGCGGTTATTATACAGGTATCAAGCAGAATATCAGCCATCTAATCGGACTTACGAACATTATGCACGACGCGGACGCCTTGGCCTGGTTCAAGGCAAATAACCCGTTCATTGAGCCGGAAGTAATAGAGAAACTGTGCCCGGAAACCGAGATTACCTTTACGAACCTGCTCTATTTCCGTCCGGAATTAGTCGGCGAGATGTACGGTGACCTCAACGCGAAAAACAAGACCTATCCGTATCTTTTAGGCGAACTACTGTTTGAACACCTGCAAAAAGCGCTTGATGAACCTCTGCTCCTTTCCTCGTTCATCTACACTTACCCGGAGTTATTCAACGACGTAAAATCTCAGATACCGAAACCGCTAGCCGACTATTTGGATAAGCGATATGTGCTAACTACGCATTTCCCATTGGTACCTGTAATTGCTGGAACAAGTACCGACGGCCTGCCTTCTGAAGCAATAAAATTGATGATTGAAATGGGCATAAAAGGTGTTCCTGTTCTACTCTTCTCACGGGGCGCAAATTATGAAACTATGGCTCGCATATTTGACGCAACTATTCAAGAAAAATCTCAACTTCAGCAGCGGATAAACGAAATGCGCGATAAGCCAATTTTTATTGATGACACGCAAAATATATCCCTTGCAGAGTTACTCCAAAAGATTAACACTCTAGTTAACGAGAAAGGTGTAAAATTCGTATTCATAGATGATATCCTGAGTGTAAGAGATATGCTAAACACGGACTCGTTTATCGAGGAACACCGAGAGGAGATAGAACGCATCATTAGCAGTTCAAAGAATAAGAACGAAGCCCTTTCTGTTCTGCAAAAGCAATTCGAGATAGGTTACATCAAGGCAAACCGCATTTTTGAAAGTTTTTGCATACAATGAAAGGATTTGAAACTGGCATAGAGCAAATTGACAAAGTATTTCGCGGTCTAAAAGATGGCAAATTGTATTGCGTGTTGTGTCCTTTGGAAGAAGACACAACTGACCTCATCGCAAAAATGACGATGGGGGTGGCTACGCGAGACAATAGCGTGCTACTGCTATCTACGGATAATGATCGCAAAAAAATGTTCAATATGCTCTTCGATATTTTTTGGCGCTTTTGTGATGCTGACACTCAGTTTGATGATATTGAGCGACGCCATCTAATGTTGTACAAAATGGGCAAATTACCTATATGGATTGAAGATGCCGCAGAGCAAAGTTACACCTCCATTTTGGCGGTTATACAGCGGATATGCATACTCAACAAGCATGCTATAAGTATCATACTTATCGATAATTTTACGCACATGAAGACTGATTTTCAAGCATTTGACGAGGAGACTACTATTCAGGCGAATTTATATTTACTCAAAATGATTGCCAAGACACGCAATATTCCGATTGTCGCATTTTGTCATTGGCAAGCAGACAAACTCTTTACACAAAGCGAATATATTGATAAAAAGATTGTTATACAACCAGAATTCGTCTCCATGAATGTTCTTATCCCTACTCCACTCATCTCTGACCCATAAGCTACTAAACTTACTGTCAAAAGGTTATTCATTATTTCACTACGTTTTCTGGCAGATTTTCGTAACTGCCAATAGATTATTGCTTTAGCAAGAAAATGAAAATAAATACTGCAATTCATTTGCATATATCAAAAAAAATCACTACTTTTGCACCCGATTTATGACTACTATGAATTTTACACATTTACACGTTCACTCACACTATTCGCTGCTCGACGGCATGTCGCGCGTACCGGAGATAGTGGACAAATGTATAGCCACCGGCATGAACGCCGTGGCGCTGACCGATCACGGCAATATGTACGGCATCAAGGAGCTGCTGGATTATTGCAAGGGCATCAACAAAAGTCGAAAGGCGAAAGCGGAAAGTGAGGAGAACGGCGAGTATATTCCCTTCAAGCCCATTGTGGGCTGCGAGGCCTATTGCGCACGACGCGGACGACTCTCACGCAACGACGACAAGACAACCAACGCCGAAGGACGTACCTACGTCATCGACCGCTCCGGATGGCACCTCATACTGCTGGCAAAGAACATGACCGGCTATCACAACCTATGCCGACTGATTAGCGCCGGATTCATGTCAGACGCCTACTACCACACGCCGCGTATCGACCGCGAACTGCTAGAGCAATGGCACGAGGGTATCGTCTGCTGCTCCGCCTGCCTGGGTGGTGAGTTGCCGCAAAAAATCATGGAAGGGTTTGCGGCGAGAGGCGAGAGGCAAGAGTCCGATGTCGAGAGTCTGATTGAGCAAGGCATTTTCGCCGAAGCAGAGGAGACCGTACAATGGTACCGAAACCTGTTTGGCGAGGACTATTACATCGAGCTGCAGCGCCACGAGACACAGGTGCCCGGAGGCGACCAAGAAGTGTATATGCGGCAGCAACAAGTCAATCCCGTACTGATTGCCCTGGCTCGCAAATATGGAGTAAAGATTATCTGCACCAACGACAGCCACTTTGTCAACGAAGAAGATGCCGAGGCGCACGACCGACTCATCTGCCTCAGCACCAACCACTTCGTCAACGATGTCAACCGAATGCACTACACCAAGCAGGAGTGGCTGAAAACGCCAGAAGAGATGGCGGACATCTTCAGCGACATACCCGAAGCACTCAGCAACACCCAGGAGATAGTTGACAAAGTAGAGATATACGATATCGATTGCGACCCGATAATGCCTAAGTTCCCCATCCCCGAGAGTTTCGGACGCGAGGAGGACTACGAGAGCCGTGTGGCCTTCGAGGCTGCCTACCTGCGCCACTTGACCATGGAGGGCGCGAAAATGCGGTACGGCCAAGAGCGGCTCGACACAGACGAGGTGCTGAAAGAGCGTATCGAATTTGAACTGAACACCATCAACTCGATGGGCTTCCCGGGTTACTTCCTCATCGTGATGGATTTCATACGCGCTGCGCGCGAAGAACTGGATGTGTCGGTTGGCCCGGGACGTGGTTCCGCCGCAGGAAGCGTAGTGGCCTACTGTCTCAAGATAACCGATCTGGACCCACTGAAATACGACCTCCTGTTCGAGCGTTTCCTCAATCCCGACCGTATCTCCCTACCCGATATCGATACCGACTTCGAAGATTGCGGACGAGGCAAAGTGCTCGACTACGTCAGCCGCAAATACGGCGAGACACACGTGGCGCATATCGTCACCTATGGCAAGATGGCTACCAAGTCGGCTTTGGCCGATGTAGGACGCGTGCAACAAGTACCGCTGCAGCGTGTCAACGAACTGAAGGGACTGATTCCCGACCGCAACTTCCCGGACAATGTCAAAGACGACAAAGGCGAGTCGCCCAAAGTGAACCTGAAGAACTGCTACCGCTATATTGACGAACTGAAAGATATCTACCAAAACGGCGATCCCAACGAGCGCTCTATGCTGCAATTCGCTGCACGACTGGAAGGTACCATCCGCCAAGTGGGCGTACACGCCTGTGGCGTGATTATCGGTGCAGACGACCTGACCAACTTCGCTCCGCTGAGTTCGGTGGAGGATAAGAACGCCAAGAAACGTGTGCTGGTGACCGAATACGACGGACACGTAGTAGAGAGCGTCGGACTGATCAAGATGGACTTCTTGGGACTGATTACCCTAACCATCATCAAGGAGTGTCTGCGCAATGTCAAGAAAGCACGCGGCATTGACATCGATATCGACCATATACCTATCGACGACCCGGAGACATACCGCCTCTTCCAAGAAGGAAAGACCGTAGCCGTATTCCAGTTTGAGTCGGCCGGCATGCAGAAATATCTGAAAGAACTGAAGCCGACCGTCATCGGCGACCTGATTGCCATGAACGCCCTCTACCGCCCGGGACCAATGGACTACATACCACAGTTCATCCGCCGTAAACAGGGTAAGGAACCTGTGACGTACGACATACCCGTCATGGAGCAGTATCTGAAGGATACGTACGGCGTAACGGTTTACCAAGAGCAAGTCATGCTACTCAGCCGTCTGTTGGCTAATTTCACACGAGGCGAGAGCGACAAACTCCGTAAGGCGATGGGTAAGAAACAGATGACCGTACTGGCCTCGCTCAAAGATAAATTCATGGACGGCGGCAAGAAGAACGGACACGACCCGAAAATACTGGACAAGATCTGGAGCGACTGGGAGAAATTTGCCAGCTATGCGTTCAACAAATCGCACGCGGCTTGCTACTCGTGGGTGGCCTACCAGACCGGTTACCTCAAAGCGCACTACCCTGCCGAATTTATGGCGGCCAACCTGACCGTCCACCGAGACGATATCAAGGAAGTGACCAAACTGATGGACGAATGCCGTGCCCTCGGTTTGAGCGTTCTGGAGCCTGACGTGAATGAATCGGAACTGTCCTTCATCGTCAATAGCAAGGGCGACATCCGCTTTGGTCTGGGCGGCATCAAGGGCGTGGGTGAAGGAGCAGCAGAAGCCATCATTCAGGAACGTGAGAAAAACGGCAAGTACACCAATATATTCGATTTCCTGGAGCGCGTCAACCTACAGAGTTGCAACCGCAAGACCATAGAATGTCTGGCTCAGGCAGGCGCCTTCGGCTGTTTCAAGGATATCTACCGCGAACAGATACTGGGCACCTACGACGGCGGCACACCCGCACTGGACGCGCTCATGCTATACGGCAACCATTTCCAGCAAGACCGTGAGAATAGCCGGAACTCGCTCTTCGGCGACCTGGTAGAGACTATCGAAGTGCACCACCCGAACCTGCCTACTCCACCCAAATGGGATACCATAGAACGACTCAACCGTGAGAAAGACCTGATAGGAATCTACCTCTCCGCTCACCCGCTGGATGAATATGAGTTTGAGGTAAAAGAACTGTGCAACCTGACAGCACACGAGTTGTCGCTCTTCCGTGGATGGGAACAACCGGACGCACGCAAGAACGCCGAACTGCGCATCCGCACAGAGATAGCCGAGACTATGCCTGAGAGCGAAGGAGAACCCGTGGCGGAAGATGCTTTGGATTATTCGGCCGACAACGCCGACAACGAATCGGGCGAAGAGATGCCTGCAGCGGAGACACCCAAGGCTTCGCCTAAAAAGGAAGAAGAGCCGACAGACCGACCATTGCTGCCTTCGGAATTTATTGCCAAGCACAAAAATAAAGTATGCTTCTTCGGCGGTATCATCGTCACCGCTGAGCAACTCATCAGCAAGAAAGGTAACCCCTACGGCAAATATACCATTGAGGATTACACCGGCAGTTACAATTTTACCTTGTTCGGTAGCGCCTATCAGCAGTTCGGCCACCTGATGCTGAAAAATATGTACGTGCTGGTGACAGGTGTCATTCAGCAGAAGAACGCCGGTCAGCGATGGTTCCGCGAACAGCCGGACGAACAGGCCGAATACGAATTTGTCGCGCAACGCGTAGATACACTGGGTGATGTGCAGGACCAACGTATAGAAGGTATCAATCTGCAGCTCTCGCTCAACGACCTGTCCGGCGAACTGATCCAGGATCTGCAAGACCAAATCAAGGCGAATCCGGGCAACAACCGCCTGCATATCAGTGTTTACAACCCAATGAATCGCCACCGCGTATCGCTCACCAGCCGCGGTCACTCGGTTCACATCACGCCCGCTTTCTACCGTTGGCTCTGCGTCAAGCGCATGGAAGGCACGATTGATTTCACGGTCGTTACGAAGTAACGGTGGAAAGGATGAGAGGTTAAAGGCGAAAGGACGAGAGGACGATAGTCGAAAGTGTAAGGTGTAAAGTGTAAAGTGGATTACAAGGAAACGATAGAATATCTCTACACATCGCGTCCGCCATTTCACATGGTAGGCGCAGCGGCATACAAACCAGGTCTGGAGAACACACTCCGGCTGATGGAACACGTTGGTAATCCTCACCTATTACTACGCGCGATACACGTAGCTGGCACCAACGGCAAGGGTTCGACTGCCCATCTGATAGCAGCCGCACTACAAGCCTCCGGCCTGCGTGTAGGACTCTACACCAGTCCGCACCTGGTGGATTTGCGCGAACGCATTCGCATCAACGGTCAACCCATCAGCCAAGAGGATGTAGTAAGTTTTGTGGAGCACAACCGCGACTATCTGGACGAAGTGCAGCCCTCATTCTTTGAGACCATGACCGCCATGGCATTCGCCTATTTTGTGGCGCAGAAAGTCGATATTGCGGTAGTAGAAACGGGCTTGGGAGGACGACTCGACTGCACCAACGTACTGACACCTCTCCTATCGGTCATCACGAACATCGGACTCGACCATACAGAGTTTCTCGGCAACACACTGGCGCAGATAGCACGATAGAAAGCTGGAATCATCAAACCCGGCGTGCCATGCGTCATTGGCGAGACTCATCCGCAGACCATGAATGTCTTCCTCGCTCGGGCGCAAGAATGCGGTATACTGGGCGAAGGACTCGAGACAACCGACTGCCGAATATGGTTTGCCGACCAGTGCGGTTACCTACGCCGACGCAGACTGCAAGAGGCCCCCGAATGCGAACTAAAAGGGATCTATCAGGAGCAAAACATGCAAACGGCTTATGTGGCCCTGCAAGCTTTAAAAAATTCAAATTTCAAATTTCAAATTTCAAATTTAGCCATCAGAGATGGCTTTTCCCATGTATGCCGTTTGACGGGTCTGCGCGGACGATGGGAGATTCTACAAACCGAACCGCTGGTCATCTGCGACACGGGGCATAACAGTCATGGTCTCCAGTACGTAGCGCAGCAACTACGCGCCCTACCGAACCCGCGAATTTGGATAGTCTTCGGCATGGTCAACGACAAAGATACAGACGTCGTGATGCGCCTGTTGCCACGTGGCGAACGCTACCGCTATATATTCACTACCCCAAGCACCCAACGCGCCCGCACAGCACAAGAGATGCTTACCATGTGGGGTGACGAAGGAAAAGCAATCGACAAGCCCACAGAGGCCATACCGTACGCACTCAGCCAGGCCTCGCCGGACGACGCCGTATTTATCGGTGGAAGCAATTATCTGGTAGGCGAAGCACTGACGATTGAAAGTGGAAAGTGGAAAGTTTAAAGTCGATAGTTAAAAGTGGAAAGTTAAATAAAAGTTAATAGTTATGAAACGAATCATCCTTGCAGCACTGTGCGCCATGACACTAGTCGCTTGCACCCAACAACCTCAGAGTATGGAAAATCCCGCAATCACCAACATCATGACGCGTGTATCAGTGCGTCAGTTTACGGGCGAGAAAATCACTCAAGCCCAAGTGGATACGTTGCTTCGCGCAGCTATGGCGGCTCCATCGGCCATCAACAAACAGCCTTGGGCCTTCTTCGTAGTAACCGACCAAGCGTTGATTGACCGTTTGGGCGAAGCACTGCCTTATTCACGCTGTCAGAATGGTGCTGCATGTGCCATCATTCCTTGCGGCGACCTGAGCAAAGCTATCGAAGGTACAGGACGCGATTTCTGGATCAACGACGTGTCTGCTGCCACAGAGAATCTGCTCCTGGCCGCTCACGCTATGAGACTCGGAGCCGTTTGGACGGGACTCCATCCGGACATGGAACGTGTAAAAATAGTACAAGAGATGCTTGGCATGCCCGAACATATTATTCCTCTCTGCGTAGTGCCCGTAGGCGTTCCTGCCGAGCAACCGGCTGTCAAGGAGAAATACAACGAAGCCAACATCCACTACAATCAGTGGTAAAGAATGCGGTACTCCGTAGCGACATTTAGTATGCACTTTGCCGAAGAGTGGCAGGCCGATGTATTCGCGCAGGCCCTCTTCGACTTAGGCTTTGACACCATCGATGGCAACAAAGCCTATATTCCTACAGCCCTATTAGACACTCAACGTTCGGCCCTTGATGCAATAATCGCCTCAACCGAGGGAGTCAAGTTAGTTAGTCTAGAAGATTGTCCGGACGAGAACTGGAACGCTGCTTGGGAAGCGGAACATCCGATCCAAGAACTGCCATTAGGTGTACGTATTGTGCCTCATTGCGCCTTCGGCGCAGGTCACCACGAGACAACATCCATGATGATTGACGCACTGTTGCAAGCCGACCTCAAAGGACTCAGCGTTTTGGATCACGGCACAGGCACCGGCGTGCTAGCTATCTTTGCCAAACGTCGCGGTGCGGACCGTGTGCTGGCGATTGATATAGATGAAAAGAGTGTGGAGAATGCGCAAGAGAACGCTGCGCTAAACGGCGTGGAGATAGATGTGCGCTTAGGCGATACCGTGCCTGAGGAAGGAAAGTTTGACCTGATTATGGCCAATATCCATCGGAATATTCTCTTGGCTAATATGCCTGCTTACGCTGCCCACCTCAATCCGGGTGGACAACTGTGGTTAAGTGGTTTCTATGCCACCGACTGCACTGCGCTACGCCAAGCAGCTGAAGAAAACAAATTGGAGGTTACTGACCTTCGCGCGAACGGCGAATGGCAGTGGATGAGATGTCAAAATAAGGCGCGTTAGCCAGGAATACAAGATTCTTGAAATCTGCAATTTGAAATTTAAAATCTGAAATTGAATCACTTCCGTGTCTTGGATAAACGAAGATGCGGAAGTTTTTTAGTATATATTCCCACTCGCGCCACTGAGTAAAAATGGCGAGATTATCCTCTCCGATAACGAGCGAAAAGTCATACTGAGGAAAGCGTTTCTGCAATTCGCGGAGCGTATTAGCCGTATAGGAAGGACGCGGCAATGAGAACTCAAAATCACTGGCTACTACATTCGGAATATCCTTCACAGCCTCGCGTACTGCTGCCAGCCGCTCCTGCTCCGGCGCCAACGAATCAGCCTGTTTGAGCGGATTATTCGGGCTGACAAGCATCCATAGTTCGTCCAGGTCGGTGTGCTCTACGACCCACCGAGCCAACCCTACGTGACCAAAATGCACGGGATTGAAACTGCCTCCGTATATACCGATTTTTTTCTTCAATTCTTATTTAGCGGATTGTTCATCGATGATGGCATCGAGTTGCGCAAACGCGCGCTGCAGATTATCGTTGACCACTACGCGATCGAACTGCGGCTTATAGGACATTTCCTCTTCGGCCTTTGCTAGTCGTTTCTCTATCATCTCAGGCGAGGTATCGCCACGGCCTTCCAAACGACGGCGAAGTTCTTCGATGGACGGAGGACAGATGAAGATAGAGGTCGCGCGATCGCCTAAGATTCGCTTCAGGTTGATTCCGCCCTTGACATCCACATCAAACAATACTTGTTTGCCAGCGCGTTCTATGCGCTCTATTTCCTCTTTGAGTGTGCCATAATAAAGGCCTTCGTACACCTGTTCATACTCTATGAACTCATCGTTGCGGATGCGGTTTTGAAACTCCTCAACCGTGATGAAATAGTACTCTCGGCCATGCACTTCTTTACCTCGCGGAGGACGCGTGGTACACGAGATAGAGAGTTCAAACAGATTCGGATGGTTGGTGAGCAGATGGTTAACCATTGTCGATTTACCACTGCCGGAAGGGGCACAGAATATGTATATCATTTTTGTTGAATGTTGAAGGTGTATGGTGTACGGGTTAGAGGACGTTCAGTACTTGTTCCTTGATTTGCTCCAAAATATCTTTCATCTTAACAACTAGTATCTGCATCTCCGATTGGTTGGATTTAGAACCGAGCGTATTGATTTCGCGTCCCATTTCCTGAGCGATAAATCCCAACTTCTTGCCTACTCCAACCCCATTGCCTTCCATAGTCTCACGGAAGTACTTGATGTGGTTAGTCAAGCGCACTTTTTCCTCGGTAATATCCAGTTTTTCAAGATAATAGATCATTTCTTGCTCCAGTCGGTTGCGGTCGATTTTGGCTTGCGTATCAGCCGAGAGTTGCTCGAGATTTTGCTCCAGGCGTTCTTTGATTTTCGCCACGCGTCCTTTCTCAAATGGCTCCACTTGCGCCAAGAGATCGGCTATTCCGTCCAGTTTCTCAGTGAACATCGCCTGCAGCGCTGCCCCTTCCTGAGTGCGGAACGCATTGAAAGCATCGATGGTACGATTCAGAGTCTCCTGCACGTTGGTCCACTCCTCATCCGTTAGGTCCGAGTTATCATCCTGGCTCTTCAGCACATCCGGAAAACGCAAAATGGCAGCCATTACCTCGGGAGGCAAATGACCATCCGAATGAGCCTTGTAATCGTCAGCATAATACTGCACAGCCGCCCAATTGAGCGGTGTGAAGCCGGCTTGCTGGTCAGCCGATTCGTCAGTGGCGTAGATTGAGAGGTCCACCTTGCCGCGTTCAAGACGCTGAGTGACGATAGTACGCAGGTCCAGTTCGCGTGCCCTTAGCAGAGAAGAGAGACGTGTAGAAAGGTCCATCGATTTGGAATTGAGAGAACGAATCTCGCACACCAGTTTATGTCCGCGTAGTTGGCTTTCGGTTCTGCCATAACCGGTCATTGATAAAATCATAGATTTTATATTTGTGGTTTTAGATTTATTTTCCGATGCAGAATTTGCTAAAAATATTACTTAATACTTCTTGGTTGGTTATTTGTCCCGTTACTTCGCCCAGCGCGTTGAGACAGTCTTGCAAATCGAGAGACAGGAGTTCTCCGGAAAGCCCGTCAGCCAACCCTTTGCGGACACGTATGATCGCTTCGTGGGCACGCCGTATCGCCTCGTAGTGACGCGCATTGCTCAGCATAACGGCCGTGGTTTGCATTCCCGCCCGAGCAACACGAACCAGCTCTTGTTTGAGCGGTTCAATTTGGCCAAACTTAGCCGAAATAAGAATATTTTCGGATGGTTTGAAGTCCGGATGTAAGTCGCTCTTATTCAGCACTTTAATCACTGTACCTCTAGGTGCAAAGTCCAGATTCGGTTCGCTTGTTCCTGCTTCAGAAAGCGCAATAACTATCATTGCTTCCTGAGCGGCCCGACGGCTACGTTCCATGCCCATTTTCTCGAGTTCATCCTGCGAAGCGCGCAGTCCGGCGGTATCGATCAGGCGGAAGAGTATGCCCTCAATGACCAAAGTATCTTCCACCGTGTCGCGTGTCGTACCTTGTATATCACTTACGATGGCTCGTTGTTCGCCTAGCAATGCGTTCAGTAGCGTGGATTTTCCGGTATTAGGTGCTCCGACAATCGCCACCGAGACACCATTGCGAATGGCATTCCCCGTACGGAAAGAACTTAAAAGTGCTTGCAGTTTGTGCTCAATTTCTTCTGCCAGAGAATCCAACTGGCTGCGGTCGGCAAACTCCAATTCCTCATGGTCAGCAAAATCCAATTCGAGTTCCACAAGCGAAGTGAAATGCAGAAGTCGTTCACGCAACTGATTCAATTCTCCGGAAACGGAACCGCGCAACTGACTGAGCGCCAAATCTTTCTCTGCCTTCGATTGCGAAGCAATCAGATCGGCCACCGCTTCTGCTTGTGTCAGGTCCATGCGGCCGTTCAAGAAAGCGCGTTGAGTAAATTCACCGGCTTGCGCCATACTACAACCTGCATCTACCAGCCATTGGAGAATAGTTTGCTGAATATACAAGCTACCATGACAGGCCACTTCGACCGTATCTTCGCCCGTAAAAGAATGAGGCGCACGAAAAACCGAACAGAGAACTTCGTCCAATATCTCTTCATCGCGTTCGATGCGACCGAAATGAACAGTTCCGGGCCTGGCGTCTGTTAGGGCCACACGCCCACGAAACAAACCATCCACAAGAGGGATGGCCTGAGGACCGGATACGCGAAGTACGGCTATACCGCCTACTCCGTAGGGCGTAGAGATGGCACAAATGGTTTTCATTGCAAACTTTTGCGAGTGCAAAAGTACTGCTTTTTTTTGACATACGCAAAAAAATATACAAAAAGCGCAAAGAAATCTTGCACATATAAAAAAAATGTTGTACCTTTGCGCAAAATTTACAAATTAAGCATTATTTATCAGTAATAACCAATAAAAACTCAGAAGTATTATGGCGCGTACAACATTTAATCGTCTTCGCAGCGTAAAAGACAGTCTGCCTCATGGTAGTATGGACGCAATTGCAGCGGAACTCGGTATTACAGGTGACGAAGTAAGAGCATTCTTCAATGGTCAAGGCACCGCAGATTATCATATTGAACCGGGTTTGGAAGGCGGAATTGTTGATTTCAGCAACACCCGAATACTGGAGGTAGCCCTCCGCATAGCTTGGGAGGCTCAAAACGGCCTGTAACAAAGCCTTGTGAACAAAATTTGGAACAACCTTAGGGTATTAACTCCGGTCTTGTTGATTGGAGTGATACCTTTTTTATTTAACGCGCGTATATATGCGCAAGAAACGCAAGAAAACCGTTGGTTGGACGATTACCATGCGCCGGTTGGTTTTACCTATGGTGCAGATGTAGCACTCCAATCTACCTACTTGTGGCGCGGATTATACGTCGGTGCGATGAATGTGCAAGGCAGTGCAAATGTCGGGTACGGTGGGTTGTATTTCGACATGTGGTGGAATATTGGTACAGCCAATTGGTCGTTCACAAAGTTTCAACCGGAAGTGGACCTGACGCTTGGCTTTGCCAGATGGGGGCTGAATGCATGTGTGATGTTTATTCATAATTTCAATTGTCCCTTCTTCGATTTTACGAACCATCCGGACGGAGGAAACGGACTGGAAGTGCGGCTCAGATACACCGTTAGCAGCAAATTGCCTTTAAGTTTTCTGTGGGCAACTCGTGTTGGAGCCAGCGACGGCTATCTAAATGCGGCGGGCGACACCATCCGTGCCTATTCGAGTTATGCAGAACTGAGTTATACTCAGCGGTTACCTTTCGGACTGAGTGTTTATGGGGCCATTGGCATTACTCCGTGGCGCAGTTTCTACACAGGTTACCAACGCGGTTTTGCCGTGCAAAACTTAGAACTTCGTCTGCGCAAGGATTGGGATATAAGCGAACACTGCGGACTGCAATTGCAAGGCGTCTTTAGCATCAATCCATCTGCCATAGCTGCAGACAAGACGACCGTAAAATGGCATCCCACTCATCCTGGAAATCAAAGTATTAACACTAACATAGCATTAGGAGTTTATCTGAAATGAAAAAAATCTTTACTTTATTCGTAGCCGTGATGGCTATTTGTATGTCGGCAAAAGCCGAAGTTGAATTTGCCTACGAGGCTGGCGCAGAGCTGGTTAGCTCATATGTATGGCGTGGAATGAATAACGGCGGCCTGAGCATTCAACCCGAAGGGTTGGTTGGCTTTGACGCTTTAGACGGAGCCTTAGAGTTTCGTGCCGGTGTCTGGGCTAGTCTGGGTGCTTCCGATTGGAAATTCAAGACAAATGGACTTGATATACCGGGTGATTGTAATACATATTTCATGCCAGAAATTGACTTTATCGCTTCGGTGACGGCTTACGGCGCAAGCATTGGATTTAATGAGTATTATTACTGCGACGATGGCAGCACGCACCAATCAGAAATCTGGGCCGGCTATAATTTCGGTCACTTCTTCGGAGAGTATGCGGGAGCGTACATCAACTGGTACACGATGGTTGGTGGCGATGATCATATTCTCGCACCTACTCTGCTTGACCCGCTGCGCGAAGTTCGCGCATGGAGTTCGTACATCGAACTGGGTTACGATTACACCTTCGAAGACCTCGGTTTGACAATCGGTGCCCAAGTGGGTATGTCGCCATGGGAGAGCCCTGTATATGGCAACGACAAATTCGCGGTAGTAAATGTTTCTGCCAAGATCGACAAAGAATTTGACCTGGGCGTCTGCACCCTGAATCTCTTTGCGTTAGGAAGCATCAATCCTGATGGGATGGTGACAGACAAAGACGATCCGTTCTACAACGTATTTGTCAACGCAGCAGGTGATGACAAGCTTTACAACCAGAAATTGAATGGTTGTATCGGACTAGGAGTGTGGTTCTAATATGAAACCCATTAATACCAGACTTTGGAAAATGCTAGGTGCCCTGATGGGCGTGGCCGTTTGTGCTGCGCTGATTTGGGGCTGGGACGATGAGCCAAAAACATCGTTCTACAAGAACCAAGGCAAAGTTTTCGGCACGTACTACAGTATTCAGTACGAAGCCTCATGCGACCTGGAGGATAGTATTCAGGCGGCCTTTGCTGCATTTGATAAGAGTCTAAGCATGTTCAATCCCCAGTCCACCTTATCGGCAATCAACAACAATCGCGACACTGTTACGGATGCGTTTTTTGAAGCCATGTGGGCTGAAGCGCAACGCGTATATGAGCAGTCAGGCGGTGCGTTCGATATCACTGTAGCCCCATTGGTTAATCTGTGGGGATTCGGATTTAAGAATCGCGAGAATGTCACGGATGCCAAAGTAGACAGTTTACTCCCGTTGATTGGTTTCGACAAAGTACAACTGGTAGATCACAAAGTGGTCAAAGCAGATCCGCGAATGATGTTAGATTGCGGCGCGGTGGCCAAAGGGCAAGCATGTGACGTAATAGCTGAACTACTGGAAAAACAAGGTTGCAGCAACTATTTGGTCGAGATTGGCGGAGAAATTGTAGCACGCGGGAAAAACGCTAAAGGCGAACCATGGCATATAGGTATAACCAAGCCGAACGACAACAACGAAGGTTCGCAAAATGAACTGCAAGAAGTATTGGCTGTGAGCGACATTTGTATGGCTACGAGTGGAAATTATCGTAATTATTATTACGATGGTAACGAGAAACGCAGTCACACAATAGATCCTCGCTCCGGTCGTCCTGTGCAACACGCTCTACTGAGTGCGACAGTGGTCAGCAGCAGTTGTATGCGCGCCGATGGTCTAGCCACCGCGTGTATGGTTCTGGGTGAACAAGAAGCGTTGCGAATGATTAGCAAGTCTGAGAACGATGCATGCTATCTGATTGTGGCAAAAAATGACAGTTTGGTGGTGATGACATCTCCAAATTGGGAGAAAATGCTGAAATAGCAGTAATTTCGGCACGCCCCTTCCCCTACGGGGCGGGTTCCCTCCGAATTTACGTTCGCACTAATGTGCAAACAACAAGTTTTTCCCTCTAAAAAACTCCATTTATACGAGCATAATTGATTTTTTTCGGGAAAAACTTGTGTATTTGAATAATTTGTAGTAATTTTGCAGGCTGATTTGATTAGAATGCATAAAAAGGGACTTTTTATAGGGATGAGGATGTTGGCACTAACGGCATTGTTTTCGTTTGTGTTGACCAGTTGTGGAGAATATCAGCGACTACTGAAATCGCGTGACCCGGAAGAGAAATACCAAGCAGCCCTACAGTTCTTCAACGACAAGCAATACGTCAAATCGCAGACATTACTGGACGACGTATCTGCATACTACAAGGGGACAGAGCGTTCGGAGGATATCTTGGCTTACTTGGCACGCAGTTATATGGGCCAAAAAGATTATACATCGGCCACCGAATATTACCGTGCCTATATTCGCAATTACCCAAAGGGTAAATATGCGACAGAAGCCTATTTCCAGTTAGGTCATTGCCAGTATCTGGATTCACCGGATGCAAGACTTGACCAAGAGATAACCAGGAAGGCCATTGAAGCATTCACACAGTTCGTGGAACTTTACCCTGAAAGTCCGTATGCCGAACAAGCATACCAGGAGATGGGCGAACTATACGACAAATTGGCGCTGAAAGAGCTACACAGTGCCCAACTGTACTACAATCTCGGCAGCTATTTGGGCAATAATTACCTGAGTTGTGAAGTAGTGGCCAAGAATGCACTAAAGAACTATCCGAGCAATAAATACCAGGAAGATTTCAACTGGTTGATTCTGCAATCGAAATATCAGCAGACCATCAATTCGTACGAAGAACTCAAACTGGATCGAGCTCGCGATACCCAAGACGAGTATTACAATTTCATCACCGAGTTCCCGAACTCGAAGCATCGCAAAGATGCAGACAAAATGCTCGTCCAAATACGCAAAATAACAAAAGAATAAGATATGGATTACAAAAATTCAAAAGCCCCCAAAAACACGGTAACCCGTGACATCAACCAGTTGACAGAACCGGTTGGCAATGTGTATGAGACAGTGGCAATCATCGCCAAACGCGCTAACCAGATTAGTGCAGGTTTGAAGAAAGAACTTGATGCCAAACTGCAAGATTTCTCGATTCCTCAAGATGCCATCGACGAGACATTTGAGAACAAAGAGCAAATCGAGATCAGTCGTCAGTACGAGCGTCTACCGAAAGCAACGCTGATGGCTACTCAGGAGTTTATTGACGGCGAGTTGGTTTACAGAACCGGCAACCGTGATGACGCTCTCAAATAAACATATACTCGTAGGAATTAGCGGCGGAATAGCCGCGTATAAAATTCCGGAACTGATTCGCATGCTGACAAAAAGCGGTGCGGAAGTACGCGTGGCGACAACTCGTCACGCGTTAGAGTTTGTTACGGAATTAACTCTGCAGACCGTATCCGGTCATCCGGTATATAGCGACGTATTTGCTGCCATCAACGAGCATGCAACCGAACATATTTCGTTGCCCGAATGGTGCGACATAATGATAGTTGCGCCGACTACGGCCAATGTGCTCGGAAAAATGGCTGCGGGCATAGCCGATGACGCACTAACCACTACTCTAGCCTCGTGTGCGGCTCGCAAACCCGTGGTATTGGCTCCCGCTATGAACGACAAGATGTGGGAGAATCCTGCGACGCAGAAAGCCGTAGAAACGCTTCGCTCGTGGAAGAACATCCGCGTGTTAGAACCAGCAGAAGGAGAACTGGCGTGCGGAACTAGCGGCAAAGGCCGTATGCCAGAACTGGAGATTCTAAAAGAAGCAGTAATAGCTGCATTGACCAAGAAAGATTTGAGCGGAAAGCGTGTTTTGATAACCGCGGGTCCGACTCAAGAACAACTGGATCCTGTTCGTTATCTGAGCAATTATTCCACCGGTCGCATGGGTTATTCGCTTGCGCACGAATGCGCGCGCCGCGGGGCACAAGTAACGCTGATAAGTGGTCCGAGCGCCGAGATTGTGCGCGACCAGGAACACATCATTCGCATCGATGTGAAATCGGCCGAGCAGATGTGCAAAGCGTGCCAAGAAGCTTGGAAAGAAAGTGATTTGGCGATTCTATGTGCTGCGGTGGCAGATTTTGCGCCAAAGGCAGTTGATACGAAGATAAAAAAGCAGCCCGGACAAACCGAACTGCTTTTACCACTCCATACCACACCAGATATTGCTCGTACGCTAGGTGAAACCAAGCGTGCCAACCAAAGGTTGGTGGGTTTTGCGTTAGAGACTGATCATGAGACCAATAACGCGCTGAAGAAACTAGAAAGCAAGCATCTGGATGCTATTGTTCTGAATTCGCTGCGCGACGAAGGTGCGGGTTTCGGAACCGATACCAATCGCGTGACAATCTTCCGTGCTGACGGTAGTCAAACAGAACTACCTTTGCAGAGCAAAGAAGAAATAGCAAAAGGCATCATAGACACTCTCTGCTGAACATCAGAGATTATCCCTTAAAGAGGCCGAAGAGGCCTTTTTTCTTGCCTTCTTCTGAAGATTCTTCACCTTCTGCTTTTGGCTCCTGATTCTCCTCCGGATGCCATTCTTGGCGTTCTTCTATCTGGCCAAATTGCTGCTGAACGTAACCAATGACGTTTTGCAATTCTTCGGTAAACTTAGCAAAATCCTCTTTGTAGAGAAACAATTTATGTTTCTCAAACGCCGGTTGCTCATCTTCCCCAGTAGGTTTGCGTTTGCTCTCCGTAATAGAGAGATACAAATCCTCATTGCGCGCCTTGCGTACGTCTAAATAATAGATACGCTTCCCTGCTTTGACCGAACGACTGTAAACAATCTCCGATTCTCTTCTGTCTTCAAACTTCTGATTTTCCATCTCTTTCTATAATTTGTTTAGAACTTAATTGCCAATCCCAGTCCACCAGGCGAAGGTTGCAAACCGAAGGAAACCACTTCCGACTGCTGACGTGCGCATGACTCGTTGTATATCTCGTGCGAATTGTTCTTGCGAATACCTCCGACAATGAGGCAAGGTACCGAACCAGTCATCGCCAATCCGCCAACTCCCCAAAGGACATAGCCACCAATTGTCAACGCCCGGAAAGTAGTATAATCCGATCCCGAAGAATAAGGGGTAAAAAGATACCACCCGAGACACCACCAAACGGTTCCACCAAGTACTAAACCAACGCCCATACCGAACAATTTCCAACCGGAAGACCAAAGGCTGATACCACTGTCGTAGTAGTCGTAAGCCTCCTTGCAATTCTGGCGAATGAAATCAACATATTGAGATTCGCTCATACGCAAATTGCCGACGGTATAGATATCATTATCGTCTTTGACGATATATCCTACCGGAAGCGGTGCGTTACTGTAATTGACAGCGTTATTGTTGTTGTACGTTGGAGCAGAAGTAGCCGCATGCTCGAACGTGGTGACATTTCCGTTTTGGTAGATAATGGAGTTGATCTCGTCCGTGCGGAGTACGAAAACAGGTCCGCTTTGATTATTCCATTCCAGGTAGCGAATCTCGGAGGAAGAGACCTCCGTAATCTTAGCCTCGATACGCTTACTGTCACGTGTAATAATAAGGTCTTGCGCCATTAGGCTGAGCGTAGCCAATGCGGCCACCATCAAGAGGAAAAGTTTTTTCATTGCATTATGATTTTGAGTGAGCAAAATGGATTAACGCTGCAAAGATACAAATAATTTTGCATACATGCAAATATCTCGAATAAAAATGTCAATTTTTCGCCAATTATTTTCAGATTGCGGAAAGATAGTGCTCTCGTGATTGTCTCGTTTATGTCTCGTGAACGTCTCGACCACTCCAGGTGATTGTCTCGGTAAAGTCTCGTTTATGTCTCGTCAGTAAATTGACCATATATACAAAGTATATATAAATGTAAAGTTTTTGACAAGCTAAAATAACGGAGGTGTTTTTTTCTATGAAAAAATTTGCATATACGAAAAATTAGTAGTATCTTTGCACGATTTTTGTTCTGCGTGCGTGCCGCGCGCCCACATAAACGCGAGGAAATATGATCAACCGAACGATGGTGAGAACACGTGTCATCCAAACGCTGTTCGCCTATCACCAAGACAAAGAAAAGAGTAAACTGACAGCTCAGAAAGAGTTGCTGAAAAGTTTTGCAGATACGTATGATCTGTACTGCATCTTGTTGGATTTCGCCAATGAGTTGACTGCATATGCTCAGAAACAACTAGAAGAGCAAGCTATACGTGCTCGCGCCACGCACAGCGACTGGAAAGCCAATCGTCGCCTGGTGGAGAACCGCCTGGCACAACAATTGTTTGAGAATCGCGCTCTTCGCACTCGTATGGAAGAGCAGAAACTGCGTTGGGACAGTGGTATACCTGCGGTTTGCGACATCTATAAACAGTTGGTAGAGAGCGATTTTTACCGCGAATATATGTCGGCAGAGAATAATGACTACGAGCAAGACAAGCAGTTGTGGCGCAAGATATACCAACACCTGATGCCTAACAACACAGCGTTACAAGAGGCATTGGATGAGATGGAGGTTGTGCTCGACAAGACCAATTGGACCATTGATCTGGAAGTAGTGCTCAGTTTTGTTGTGAAGACCATCAAGCGCTTTAAGGAAGACAGCACTCCAGAAACACCGCTATTGCCGATGTTTGACACGGAAGAGGAAGTGCAGTTTGCGACAAAGTTGCTGAATGCAGCTCTGGACGGGCACGAGAAATATGAGGAACTGATTAACAGTCACTTGAAAGGTTGGGATGCAGACCGAATCGCCTATATGGACCGCATTATTCTGGAGACCGCGTTGGCAGAGATTCTTGAGTTCCCGGACATTGCGCTGACCGTCTCGATGAACGAATATATAGAGTTAGGAAAAGAGTATTCGGGAGAAAAGAGCAATCTGTTTATCAACGGTATTCTGACTCAGATACTCAGAGACATGAAAGAAGATAACGCGCTGATAAAAGCAGCGACGATTAAGTGAGGTAAAAGTCAATAGTCGATAGTTAATAGTCGATAGTTAAAAGTTTAAAATATACCATTATGTTGAATTTAATTTTATTGCAAGCCGTAGAAGGCGCAGCTAAACAAAGTAATCAATGGAGTTTCTGGATCATGATGATCCTGATCTTCGTAGTGTTCTATTTCTTTATGATTCGCCCGCAAACGAAGAAGCAAAAAGAACTGCAGAAGCAACGCGAAGCCATGAAGAAAGGTGACAAAGTAGTAACCGCAGGTGGAATCTTTGGCGAAATTAAAGAAGTGCAAGACAATGCCTTCATCATCACTATTGCCAAAGACGTAACCATCAAAGTAAGCAAAGAGAGCGTCTATGCCGATGCAACAGACGCTACACAAGCAGAGAAGAAATAAACGTGCGGAAGAAATTCCAAAATAAGTTCCACTGGACAGATCTGGTAACGTATCTGTTCTTTGTGTTGCTGGCGGCATGCGTATGGTACGGACACGCTATGCACTCGGTGCGTAACACGCGCGTTCCCGTATTGGTCAACTATACTGGCTTACCAGGCACGATAGCCATTGGCAGCGAAGGACTGCCGGATACCGTGCAAGTAGAGGTACGTGACGCAGGACAGCGCCTCAATGCATATCTGCAAGATCCGCCACATCTAACGGTAGATTTGCGCAGCTATGTACATGGCGAAAAAGGCACGATTCACATCACAGCCGATGACTTGCGCAGAAAAATAAGCGACTTGCTGCAAGGAACCAGTAGATTGATTTCCACAACGCCAGAAGAGATAAGTTGTACGTACTACACCGAACGTGAAAAAACCGTGCGAATCGTTTCGGATGTGCAACTGACGATGGCCAACGAATATCAAATGGTAGGCGAACCACAACTGAGCCAAACCAGCATCAAGATATTCGGAAACGGTGCGCAACTGGAGACCATCGACTCGATCTACACAGAACGTAGAGAAATAGGCGACCTGAGCGACACGACCACGATACGCGTTGCACTTGCTCCGCCTGTAGGCGTTCGCGTAGAGAAAGACAGCATAGAACTGCTCGTCATAGCCGAACGCTTCACCGAGAAGAAAATCACTCTACCCCTCCGCGCAGAGAATGTTCCGGCAGGTTATACTATTCGTCTTTTCCCGCGCGAAGTGGAAGCGACACTGCGTGTCGGGATGAGTCATTTTGGTCAAGTCAGCGATCAAGACGTAGTGGCCGTGTGCCATTATTCGGCGGAAAGAAAAGACAAACTGGACGTACAACTTCGCTACACTAACCCTTACATCACAGATGCGTGGGTTTATCCCGCCACTGTGGAGTTTATCTTAGAGCAATGAGAAAAATACAGATGGTAGATCTGCATACGCAGTATCAGCACATAAAAAACGACATAGACGCAGGTATTCAACGCGTGTTGGATTCTGCTGCATTTGTCAAAGGTCCGATAGTGGGCGAATTTGCCGAACATCTGGAGCAATATACAGGTGCCAAGCACGTGATTCCTGTTGGCAACGGGACGGATGCGCTGCAGATAGCTCTGATGGCTCTGGGATTGAAACCGGGAGACGAAGTTATCACCCCCACCTTCACCTTTATTGCGACCGCAGAAGTGGTTGCGCTACTGGGCTTAACGCCTGTGGTAGTGGATGTGGATTGGGAAACGATGAACATGGATATAACAGCCGTACGTAAGGCCATTACTCCACGTACGCGCGCCATTGTACCTGTTCATCTGTTCGGTCAATGCGCAGACATGCAAGCGCTGATGGATGTTGCGAAAGAGCATAATCTGTATGTCGTTGAAGATGCATGTCAGGCCATTGGCGCACGTTACACCATGGCAGATGGCACGATAAAACAAGCGGGAACTATCGGGCACATAGGTTGCACCAGTTTCTTCCCATCGAAGAACCTGGGATGTTACGGTGACGGAGGTGCTATCTTTACGAACGACGATGAACTGGCGGCTCAGATGCGGGCAATTGCCAATCATGGCATGGTTGTGCGTTATCATCACGATCGCATTGGCGTAAACAGCCGTTTGGACAGTATTCAGGCGGCAGTATTAGATGCCAAGCTGCCCCATCTGGATGAGTATATAGCAGCACGCCAGAAGGCCGCAGCATATTACGACCAAGCTTTTGTGGGTAATGACAAACTGCTGATTCCGGGCAGACAAAGCAAATCGACGCATGTATTCCATCAGTACACGCTCCGCGTGGTAGGAGCAAATCGTGACAAATTGCGTGAAGCGTTGGCAGATAAGGGTATTCCGTCGATGGTATATTATCCCGTGCCACTCCACCAACAAAAAGCTTACCGTGATGCGCGTTACAGAGATGGCGATTTTCCTGTAGCCGAACGTCTGGCGGCATGTGTACTGTCACTACCGATGCATACGGAATTGGACGAAGAGCAATTAGCCTATATCAGTTCGAACGTCATATCTAACCTCTAAAGTTTAGTACTATGCAGAAAGCGGGATTACAACAGACTTTATCGCAGACGACAAAACTGTCGCCCACGCAGATAATGACCATTCGTTTGCTCGAATTGCCATCCATCGAATTGCACCAACGCATAACAGAAGAACTGCAAGAAAATCCGGCTCTGGAAGAAGGTCGCGACGAGGTAGAACAAACCGAGGTGATGGAGGATGACTACAATGAGTATAACGACTACGACTTAGGTGAAGAGGATGATGGTAGACACGATCCGCTACAGAACGAAGATTTCAATTACGAGCAGTACGTATCGGACGATGAGACGCCCGACTACATGTTGCGCCAACAATATAATCCCGCAGACGAAGATCGACGCGAAGTGCCAATAATAGGAGGCAGCAGTCTGATAGAAGAACTGAAATCGCAGATATACCTCACGCACATGACCAAAGAGCAGCGTCACGTAGCAAAATGGGTACTTGGCAACATAGATGATGACGGTTATCTGCGCCGCTCGATTGAGCAACTGGTGGATGATATCGTTTTTCAAGAAGGTTTGACCATCAGCGATGCGGAGATGGCGGATATAGTAGACCAAATCAAACAGTTTGACCCTCCCGGCATAGCCAGTGCCAATCTGCAAGAGTGCCTGCTGACACAACTAAAACGCAAACCGCAGACGGAAGCCATCGAATTAGCTCGCACCATACTGGAGCAGCATTTTGAGGCTTTCTCGAAGCATCATTTCGATAAGATTCGTCAGCGTATAGGTTGCACAGACGAATTGTTCCAACAAGCAGTCCAAGAGATTGTGCGCCTGAACCAGAAACCAGCAAACGCGTTTACCGGTTCGGTCTATGACTCACAGAAAGAGAGCATCATACCCGATTTCACCATTGAGAACCGTGACGGGGAATTCGTTGTAATACTGAACACAGGTGATATACCAGAACTGCATGTCAGCCGTGAATACAACGACATGCTAGACGAATATAGCCAGATGCCGAAAACTCCGGAAATGCGCCAAGCGACGAGTTTCATCAAGACGAAAGTGAATGCAGCACGTTCCTTCATCGATGCCATCAAGCAACGCAACGAGACCTTGCTGAAGACGATGAAAGCGATTCTGCAATTCCAAATAGAATTTTTCACTGACGGGGAAGAAAGCAGCCTAAAACCGATGGTACTACAGGACATCGCCACCCGAACCGGCTATGACGTATCGACCATTTCGCGTGTAAGCAATAGTAAGCATGTGGAAACGCAATTTGGTATCTATCCGCTCAAATACTTCTTCTCTGAGGCTATGTTGAACGCGGAAGGCGATGAGATCTCGACGCGTGAGATTAAAAAGAGACTGCAAGAACTAATTGATAACGAAGATAAACGTGAACCGCTGACCGACGAACAACTGGTAACCGCCATGAGCGAAGAAGGCTATCCGATAGCACGACGTACGATAGCTAAATATCGCGATCTACTCGGTATACCTGTAGCAAGGTTGCGCAAGATGGTATGAGCAAAGGACTAGACATAGCAGCTAAGGCACTGAGTATAGCATTATACCCTCTGTTTCTTCCGACTTATGCAATGTGCTTGTTCTGTTATTCGTACAGCGCACACATAGAGTATCCGCTGATATTCTGGAGCTTGTTCGTGATCGGCAGTACTCTGTTGCTGACCTGTATTGTTCCCGTGATAGCAATCTACATTATGATTAAAATGGGGAAAGTACAAGATTTCTACATCGACAAACAGGAACAACGCGCTCTACCCTATCTGATTACGCTGATTTGTTTCTGCGGTTGGTACTCCCTGTTAAGCCGCGTGCTACTAGTGCCAATGTGTGTAACGATGGCCATTGCGGGTTCGATATTAGTCTTTTCGGTGGTTTCATTTATCAACTTCGGTTGGAAAATAAGCGCACATCTAACCGGTTTTGGATGTTTTGTTGGCGGAATTTTGAGTTATTGTCTCGGAATTGAAGTGATGCCATCGTGGTGGATACTAGGTGCGTTGTTTGGTTTATCACTTCTGCTGATGTACGCGCGACTAGGTTTGAAAGCTCATACGCCCGCACAAGTGATTGTGGGATGGTTATGGGGATTGCTTGGCTCTATTAGTCCATATATGATATTTTGTTTAGTACACCATGAAGCGATGTAAGGCATACATAATCTGTTGTCTGCTAATGGTTTGTGCATTGGGTCATTCGGCAGAACTAAGCGACGAAGCGCGCATCTCATTACTGAGTTGTTCGCCCGGACAGGAGTTATATGCTCGTTATGGTCATACGGCGCTGCGTGTGTGCGACCCACAACAAGATTTGGATGTGGTATTCAATTACGGTATCTTCAATTTCGCCACCGACCATTTCTATTGGAAATTTGTTCGCGGCGAAACATGGTACGAACTGGGCGCCGTGATGATGAAATGGTTTATGATGGAATATGATGAAGACCATCGACCGGTATATGAACAGATTTTGAATCTGACACCCGAGCAACGTGAGACCATCTGGTTGGCTTTGAGAGAAAATTATCAGCCGGAGAACCGTTGCTACCTATACAATTTCGTTTTCGACAATTGTGCCACTCGCCCTTATCTGCTGATAGAGAAGGCATTAGGCGAGACGATTAGTTCCACTTACACAGGATACACAGGCAAAACTTATCGGGAATTTATTCGTCACTATACCGGTCGCCACTCATGGGAAAATGCGGGTATCAATCTGCTATTTGGTCCGAAAGCAGACCAAGCCATGACAAGCGAACAGAGACTATTTTTGCCTGAAGAACTGATGTTCTATCTGGACAAAGCCACACTAACCGATGGTACACCAATAGTAAGTCAGAGCAATAGTGCTCCGTTTGAGATACAAGCGACCCCTTGGTACGCTTCGTGGGAATTGGGATTGGTACTATATTTCCTGATAGTAATGGCATTCAGTTGGCGTGATCGTCGCCGCGGGCACTGGTCTTGGGGCGTAGAACTCGCTGTTGGGATTCCGTACATCCTATTGCTTATCATCGTCACATTTCTAACTTTCTTCTCCTGTCATCCGTTAGTAGGATTTGGATGGAGATTGTTGATAATTCCTTTGACACATTTATGCGCAAGACTCGTTTATATTATTCGTTGATACTCGCAGGACTCTGTTGCGTTTCTGCGATAGCCATGCCACGACTGACAGTAGTGGCAGTAGTGGATGGCCTGACAGAAGACAACCTAGCATTGCTGCGCCCATACTGGCAACAGGGAGGACTTCGCACACTAAGCGAAGAAGCCTATCAAACGACCATCTCGTTTCCGCATCAGGTATATGGTGGCAACGAGACGACTGCCACGCTCATGACAGGCGTTACGCCTTCTGAACACGGCTATACGATGGACCGTTATTTCCAACGTCGCGATCGAAGGCCACACGCTATGCTTGAGGACGAACGCAGCAAGGGTATAGGCACACGACTAATGCTTTCGCCGCAAGCATTATTGGGCGAAACCATGACTGACAAAATGCGAATACAGTATCCTTCTGCCAAAATCTATGCTATCGGAATTCAACCGGAAACCACCATCCTGCTGGCCGGACATGGGGCAAATGCATGCTGCTGGCTAGATGCAGAACAACAGAAATGGGTGACCACTTCTTTCTATAGCGAGGGCTTGCCTTCTGCGGCAGACAAGCAGAACATCGAATTGCGAATCCAGACCTTAGCGGAGCATGAGTGGACTCCGCGGATGGATATTCCCACCTACAATCGTCCCACGGCAACCGAACGCAAAAAAGGTTTCAGTTATCTAGTGGAAGATGTGCTAGCAAAAAGTCCGGAGGCCAATACGCTTGTCATAGAATTGGCACTAGCTATTCAAAAGAGCGAACAGATAGGAACAGATCGTCATCCGGATTTATTGTTACTACAACTGAACACCTTAAGCCCGAAGGCGGAATCAGATCCTATTCGTTCGGCCGAGCAAGAAGATATGTATTTGCGACTGAACCAAGACTTAGGATTCCTGATCGAACAATTGGACAAGCGTATCGGACGAGAGAATTACCAGATACTGGTAGTAGGTAGACCTGTTACGGGAATGGACAAGGCTACTCTGTCGACAGCCAAAATGCCTGTGCAATCGTTTAATACCGACCGCGCCTCTGCTTTGATTGGAGCCTATCTGATGGCACTCTATGGTCATGAAAGATGGGTAGATGGAGGTTACGGACAATCGATCTACCTAAATCGCACACTCATTGAACAGAAGCGATTGAGTCTGGAAACGCTGCAACGCCAAGTGGCTAATTTCCTGATGGATTTTGAGGGAATACAATCAGCCGTACCACAGTATGAATTGTGGACGATTCCTAGCCTAGCCTCAACGCTTAGCAAGAAACATATTGGCGATGTAGTATTCAGTCTGCAACCTGGGTGGCAACTGATGCAAGACGAGCGTGTTGTGATTGATTACGTCATAGACCAAGCACCACAAGCGCCTGTGCTATTCTGGTCGAATACCGTTCGCCACATGCCCGAAGGAAAACTAACTGCTTTGGATATCAAAAACTTAATATTCTAGTTACGACATATGATTTTTCATGAACTAAAAGTACATTACGAGCGCCAAACGGGTGAAGATACTCCCCGTAAGGTCAAAGAGATTTACCTAGTAGATGGTGCTGCAAATTTTGCGGATGCCGAGCATTGCGTGGTAAAGGAGATTCAGCCTTTTATCTTTGCGGGAGTTAGCGAAGTACATAGTTGCAAGCGCTCACAGTTCCAAGAAGTTTTTCCAAATGAAGGAGGTGCCTTCTGGTACAAGGCACGCGTGGAACTCATTACCATTGATGGAGACAAAGAGGTGCGCAAGAGCGTAGCCGTATTGGTACAGGCTAACACCTTGGATGATGCTGTTTTTGCTCTGAAACAAGGCATGAATTCGTATGACTGCGAGCTACTCTCGGTTGCAAAAACGCAGATAATGGATATTCTGCACGCCGTACAATGACGCCTCTGCAATTCGATATACGAGCAATCATCAAGCGCAAGGCACCTAATGCCCATGTGCCTGATTTCCTTATCCGTTACTTGGAACGCATTGTGCACATCAAGCAGATGAATGCTTTCCTGCGAACGCATACGACAGAACGTGATTATGATTTTATTCGCGTCGTACTAGATGAGGAGTTAGACGGATGTACGGCTACTATTGAGGGAAAAGAGAATATTCCAACCGATGACCGACCGGTTATCTTTGTCAGCAACCATCCGTTAGGCGGATTAGATGGCATGCTCATCGCACAAGCTATTCATGACGCGCATGCTTCGCTACGACCGCTGAAAGTGATTGTCAACGACCTATTGATGCACATGGAACCGCTAGCCGGTTTGTGGGCACCAGTCAACAAAGTAGGACGCCTGAGTCGTGAGCAAGCCTTAGAACAACAACGGATGTGGGAATCTGGTGTAGACGTACTGACATTTCCAGCAGGTTTGTGCAGTCGATTGCAGCGAATAGACGGCAAATGGCAAATACGCGATTTGGAATGGCAGAAGAACTTTATTCAGCGGGCAAAAGAATACAAACGCGACATTGTGCCTATCTATTTTGAAGGGCGCAACAGTAAATTCTTCTATACGCTAGCATATATCCGCAAACTATTAGGCATCAAACTGAATATTGAAATGCTATACTTGGTGGATGAGATGTACGGAGCACATGGCAAGCATTTTAAGGTACACGTGTTGCCGCCCATCTCATACACGATGTTTGACAATACGAAAACGCCCAAAGAATGGGCACAGGTTGTAAAATCCATAGTCTATGAAAACCATCATACCTCCTGTTGAGCCTTCTCTTCTGGTTCACGAACTGGAAGGTCATCTGTTGCGTCCGTCCAACAAGGCGGGCAACTTGATTTACGACATTACCGCACATGAATGTCCGAATGTGATGCGTGAGATAGCACGACTGCGTGAGATCAGTTATCGTGATGGAGGTGGAGGAACCGGAAAAGAATTAGACATGGACGCCATGGACATCATGAAAAAGCCGTACCATCAACTCTTGGTGTGGGATCCTGATAATCAGCAGATTGTAGGCGGATATAGATATTTGTTGGGACCGGAAATCACATTGGACGAAGCGGGTCAACCACGTATTGCTTCAGCACACATTTTCCGTTTTAGTCAGCATTTTGTCACAGATTATTTGCCCAACACGATTGAGTTCGGGCGAGCATTCGTACAACCGCAATATCAACAACGTGAGATGGGCATAAAAGCACTCTTTGCGCTAGATAATATATGGGATGGTATTGGTGCCATTATGCATAATCATCCGAGTATCCGATGGATGATTGGCAAAGTCACATTGTATCCTTCGCTAGATCCTATGGTACGCGACTTGTTGTACGCATATCTGCAACGCTACCACGCTGATTCTGAGAACCTTCTGGAGCCTTATCATCCTCTGTCCATTAGTCAGGAAGCAAACCAATGGGCGGACGAGGTCTTCCTTGGAGATGATCCAACAGAGAATCTGCATGCATTGCAACATGCAGTTAGAGAACATGGATTGGTTATTCCTGCTATGTTCGCCGCCTATCTGAATCTAACCAAACAAATGCGTACGTTCGGGACATCCATTAACGATGAATTTGGCGATGTGCTCGAGACCGGAATTATGGTGGACCTGAATACCGTTTATGAAGAAAAGAAAGAGCGTTATATTGCACCCTATTTGGAATGGCTAAAATCGCAGAACAAATAAGAGAATTGCGAGCAACTATACCTGCAGAAGTGCAGCTAGTTTGTGTCAGCAAATTTCAACCCATAGAATCCATACGCGAGGCATACGAAGCCGGTGAGCGGCATTTTGGAGAAAGTCGTGTGCAGGAATTACAACGCAAAGTGCCACAATTGCCGCAAGACATTTGTTGGCATTTTATCGGCCATTTGCAAACCAACAAAGTACGCGACCTGTTGAAATTGCGTCCGTACTTGATTCAGTCGGTCGATTCAGAGCGATTGCTGCTAGCCATCAACGAAGAAGCCAAGCGGCTAGGTTTTGTGCAAAATGTATTGCTTGAGGTGCATGTCGCGAAAGAGGAGACTAAATCGGGACTTTTACCTGACGAAATAGAGACAATAACAAGCAATAATCTGGAAAACGTACGAATTTGTGGACTCATGACCATGGCGACCAACACGGACGATGAGGCAGAAATTCGCCGTTGTTTTGTCCAAGCCAGAAATATCTTAGACACATTGCATCTGCCGCAACCGATCTTCTCTGCGGGCATGAGTGACGATTATCCAATTGCCATCGATTGCGGAGCAACGATGGTACGCATCGGATCCGCTATTTTCGGAGCAAGACCTACTCCATCGCCACTAGCCAAACGTCCATTACCCAAAGCTGTCTTTTTTGATCAAGATGGCGTGCTGTTCAATTCGATGCCTTACCACGCACAGTCGTGGGAGGATGCGATGCATGAACATGGTCTGCCTTTTACGGCATCGCAAGCCTATCGAAACGAAGGCAGAACCGGTTCGGCGGTCATACAGGAGATTTATCAGCAAGTACATGGCAAAGATGCTTCAGATGAGTTAATCGATGCCATATATGCCTCTAAATCCAACAATTTTATTCGCATGACCGGAGGCAAATTGCCGGAATTGATACCCAATATCCGCGATGTACTAGCCTACTTGCACGACAAAGGTGTGCAATGTTGGGTCGTTACCGGTTCCGGTCAACGCTCGCTAATTGACAATCTGCGCGCCACTTTCCCAGGCATATTCACTGGTATTATCTCTGCCTTTGATGTCCAACATGGCAAACCTCATCCGGAACCGTATCTCAAGGCATGGGAAAAGAGTGGCGTAAAGAAAGAGGAGTGCTGCATTATTGAGAATGCCCCGCTTGGCATCCGCGCAGGAAAAGCGGCAGGCATATTCACCATAGCTATCAATACGGGGCCGCTACCTGATTCTGACCTTAAAAATGCAGGTGCAGACATGGTTCTGCCTAACATGAACGCACTTCTCCAGTGGTTGCAAAATGCCTGAGATTCTGCTGCATTATATATGGGAACATTGTCTTTGGGCCGGTTGGCAACAACAGACCACGGATGGACAACCGATAGAGATATTGTCGGTTGGTGAGCATAATCGCGATGCGGGTCCGGACTATAGCCATGCGCGAATACGCATCGGCGAGCAAGAATGGGTGGGTAATATTGAAATTCATGTCAATTCATCCGATTGGTTTCGTCATCGCCATCATCTAGACCATGCATATGACAGCGTGATTCTGCATGTCGTCAGCAAAGCAGATAAGCCCATTTTTAACACACAAGGACAGAATATCGTACAATGCGAATTGCAATATCCGCACGAACAGGATTATCTAACCCGATTGCTGACTGATGCGCGGCAAATAGATAGTGCGGGAGAACGAATTCGCTGCGCTAAGCAATTACTACAAGACCCGAAGATACTGAGCGACGGATGGCGCAAAGCGCTGCTACACAAGCGTTTAGAATGCAAACGTGCTTCCATCATGCGTCTACTGGAAATAACCAAAGGTAGTTGGGAACATGCTTTCTATATCTCGCTCGCACGAAATTTCGGTTTTCATACCAATAGTCAGCCTTTCGAGCAATTGGCTCTTTGCACGCCACTTTCTTATCTGCAAAAACACCGAAACAGTCGATTCCAACTCACGGCCATTTTGTTGGGCCAAGCAGGTCTGATCAGAGATGACGAGCAGATGCAAAAAGAGTACGATTTCCTTCGCACGAAATTCAGTCTCACACCTTTGGATAGCAGCCAATGGAAACATGCGAGAATGCGGCCGCAAAACAGTCCAGAAGTGCGCATTCGCCAGTTTGCTGACCTACTATGGCAATCGGAACATCTCTTCAGTCGAATCCAAGATGCGACAGATATACGCCAGATGGTAGAACTGTTTGGCTCACAACTGGGACGCTCGTCTATCGACATTCTGCTAATCAACACCGCGATACCTTATAAATACGCCTACGCGCTATTCCACAACAATACGGAGAAAGCAGAACAGGCGGCCGGTCTGATGGAAGAGATTGCACCGGAAAACAACACCATTGTGCGGCAATGGCGTATGTTAGGCCAAGAAGTTCGCTCTGCCGCAGACACACAGGCTTTGCTACATCTCTATCAAAACTATTGCCAATCGCACGAGTGTATCAATTGCGAGGTCGGCTACCAAATCTTCCTAGACAAGCAACTTAAGCTTTTCTAACTGACTAATCTGCCATTTTGTCAGTTTTTTGCAAGTTGGCTCATTGTTTGTAACGTGTTTAGTGAGCAAAAAATCGAATAGATAACTAAACACAATACAACTATGAACCAGACTAACACAAACAACCAACAAGAGAACTTGAAAAAGTTCGCTATCAATCTTTGCGAGCGAGCTCGTGAAGGTAAATTAGACCCTGTAATCGGGCGTGACGAAGAGATTCGTCGTGTATTGCAAATTCTCTCTCGCCGTACGAAGAATAATCCTATCCTAATCGGCGAACCCGGTGTAGGAAAAACTGCCATTGCCGAGGGTTTGGCCCATCGTATCGTACGCGGCGATGTTCCTGAAAACCTGAAAAAGAAACAAATCTACTCGCTAGATATGGGTGCGCTGATTGCGGGCGCGAAATATCAAGGTGAGTTTGAGGAGCGTCTGAAAGGCGTGGTCAATGAAGTTGTTGCTGCTGCGGGTGATATTATCCTCTTTATTGATGAGATTCACACCCTCGTAGGAGCTGGGAAATCCAGTGGTGCGATGGATGCGGCTAACATTCTAAAACCGGCTTTGGCGCGTGGTGATCTGCGTGCAATAGGTGCCACAACTCTGGATGAATATCAGAAGTATTTTGAGACCGACAAAGCCTTGGAGCGCCGATTCCAAGTAGTGATGGTCGATGAGCCGGACGAAGCGGCAACTATCAGTATTCTGCGTGGCCTGAAAGAGCGCTATGAGACGCACCACAAAGTGCGTATAAAGGATGATGCGATTATTGCCGCCGTTACACTTTCTGCGCGCTATATTACCGATCGTTTTTTGCCTGACAAAGCTATTGACCTGGTGGATGAAGCGGCCGCCAAATTGCGTTTGGAGGTTGACTCTAAACCAGAAGAGATAGATAGCCTGGATCGGCAAATCAAACAGTTGGAGATTGAGCGCGAAGCAATCAAACGTGAGAAAGACAACGAAAAGCTGAAAGGCATAGAAGAGCAATTGGCAGAACTGAAAAAACAAGCAGAAGAGCTGAATGCCCGTTGGAACAAAGAGAAAGGCTACGTGGCTACTATCCAGAATGAGAAAGCACATATTGAGCAGATGAAACACGAGGCGGAAGTGGCTGAGCGCGAAGGCGATTATGGCAAAGTAGCGGAGATACGTTACAGCCAGATTCCTGCCGCCGAAGCGAACATCAAATCCGCTCAAGACACCTTGCATCAGCTCGGTACCGAATCCCTCATCAAAGAAGAAGTCGATGAAGACGATATCGCGGAAGTGGTAGCTCGTTGGACAGGAATTCCTGTGACCAAGATGATGCAATCCGAACGTGATAAACTGCTTCATCTGGAAGAAGAACTGCACAAACGCGTAGTTGGTCAAGACGAAGCGATTGAGGCAGTGAGCGATGCCATCCGTCGTAGTCGTGCCGGTCTGCAAGATCCGAAACGTCCGATAGGCAGTTTCATCTTCTTAGGAACGACCGGAGTCGGAAAAACAGAACTGGCAAAAGCTTTAGCAGACTATCTGTTTGACGACGAGAACATGATGACGCGTATCGATATGAGCGAATATCAAGAGAAGTTCTCAGCGACTCGTTTGATTGGTGCTCCTCCAGGATATGTAGGATACGATGAAGGCGGTCAGTTGACAGAAGCCATTCGAAGAAAACCCTACTCGGTTGTGCTATTCGATGAAATCGAAAAAGCCCATCCAGATGTGTTTAATGTCCTACTGCAAGTGCTGGATGACGGCCGTTTGACCGATAACAAAGGTCGTGTAGTAAACTTCAAGAATACCTTGATAATTCTGACTTCGAACCTAGGAAGCCAACTGATTCGTGAGAACGAAGAGAAAGGCGTGGACCACGAAACAACGCGAAACCAAGTAATGGAACTGCTGCGTCAGACTATTCGACCGGAGTTTCTGAATCGTATAGACGAAACCATCATGTTTACTCCGCTGAACGAGAAGCAGATTCGCGATATCGTTGGTCTGCAAATCAGTCAAGTACACAAGATGCTAGAACACAACGGTATTGACCTACGCGTCACAGACGATGCGATTGACTATATTGCGAAAGAAGGTTATGATCCGCAATTTGGTGCTCGTCCTGTGAAGAGAGCGCTACAACGCTTGGTTCTTAACGAGTTGAGCAAATCGATTATTGCCGGCAAAGTGGATCAAAGCAAACCTGTGATAGTGGAACTGAAAGACGGCGAACTGAAGTTCCGCAACTAATCCATCGTTTGTTTCCGGTATTTGTCTCGAGATTGTCTCGTGATTGTCTCGGTAATAAAACAACCAAAAACGACTTCTGAGCGCAGGAAAAATAAGGCCTGCGCTCAGTTTTTATAAAGTGCGTTTTTTGACAGGGTAAAATTACAACTGAATTGGCACTAGTTTGCACCAATCTACATCCAGAAAACCCGAATCGTTGATTGGCTGTCTATCGCGTGTAGCATAGAAGCCAATCTTAGCGCCAACCCATTCTCCGGGAACCATTTGAAATGCTTCTCCTTGCATTTCCCATACTCGGCCATCACGTGAAAGGTATAGGCGACAGAGATGGGTCTCAGACACGATGACTCTGACGAGCCACCATCGTCCGTCACCGGGAACGGGAAGAGTGCGACTCTGACGGCCAAAGATGATAAGACCTGCCTGTTCGTGCTCTTTGTTTTTCGCCAAAGGCGTGAACCTCAAGCGTGCTTCTACTTGGAAAGCCGTGCCTGCAGGAATCTTGCGCAACAATAAGTTGGGCGCAGTCTGCACATCATCGGCCGGGTACGTAAAGAGACGCAGATAGGAATCATCTGCATGACATGCGGCAAATTGCGCCTTGCGATTGCCACTCCACTGCCAGAAAGGCGCTATCTCGGCCGTATTAAATTCATCCGAAGAAGGGATATGCGCATAGTTGACTTCCGATTTTTCTTTCTTACGGTCAGTAGAAAGGACCGGTTCTCCGTTTTCTCCGATAACCGGCCATGCATTTTTCCAACGGATAGGTTGCAGGTGAACAATACGGCCCGCTGCTCCCACATCTTGGAAATGGTAGAATTTATCCAAAATCCACGCTCCCTGATGAGGGCCATTAACAGAAGTACTACCCTGCTCTAACACTCTCTTGACTTCGTATGGCCCATATGGCGAACGACTACGCAGACAAAGTTGCCAACCAGTTTTGACGCCTCCAGCAGGACAAAAGACATAATACCAATTGTCTTGCTTGTAGAACTTTGGACCTTCGCATGTAGGATTATCCGAGTGGCCATCAAAAATAATTTTGTCCTCATGCAAGACACTTAACGCATCCGGAGTAAGTTCGCAAACGGCCAGAAGCGATTTGATTCCTGCTCGACTTCCCGCAAAAGCATGAACCAAATAGACTCGTCCATCTGAATCCCATAATGGACATGGGTCGATCAGTCCTTTGCCACGTTTGACCAGCACCGCAGGTTCCCACTGACATGGAATGGCTTTGGTTCTCTCGGAACGGATACAAAAAATACCTATATCTGGATCTCCGTAAAAAATATAGAATCGTCCGTCATAATAACGGATAGAAGGAGCCCAAACACCACAACCAGCAGGACATGCATCCAAATGACCATACCCGGGAATGGTATCCGGCAAAACAGCATCCACAATCTGCCAATTGACACCATCACGGGATTGGAGAATCTGCAAACCCGGTGTAGAGGCAAACGTGCTATATGTCATATACATATCCGGTCCAACTTGTGTTACATCCGGATCGGAATAATCGTACGGCAAAATGGGATTGACGTATGCCCGAACATTCGTCACAAACCATAAAGCACCAAGTATGAGCGCTATTCGTTTCATGGCAAATTATTTGTTTTTTAAGATTATCCAGATAATCATCGGCGCTCCAAACAAAGCGCTGACGGTAGATATCGGCAACGGATAAGTAAAGAGCGAACAAAGCACATCGCACAACAAGAGCAGACATGCGCCAATCAGAGCGGACGCAGGCAATGTGATGCGATGGTTAGACGAACGGAAAAGTCCGCGAGCGATGTGCGGAACAGCAACTCCAATGAAAGCAATCGGTCCGCAAAAAGCAGTAACTCCGCCTGCGAGTAATCCAGTAGCTAAGACTATAAGAAGACGCGTGCGTGGAACATTGATACCTAATCCGCGTGCGTAGTCTTCGCCCAGCATAAGACCATTCAACGGCTTTAAGACACAGAGCACTAACAGAATACCTATCAACAAAATTGGCAGCAAGATTTGCATATCGCTCCAACTGACGCTACTGAGCGAACCCAGCGTCCAAACGATAAAAAGTTTGAGTGCATCCGGATTTGCGAAATTCTGCAGCAGACTGACTAATGCGCCTGCAATAGAACCAAACATCAAACCGACAATAAGCAAGCTGACATTACTTTTGACGCGACGACTAACTGCCAGAACTAACAGCAATACCAGCGAAGCGCCAATACATGCTGCGACCGGCAGCAGGAAGTTAAGTCCTGTTTTGAAAAACGGTAGTGCGATAAGCGTGGAACACATCGTAAGAAATGCAACACCCAAACTAGCTCCAGACGACACGCCAAGTGTATAAGGGCCAGCAAGCGGATTTCGGAAAAGAGTTTGCATCATCAGGCCAGAGACTGATAATGCGGAACCAGCAAGAATAGCAGTAACCGCCTTGGGCCATCGAATGGAATAGAGGATCTGCTCAGACATAGGACTGAGATCGTCGAACGGCCAAATCCAGATACTACCACTACAGACATCTAAGCCAAGAAGAAGCAATAGCAAGGTAGTCAATGCCAAGAATATAGATGCATTTCTTTTCATCTTTTTGTTAAATTCGGTTGCAAAATTACAACTTTTTTTGCACATATCAAAAAAAAGTACTACTTTTGCGCACTTTTTTCACAAAACAGATGACACAACTATGAGTGTTCATGTACAAAACAGCCGTATGACGACGGCCAAACTTCGTCAGATGAAAGTCAATGGCGAGAAAATAGCCATGCTGACGAGTTACGATTTTACTCTTGCGCGCCTAGTAGACGAAGCAGGAATTGAGATACTCCTCGTAGGTGATAGTGCAAGCAACATAGTGTGTGGAAACCAATATACACTGCCTATCACGGTGGACGAGATGATCTTCCTCACCAAAGGTGTAGTGCGCGCTGCAGAGCATGCTTTAGTGGTTTGCGATATGCCTTTCGGCAGTTATCAGGTGAGCGAAGAAGAGGCTGTTCGCAACGCTATCAAGATACTGAAAGAAAGCGGTTGTGACGCTGTAAAACTGGAAGGCGGAGAAGAGATTCTTCCTGCTATTCGCCATATGATCCAAGCCGGTGTTCCTGTGATGGGACATCTAGGTCTTACTCCGCAGAGTGTCAACCAGTTCGGCGGTTATGGACTACGTGCCAAAGAAGAAGCCGAAGCCGAAAAACTGCTGCATGATGCAAAACTTCTGGACGAAGCAGGATGCTTCAGTATCGTACTGGAAAAAATTCCTGCCCAGTTGGCAGAGAAAGTGACAAAAAGTGTCAGTTGCCCAGTTATTGGTATTGGAGCAGGCAATAAGTGTGACGGACAAGTATTGGTTCTGCACGACATGCTAGGCATGAACAAAGGTTTCAAACCTAAGTTCCTCCGTCATTTTGCCAACCTAGCAGAAGATATTCAGCAGGCCGTTGAAAATTACATAAATGTCGTAAAAGACAGCAGTTTTCCGAACTCAGAAGAGAGTTACTAGACGAAAAATCGCCGGAAAGTATAAAAAAAGAGCGCAAAGTATTGCATATGTCAAAAAAAAGCAGTACTTTTGCGCCCGATTTTTATATTTTATATAAATGAGCCAACTACTAGCAGGAAAAAGAGGTGTTATCTTCGGTGCGTTAGACGAACGCTCTCTCGCCTGGCATATTGCATTGCGTTGCCAAGCAGAAGGAGCGCAGATTGTATTGAGTAATACTTCTGCTGCTATACAACTTGGAACAATCGGTCAGTTGGCAGAAGCACATCAGATGCCTCTGATAGCGTGCGATGCGACTAAGACCGAAGAACTGGTTGCACTTTGGCAACAAGCCCAAGCACAAACAGGAGGTAAGATTGATTTTGTGCTACATGGCGTTGCGCAGAGTGTTAATCTGCGTCGTCATAAGAGTTACGACGAACTCAACTACGAATACTACAAGCAGACTTTGGATATTAGTGCCATGAGTCTGCACAAGATAATTCGCACGGCCATGGAACAAGATGCGTTAGCCGAAGGGGCAAGTGTAGTAGCGCTTTCGTATATCGCGTCGGAGCGTTACTTCCTCGGTTACAACGACATGGGCGATGCGAAAGCATTATTGGAGAGTATCGCCCGCCAACTGGGTGCCATCTACGGGCAAAAGAAGAAAGTGCGCATTAACATTGTCAGCCAATCGCCTACGCGTACAAAAGCAGGCGGACAATGGAAAGAGATCGATTTCTTCTATCGCTACTCGGATCAATTGTCGCCGCTAGGTAGCGCGAGCGCAGACGATTGCGCGGATGTGTGCGTAGCGCTATTCTCCGACCTGATGCGCAAAGTGACGATGCAAACCATCTACTGCGATGGCGGATTCGGACGCACAATACTCACACCTGAACTGGTAGAAGACTACCGACGAATGGAAGATTTAGAAGAAGAATTAAAATCAGAAATATGAAACTGGATTTAGACTTGGTGCACGACATCTTGTATCGTAATGCGCGCCTCGAGATAGACGAGGCGACGATGAAAGCTGTGCGGGATTGTTATGCGTTCTTGGAAGAATTCTCCAAGGATAAAATTATCTATGGTATCAATACAGGCTTTGGTCCGATGGCCCAGTGGCGTGTGGATGATGAGAATCTTCGCGCGCTGCAATACAACATCATTCGCTCCCACTCTACCGGTGCTGGCGAACCGCTCGACGATTTTTTTGTACGCGCGGGTATGCTCGCGCGTTTAGGCTCGTTCTTGCAGGCAAAGAGCGGAGTTCATCCGGAGATAGTTGAACTGCTAACAGAATTCATCAATCGCGGTATCCATCCGTTTATTCCAAAGCACGGTAGCGTTGGTGCCAGTGGCGATTTGGTTCAATTGGCTCATATAGCTTTGTGCCTGATAGGTGAAGGCAAAGTGCATTATCGCGGCGAATGGCGTGAGACCAAAGATGTGATGAAAGAATGTGGTCTAAAACCACTGGAGATCCATATTCGTGAAGGCCTTAGCACTACAAATGGAACAAGCGTAATGACTGGTATCAGCGCCGTGAATCAACTGGACGCAGAAAATTTGCTTCGTTGGGCAGAGATAGCTGCTGTATGGATGAATGAGATTGCCGCTAGTTATGATGATTTCATGGCCGAGCCGTTGAACGAATGTCGTCGTCACGAAGGTCAGAAGAAGATTGCGGCTGATTTGCGCCTTTTGAGCAAAGGCAGCAAATGCATGCAGAAACGTGAGGTCAAACTCTACGATGAAGGTCACCGCGATGTAAAAGTATTCCATGACAAAGTGCAGGCATATTATTCGCTCCGTTGTACACCACAAGTGCTCGGCCCGATTTGGGAAACGCTGCAGAACAGTCGTCGCGTGATAGAAGAAGAACTGAATGCGGCCAGCGACAATCCTATAGTAGACCCGCAAACCAAGAATGTATATCACGGAGGTAATTTCCATGGCGATTATATCTCATTGGAGCAAGACAAAGTGAAGATAGCTATCGTGCGTTTGGCCATGTTGAGCGAACGTCAGTTGAACTATCTTTGTCACGACCGAATCAATGGCATCTTGCCTCCGTTCTTGAATCTGGGAACACTGGGTTTGAACTATGGTATTCAAGCTTGTCAGTTTACCGCTACGAGCACTACGGCAGAATGTCAGACATTGGCAATGCCGAACTATGTACATTCGATTCCGAACAACAACGACAATCAGGATATCGTCTCGATGGGAACTAATAGTGCTGAACTCTGCAACCAAGTGCTGAATAATGCTTATCAAGTGATGTCCATTTTGATGCTAGCATTAGCACAAGCTGTTGATTGCCTGAAGATACAAGACAAACTGGCGCCCGCTACGCGCGAGCAATACGATGCCATTCGCAAGATAACTCCAACCATCGTGGAAGATACTCCATTCTACGAAGATTTAGCAGAAATAGAAACGTATTTACGCAGTAAGAAATGAACAAAGGATACGCTTTAGTGACAGGCGGTAGTCGCGGGATAGGCCGTGCTATCGCAGAACGATTAGCCAAAGACGGTTATACCGTTGTAATCAATTATCGCAGTAACGAAGCCGCAGCACAAGAGACCAAAAATGCGATTGAGCAAGCGGGTGGTCAGGTAGAACTCTTGCCATTTGATGTAGCAGATGGCAAGGCTATTGAAGCGGCTCTGAACTCATGGGAATCTTCGCATGAAGGTGCGCATTTTGATGTATTGGTCAACAATGCAGGTATTCGTCGTGACGGACTGATGGTATTTATGGGTGAAGAAGACTGGAGCGATGTGCTACAGACTACGACAAATGCGTTCTACTACATCACTCATCGCGTATTAGGCGGCATGCTTCGCGCGCGCAATGGGCGCATTGTGAATATCACGTCCATTTCCGGCGTATCCGGTCTACCGGGACAAGTGAATTATTCTGCAGCGAAGGCTGCGCTGATAGGTGCGACAAAAGCATTGAGCAAAGAAGTAGCCGCTCGCAAGGTAACTGTGAATGCAGTAGCACCAGGATTTATTAAGACAGACATGACCGCCGATTTGGATGAAGGCGAACTGAAGAAAACGATTCCGGCCGGGCGTTTTGGCCAACCGGAAGAAGTAGCCGCTTTGGTTAGTTTCCTCTGTTCTGATGAAGCCGCATACATAACCGGTCAGGTAATTAACATAGCAGGAGGCATGGCATAATGAGACGCGTAGTAATAACAGGCATGGGAATCTGGTCGTGTATCGGTCAGAACCAACAAGAAGTAACCGAATCGTTGCGCAAAGGCCGTAGCGGTATAGGCTATGACGAAGCACGTCGAGAGTATGGCTTTCGCAGTCCGCTGACAGGTGTTGTGCCAACTCCTGATCTAAAAGCTCTACTCCATCGTCGTCTGCGCACGGGCATGTCGCAGGAAGCCATGTACGCATACATGGCTAGTCGCGAGGCATTTGAACAAGCGGGCATTGACGAACAATATCTATTGGACAACGAAGTCGGTGTACTTTTCGGAAACGACAGTACGGCTCTGCCAACCGTGGAGATGCATGAAATGATGCTGGAAAAACATGACACGATGTTGTTAGGTAGCGGATTGATTTTCCAATCGATGAACTCGACAGTCAATATGAACCTAAGCACCATTTTCCATTTGCGCGGAATCAATTTCTCCGTAAGTGCCGCATGTGCGAGTGGTAGTCATTCGATTGGTTTGGGCGCGATGTTTATTCGTCAGGGCTTGCAAGACATGGTGCTGGTTGGTGGCGCTCAGGAAGTGAACCCATACGCGATGGCTGCATTTGATGCGCTCGGTACTTTCTCTGGCCGCGTAGAAGATCCTACTCATGCCAGTCGTCCGTTTGACTCGGCGCGCGATGGCTTAGTGCCAAGTGGCGGTGCTGCAGCATTAGTACTGGAAGATTATGAGCACGCCGTAAGACGTGGTGCGAACATTCTAGCGGAAGTATGCGGCTATGGTTTTTCGAGTAATGGCGGAGGTATCTCGCAGCCAAGTAGCGAGGGATCGTTTATTGCTATGCAGCGCGCGTTAGATGATGCGCAGATGAAAGCAGCAGACATCGACTATGTGAATGCACATGCCACATCGACAAAGCAAGGCGACGAGGAAGAAGCAATCGCCTTGACCAAACTATTTGCCGGACAGAAAGCATGGATCAGTAGCACCAAATCGATGACCGGTCACGAATGTTGGATGGCAGGCGCAAGCGAAGCAGTATATTGCGTTCTGATGATGAAGAACGGATTTGTAGCACCCAACATCAACCTAGAAAATATAGATGAGTGCGCCAAAGAACTTCGCCTGGCAGATCACACGATTGAGATGCCGATACACACCGTACTAAGCAACAGTTTTGGTTTTGGCGGAACCAACAGCGCGTTAGTTTTGAAATCATTAAGTTCTATATAGTGCTCTCGTAATTGTCTCGAGATTGTCTCGGTAACGTCTCGTTCACACCACGTGATTGTCTCGATAAAGTTACGAGTAAAAGAAGAAAAAGAAAATGCATTTATTTGACAATTTGAAGAAGGCATTCAGCCGCGAACCATATAATGCTCAGCAAGCACAAGCAATGGCCCATTTATACTCGTGGGGACCTGTGGTGTTTCAAGTGGCGCGACTAATGATCAAATACGGCATACTGGATATGCTGAATGACAACCGCGAAGGCTTGACGCAAGAAGAAATAGCAGAAAAAACAGGTTTGAGCATATATGCCACCAAATGTCTGCTGGAAGCATCGCTCTGTACGCATATCGTGCTGATTAATCCGGAGACCGACCGTTATCGTCTGGGCAAAACCGGATGGTTCCTATTGCGCGATGCCATGATTCGTGCCGATATAGATTTCAACCATGATGTCAACTACGAAGGATGGTTTGTGCTGGACAAAGCTCTGGAAGAAGGCAAACCAGCCGGATTGAAACATTTTGGCGATTGGCCCACTATATACGAAGGCTTGAGTTCGCTGCCAGCAGATGTTCAGCGTTCGTGGTTTGGATTTGACCATTATTATTCGGACCATTCGTTTGACGAAGCACTGGCTATCATTAGCGCCAACAAGACACGCAACCTATTGGACGTAGGAGGAAATACCGGTCGATTTGCCATGCGATGCGTGCAATATAATCCGACTCTGGAAGTAACTATCTGCGACCTGCCGCAACAAATCGGTTTGATGAAAAAAGCCACCACAGGTCAGCAAGGTGCAGAGCGTATTCATGGTGTGGGAATGAATCTGCTGGACGAAAAGAACCAATTTCCTACAGACAAACATTATGACGTGATCTGGATGTCGCAATTTCTAGATTGCTTCAGCGAGGAGCAGATAGTTTCGATCTTACGCCGTGCTGCAGCCATACTGGACAAGAGCAATCGCATCTATATTATGGAAACGCTTTGGGACAGACAAGACTATGAACCGGCAGCTATGAGTTTGACCATGACAAGCCTGTATTTTACAGCCCTGGCAAACGGAAACAGCAAGATGTACAATACCGATGACATGACGCGTCTAATTCGTCAAGCCGGTCTGGAAGTAGAACAAATACACGACCGCATAGGAAACGGCGGACACTCAATACTCATTTGTAAAAAACAATAAACGAATATGGAAAAAGAACAATTAATCGAAAAAGTAAACAATCTCCTCATCGAAGAGTTTGAGATTGATTCGGAGAAACTAACTCCGACAGCATTGCTGAAAAATGATTTGGAAATCGATTCTCTCGATTTTGTGGACATCGTCGTTCTCGTTGATCGCGAATTCGGCTTTAAGCCCAAAGCAGAAGAGCTGAAGACCGTAAAGACGCTCGAAGATTTCTATCAATACATCGCAGCACACATCGCATAAGTAAATTATGGCACAACAGTGGTCTGGACAAACAGGTGGTACACATGGCATGCAGAAAGCGCTTGTCAGTATTTTCCGCTATGTGGATGTTCGGGTCATGTATGCCGTGATGAACTTATGGCTGATATGGTATATCATCGTTCGTCCTTCTGCCACCCGCAGCATATATCGCTATCATCGCCGTTGGGGACGCAGTCGTTGGGCATCCATCTGGGCAACATATCGTAGTTTCTACACCTTTGGAGAAGCCATTGTGGACCGATTTGCAGTTTATGCCGGTCGTCATTTTGACTATCAAGTGGATAACAGCGAGCACTTCTATGGCCGTACTAATCAACCGGAAGGATTTATCTTACTATTTTCACATGTTGGCAATAGCGAAATGGCAGCATACAGCCTCAGCACGCCAGAGAAAAGAATGAATATCTTGGCGTTTGGAGGGGAATCGGAAGTAGTGATGGAACAGCGTGCCAAAGTACTAGCGAAGAACAACATGGGAATGATAACCGTCTTTCCTAACGACATGAGTCATATCTATCGTATCAACGAGATATTGCAAGCCGGCGAAGTACTTGCGATTGCTGGAGACCGGAAGATGGCTCAAAACGACAAGACGATTGGCTGCACCATTCTTGGCAGCGAAGCACAACTGCCAGCCGGACCATTCGTGCTGAGTGCATCGTTGAGACGCCCTGTTGTTCTATGCTTTGTCATCAAAGAAAAATGGAACAGATACCATATCTTCACAGAGCAATTGCAAGTGGACACCACTCTGCCTCGACATGAAAGGCCAAAAGATTTGGCTCGGCAATATGCTGAACATATCGAGCGAATGACACGTCAGTATCCATACCAGTGGTTTAATTTTTACGATTTTTGGGCGTGAGTACAAAACTTGACATATTGGAGTATATTCCGCAAAGACCACCGTTCGTATTTGTGGAGGAATTGCTATATGCTTCGCCAGAGCAAGTGCGTACCGCGTACTGCATCCGAGAAGACAATCCGCTGGTAATCAACGGCGTACTACCTATAGCAGGGCTCATGGAGCATGCTGCGCAGACATGTGCTGTGCGCGCAGGATGGGTACAACACGAACAAAAACAGACCATTCGCATCGGTTATATCGGAGCCATCAAACATATGCAGGCTACGCGTCTGCCGCATATAGGCGAACGGTTGGAGACAGAAGCAAAAGTAGTGCAAGAAGTGGCAAATATCAGTTTACTGGATTGCAACACTTATGTAGGCGATGAACTGATTTGTCAAACGACCATCAAACTAGCATTAGTGGACGAATGATCAGTTGCATAGGACATAGTATCATCTCGCCATTGGCTGTTGGCTCAACTGCTAATTTTAAGGCTATTTTGGCTGGAAAGACCGCGGCTCGTCTATATACCGACCGTTTTGAATCGGTTGAGCCGTTCTATGCTTCGCTGTTTGAAAAGCCACAGTCGTTTGTGCCACTATGCATCCAATGTGCAGAACAAGCAATAGCAGAAGCACAAATAGATCCGTCAGCTGAATCAGTAGTCTTCGTCATTAGTACGACTAAAGGAGATAACCTCGATTTGCTGACCCCAGCAGAATCCATTGCCCGCCATTTTGGCAATCCGAATCCGCCGATTGTGGTAAGCAATGCTTGCACATCAGGCGTGTGCGCTCAAGTAACGTCTATGCGCCTACTAGATGCACAATTGTACGAAACGGCTATCGTGATTGGATGCGACATACAGAGCAGATTCATCGTAAGTGGTTTCCAAGCATTCAAAGCCCTATCTCCGGAAGCATGTCGTCCGTTTGATGCCGAGCGTAAAGGTCTAAACCTGGGAGAAGCCGCTGCCACTATCATTTGGACGAGCAAACGGAATGCAAACTGGCATTTGACGGCAGGAAGTATTCACAACGATGCGAATCATCTGTCGGCTCCGAGTCGCACAGGCGAAGGCGCATACTTGTGCTTGCAGGATGTGCTCGCGAAAAGCGACATTCAGCAACTGGCTTTTGCCGGAGTACATGGCACAGCTACGCTCTACAACGATGAGATGGAATCGATAGCGCTGCACCGCGCAGCTATAGATAAACTGCCTATTTGTGCTCTCAAAGGCTATTATGGTCATACGATGGGAGCGGCAGGTGTAGTAGAAACCATCATTGGTATGCTATGCGTGGAGGAACAGATTCTTCCTGCAGCCAAAGGATACAATTTATGCGGAACAAGTTATCCGCTCTGCATCTCCAACGAGAAACAGGCTATTCAGGGTAAACAATTCATAAAAATGCTATCCGGTTTCGGTGGCACTAATGCAGCCATACTACTGACATGCGAGTAACGCACGAAATAGAAATAACTCCTACCTCGGTTCGTTTGGACGGACAAGAACTGGCGGTAACAGAACGCGGAGAGAAACTACTCAGCGAATTGTACCGTAGCCGCATATCCGACTATCCACGGTTCTACAAGATGGACACACTAAGCCGATTGGGATTTGTAGCAAGCGAACTACTGCTGCAAGCGGAAAAAGAAGCGGGGAACGAACTTCCGACCAATAGAGCCGTTATATTCGCCAACAGAAGTGCGAGCATCAAGAATGACACAGATTTCATACAAACAATAGCACCAAGCAATTACTATCCTGCCCCGGCACTATTTGTTTATACCCTACCCAATATCGTGACAGCGGAGATTGCCATCCGCAATCACTATACAGCAGAGACTGCTTTTTATATCTTGGCAGAGGCTGAGCAACTATTACCAATCGTGAAGACTACGCTACAACAACCTTCTGCACCACAATCGGCTCTGGTTGGTTGGTGCGAATGTAGCGCCGCTGATACGTATTATGCAAAAATACAAATTATATGGAACAATTAATCGAAACACTTAAAGCACAAATTATTGAAGCACTGAACTTTGAAGAAATGACACCCGCAGACATCGACACCGATGCACCTCTGTTTGGAGAGGGCCTTGGATTGGATTCGATCGATGCACTTGAACTAATCATGTTACTTGACCGTGAGTACGGCATCAAGTTGGCAGACCCGAAAGCCGGCAAAGCCATCTTCCGCTCCGTACGCACTATGGCCGAATATATCCAAGCTAATCGCACCAAGTGAGAATCGTTGTTACCGGCATAGGAGTTGTTAGCGCTATTGGTACCAATTGCGAAGAGACACGGCAAGCTCTGCTGAATGAGCAATCGGGAATAGGCCCGATGCGCTATCTGCGGAGCGTGCACCAACTACCAGTAGGCGAAGTCAAGTACACCAACGAACAACTGCGCTCGTTGGCCGGCATAGGCGATCAACCTATGCCTCGTTCGTCATTGTTAGGATTGATTGCAGCTCGCGAAGCCTTGAAACAAGCCAACTTGCAGCCAAGCAGCGACATGGCCTTTATTTCAGGAACGACAGTGGGTGGTATGGACCTAACCGAGCAGTACTGGAACGAGTATCATGAGGGTAGACATACCGAGACTATCGCGCTGCATGAAGCAGGAGAATCCACGTTAGCTATCGCGCGCGAGTTAGGTTCTTTCGGATTTGTCACAACGCCTTCCACCGCCTGCTCTTCTGCTCTCAATTCCATCATGGTAGGAGCAGATATGCTGCGTACCGGTCAAATCAAACGTGCGTTGGTAGGAGGATGCGAGAGTCTGAGCCGTTTCCATTTTAATGGGTTCAGAACATTGATGATTCTCGATAATGAACCATGTCGTCCATTTGATTCCACACGTGCCGGCCTGAATTTGGGAGAAGGTGCCGGTTATTTGGTCATAGAAGACGAAGCCGATGCCATAGCCCGTGGAGCACAGATTCTGGCTTATGTAGGAGGTTATGCCAACACCTGCGACGCCTTCCACCAAACGGCTTCGTCCGAAAATGGAGAGGGTGCCTATCTGGCAATGAGCAAGGCCATCCGAATGGCCCAACTACAACCACAAGATATCGATTACATCAATGCACATGGCACCGCTACACCTAATAATGACTTGAGTGAATCGGCTGCTCTGATGCGTCTGTTTGGTTCACAGATGCCTGCTATCAGTAGTACCAAAGCATTTACAGGACATACCACCTCAGCTAGTGGTGGCTTGGAAGCGGCTTTCTGCGTTATGGCTCTGCGTGAAGGGTTTATTCCCGCCAACTTGCGTTGGGCACACACGGCAGAAGGATTGATTCAGCCAATTCCGCATACGATGCGCCAACCACTGCATCATGTGCTCTGCAACGCCTTTGGTTTTGGTGGCAATGAGTCTTCATTAGTACTTTGCGATCAAGCCGTTGACCTCTCCGTAGCGAATATTCAGCAGGGCAAAATGCAACAGGTTGTCAGCGTAGAGCATATCGCTCCGGAGGAAATTACAGCATTGGTATCGGCTGCAGAAGCACGCCGAATGACCGTTCAGACACGTCAATTGGTTGCGGTGGCTCGCAAAGCATTGCGTCTGGCCGGAATAGAGATGCCGGATGCTATTCTCTGTGCCACACAATGGGGCTGCATGCAGCAATCGATGCGTTTCCTACTGGATATGCTACAGACCAACGAGCAAGAGCTCAAACCAACGCCCTTCATTCAATCGACGCACAACACTATCGCATCGATGATTGCTATTCAGACCGGTAATCATGGTTATAATATCACTTATGCTCAGGGGGTAGAATCGTATGCAAGTGCTGTGCAAGACGTTACCAACCAAATGGCATTGGGACGCATTCGAACAGCTCTGATTCTTGAGTTTGACGAATTGGTGCCGGAATGGGATGAGGTGCTCGAGCATATTCACAGTAAGACACAAAATATAGCACGAGCTCACGTGTTTAACTATCAATCATAGGTATGAATACTCTACGTTTGCTGTTACTGGCTATCATACAAAGTCTCTTCCTCTGCGGAGGACAACTATTCATGAAACTAGCGCTCAAAGCGATGGGCAAAGCTTCGTGGACATGGTCTTTCATTGCCTCGCAGCTGACTAACTGGTGGTGGTTGGCATGTGGCGTATCGTTTACCATTGCCGGGCTAATGTGGATGTATATCCTCAAACACTGGTCGTTCTCACAAGCATACCCACTCAGCAGTATTGCATATGTGTTTGGTATGATAGCCGCTATGTTGGTTTTTCACGAACATATCGCATGGACGCAGTGGGTCGGGATATTGTTTATCATGGCGGGCTGCTATTTAGTTGTTAATTAAGATGTTAGCATTGATTTTAAGTCTCATAATCTCTCTGGAAGCAGACTTCGTACAAACCAAACAGGTTGCTATGCTTTCCGAACCGCAAGTGGCTAAAGGACACCTCACGTATCGTGCCCCGGAGTACATACGTTGGGAGTATCTCAAACCGGATCAGTACGTATGGATGCTGGATGGGAAGCAATCGAACGTCAATCCGCAGATACAACGCTTGCTGCAGATGATTATGCAGTCTGTCTCGGGAGCGAATCTGCAGCCGAGTCAGGATTTCGATGTACAGCAATCGGGTAATGTATATACGCTCACACCGCGTAAACGCGAGTATAAGCACATGTTCCGTAACATCGTTATTACACTCGATCCGGCCACTCAGATTGCTCAGAAAGTACATTTGCACGAAACGAACGGAAACGATACGCTAATCGAATTTCACAATGTTGTTACGAAATAATCTATACACAGTAGCTGAAACTGGAAGTGAGTATCGTGTTCGCTTCAATGCTGCCCACCCTATCTTTGCCGGCCATTTTCCTGGGCACCCTATTGTTCCCGGAGCATGCTTGGTACAGATTGCGGAGGAACTGTTAGCACTACATATCGGAAAGAACATACGACTGCAGTCCATTCGCAATCTGAAGTTCCGCAAAGCCATTACACCAGACATGGAGGTCTACTTCGTAATCACCCTACACGACGAAAACAATTATACAATAGATATACACGACGAGAACAATCCTTATGCACAATTCTCAGCAACATATATGTGCTCTAATTCCAACCTATAACAACGCAGGTACCATTGTCGATGTAGTGAAACGCGTTCATGATTTCGTGCGCGATATCATCGTGGTAGTGGATGGTAGCACCGATGATACGCTTCGTATGCTAGGTGAATTGGAGTTCCCAATCATCCTTGTTACCCACAATAGTAACCGCGGTAAAGGTGCAGCACTCAAAACGGGTTTCCGCAAAGCGCTAGAAATGGGATTTGACTATGCTGTTACACTTGATGGCGATGGTCAACACTACGCGGAAGATATCCCGTTGCTCATTCAGGCTCTGGATCTGCATCCTAACGCGCTCATTGTTGGTAGCCGTCAGTTCACAGACGAAAACATGCCTGGCAAAAGTAAGTTTGCCAATCGGTTCTCTAATTTCTGGTTTCGCCTGCAAACCACTATCAATCTGCCGGATACGCAGACCGGAATGCGAATCTATCCGCTGCACAGGTTACATGGACTGTCTATCCTGACCAGTCGTTATGAAGCGGAATTGGAATTGCTGGTTTTCGCAGCATGGCACAATGTACCGCTCATCCCTGTACCTATTCGCGTTTACTATCCGCCAAAAGAGGAACGCGTCAGCCATTTCCGTCCGGCGCGCGATTTCACACGAATTAGTATCCTCAACTGCTTCCTATGTCTGGGTGCTCTCTTCTTTGGTTATATCAATATGTGGTGGAGGACCATCTACGCCTTCTTCTGGTTTGGATCTACTATGTTGTTGGTTGTATCAACGCTTTCGCCTATCTATTTTTTGCTGTTTGGCAAGGGTGCGAAAAGCCGTGCACGCTACCACCGCATCGTTCAACGTTTTGCCAAGCACTACCAATGGGCCATCAACGGACTGCGTGTACATGTTCACAATCCGCAGAATATTGAGGTTGGCGGACAACCATCCATCATCATTTCCAACCATCAGTCGTTTATTGATGTGATGTCTATTTTGGCACTTAGTCCCAAAATCGCAGTGATGGTGAAGGATTATATCTGGAAGAACCCTATCTACTTCGTTCTCTGTCGATTAGCCGATTTCTTCCCCATCGATTGGGACGAGCAACGCAAACTTGAACAAGTTCGTCGTCTAACCGATGAAGGCTATTCGGTATTGGTATTCCCCGAAGGTACTCGTTCTTATACCGGTGAAATAGGTCGTTTCCATCGCGGAGCGTTCTACTATGCAGAACAACTGCACCTGCCTATTCAGCCTCTCCTAATCGAAGGTATGATAGACCATATCGGCAAACGTCAATTTATGATGCGCCCTAGCGATGTGGATTTGTCCATACTGCCCACTCTGCAAGCCGATGATGCGTCCATGGGCCGTAACTACAAACGTCGCGCAAAATCAATGGAGTATTATTATAGTTCTCTCTTGCATACACACCACCAGCCCATCGGTATCTTAGGTGCCGGTGTAGGAGGACTCTTTACCGGAGCACTGCTGGCTAAAGAAGGCTATCCGATTACTATACTAGAACAAATGCCCGTATATGGTGGCGGACTATATTCGTTCGAACGTGACGGTGAGACTTGGCAAACGGGACTGCACTTCCTCTCCGGAATGCAGGCTGTTTGGCAGACTCTGGAAGAATTAGGTATCTCATTGCCCGTTGAACCCACCACTCTCGACCATGTACCGGCTGACTTGATTGGAGAAAAAGAATGGGAAAAATCAGCCAAAGGTGTATATCGTATCATCGGTGGCTCACAACAACTGGCCGACCAACTGGCCATGTATATCAGCCGCCACGGAGGACGTGTGCTAACCAGCCAATGCGTCACAAATATAACGATGGACTGCGATACATTTGTGGTTAAGACGCAGACCGACACCTTCCGTTTCGCGCAGATTATCAACAGTTTACATCCCAAGCAGTTGCTCTCGTTGACATCCCTACCCATCTATCGCCCTGCAACGATCAAACGCATCGAACAAACACCGGAGACCTTCGGCACGTTCAAACTATATATTCGTCTGAAGCCGGAGACGCTGGCCTTTGACAGTGTGACGCACTACCTGCCGGAACAACGACTCCTGGTGCTAACTCCTCCGACATCTAAGAACCAGCAGTGGGCACGAACGATTGAGACAGTTATGCCGCTCGACTATGCAGAACTGGCGCCATGGCATTCGGACAGAAAAAAAGATTATGTAGCCTACGAAGCCTACAAACAGCGTAAAGCGGAAGAGGTGCTAGTGCATGTGCGCAAACTCTATCCGACCATAGACCAGTGTATTGCTGACATATTCAGCGCCACATCACTCACCTTCCGTGACGATTACCGTACGCCGGAAGGAGCTATGTTCGGTCTTAGCGAGCCTATAGGTTCGGTGGCTACGCGAATCCCTGGTTTCTACATGACCGGGCAAAATATCTTCTTGCGTGGCATATGCGGCACTATCATGACGTCTATTCAAACTGTTCAAACCATATTGCATCAATGAGATTCAAGGGGTTGATATTTATATTGCTACTATGTGGTTGTTTGCAGGCAAAGACCTTGCCCGGCACTATCAAAGCACCTAATCGATATAAGGTGTCGCTCACACCATATCTGGCCGACAGCGCCAACAATACAGGCATCGGTGTTGTCGTTTGTCCCGGAGGCAGTTATAGTTGGCTGGATATGAAGGTAGAAGGCATCGGTGTGGCCGAGTGGTTACAGCAAAATGGCATCAATGCGTTTGTCTTGCAATACCGTGTGGCTAATGTGAGCGCGTATATTCTCGGCTACCGCGTGCTGGGTATAGGCAATAAGTACCCTAATATGCTTCGTGATGTAGAATGGGCGCTTGAGCAGGTGTTCTCCATGGCCGATTCGCTACGTATAGACACTACACGTATCGGTGTCATGGGCTTCTCTGCTGGCGGTCACCTGACGATGCTGAGCCATACGCATAATACCACTGCATATAGGCCGAAATGGCTTTGTCCTGTCTATCCAGTAGTCACCTTCTCCGACCAGCGCTATGTGCACAAGCGCAGCCGTCGTGCGGCTCTGGGCGTATGGCGTCAATGGAATCACACTTTGCAAGATTCACTATCTATCGAGCAACACATATCATCTGATTGTCCACCGGTATTTCTCATCAACTGCGTGGACGACCCGATAGTTAAATACCAGAACTCCGAATTGTTGGACTCGGCTCTCACGGCAGAAAACATCCCCCATCGTTACGTGCAATACCTAACAGGTGGGCATGGGTTTGGCGCCTCTGAGACCAAAGGAACCGATGAATGTCATCAATGGAAAAAAGAATTTCTACAATGGATATCGAATTTGAATCAATAGAACGCATTCGCGACTACCAGGAAGAACTGCTTCGCAAACAGATCAGCTATTTGGCTGCTCATTCGCCCTATTACCGGCGTATGTTTGCTGACCAGCATATCGATCCTTCCTCTATCCGTACGATAGACGACCTGCAGCGATTGCCGTTCACCGAGAAGAAAGACCTGCAACTCCACAACGACGATTTTCTCTGCGTCGACCGCAGCGAGATTATCGACTATATCACTACTTCCGGCACGCTGGGCGACCCTGTGCTCTTCGGTTGTACCGACCATGATTTGGAGCGGCTGGCCTACAACGAGCACAAATCTTTTGCTTGTGCCGGTCTGAAGAAAGGTGATATTCTGCAGCTAATGACCACGCTCGACAAGCGATTCATGGCCGGTTTGGCCTATTGGATGGGCATCCGTCATATGGGAGCAGGAATCATCCGTGTGGGCAACGGCAATCCTGAACTGCAGTGGGACACGATTCGCCGACTCCACCCGACCGCCATCATGTGCGTACCATCGTTCATTCTGCGCCTGATAGAGTATGCTGAGCAGAATAACATCGATTATCGTCATAGTTCTATTCGCAAGATCATAGGCATTGGAGAAGGACTGCGTGACCAACAATTCCAGCTCAATCTGCTCGGACAACGCATCCATGACAAATGGCCGGAGGTTGAACTCTACGCCACCTATTCGTCCACAGAGATGTCTGCCACTTTTTCTGAGTGCGAGCATAGTTGTGGAGGCCATGTCCATCCAGAACTCATCATCGTGGAGATTATCGGTGACGACGACAAGCCTGTAGCCGATGGACAACCGGGAGAAATTGTCATCACGACGCTTGGCGTAGAGGGTATGCCGCTGCTGCGTTTCCGTACCGGCGATATTGCTACTAAAATAACTGAATCGTGCGCGTGCGGGCGTAATAGTTACAGACTCACACCACTCATCGGACGTAAACATAACATGATTAAGCTGAAAGGTACTACTATCTACCCGCCTGCCATCAATGATGTATTGGACAATGTTGATTTTGTGGGCAATTATGTGGTCGTGGTACGTATGTCAGAAGCGGGAACAGACGAGGTATTGGTTCGTGTTAGTATTCGACCAACCATCACGCCTGATGAAGCTATCAAAACCCTGAAGGATCATTTCCGCAGTCGTCTGCGTGTAACACCGCTGATCGAGATCTTGCCGTTTGACGTCATTCAGCAAATCAATTTCCCTGCCAAGAGCCGCAAGCCCATTAAGTTTATTGACGAAAGATGAATCAATGGTTGCTACATCTATATGACGTGTTGCAAACCCATCGCCGATGGCTATGGATAGTGTTTGGATGTGTGTTGATACCACTGCTCGTTTTGGCGCTGACGCTGCGATACAACGAGGATATCTTGGATTTTCTCCCTATTGCGGACGAAGACCGTGAGTCGATGGTTATCTACCAGCAGCAACAGTCTGCCAACCGATTGGTGCTCATCATCGAAGGCGATGACCCGGATCTGATATGTGATGCGATAGATAGTTGCGCAGAACGCATTCCAGGATTGATTACGGAGGTTGACATCGACAGTTATCTCGAGCGTCTACGCTACGTACATAGCCAGATGCCTTATTTCCTGACGGAAGCCGATTATGCACGGCTGGACTCTCTATTTTCGCCGGAAGCCATGCATGCAGCATTGGATCGCGATAGACGCATCCTATCTGCGCCCGGAACCGGTTTCCTCAGTCTAGCTATCCAGACAGATCCGCTTGGTCTGTTGCCGCTGACAATCGGTGCACGGGGACAATTCTCCGGAGCTGAAGCACAAACGGCTTTCACCAGTTACGACGGATATATGATGACAGCCGACCAACGTATGGGATTCTGTTTCTACGACACTCCCTACAGTGGCACCGAGACGCAGCAGAACGCCCGCCTCGTTGACAGTCTGCAATCGGCAATTACCCGCTTGCAACCTTCATTCGCATCGCTGCAGATGCGCTGGTTAGGCGCCCCCGTCGTCGCAGTGGGCAACGCACGCCGCATCAAGATAGATACAGCGATGTGTATCGGGTTGTCACTGGTGCTGATCATTGCCCTGCTGCTATATGCTTTCCCACGCAAACGCGATATACTGCTCATTCTGCTTTCTATCTCGTTTGGTTGGCTGTTCGGCATGGCCGTTTTGCGACTCTACACGCCCACTATCAGTGCTATCGTGCTGGGTATTGGATCGGTACTCATCGGCATCGCGGTCAACTATCCCTTGCATCTACTCGTCCATCAGCGTTACACGACATCGGTTCGACAGACTCTCAGCGAAGTGCTCACACCGCTTGTGGTGGGCAATATAACTACCGTCGGAGCTTTTCTCACACTCATACCGCTCCACGCAGAAGCGCTGCGTGACCTAGGTATTTTCGCCGCCTCTATGCTGGTCGGTACAATCCTATTCTGCGTACTGGTGCTACCGCACCTGATGTCGGCCAAGCCTACACCATTGCGCGAGCTACGCATTCCTGCTATCTGGGCCAAACGTGTTACCTTCCCTGTCGTAGCCACCGTGCTGCTGGCACTGACCATCGCAGCGGGTGCCTACCTAATGCTTTGCCCGCAAGAGCGTTTCGACAGCAACCTGAGTCACATCAACTATATGACGCAGCAGCAGCGAGCCGATTTTGCCTACTTCGACTCCATCGCTCATCAGTCATCTCCCGCAGACTCTCAGACCTATCTAGCTCCGACCGCTCGTGAGGAGTTGGCACATCGCGCGGAACTATGGCAAAACTACTGGCAGACTCATTCGGCTGACAGTGTCGCTATGCATTTGCGTCACGAAGCGGAACAAGCAGGTTTCCGGCCCGATGTATTTGAGCCATTCTGCACTATGCTGACCGATTGGCAACCCATAACCGATATCGACACAGAGACACTCGGAGAACTATGGCCGGGACAATTCGACAGCGCCACGCTTAATACCCATCTAACCCGACAGTTGAGCGACCATTTCGATTATATCGGCCTATGCTGCAGCTTAATCGTGTTCCTTTTCCTTTGGCTCAGTTTCCGCAACTTGTGGCTGGCGCTCATCGCTTTTGTGCCTATGGCGCTCAGTTGGGTATGGATACTCGCTATCATGCAACTGCTTGGTTTGCAGTTCAATATCGTCAATATCATCTTGGCTACATTCATTTTCGGTCAGGGTGACGACTATACTATCTTCGTGGTAGAAGGTTTGCTATATGAACATCGTACGGGACGTCCTATGCTGCCACAGTATCGCCAGTCCATTTTCCTTTCCGCCTTGATTATGTTGGTGGGTATTGGTATTCTGGTGCTGGCTGTTCATCCGGCAATGCATATGTTGGGAGCCGTTACGCTCATCGGCATGTGTACCGTAGTACTTATGGCGCTGACTATACCTAATCTGCTCTTCCATTGGCTTGTACGTTGGTGCCCGCGGCGGATAGAATAAGAAGAGGACGCGCGTATGATTTGGATACTAATATTTACCTTAATCATTGCCTATGCCAAAAAGAATACAAGACAAAAATAGGCTATATGCATTTCTCAGACCGTACGTGGACTGGATGTTCCGTCACTCGTATCGGCATATGCGTTATATCGGCAAGGAGAATATCCCTACCGATGGAGCCGTTATCTTTGCGCCGAACCATACCAACGCGCTATGCGATGCTATGGCTATTTTGGGAATCGACCACTCACGCAAGGTGTTTGTCGCCCGTGCGGATATCTTCCGCAAACCGCGTCTGGCCAAGCTGCTGACTTGGCTCAAGATAATGCCCATCCGCCGTATGCGCGATGGAGTAGATGAGGTGCGGCACAACGATGAAACCATGGACCGAGCAGTAGAGACACTACATGATGGCGTTCCGTTCTGTATCCTGCCTGAAGGTACTCATCGACCAATGCATTCGCTTCTTCCGCTGAACAAAGGCATTTTCCGTATTGCCTTGCGAGCTAACGATGAATTTGGTGCAGAGAAACCCATCTACATCCAACCGGTTGGATTGGAATATGGCGATTATTACCATCTTTGGAATGATCTGACGGTCAATATAGGCAAACCGCTGAATGTTACGCAGTTCGTGCGTGAACATAGCGACCTGGAGCGGCCGCAACTGATTATGGCCTTGCGCGAAGAACTGACTCTGCGCATGCGCGAACAGATATTGTGGGTGCCCGATGACGAGCACTACGAGGAGAATTTTGCCAAACTGCAAGCTAATCCGCCTGCGCCATTCAATCATTTCCCCCGCCATCGCATGCCGCACTGGCTCCTCTTTATTATCCTAATACTCTTGTCGCCGCTTTTCCTCGTCAGTCTGGCACTGACCATTCCTCTCTGGATGGCCTGGTTGCTCATCCGATGGAAAGTCAAGGACCCGGCCTTCCACAATTCGGTACAATATGTATGGCAGGTGATTTGTATTCCACTCACGCTATTCATCACACTGCCATTCTGGATATTCCTGCAGGAATATATGTATCAAGTACGCATCCTAAGACAAACTAGATCTCAAAAATAACATAAAAAAAAATTTTTTTTCATTTAACATCTAAAATCTAATCATTATGATACGAGCGTATCTCATTATTGCATTGTATGTCCTCGTTCCGGTGCTGATTATTGAGTGTTTTAAGCGCTGGACATGGATGCAAAAGGTAGGTACCGTAGTTGCGGCCTACGCAGTAGGAATTATCTTTGCCTTAACTGGTTTTGTGCATTTCGAGGCAGGAACAGAAGCCGCGATGACTTTCTCTAAACTGCAATCTACCATTATGTCTGTGGCTGTGCCATTGGCTATTCCGCTGATGTTGTTCAACTGCGATTTCCGTCTATGGACCAAAGCTTTGCCTAAAACTATCTGGTCATTGGTGGGAGGTATAATGGCAGTGCTGATTGCTATCGTCAGTGGTTATTTTATTTTCCGCACCAATGATGTTCCGGAATTCAACAAGGTGGCTGCTATGATGACCGGTATCTATACCGGCGGCACGATGAATTTCAATGCCTTGGGCGCATCGCTCGGTGTTGACAAAACCATTATGGCTATCGTGCTGGCATTCGAGATGGTGCTGACCACACCGTATATCTTCTTTATTATTGGTGGCGGTTACAAGGTTTTCAGAAAGATCCTGCCATACGAAGACGTGACACGCAAGGGACGTACCGACGAGGCGGTAGAATCGAAGGACGTAGAGAACTACCGCGGCATGTTCGACCGCAAGAACGTTGGCGGCATGTTTGTCGGACTGGGCTTGAGTCTGCTCTTCCTGGCCATCGGTGCAGGATTAGCCTTGCTGCTGACCGGCACACTGAACGAACTGGTAGTCATACTGACCATCACTACGCTGTCTATCATCGCCTCCTTTTTCCGGTGGGTGCGCGAACTGCCTAAGACTTTCGAACTGGGTATGTTCTTCATCCTAATTTTCTCGGTCATCGTAGCTTCGCTGTTCGATATCCATAGTGTCAACGGCGGTTCGCTGATGATTGGGCTATTCGTGGCATGGGTAATGATTGTTGCTGCCGTTTCTCACTTGATTTTCTGCCGAATAGCACATGTCAGTGGCGATCTGTTCTGTGTCAGCCAGATTGCCCTACTCTGCTCACCTCCATTCGTTCCGCCTGTTGTGGGAGCAATGAAAAATAAGAAAGTGCTGATCTCCGGTATCGTGATCGGTCTGGTTGGTTATGCCGTCGGCACCTATCTGGGTGTAGCTATCGCTATGCTCTTACCATAAAAATGTTAAATCTTAATTGTAAAATATAAAATGAAAAAATATATCTTAGCAGCCCTGCTGCTCCTTTCGCCTTTCGCCGCTAGCCTCTCGCCTTTGCAGGCTAAACGTGAGCCCAAACCACAAGAAGTAGATTCTACGGGACGTAAAATCAAGACAGGGTGGAACTTTGGTATCCTCCCTTCTGTAGCCTATGATGCCGACTATGGCTTCCAGGGCGGTGTGCTGACCAATGTCTATTACTACGGCGATGGCAGCCAGTATCCCGAGTATATCCATTCGCTCTATTTCGAGGCGGCTTATACCACCAAACACCATGGTATTTTCCGTTTCAACTACGACTCCAAGTACCTCATCCCGGGTTACCGCCTCACGCTCGACGCCACCTATCTGCCCGATGCTATGTGCGATTTCTACGGGTTCAATGGTTTCGAGTCGCAGTACAATTACGACTGGCACTTCTGGAAAAAGAAAACAGAGAAGATGCCGCATCCGGAAGACTACCGCTCGCGCGTGTTCTATAAGTATAAACGCGACCTTATCCGTATTGCCGGCGATATCGAGGGCACTATCTACAAGGACCTCAAGTGGAATGCCGGACTGGGTGTGCTGGGCTATATCATCGACGACTGCGATATCGATATGCTCAACGGAAAGAAACATCCTTTCGACCCCACTAAAGAACGTTGGGAACAGAAACCGCTCGACCCGTCTGTGCAAGGTCTATACGACAAGTACAAAACATGGGGACTGATTGGGCTGGACGAGATGAACGGTGGATGGCACCCGTACCTGCGTGCTGGTATTACTTACGATACGCGAGATAAGCGCCAGGGACCTAACAAGGGTATCTATACCGACCTCTTCTTCACCTATTCGGCTGCTTTCAATGCCGCTTATGGTCAGCAAGCTGCTGCGGGATACAACCACCTCCAATTCAACTTCACTTTCCGCCATTATGTGCCTTGCTACTATGACAAGAACGGCATCAACCGCATCACCTTCGCCTACCGCGTAGGCACGCAGAACAATATTGCCGGAAACTCGCCCTTCTATATGAACAACTACCTCAATACGCTCTTTATACAGCGTGTTTACTACGAGGGACTGGGAGGCGGAAACTCAGTGCGTGGTATGATGGCCAATCGTATCCTGGCTAACGGTTTCCTCTTTGCTAATGTCGAGTTCCGTTTCCGCGTCGTCAATTTCGATATCGGCCGCCAGCATTTCTATATCGGCCTCAATCCGTTCTTCGATATGGGGGTCATCACCCAGCCATACGACCTGAATGAACTGGTCAAACGCCATACCAATGGCACCTACTCCACGCTGCAAGAAGCGTTCGATGCCAATCACGAGGCGGGCGAGAATTTTGCCGATTACTTCAAAACGGAAGACCCGATGAAAGTCTATTATCCACATATGACCGTAGGTCTCGGACTTAAGATTGGTATGAACGAGAACTTTGTTCTCTCGGCAGATTGGGGTATGCCTATCGACCGCCAAGACAACCAAAAATACACCAATTTCTACGTCAAGATGGGTTATTTGTTCTAACCACCATAAGTGGCATACGTCTCGGCGTATGCCACTTATCGTCAGCACTCGTCAGCACCTTTGCTGCCGACTTACAGCAGACAAACATATGTGATTCGTATGTTATTCTTATGCTATCCGTATGTTAATATGCTGACCATAAGCAGAGAACACCACTACAATGTAACGTTTTTAATTCTTTTAAAGCACCATAATATGGCACGCATCATTTTAGAGCATCCTATCCGTGAAATCCACGGTGCTCTTACGCGCAAAGGCATCGTTAACCGCCAGAAAAAATACCGAGACGAGAACGGACGAGTTATTTTTGAAGGACGCCAGGAAGCCTATGCTATCATGCACCCGCGCGATTTCGAAAAAACGCCCCCAACAGGGGCCGAACTCGCACACCATAATCGCTGGCGAGAGGCTTGCCATCGCACAACGCAGATTCTGCAATCTGCCCAAAAGGAAGGCCTGACAGAGCAACAACGCTTCCATCGGCTGTTTAATAACATCCCTGATTACTACACGCAGGACGAAGCTTTTGCGCTTTATTCTGCTTTCAAAGCGCGTTTTCTGGCTCAATTACCCAACTCACACAGCAAACACCCTGATCCGCAAGCACCCGTTGACCCGAATACGGGTAACGCCAAACGATATTCTCAATTGCCATCATTTATTCGTGCTATGATTTATAATGAACTGAAGCGGCTGCACTGAGTGAACATGAACTGATATACAGCGCTCTTTTTAATAGATAAGTTTATTGCCATAGGCTATGCCCTCATAAAATACGTACGCTAATGATGACTTATACGATGTTCCATCACACCCATCGACCGGGTTTCCTTCTTGGCTTTATCGACTTCTTTACTGCCGGACTATTCTTCTTGTTCTATATGCCGTTAGGTGGACTGCAAGAGGAGATAGAGACGATTCTCGGGCATAAAGTGCTGCCATATTGGAAAGCTTATTTATGGGGGGTCCCTACTGCCTTTATCTACACTTTGGTTTGGATGGCACGTATTGCAGAAGAACTCAAAGCCAAAGCTATTGAATTGGGGATTGAGGGACCGCACACTTCGTCAGACGCGCTCACCAAAGACCTCATCCGCAATTCATACGAGATTGTCAAAGCCAAATACACCAGGAAAAAATGATGACAGAATACGAAAAAATGCTTCATAACTTGCCGTATGACTATACGGACAAGGAGGTTCAGGCGAATATCCTGCGGGCGTATTATGCCATGCGGGATCTCAATCAATGCGGCGCATGGGACATGGAGGAGTTGCACCGTTGTATCAAAGCCCTCATCCCGGATGCCCATCCTTCGGTGATCATCTGTCCGCCATTCCATTGCGACCATGGCAACCGAATCAGCATAGGCGAAGGTTCGTTTGTCAATTTTAATGGCGTCTTCTTGGATGGTGGAGGTATTACCATCGGTGCCCACACGCTTATCGGGCCCAACTGCCAACTGTTGACGCCTGACCATCCGCATGATTATCTGGAGCGGCGTCAGACCATAGAAACAGGTCTGCCTATTCGTATTGGCGATGACTGCTGGCTGGGCGGCGGAGTAATCGTTTGTCCGGGTGTTACTATAGGAAACCGCGTAATTGTAGGAGCCGGTTCGGTTGTCACTCATGACATCCCCGACGATGTGGTCGTTGCCGGCAATCCTGCGAAAATAATAAAGAAGATAGAATAATAAAATCATTCCTTCTAATCCAAAAAATCCCACAAAAACTTGCGTATGTGGGATTTTTTTTGTAATTTTGCATGCAAATCGTGCAAGGATACTATGAACAACGAAGTTAATCGTGCCCTTGTGGCTAAGAAAGCAATCTTTATCAATGGTTCTCCGCGCAAGAACAAAAACACCGCGCAGATGTTGGAAGCCGCCATGAAGGGCGCACAGGAAGCCGGAGCAGAAGTGGAGATGATCCATCTCTACGGTCTCAATTACAAAGGTTGTATGAGCTGTTTCCTCTGCAAACGCAAGGGCAATACGGCAAATGGTCTTTGTGGTTTCAAGGACGAGCTGCAACCCGTGCTGGAGAAGGTCATCAACGCCGACGTGCTGGTTATAGGTTCGCCTGTCTATGACTCGTTCCCGACAGGCATGGCGCGTGCGTTCATCGAGCGTCTCGTCTTCCCTGCGGTCAATTACAACGACTACTCCAAGCCGCTCATTCGCAAGCCGCTCCAATGCGCTACGATATACACAATGAACGCACCGGAGAACTTAATGCAACCGCTGCATTACGATGTCATTCTTGGAGAGAGCAACCGTGTATTGGGTATCTTTGGCGGTCAGCCGGAGATGCTTTGTTCGCATGAAACATACCAGTTCAACGACTACTCCAAATACGAGACTGCCGTGGACGAACCGACCCGTGCGCATATCCGCGAGACCCGTTTCCCGCAGGACTTACAGAAAGCGTACGAATTAGGCAAACGATTAGTAGAGGCAGCAAACTTGCCTTCGACCACGAAGTGATTTTATAGGAAGCAATATAGGTTTTAAACCATTGAAGATGCGGCACGGCCGTTGTGATTGACTAATGACATACGACAAATACATAACGCAACATTCAAAAGTCCTGAAAATAGTATTATTACTATTGGTGTTCATGTTCATGCCCTTGCAGGCATGCAGTCGGCAAGAGCAGAAGATAAGCCTTGCGGGACCGCAGGGAAAGGTTGCGTGTACCATCACTTTGCCCAAAGGATTTAATCCTGAGACCAACCAAGTGCCAATGGTGATATTGATGCACGGTATTTTTGCCAGCAAGGACTGGGTGCCTATTCCTTCCTTCGCCAAGGAACTTGCCAAAGCGGGTATCGCTTCTATCCGTCTTGACTTCAACGGTCACGGCAAGAGCGAAGGGCGGATGCAGGACATGACCATCGAGAAAGAGTTGGCGGACGCACGCGCTGTGTGGGATTATGTGCAGAGTTTGCCGTATGTCAGTCAGGTGGGATTACTCGGTCACTCGCAAGGAGGTGTGATTGCTTCCATGACAGCAGGACGTTTGGCGAGCGAGCAAAAGGAGCCTGCCGGTGTGGTGCTGGTGGCTCCGGGATCGGTTATCAAAGAAGCATGCCAAGGCGGCAAGTTCTTCAATGCGCGCTTTGATCCGCAGAATCCGCCTGAGTACATCCGATGCTGGGGAATGATGAAATTAGGCAGGGAATATCTGCTTACGACGCAACAATTGGACATCTTCGGAACAGCTGCTGCGTATCACGGACCGGTATTGCTACTGCATGGCGACAAAGACAATATTGTGCCGCTTTGGTGTAGCGAGAAATACCTAGAGACGTATGGCGAACACGCTACGCTGCAGGTCATTCCCAGAGTCAATCACACCATTACCACCCGTCGCAACGAGGTGGTACGATATGCCGTGGACTTCTTCCGGCAAGTATTTACAAGCCCGAAGGGCAGTTTGTAAGAGGGCATTAAACAAGTTAGAAATTAGTGAATGGATATAATATGCATCGTACTATCCGACTTGCGACATATGATGATATCCCTGCTATCATGCCGGTAATAGATGCGGCGCGGGAACTGATGCATCGTTCGGGTAATGCGAGCCAGTGGATCAACGGTTATCCGTCGGCAGAAGTTATCCATGCGGACATCGCTCGTGACGGCGGCTTTGTGGTCACAGATGACGAGCGGATAGTAGCATACTTCGCCTTTCTTCCGGCTCCGGAACCGACGTACGAGAAAATCTATAAAGGTGCATGGTTGAACGATGAACCGTACTATGTCGTCCATCGTTTGGCGAGTTGGCCAGATGTGCATGGAGTATGGGATAGCGTGCTTGAATGGGCTTTTGAACGGACACGTACGCTCCGCGTAGATACGCATCGTGACAATACTATCATGCAGCATAACATCCTCAAACACGGATTTAACTACTGCGGAATCATTTATTTACTTTCAGGCGATGAGCGCTTGGCATACCAAAAGACGATAAATAGAATATGATTCTTTATTTTTCTGCAACAGGAAATAGCCTCGCCGTAGCACGACAACTGGCAGAACGGCTGAACGAGCGACTCATGCCACTGATTGAAGCAGTTCAGCAGGACTTGACGAACGAGAAACGTATCGGTCTAGTCTTTCCGACCTACGATTTCAATCTGCCACCTGCTTTGCCCGAGATGATTGCGCAATTGAAGATCAGTCCGCAATCATACGTCTTTACGGTCGTCACGTGCGGAAGCGCGGCTGGCAACTGCATCTGGGTGTTACGTCGCATTCTGCGCGAGAAAGGTATCGAACTGGCATATAGCCACAAAGTGAGTGTGCCCGATAATAGTGCGCTGGCTTTCGGGCGTAACCCCAACAAACAGTTGGGTAAGTTCGAACGCGTGCCGGCTCGCATGGAGCAAATTATTCGTGAACTGGAGGAAGAAAGTCACGTGCTGCATTATAGTTGGTTTGGTCTTCTCTCATGGCTCCTCGGCCGCCCGGCAATAGAGAGAGGAATGATTCATTGCCTGGGTCCGAAAGTGATTGTCGACAAATGTAACGGTTGTGGTACTTGTGTACGTGTTTGCCCGATGGAGAACATACAATTAGTAGAAAGTCGAGAGTCGAAAGTCGAAAGTCGAGAGACAGCGCAGGTCGCTTTCACAGGAGACCATTGTACCGTGTGCCTCGCTTGCGTACATGCCTGTGCGCAGCAAGCGTTCCGTACAAATGGTCAAGATGTTCGCAAAGAACGTCAATACCGCAATCCGCGGATCAAACTGAAAGACCTGCTGCTACGATAGACCATCGCAAACGAATGATAATTGAAGCGAGTAAGGAATGGTGGAGAAAATGTTAATCATCATATTAGGAATTATCCTCTTGGTTACCGGCACAGGACTGGCTATATTGTCACACCCAGCATTCGGACTTTGGCGGCATCATTCGTTAGAGCGCATTCAAGCCTCGCAGAACTATTATGACGGGATGTTCCAAAACCAAGAATCGACTCCACAGTTCACGGGTGATATACACGGAGAAGCCGCTAAGCATAGAACTTTCAAAATGCTCAAGCGTTTCCTGTCCGACAAGGACACAATTCGCATCCCGAGTACGCCTATAGAGGCTGTCAAAACGGATCTGAGGGCGCTTCCTACAGATGAGGATTGGCTGGTGTGGTTCGGACATTCATCGTATCTGTTCTGTTTGAATGGTAAGCGTGTACTTGTGGACCCACTCCTTCAACCCGAATGGCCGTCATCTATGATGCTGAAATCCTTCTCTGGAACCGATATTTACCGCCCGAACGATTTGCCGGAAATAGATGTGCTCATCGTCACTCACGAGCATTGGGATCACATGGATTATGCAACATTGCGAGATATTCGTACGAAAGTCAAACAGGTTGTTTGTCCGCTTGGCATCGCCGACTACCTGCGTTACTGGGGCTATTCGGACGAGCAAATCGTCGAACTCGATTGGTATGACTCTTTCGACTTTGAGCGTAGCGGTCTTTCTTCTTTCGACTTGTATGTTACTTGCTTGCCTTCTCGCCATTTCTCTAATCGTCTCTTGGGCAAACGCAATCAGACGCTTTGGGCTTCGTTTATGATTGAAGCCGGCGGGCGCAAGGTTTATATCGGAGGCGATGGAGGTTATGACAAACGCTTTAGGGAGATACACGAGCGTTTTGGTTCTATTGATCTTGCTTTTCTGGAAAACGGGCAGTACAACGCCAACTGGAAATATATCCACACTATGCCCGAAGACCTCGAAAAAGTCATCCTGGATTTGCAGGCCAAGCAGGTCTTTACCGTCCACCACGACAAGTATTCTTTAGCCATGCATCCTTGGTACGAGCCGGACAGCATAGCAAAGAAGATAGCTGTCAAATACAACATCCACCTATTGGACGCTCCGATAGGAACGGTTGTAAGATATGAATGATGAGTAACTATCAGCCCTGCTGGTAGTTATTTTGGTCGGCATGTATCGTACTAATACTCATTTCATTTAATTAAAAAAAAATACAAATATGGCAACCATTTATGATTTCAAAGTCCTCAACAACAGAGGCAAAGAAGTAGATTTCGCAGATTACAAAGGTCAAGTTATTCTCATCGTTAATACCGCTTCGAAATGCGGTTTCACGCCGCAGTACGACGGTCTGGAGGCACTTTATAAGAAATACAAAGACCAAGGATTCGTTATCCTCGGTTTCCCTTGCGACCAATTCGCCAACCAGGAACCCGGAAGCGATGAGCAGATCGAGGAGTTCTGCCGTCTCAACCACGGTGTGACCTTCCCGCTGATGGCAAAAAGCGATGTGAACGGCGCTAACGCAAATCCCGTCTTTGAGTACCTCAAATCGCAAGCACCGACCGAGGAATACAAAGGACTCAAAGCCAAAGCCGCACACGCTATGCTCAAACGTATCAGCAAGAGCGTGGAGAAAGACAGCGATATCCTCTGGAACTTCACCAAGTTCCTTGTTCCCAAGGATGGTAAGACCATCCAACGCTTTGCGCCGGTAGCCGAACCCAAGGACTTCGAGCAGAATATCGTAGCGGAAGTGGCGAAATAAGAAGTGAACCAATTGATATATGGCACAATTTTTCTAATGCTCTAATTGACAACATTTTAACAAACAAAAGACAAACTATTATGAAGCAGATTTTATTTATGGCGCTACTTGCGCTGACATGCTCCTTCACAGCTTGTACTAATGAGCAAGTAATCACTTATGATCAAGTCCCCGAACCGGCAAAAGCCATCGTGGCTGCCCATTTTGATGCTGCGCAGATTGCGTATGTCCTGTTAGATAAAGGGCTGTTTGACGACGAATACGATATCCGTTTCAACGACGGTCGCACAATCGAGTTCAACAAGGCGGGTGAGTTACAGAAAGTGGATTGCAAACTGACGGAAGTGCCCTCTGCGCTTGTTCCAGAACCCGTGCAAGCCTATATCAAAGCTAACTTCCCGAACGCATTTATCACCGAGTGGGGCAAAGATGACCGCGGCTATAAAGCCGAACTGAATAACGGTCTCGACCTGAAGTTCAACCGCCAATTGGAGTTCATCCGCATCGACGACTAAAGGTTCAAAACCACCCAAGTATATCTCTCTGACGAAAAATTAATAATAAGGAGAGGCACCCGATGGATGCCTCTCCTTATTACTACGCGTACACGCGCGGTCATTGAATAATTACCAAGCAGTACCCAACATTCTCAGGTAGCTCTTGTAACGCCACTGAGCGTTTTCCTGAGCGGCGGCGAAGAGCTCGTCTGCCTCCTTCGGGAACTGTTTTGCTACAGAAGCGAAACGAACCTCACCCTTTAGGTAGTCTTGGAATTTATCCCACTGCGGCTCTTTGGAGTCGAGCGAGAACGGGTTCTTGCCTTCTGCCTCGAGCTGCGGGTTGTAACGCCAGAGGTGCCAGTAACCGCACTCAACAGCTTTGGCTTCTTCGGCTTGCGATTTACCCATACCTGCTTTCAGACCGTGGTTGATACACGGCGCGTAAGCGATGACGAGCGACGGTCCGGGATAAGCCTCAGCCTCGCGGATAGCCTTGAGGGTCTGTGCCTGGTCTGCACCCATAGCGATCTGTGCTACGTAAACATATCCATACGTGGTAGCAATCATACCGAGGTCTTTCTTGCGTACACGCTTACCCATAGCGGCGAACTTAGCGATTGCGCCAAGCGGCGTTGCTTTGGATGCCTGACCACCGGTGTTGGAGTACACCTCGGTATCGAGCACGAGGATGTTGACATCTTCGCCGGAAGCGATGACGTGGTCGAGTCCGCCGTAACCGATATCATAGGAAGCACCGTCACCACCAACGATCCACTGGCTGCGTTTAACGATATGGTCTTTCTCAGCGAGGATAGCCTTGCAGGTGTCGCAACCGCATTTCTCCATAGCAGCCACCATCGGCTCGTAGAGACGGTTGGTAACCTCTGCAGAGTTCTGGTTCTCCAGCCACTCTTTGAACATCGCCTTGAGTTCGTCGGAGCAATCCGCGCACTCGAGACCTTTCTGCATGAGAGCAGCAAGACGCTCACGCAGTTTGCGGTGTGCGATCTGCATACCGAGACCGTACTCGCAGAAGTCCTCGAAGAGGGAGTTGGACCATGCCGGACCGTGACCCTTCTCATTCTTGGTGTACGGAGTCGAAGGAACAGAACCGGAGTAGATAGAGGTACAACCCGTAGCGTTGGCGATGATCTCGCGGTCGCCGACGAGCTGGCTGATGAGTTTGAGGTACGGAGTCTCACCGCAACCGGAGCAAGCGCCAGAGAACTCAAACAGCGGCGTAGCGAACTGGCTGTTCTTGACATTGGAAGCGATATCGATGAGGTGCTGTTTGGTAGCCACTTTCTCTACGCAGTAGTCCCAGTTGGCTGCCTCGCCGAGTTGACTCTCGAGATCCACCATCGAGAGGGCCTTGCCCTGCTTCGGGTTACCCGGACATACATCGACGCAGTTACCGCAACCGAGGCAGTCCATAACGCCTACCTGCATACGGAAGTGCATACCCTTCATGGCAGCCGGAGCCTTCATCTCACGGGTAGCAGCGCCGTTGAGGCCTGCGAGTTCTTTCTCGTCGAGCACGAACGGACGAATACAAGCGTGAGGACAAACGTACGCACACTTGTTACACTCGATACAGTTGTCGGGGTTCCATACCGGTACGAACGCCGATACACCGCGTTTCTCGAACTTCGCCGTACCTGCGGGCCAAGTACCGTCCTCGATACCCTTGAACGAAGATACAGGCAGCAAGTCACCGTCCTGACCGTTGATAGGACGAACAACCTTGGTGATGAACTCCGGCTCGTTGCCGTAGTCCTTTGCCTCGTCCGGACCAAGTTTAGCCCATGCCGGGTCGATAGCGAGCTCTTTGTACTCACCACCGCGATCTACGGCTGCGTAGTTCTTATTAACGACATCCTCACCCTTCTTACCATAGGACTTCACGATGAAGTGCTTCATCTCCTCTACGGCTTTCTCGACAGGGATGACCTCGGTGATGCGGAAGAATGCAGACTGGAGGATGGTGTTGGTACGGTTGCCCAGACCGATCTCCTGTGCGATCTTGGTAGCGTTGATGTAATAAACTTTATTATGATGCTCAGCAAAGTATTTCTTCACTTTGTTCGGCAGGTTCTTAACCAGTTCGTCGCCCTCCCAGATGGTGTTCAGCAGGAACGTACCGCCGTCCTGCAGACCGCGGGTCACATCGTACATGTGGAGGTAAGCCTGAACGTGGCAAGCCACGAAGTTAGGCGTGGTAACGAGGTAAGTGGAGTGAATAGGCTCGTCGCCGAAACGGAGGTGCGAGCAGGTGAATCCACCGGATTTCTTACTATCGTAAGAGAAGTACGCCTGGCAGTATTTGTCGGTCGTGTCACCGATGATCTTAACCGAGTTCTTGTTAGCACCTACGGTACCGTCTGCACCGAGGCCGTAGAACTTAGCCTGGAAGAGCGAAGCGTCACCCATCGCGATCTCCTCGCCAACCGGCAGAGAAGTGAAGGTGAGGTCATCGTTGATACCCACGGTGAAGTGGTTCTTCGGTTGCGGCAGCGCGAGGTTCTCGAAGACAGCCAGCATCTGTGCCGGAGTGGTATCGTTGGAACCCAAACCGTAACGACCGCCAACAACGAGCAGGTCTTTCAGACCGAGTTCGTCGAGTGCGTCTTTTACATCGAGGTACAGCGGTTCGCCGTTAGCACCCGGCTCTTTGGTACGGTCAAGCACGCAGATACGCTTTGCGCTCTTCGGCAGTGCCTCCTGCAAGTACTTGAGGCTGAACGGACGATAGAGGTGAACGTTGATCAGACCGAGTTTCTTGTTACCCTTGGCAGCCTCATAATCAATCACTTCGCGGATAGCCTCGCAAGCGGAACCCATACAGATGATGATGTTCTCTGCGTCAGCAGCTCCGTAGTAATTGAACGGACGATACTCGCGACCGGTAATCTTCGAGATCTCCTTCATGTAGTCGGAAACGATGTCTGCTACGCCGTCGTAGTAACGGTTGCAGCTCTCGCGGTGAGCGAAGAAGACATCGGGGTTTTCCGCCATACCGCGCATCTCAGGACGCATCGGGCTGAGGGCACGCTCACGGAACTCCTGGAGTGCCTTGTAGTCAACGAGCGGACGGAGATCCTCCATATCCATCGCCTCTACTTTCTGGTACTCGTGAGAAGTACGGAAACCGTCGAAGAAGTTGAGGAACGGCACACGGCTCTTGATAGTTGCCAAGTGAGCAACACCGGCGAGGTCCATTACCTCTTGTACGGAAGCCTCAGCGAGCATAGCGAAACCGGTTTGGCGGCAAGCCATGACATCCTGGTGGTCACCGAAGATACAGAGCACGTGCGAAGCGAGCGTACGAGCCGATACATGGAAGACGGTCGGGATCAACTCACCGGCGATCTTGTACATGTTCGGGATCATGAGGAGCAGACCCTGCGAAGCCGTGAAAGTGGTGGTCAGCGCACCTGCGTTCAGCGAACCGTGAACGGCACCTGCAGCACCGGCCTCAGACTGCATCTCCTGCACGAGTACGGTCTCGCCGAACAGGTTCTTGCGACCTGCGGCAGCCCACTCGTCCACGTTCTCCGCCATCGGAGACGACGGCGTGATAGGATAGATAGCAGCTACCTCGGTGAACATGTAAGCCACATGCGCCGCAGCTGCGTTACCATCCATGGTCATAAATTTTTTCTCTTTTGCCATTGTTGTTATTGTCTTTTTTATATAGTGTTGTTTGTTCTGTAGTCCGGATTAATAGAGGAATCCCAGCAGCCACAACGGTATCAGGTTACCGCGTCCAGTTTCCAGCTCGCCTACCGCTGTAGGACGAATAGTATCGCGTTGCGGAGCACGCTCACGAACATCGAAATAGTACTTGTTGTCTATGACGAACATCGCATTGCGCTCGGTAGCGTTCACCTTGTGTGAACCGTGAATCGAAGCATAGAAGCAGGTTTCGTACAAGTCGATAGGCGACTGCTCACGCATAAAATTCATATAGGCCAGATTGGTATTGTGCATATATACCTTCGATGGCTTCATTGGAAAGTTCTTATGCTCTAGATACAACAGGTTGATCAGACGCGAATCCTTCAGATACTTGATATAGTTCATCGTAGTAGCACGACTCAGTCCGATATCCTCCGAGATACTGCTGACATTCAGCGCACACGGCGTCTCGCACATCAGTATATAGAGCAGTTTGCGCAGTTTGTGCAGACAAGCCACATCTATCTGTTTGTTCATCAGCACATCCACTTCCAACTGCGTATTCATCGTCTTCAGCAACTCTACATCAAAATCGTTGCTCTCCAGATAACTGGGATAATAGCCGTGACGCAGATAACTCTGGAAATAATCCAACGGACGCACACGCTCGCAAATCTCACGCGAGATGGAAGCGTGGTGCTGCAGGATCTCCTCCAATGTGTAGGACTGGAAATGCAAGCCGGTCTGGATATTCAGGTACTCACGGAACGAGAATCCACGCAAGTTGTACGTCTTCACTATGTCGCCAATATCGCGGTTCTCTTCCTCTATAGCCAATACCGGGGTAGCGCAGAAAATAATGTGTAGCGATTTGAACTTGGTATAGCATCTGCGCAATTCGTGAGCCCAATCCGGATACTTGAATATCTGGTCAATAAACAGATACTCACCGCCGTTGCTCACAAACTCTGCCGCCAATTCTATCAGCGAATGATGGGTAAAGAAGAAGTCATTCAGATTAACATACAGGCACGGACGGGCATTCGGGTTCTGACGCCTACGCCTGCGACCGTCGGGTACGTACTCTTCCTGTTGGTTCTTCTTTTTCTCCTCAATCTCCTTGGCACTCGTCAGCAGAAAATCAGTCTTTCCTACTCCTCGCCCACCTTTGATGGCAATCAGACGGTCGTTCCAGTCGATCTCATCCAGCAGTTTGCGACGGATAGGCATCGACGAGTGGGATACCAAGTAATCATGGATCCTGATAAACGCGTCTAACATGGAGACTTCTTTCTCATTAGCTTCTTCGTCTTTTTTCATCGGTTCGTAGGTTAATGTTTTGTAATGATGGCTGCAACCGAAAAGCGAGGGGCTACGCGCGGTAGTCCCTCTTAGGTCGCCTCAGGCGCCTATCAGAGACTGATAGCGCCACTCGGACATACATCTGCACATGTGCCGCATTCTGCACAGAGTTCCGGATCAATCGAGTAGTGTTCACCCTCCTTGATTGCGCCTAACGGACACTCGTCAATACACGTACCACATGCGATACAATCGGTCGAAATTTTGTAAGCCATAATTTATTTTAATAAGTTAGTGTTGAACGATCGTTGCCGAACATTTCTAATTTTCGGGTGCAAAAATACAAAAAAAAAATCGAATAAGCAAGAAGTTGGGAGATTTTTTACAAAAAAAATCTATTTTTACCCAATTACTTCTTTTTCTTAACGGATTGCAGGGCGGCCAGAAGTTGCGCATTCGGACCTGTCAGATTCTTGTCGGTCAGACCTTTACGCTGTGCGTAAGTTTTCCAGTCTTTTGCACCGCCTGACGACACAGGCAAACCCAGTTGCAAGAAGTGGCAATAAGCTATAGCCAACGCATCGGTTGCATCCAGTTTCTTAGGCATCTGCTCGTCCGGAATATGCAGAAAACGCTGAAGCATAGCTGCCACTTGTTGCTTCGTGCTGTGACCATTGCCGGTAATGGCCATTTTGATCTTCATCGGAGAATATTCATAGACCGGCACATCCTTGCTCAGCGCAGCCGCGATAGCCACTCCCTGAGCATGCACAATCTTGATCATCGTTTGCGGGTTTTTGTCCACAAACTGCGTCTCAATACTCAAGCAAGAAGGATGGTATTTTTCTATCAGATTTTGCAGAAAAAAAAACTCTTGCTGCAAACGCGGATACTGGCCTTCCAGTTTATGCACATCCTGAACGCCAAACTCCAGAATTTCAACCTGTTGGCCTATCGTTTTCAGCACGGCGTAACCCATAAAAAGAGTGCCCGGGTCAACGCCTAAAATAATATGTTCAGTCCTCAGTTTGTCCTGCATCCTCAGGCTTCGTTTCGTCGGTCGGTTTGGGTGCCTCGTGCGTACGGACAAAACCACGTGCAATCACTACGATAGCACCGGCTATCAGTGCATAATCGGCATACGGCTCAATCTTGCAAACACTCATTACTGCACCTGCAGCCAAAATCACCAGTCCGACAATCAGTATAATAGTAGATTTTCTCATTGCTTCTCCTCCACCAGATAGATATCTTCGTCTTTCTCGTGCATAAAGTACTGTTCGCGCGCAAAGCGCTCCAGGCTATCCGGATCATTCAGCATCTCTATCTCAGCCTGCGTAGCTTCTATGCCCGCACGGTACATATCGCGCTGCTGCTCCAAATGGTGAATCTCACGGCCACGACGGACAAAATGGATCATACTCTGGTCGCCGATAAACAGATACACAACCAGAAATACGAGCAAAGTAATCACGTACTTTCCCCACGAGCGCAACTTGATTTTGTCCAAAAATTCTGAAAAAGTCATGGTCGGTTAATACTATTTTTTCAAAATCGAGCGCAAAGTTACACTTTTTTTTGCACATATGCAAATTTTTTCGTACCTTTGCCGCACATTTGTAGTACAAATCGGTCATGAACAAACGCCTTTTGCTCGTTTTATGCCTATTCTGCGCTTGCGTAAGTTGGGCTGACGTACATATTACCATCGCCAATCCCAAAACCTGGTCCACCCAGGAACTGAGCGACTATGTAGGTCAAACGGTCATTTTCGACTCGCCGCTGTATATCTGCGTCAATACCAGTGGCACGCTGGTCGTAGCGCCGTGGCGCCATTTCCAGCCGAATAACCAAGGTGTGGCGGGTTCGGCCGAATACAATCAGGCCATTCGTGCCAATGGCTGTTCTATCAGCCTGAGCGGCGTTCCTTCTCGCTCGTACGACAATCCTTATCGCTGCGGAGAGAAAGTGTACAACCTGAAGGCCAAAGTGAATGACATCAACAATCTGACCTGGATCAGCGGAGAATGGCGCGGCAACAAACGTGCGGACCTGGAGGCCGGTATTCCCGATCTGGGAGATTACCGATTGTTGGTGTGCGGATTCAATCTGGAGAACTACTTCATGACGCTGAATTCGATGGGCGCCAGAACCTATTCCGAACGCCAGGCACAGCGAGCCAAAATCAGCAAAGCGCTCAAGCGAATCAATGCCGACATATACGGACTGGTCGAACTGGAACAAGGCGACGAAGCGATAGGCGAGATAGTGAGCGACCTGAACGCCAATCTGCCCGGACGCAACTACAAATACTTCCATGACGCCAGTTCCGGCAGCAGTCAGAAATCCGATTTCGTGTACGATGCTAACAAGGTGGAGCCAATAGGTACACCGTGCGAGATTAGCACCGAATTGCCCAACCGCAAGAAGATGATTTGTTTCCGCGAGATCGAAACCGGTGAAAAATTCATCTATTCGATCAACCACTTCAAATCGATGAACACGGGCGACGAATACCGCCGTGTGAACGAAGCACGCGCCGTGTTGGATTTCTACAAGAGTTCCTACCGCCAAAATCCGGAAATCAAAGATAACGATGTGCTCTTCATGGGCGATTTGAACTGCTACGCCAAGACTGAACCGATCTTCGTCTTCACCGACCGAGGTATGATTGATCTGCACCGCGCCTTCCACGCAGACAGCAGTTACAGTTATATGTACAGTCGGTTGGCCAGCTATATCGACCACGCTATTTGCAACGAGACGCTCTATCCGCAGATAACGGGAATGGCAGCATTCCATATCAATTCGGACGAGGACGATCGTTATACCTACGACAAATCCGATGACGAAACGATGTTCCGTTGCTCGGACCACGATCCTGTTCTGGTGGGCCTGAAACTGGACGGCTCTATCGTTTATGATCCCACACCGCAACTCAATTCGTCAGATATCATCAGCGGGGAGAGCAATCGACTGATTATCAAGAATGCGCACAAAGACGGAGAGAACAGCTATTACGCCATCTATACCGTCAGTGGTCTGCTACTGGAGCGCAAAGAGATTCTGTCTGTCTTCTACGAGACCGAATTGCCGCAAAATGCGGGAGTATACGTAGTATATGTCTACTTTGACGGCCAAGTCTACCAACGAAAAATGATAGTTCCATAGGATGGATCTTTTCAGCGAAATAGAAAGCCCTGAGCGCGAAGAACTGCGCGCGTTGCGCAAAGAGTTGGAAGAGCAAAACTACAAGTACTATGTGCTCAACCAACCTACGATGTCCGACCAAGAGTTTGACATCAAAATGCATCGCCTGCAAGAACTGGAAGCGCTCTACCCCGATATGTTCGACCCAAAATCGCCTACACAACACGTAGGTTCCGATTTGGGCAAAAAAGGCTTTGAACAAGTCAAACACCGCTACCCTATGCTCTCGCTGGCCAACAGTTATTCACGAGAGGAAATCGAGGATTGGGTACGCAAACTGCCTGCAGGCGTAGAGATCGTTTGCGAACTGAAATACGACGGTCTGAGTATCAGTCTTTGGTACGAAAACGGCCAACTGGTCAAAGCGCTAACGCGCGGAGACGGACAGCAGGGAGATAACGTACTGGACAATATCAAAACCATCAAATCGATTCCGTGGAAGGTAGAAGGTGCGCCTGCACAATTTGAGATGCGAGGCGAAGTGCTGCTGCCTTGGGAACGATTCGAAGCGCTGAACCGAGAGCGTGAGGAACAAGAAGAACCACTCTTTGCCAATCCGCGCAATGCAGCCAGTGGCACACTGAAACTGCAAGACCCACGCGAAGTAGCGCGCCGAGGATTGGATGCATATCTATACTACATGTTGGGCGAAAATCTGCCGGCCGACACGCACTACGAGAGGCTGATGGCAGCCAAACGCTGGGGATTCCGGATCAGCGATGCCATACGGATCTGCAAGAACGTGGACGAGGTAATGGCGTATATTGCCTATTGGGACACAGAACGCAAGAATCTGCCCGTTGCCACCGATGGTATTGTGCTGAAAGTGAATAATCTGGCGCAACAGGCCGAATTGGGATTCACCGCCAAAACACCACGATGGGCTATTGCCTACAAATTCCCTGCAGAAAAACAGCTGACGCTTCTCAAGGAGATTACTTATCAGGTCGGCAGAACAGGTGTAGTAACGCCTGTGGCCAATCTGGAGCCTGTACAACTGAGTGGTACTATCGTTCAACGCGCTACGCTGCACAACGAAGATTTTATACGCCAACTGGATATTCGTCCGGGAGACCAAGTATGGGTAGAAAAAGGCGGAGAGATCATCCCGAAAATCACAGGACGCGCAGAGCGCGAATCCAGTGCTAATGGCTTGGAATTCAGTGGTTTCCCCACTCGTTGTCCGGAATGTGGAGCTGAACTGGTGCGCGTCGAAGGAGAAGCGGCTTGGCGCTGTCCGAACGAGACAGGTTGTCCACCGCAGCAGAAAGGAAAAATCGAGCACTTTGTCAGTCGTAAGGCGATGAATATCGATGGTTTGGGTGAAGAAACGATTGACCTACTCTACCGCCAAGGATTGCTACACAATATCGCTGATATCTATGATCTCAAAGCCGAAGATATCGCTTCTCAAGAACGGCTCGGAGAAAAGTCTGCACAGAACATGTTAGCGGGTATTGAGGCATCGAAAAGCGTAGCATGGCCGCGTGTGCTGTTTGCCTTGGGCATTCGTATGGTGGGAGAAACAACAGCAAAGAAAATAGCCAAACGCTTCACTAGCATCGACAGCCTGCAATGGGCAACACACGAACAGTTGTGCGACATAGAAGATGTTGGACCGCAGATTGCGGACAATATTATTGCCTACTTCAACGACATTCGCAATCTGGAGATATTGGAACGCCTGCGTGAAGCGGGGCTACAGATGCAGTTGAGCGAAGAAGAACTGCATCTCAGCGCACCTGTATCGAATCTGCTGGAGGGCAAATCCATTGTCATTTCCGGCACGTTTGCTCAGCACAGTCGCGATGAATACAAAGCGATGATTGAATCGCACGGAGGCAAGAACAGCGGTTCTGTCAGCAAGAAAACCAGTTTCATCTTGGCAGGAGACAATATGGGTCCGGAGAAACGAAAAAAAGCTGAAGAACTGGGCGTTGCATTGGTGAGCGAAGAGGAATTTCTGCAGATGATAGAAAAAGAGTAAAGAAATGAGTCTAAAAGAACGAATATTTAACCGCTGCGTGCGGAAACAACCGGTGCGCGAACCGCGTTTCCCGCATTTTGAGCGCCCACTGAAAGTGTTGGTGCTATACCGCAGTGATGTACTGGAGCGTAACGATGCCGTCAAGGCCATTCGCCAAGATCTGCTCCGCCGTCAAATGGACACAACGCTTTGGGGCTTTGTGCCGAAAAAAGAGATCACTTCGCTCATCCTGCCCCAGAGTCGTATTTTGGGACTGAATGATTTTACTATTTGGGGCAAACCGCAGCAATATGTCCTAGACGATTTATGCAAAGAGCAATACGATGTATTGCTTGACCTGACTACGCAACCTTGCTTGTCGCTGCGCTATTTGGCACTGTATGCCAAAGCCAATTGCAAAGTGGGTCTGAACTTAGGCGAAGGCATACACGACTTGCTGATTTCTCCGCCCGATCTGGATGCCACTCAAGCGGCACCGGAAACAGGTTGGCTCTACACACAATTTATCAACTATCTAACCGCCATCAAAAGCAATGATTAAAGGATTAGGCACCGCGCTTATTACGCCTTTCAAGGCTGACCAATCAGTTGATTATGAGTCTCTTGATCGTCTACTGGACACCCAATTGACAGGTCATGTAGATTATATCGTTGTACTGGGTACAACCGGCGAAGCAGCCACTATGAGCAGTGAAGAAAAGCAACAAGTGCGCAGCCATATTGTCGATTACGTACATGGCCGTTTACCTTTGGTACTAGGTGTCGGAGGCAATAATACCAAAGCTGTCTGTGCAGAACTACAGGTTATGCGCGATGAACTGAAACGCGATTATGCTGCCATACTGAGTGTCTGTCCATACTACAACAAGCCAAACCAAGAAGGACTGTTCCAACATTTCTGCGCGATAGCCGAAGCTAGTCCGATTCCGATCGTATTATATAATGTTCCCGGGCGCACGGGCGTGAACCTATTGCCGGAAACAGTCATCCGCATCTACGAAGCGCAACCAAACAAGATTTGCGGCATCAAAGAAGCCAGTGGCAACCTCGAGCAAATCAAACATTTGATTGATTTGGCAAAAGGCAAATTGTTGGTCATTTCAGGAGACGACGGAATAGCCTGTGAGGTCATGCAAGCAGGAGGAGCAGGACTAATATCGGTGGCAAGTAACGCTTTCCCACAAGATTTCTACACGATTGTTCACCGTCAGGATCAAGCGCTACAAGCGCGATATGCAGAAATGGTTCGTTTGCTTTTCGCCGAAGGCAATCCTGTAGGTATCAAAGCCGTGCTGACACAGAAAGGCATTATTCAGAATTATCTGCGACTACCGCTTGTTCCCGCCAGCAAAGAACTGATAGAAAAGATACAAAAAGAGCTCGCTTGATAGCGGGCTCTTTAAGTTTTGTAAGAATCTAAACCGAGCGATTTATTTCGCTTTCTTTGCTTTCTCAACGATAGCTTTGAACGCAGCAGGCTGGTTCATAGCGAGGTCGGCAAGCACTTTGCGGTTGATAACGATTCCTGCTTTCTTGAGTTGACCCATGAACTGGCTGTAACTCATACCTTCGAGGCGAGCAGCAGCGTTCACACGCTGAATCCAGAGAGCGCGGAAAGTGCGTTTTTTGTTCTTACGATCGCGGTAAGCATATTGCAAACCTTTCTCCCACGTGTTCTTTGCTACGGTCCAAACATTGGCACGTCCACCAAAGTTACCACGGGTGAGCGACATGATCTTCTTACGACGGTTGCGCGAAGCAACGTGATTTACTGATCTTGGCATTTCTCTTTCCTTTCAGTTTTGGTGGTTAATACTTAACGAAGCAAAAGCATCTCACGGATGGAGCGCATGTTCGTCTGATCTACAATAGCAACGTGGGTTAAGTTGCGTTTTTGCTTTTTAGTCTTCTTCGTCAGAATGTGACTTTTGTAAGCATGCTTACGTTTAATTTTACCCGTTCCGGTAAGCGTGAAGCGCTTTTTGGCACCGGAATTAGTTTTTACCTTTGGCATTTTGTATAAAAATTTAGTTATTAATAATTAAGTCTCGGGCAGCGCATTAGTAAGGTAGGCCCTACGACTTTTCTTTTTCTTATCCTTTACTACTTTTCGGACTCAGGTTGAGGAACATACGTTTGCCTTCGAGATTAGGCACGTTGTCGGGTTTTCCGTACTCGGCCAAATCGTTGGCAAAACGTGCCAGCAGCAATTCTCCCTGCTCCTTGAAGACGATGGATCGTCCGCGGAAGAAGACATACGCCTTCACCTTGTTACCGTCCTTCAAGAACTCAATAGCATGTTTGAGTTTGAAGTTGTAGTCGTGATCATCCGTCTGCGGTCCGAAGCGAATCTCCTTAATCTCCTGCTTCTTCTGATTAGCTTTCGCCTCTTTCTGCTTTTTCTTCTGCGCGTAGAGGAACTTCTGGTAGTCGATAATTCGGCAGACAGGCGGGTTAGCCGTAGCTGCAATTTCTACCAGGTCGAGGTTCTGGTCATCAGCCATTTTCATGGCTTGTTGATACGAGTAGATACCTTGTTCTACGTTGTCGCCGACGAGGCGAACTTGTTGTACACCGCGGATTTTGTCGTTGATGCGATGCGGGTCCTCTTTGATGACACGACCGCCACGCGGTTTGTTGGGGAGTGTTGCTATAGTTTTATCCTCCTAAAATTGGTTTTTATTATGCTTCTCGCGTGGGCACATTATGCCCTACCCACGAAAAAGCGTGCAAAATTACTACAAATTTTTGAACTGTGCAAATATTTTTGAAAAAAAATATCGAATGATGCGATAATGGTCATTTTTCGGATAAAAATCAAAATCACGCGATAATATACTCAGTATATTATAGGCATGGGTAGGATACGTGATTGTCTCGTGATTGTCTCGATAAAGTCTCGATAAAGTCTCGTGTTTATCAAAGGCGGGAGTTTGTCTGGCATATTGTCTAGGATTTCCGGTGGATAACATAGAGTAAAACTCTATTTTTACAAAAAAAATCAGAAATATTTGCGTATATAAAAAAAATGTAGTATCTTTGCACGCTTTTTATGAGATGAAGCGTATGCTTGGTACGAAATTCTTAAATTAATACATATATGAAAAAGTATTTTTTGACTACATTGATGGTTGCTTTGGCATTAGTTGGCTGCAAAGAGAAACCGCTAATTGATCCTCCCGGAGAAAATGCCCACAACATCGACTCGATCCCGGTAACAGTGCCGGACACAAGTGGTATAGTGATTAGCGTAGATAGTGCGATAGCCATCTGCAAGACTCTAGCTAACGACCAAGTAACGGCAGAGGTTTACAAGATCTCGGGTGTAGTGGCAGTCAATACGACTTCGCCGGATGACGTACCGGGCAAATATACGAACATTAACTTCAAGATGACTGCTGTTGGTGGAACCGCACAACTGACCTGCTACTACACCAACAACATCAACAATCGTCCGTTCCGCAAGACGACCGATGTGCCTTTGGTAGGTTCGAAACTGACCGTACTGGGTCCGTTGACAAATTACAATGGTACGCCAGAGTTGAAGAACGGCTTCATCGTTCGCATTGATTCGATGGTAGCACCTGTTCCACCAGAGACCTACAACGTAACATGCGAGGAAGCAAAAGAGATTGCACTGGACCTGCCTTCCGACGGCACTAGCAATGACATCTACATCGTAGAAGGTTATGTTCAGAGCGATGGCTATAGCGATGAAATAAGTCGTGGTCAACAGAAATGGTTCTGGATGGCTGATACTCCAAACGGAGGCAAAGTACTGGAAGCATATTGGTGCAATGTTCCTAACGGCCAGCCTGTGCCAGTAGGAGCAAAAGTTCGCTTGACCGGAAAACTGATGAACTACAAAGGTACCACGGCCGAAATAAAGAACGGCGACGTAGTGATTTTGGAATAATGACTATAATAATTTAAGATTTAATAAAAAAAATGGCAAGTTTACAAAGAATTCGTAACCATGGCGCCCTGCTGATTGCAATTGTGGGTTTGGCCATGCTGGCTTTTATCCTTGGAGACTTTCTAAACTCGGGTAGCAGTTTCTTCCACCGCAGCCGTGAGAACGTAGCTGTGATCGAAGGCGAGAAGATCCACTACACCGAGTATGAAGCAGCCAAGGAGCAACTGACTGAAGTGTACAAGATTGAAACCGGTCGTTCTGATTTCGACGAGGACCTGAGCGCACAGATTCGCAACCAGGTATGGAGCATGCTCCTGATGGACTATACGATGCGTGCCCAAGCCAAAGAGATTGGAATGGACATCACGACCGATGAACTGACCGAACTGTGTGTAGGCGAGAATCCTCACCAGATCATTCGCTCGCGTCGCGCATTCTTCGATGAGACCGGTAGCTTCAACCGTGAGGCAGTAAAACAACTGATTGCCGCTATCAACGAAGAGGAAGATGGCGAGCAAAACGCTAATCTCAAGCAGGCTCGTACCTACTGGCTCTATTGGGAGAACGCCGTTCGCATCAGCTATATGCAGGAGAAATACACCAACCTGCTGCAACATCTGTATAAGGCTAATTCGCTGGAGGCAAAATACGCTTTCGACGCACGCCAAAAAGGTGTGGCTGCCGAATATATCATGAAGCCTTACTTCTCAGTAGCAGATAGTTTGGTCCGCGTTTCGGACAAGGACATCAAAGCGCTGTACGCTAAGCACAAACCAATGTACAAACAGACGCCTAACCGCGCTATCGAGTACATTGCCTTTGATATCAAGCCGTCGGAGGACGACTTCAAAGCAGCAGAAGAGTTGCTGACTAACTTGCAAGAGGAATTCAAGACAACCGAAGATGTCAGCTTGGTAGTAAACACCAATTCGGACATCATGTATGATGGACGCGACTACTCGATTGAGACTGTACCTGCACAATTCAAAGACTTTGCGTTCGCTAAGGGCGCCAAGGCCGGTCAGTGCACAGATATTCTCTTTGAGAATAATACCTACGCAATGGCTCGTATCATGCAAGCAGGCTATTCGCTGCCTGATAGCGTTGAGCTGAAAGCTATCATCGAAGGTGACGAAGATCAAGAACTCGGTTGGTTCAAGGCAACTGACCTGCCGAAGAATATTGCAGAGCCTGCCTTTGCCGGCAAACGTGGCACACGCTTCAAAGTAGCACAGGGCATGGGTGAGCAGGAATACGAAGTGATGGATATCAGCGCTGCTACGCCAAAAGTAAAACTGGCTATTCTGGCACGCGAAGTGACCGCCAGCAGCAAAACCTATTCTGCTATCTACAACCAGGCTAAACAATTCATCGTTGCCAATCCAACAGCCGAAGAACTCGAGGCTTCTGCTCAGGAGCAAGGTATAACCGTTGTTCCGCAATACAACTTGACTGCTACGACCGACAAAGTTGGTCAACTCAAAGCCAGCCGTCCTATCGTTCGCTGGGCATTCGAGGCTAAAGAAGGCCAGGTATCGGATGTATTCGAATGTGGTCAACAATTTATTGTTGCTGCTTTGACCGAAGTGAATGACGGTGAGTATCGTCCGTTGGAAGCAGTACGTGCAGAATTGACCTACGAGGCAACCAACAATGCCAAGGCTAAATACATCGCAGACCAAATTAAGGACGCTGAGAGTCTGGAAGCAGCCGCAGAGAAACTGGGTGTTGAGATTCAGTCCGCTCCGCGTATCAGTTTGGCAGACAGCCGTTTCGGCAATGCAGGTATAGAACCGGCCGTTATTGGTAAGACTATTGCACTCGGCGAGAACCAGCTGAGCGAACCTATTCAAGGCAACATGGGCTTGTTCGTCGTTAAGACAGGCGCTGCCAATAATGCTGAAGAAGAGTTTGACGCTGAGACCGAGAAAGCACAACTATCTTCACGCTTTGCTTACCTGCCCTACCAGGCTATTCAGCTGATGGAGGACAACGCAAAAGTAGAAGACAACCGCGTTAACTTCCAATAAGAACGCGCGTGCGTGCGTAAAATATAAAAAGGAGAGTTACTCAGCTAATGGGTTGCTCTCCTTTGCAATAAAATGAGTGAGAAGAAACATATCAGTCCGTGGGTGTGGGTGCCGACTCTCTATTTCACAGAAGGTATCCCCTATTTTCTGGTAAATAGCATCTCCGTGATGCTGTTTGCCAAAATGGGTGTTCCTAACGACCAATTGGCATTCTTCACCACTCTGCTCTATTTCCCTTGGTTCCTCAAGGGCCTGTGGAGTCCGTTTGTAGATATCATCCGCACCAAGCGTTGGTGGATCATAGCTATGCAACTGCTACTAACTGTATTGTGTATCTTGCTGACTATCAGTCTTCCGCAACCATCTGCAGAGCTGATTGCAGCCAAAGAGACTTCAGTCAGTATGTTCCGCTTTACGCTGATTCTATTCATCATTGCCGCATTTGCTTCCGCCACGCACGATATAGCAGCAGACGGCTACTACATGCTAGCGCACGACGAGAAAAGCCAGGCCGCTTTTGTCGGCATCCGCTCTACGTTCTACCGCATCGCAGCCGTGTTTGCGCAAGGTGTGCTGGTCTATATAGCCGGGCGAATTGAGGATACAACGGGCAATATACCGCTGTCATGGCAGATTACGCTTGGCGCAACCGGAGTTATTATGCTGCTGGTTACTCTTTACCATTCGTTCTGCCTGCCTCGCGTGGAAAACAACAATGCGACCAACGCGATTGATAGCCGAAAAATAGGACGCGAACTGAAAGAAGCCTTTGTCACCTTCTTCTCCAAACGCGGCGTATGGTTAGCAATTACCTTTATGCTGCTGTATCGTTTGAGCGAAGGATTTTTGGTCAAACTGTGTCAGCCGTTCCTAGTTGACAGCCGCGAAGTGATTCTGCGCGACGGCCAATTGTTCGGTGGAGGTCTGGGATTGGGAACCGATGTGGTCGGCTTGCTCTATGGCACCATTGGCGTAGCCTGCCTGTTGTTCGGCGGAATTTTAGGAGGCATCTTCATCGCTCGCCGCGGACTGAAGCGTTCGCTTTGGCTAATGGCGGCAGCACTCACTTTGCCTAGTTTCGTCTATTGCTATCTCAGCATGGCACAACCAGAATCACTTTGGCTGATAGGTACGGCCGTTTGCTTTGAGCAATTCGGATACGGATTTGGTTTTACGGCCTATATGATGTATATGATGCATTTCTCCGAAGGTCAGTACAAAACTTCGCATTACGCCATCTGTACCGCTTTTATGGCTCTATCGATGATGATTCCTGGTTTCGTAGCCGGTTCGTTGGAACTGGCAGTTGGCTACTCCACCTTCTTCTGGATCGCCAATGCTTGCAGTATCACTACGTTTATTATTACTTACTTTGTATACAAACAATTAGATTATGAATACAAAACGAATCATACCTGATGCAATTACTTGCTGCAACTTACTATGCGGCAGTATCGCAGTTTTCCTTGCTACGCAAGGCGCCTTTGTTTGGGCGTTTGTCTTTATCCTAGGCGGTGCGTTCTTCGATTTCTTTGATGGATTGAGCGCTCGCGCACTGAAAGCACCTAGTCCTATTGGCGTACAACTGGACTCGTTGGCCGACGATATCACGTTTGGCCTAGCTCCTGCTATGCTACTCTTCTGCTATCTAAAACCAATCCTAGGTTGGTGGGCATTGCTAGCATTGATTATGGCTGCATTCTCCGCGCTACGACTGGCAAAATTCAATGTAGACGAACGTCAAAGCGACTCGTTTATCGGCTTGGCAACTCCGGCTAACGCTATCTTCTGGGGTGGTTTGTGCTGCATGCCTTATGCAATGCTGGCCTATGATTGGATGGCATGGGTTCTTATTGGTCTGTCCTTTGTGAGTTGCTACCTGCTGAACGCCGAAATCCCGTTCTTCAGTTTCAAATCTTTCGCTCGCCAGAAAGCTGAAGTAATACTTTTTATCATCGGCTGCATGGTGCTGATTGCCTATTGCATTATCAAAGCATGCCTAACCAAGCATATCGAGTTCGCGTTATTCAGCGGCACTGCTTGTATCATGTGGTATGTAGCGCTCAACCTACTGCTTCTAGCCACACCAAATAAGAAATAAATAGTCCTATACCATGAAACGATACATTTTATCCATAACCGCTCTTTTCTTTGCTGTCGGCCTGATGGCAGAGACATATACTATTGTATTCAAAAGCGGAAACGGAAGCGGTGACTCCGGCTCTAAAGTTACCGATTTGAGTAAGATTGTGCTCAGTGCCACCAACAACTGCGCTGAGAGCGTCACAACTTCAAATAACATCTATAATGCAGGTTCAGAAAAAGGAATCAAAGGAGGTACAGGAACTGCGAAAGGTGAACTAACTATAGGACTGAGCTCCTCGTACCAGATATCCACGCTTACCATCTATGCTGCATCGTATTCGCATAAAAGCGATACGGCATCTGGAAGAGGTATTACCGTTTGTGGTCAAGACATTACCTGGGAAGATAATCACAAAGCAGAAATCCGACCATATACTATCACTCTCAAAAGCACGCTTAATAGCCTGAGCATAGCCGCCAAAGTGGCTAGTAATAACCGATGGTATGTTCAGAAGATTGAGTTCGAAGCTCCTGACCCTCTGCCCAACACTGCCGTTTTTGAGTTCCCCTATACCATTGATTTTGGTAGTGTACCTATTGAGGACAATGAGCCTTCGGAAGACGTAGAGAATATTCAAGTTTTAGGCAAACATGTTGTTGGCTCCATTCAGTTGTCGTTACAAAATGGGAGTGTTTTCTCGCTGGGCAATACAACTCTGCCCGCCGAAGGCGGAGAGGTGGATATTGCCTATAGTCTAAATCACACCGGCACAGTAGAAGACGTGCTGTCAATTAGCGCAAGAGGCGCTGACGATGTACTCATAACAAAGACTCTTCCAATTAAGATATCAGGGTATAGATATACCCCGCCCTCTTTTGATGTTGACTCAAGTTGTATGGCCATTGGTCCTATGCCGGGCAGATATTATGTCATTGCCCAAGGCACGCGAGATTCAGTGCTCAAATCACGGCTTGGGGAAATTATTTATTGTGGCGTTCGTTATAAATACGGAAGCGGTAGTCGCAAAACCTGGGATGGATTCTACTACACCGACCGTGATACCGTCACTAACCAAGTATTGGACATGTATTCCAACAATATCCGCTATTTCAATTCCGATAACCCAACCGCCAGTGTAGCAGGTTTTGACATCGAGCATATGCTTCCTAAATCATGGTGGGGAGGCACGGTCAACGAAGCCTATTGCGACCTATATCATCTAGTTCCAGGCGACTTTTCCGCTAATCGTAGCAAATCCAATCATGCTCCTGGTATCCCGACAGACAGCAGTTTCTGGAATGGCTCGTTTGCGACAGGAAATGGTGAGACCTACGGTCTGCAGCGTGTTTTCTGTCCTGCAGATGAATACAAAGGTGATTTTGCTCGTGCATATTTCTACATAGCCACCTGCTATGGAGACACATTAACCTGGGATACAAGCGGAGAGCCGGGCACTGCCATGACAAATGATCACTGGCAGGAGTTCCGTCCATGGCTACGAGACCTATTAGTCTCGTGGCATCGCGCAGATCCGGTTAGCGAGAAAGAAAAGAACCGAGCCATAGCGGTAAATAAGATTCAAGGTAATCGGAATCCTTTTATTGACTATCCGGATTTGGTTGAATTTATTTGGGGTAATCGACAAGGTCAAGCAGTTGATTTCCATCTATTGGAGCAAAGTTTCGGAGAGGAATTCGATGAGACCGCTCGCATCGAGCCCGTTACAGTTCAAAAGTCCGCTGCACATAAGGAAATCAGGGACGGACAATTGCTCATTCTACGCAATGCGTCAATTTACACCATCTTAGGGCAACGCGTTAAATAAGTGCGTCAAATTTTCTACATTTTTCGTAGATATATGCACGCGCGCACGAGATTTTATATGTAATTTTGCAGCCGTAAAAAATTATGCATATTTAATACGAAAATAGTATATGAAAAAACAACTTTTTAACGCCCTGCTCTGCAGCTTCTTAGCAATTCCTTTTATTTCCAGTTTGGCAGACACTGTCGTTGATGGACAATCCACAGAAGGTAAAGATTTCTGGGCTACCTTTATGAGAGCTGATCAAAATGACCACAGTGATGCTTCTGATAAGGCTATTACTCTGGCACTCACCGTTTCCGCGAAAGAAGAATGCGATGTCACTTTTACTAATCCTATTACCGGAGAGACTCACAGCGAGCACTTAGGGGCTGGCGCTATCAAAGAGGTATCTTTCTACACTGGAGATGGTAGTGAAACTGCTCGTACTCGGACAGATGCGAAGAAAGCAATCATTACGTGCTACACTTTCTATCCGGACTCCGTAGATAATAGTGCCATTCATGTAGAGTCCACGGGGACCATTTCGCTCTTCGCTAGCAACCGTCGCGAAAAATCTTTCGATGCCACCAATGTATTGCCGACAGTTTCTCTACTTGATGAATACCTCATTCAAGCCGTCCCGCCTTCTGACCACGGCGACTCTCCGCAAGGAACACACTTCTGTATTATTGCAACAGAGGATAATACGATAGTGGATTATTGCCCGACAGTAGAAACCACAGCCATAAGAGCCGCTAAAAAGAAAAAAGATTGGGATCCGGAAGGTTTAACACCGGAAGAAGAGAAGTTTGCCAATTGGAAAATTGGCGATACACTCCATACACCCATACTCAATAAAGGTCAGGTATATTATATTTGGACAGGCAACTATAGCGGTTCATCCGCCGATATAAGCGGTACATGGCTTAAAGCACGTGCCTCAAAGAAAATTGCAGTCTTTCAAGGCGCTCCGCACACGAACCTGCCGGATAAAATTCGCGACCGAGACCACCTTTTCTCGCAAGCGATGCCGGTTGCATATTGGGGTAACACCTTCGTGATTACCGCATCCTTGACTCGTGGACGTGATATCATCCGCGTCATGGCGCGGGAAGACGGAACCAACGTATATATCAATGGAGACTCCGTCTATACATTCGATTTCAGTACCAACCCCAAACGCACATTCGAGTTTGAGATTGGCAAAAAAGGTGTTCAATGCACCGACAAAAACCATAAAGGCACGCTTCCTGATCCGTTAGTAGCGGATAGCAGTTGCTATATTACAACCTCTTGCCCGGCAGCAACTCACCTTTTTATGGTAAGTAACACCTACGACGACAACCCAGTAGGTGACCCTGCTATGGTGTGGGTAAACCCGATTGAGCAACGTATTAATGACATCACTTTTGCCACTTATGGTTCATCCAACACTCATTATTTCAATGTCGTGACAGACCAAGCCGGTGTCGCAAGCATGAAATTGGACGGAAATAGCATTGCCGTGGAATTCCGTCCTGTCACAGGCAGCAATAATCAATGGTACTACGCACGCAAAAACATCTCATACGCCACACACCATTTGACCGGTGACAATGGATTTATCGCTCACGTATATGGTTATGGAGATAAAGAATCTTATGGTTATTCCGCTGGTGGAGCAACAAAACCGCTGACACAGTATATTACTATCAACGGAGAGATATTTACCCCGGATAAAGAAAATACCCTTTGTGGAGAAGATACCGTTAAATTTGCTTGCCATCCGGATTATGTTTTCAATAAGTTAAAATGGAACTTCGGTGATGGTGTTTCTAAAGAATTTACCTATGAGCAAGTACAAGGTGCTGACTCTGTAGTTCCTCACTATTATCAAACATCAGGAGTTTATCAAGCATATGTACTCATTTATCGCGAGAGCAGTAATGTATGCGTAGGTCAAAATGCTATTGATAGTATTCCTATCACAGTGACTATCGGTCGCTATATCTTCGAAATCGGCGAAGTAGATGTTCCGTGCCCAGAAGATGGAACGCAACTCATTGGTAAGATTTACTACAAGAACGAAGGTAAGGTAAATCTGCACGGAGATAACGTTGTCATCAAATTCAATGATGCGGCCAAAGCGGACGGATTCAAAGATGAAGAACTGATTATTACGGATCAGTATTTCCAAATTACTATTCCTAATACAGCTCAAACAGCCACACTTTACGGTATCGATCTGAAAATCACGTCCGACTGCGGTGGTGCAGATACTACGCTCAACTTTATGCTCAATTATGATAAAGACGTTATTTCCCAACGTTATAACAATGTCCTTGGCTTGCTGGCTGATCCGTTCGCAGGCAAGACGTTGAGCGACTTCCAATGGTATCGCACATCAGATAGTACGGCAGTAGAAGGCCAGATTTCGGCCAACCTCAATTTCTATGATTTGCCGGAGAATGAGTATAGCGACGACACCTACTACATCTGCTTTACCATCAACAAGGGTCAGATTGACGAAGTCAAAACGTGTGCATGCGCAAAAGCCTTTGTCACCAGTTCCGACAAGTATAATTTCGGTAGCGATGACGATTTAATTATCTCTGCCACCTACGTTGTTGCCGGAGATAGAATCTTCGTTAATGCAGACTGGGAAGGCAAGACCGACCTGAAATGTTTTGCACAATGGATCAATGCAAGTGGAAAAGTAGTGCAAGATATGCAATTTGATATACCCGATGGTGGATGTACGATTCCTGTACCCAACGAGAACGGACTCTATCTGTTGCGTGTTACCACAGGCAAACACAATCGTAGTTTCAAATTCATCATCAACAAGTAAACATCGAGCATAGGAGAACACAGATATGAAAAACGAAGTTAATCGTGCCTTCCGGGTTAAGAAAAACGTACTTTCCAACATACTGATTCTGAGTGTCATTTTTAGTCTGAGCTGCGCTCCGGCAATGGTATTTGCTATGCCGGAACCTGTTCCTGCTACTCAAACCGACAAGCAGAAAGCGGCCGAGAAGAAGAAAAAGGAGCAAGAGAAAGCCAAAGCACAAAAGGCCAAAGAAGCTGCGAAAGCGAAAGCTGCTAAGGAGAAAGAGAAAGAAAAAGCTGCCAAGGAAAAAGAGAAAGCAGCTCAAGCTAAACAGAAAGAGAAAGCAAAACAACAAGCAGAGCAAGACAAAGCCGCTGAAGCTAAACGCAAAGAAGCAGAGAAGAAGCGCGAAGAGCAGGCTAAGGCAAATCAAAAAGCACAAGAAGAACGCGACAAAGCTGCTGCTGAACGTGCTAAAGCCGCACAGGAGAAAGAAGAAGAGCGCGCTAAGAAAGAAGCCGAAGAAAAGGAGAAAACAGAGAAAGCCATTCGCGATTATGAGAAATATCAAGCCAATCTAGCTAATCCAAAGACAGAAGTGGTTTCCTATTTCAATCTAGGTTTGCGTCTCGGTTATGCCGCTATGATGGATAAGATCGACAAAGCCGCAGATAGATCGTTATGGGGTGCTGGAACAGTCAATACCAGCAATGCATTGCAGCAACTCAAAGGTGGTTTTGGTTCTGGACTTGACTTTACCTACAATCTCGAGTATGGTCATTTCCTCTTTGAGACCGGATTAGATTTCCGTTTCCTGAATTCCACTTCCACTTATGGTTTCCAAGCTGCTCGGCCTGACTTGCTCTACGGAGCCACTTATTACTATATGTTCGACAAGATGCGTGAGACGCGCAACATGATGCAAATTGGAGTGCCTATCATGTTTGGTGCGCAGTTCAGTCGCTACTATTTCCTCTTGGGAGCAAAAATAGGTTACTCTTTCTGGGGCAATTACAGTCAAAAAGGTCAATACGATATCGTTGTGGACGATCCTATGTTGCTCGAGCCTTACGGACTGGGCATCTATTCGTTGCCAAAGGCTACAAACACGCCTATCAAATTCGCTCAGCCGGAAGTATCTCTAGCTGCTGAAGTGGGTATCGACTTAGATGAGTGGCTGCAACAACAACCTGACCCGAAGAAGAAAAAAGCGAAGATCAAACCGGGCCAACGCTTGCCTTTCGGACGCGAACACATTCACTATCGCGTAGGATTGTTTGCCGAATATGGTGTTCTGAATACCAACAAGACTCCGGCTGCAAAACCTGTTGAGTTTGCTAGCGATGCAGTCGAAGTACAGCAGACCAACACCATGCTGGCTATGAACGGCAATACCAAACTGAACAACCTGTTCGTGGGTGCTAAATTTACCATCCAGTTTGAAGTACCTGGCAAGAAGGCTCGTCCTGTTCCACCACCTGCTTCTTACGTATTCTACAACGTTGTAAACGAAGAAACCGAGCAACCTATAGAAGTGGCATTTGTGGAAACACGTGGAGTCGAGACAGACAAGATTGCTATGCGCGAGCGCCAAGTTGGTCCAAAGGGAATTAAGCAACGCCACGCTGTAGGTGCATTCAAAGTTAGAGCTACGGCTAATGGTTACTACGAGAATACCGAAGAGTTCCAGATTGAGAAATGGGGAAGCACTTCTTATGTCACTATTAAGCTGAAACCGTGTCCTATCTTCCGTGTACGCGTTACTAATCAAGAGACAGGCTTGCCGGTTCCTGCTACTGTACAGATTCTTCAGAGTGACAAGGAAGAAGCTGCATATACGCTTACTACCGATTCTGTTAACGGCTCAAGCCGTCAGCAGTTGGAGAAAGGTCCGCAGTACGCATTGCATATCGAGCAAATGGGTTACGAGGCTGTAGATCTGCCTATCGCATCTATCGGCGATTCGATGAATGTACAACTGAAGCCTATCAAGAAGGGTGAGAAATTCGTTGTTAAGAACCTCTTCTTCGCAACCAATAAGACACGTATTCTCTCTCGTTCAGAAGAAGCGCTTAATGACTTGTACATGTACTTAGCACGCAATCCTGAAGTACGCATCAAGATTGTCGGCCATACGGATAGTGTTGGTAAGGACGAAGCCAACCAGAAGCTGTCTGACGGACGTGCTAATGCAGTTATGAAAGACCTCATCGACCGTGGTATTGCGGCTGAGAGGTTAGAAGCAGAAGGACGTGGAGAGACGCAACCTGTTGACACCAACGACACAGAAGAAGGCCGTCAGAACAACCGCCGTGTAGAAATCGAAATTCTCTAAGAGTGGTCGAGAAGTTAACGTGACATAAACGAGACTTTACCGAGACATTAACGAGACAATCACGAGCGCACTATCGAAAAATAACGAAAACAAAAAACACCAAAATACAATGAAAAATCAAATCAAATCATTACTGCTCATTGCATGTTTGATTATTTTGTCACTTCCCGCTTGGGGCCAAGCCTCCACACAGGGCAAAGAGTTTTGGGTTAGTTCCTCACTCGTTTGTTCACCGGACAAGGCTACACCTACTCCGTACATCGCTGTTTCGGCTGAGAAAGCGTGTACAGTCAACATCACTGGTGGGGAGGGCAATGCCATTAACATCACGCAACAGGTGGCCGCTGGTTCGTGGAACGAGTTCGGAAATGTGAACAAAGAGTACCAAACTGATCCGACTCAGGGTCCTATCAACGTACAGATGGACGCTAGCAAATGGTATCCAACCAACGTAAAGGATGCTAATACTGTCTATCAACTGGCTGGTGTAAAAAACAACTTCGGATTGCACATAACCGCCACAGAGAACGTTTCTGTGTATGTTATCTTGAGCTCGACTCACTCTATGGATGCCAGCAACATTCTGCCTATCACAGCCATCCAGTCTGAGTATTATACCCAGGACTATTGGTCTAAGGTAAAGAGCGACTTCAACGATGCAGTTGGTTTGACCACGATTCTTGCAACGGAAGATAATACCGTTATCGACATTACTCCTAATGGCGACACATACGATGGATGGAGAAGCGGCTCGTTGCATCAGATTACGCTCAACAAAGGCCAAACCTACTACTTGGTAACCGAGAAAGGCAACCGTCTGGCAGGTTCCCATATTGTGGCACGCAATGGCCGAAAGATTGCAGTGTTCTGCGGTGTGCCTATCACCAATATTCCTACCGGAATCGCAGCGCGTGACTGCTTGTTCGAGCAATCCATGCCTGTTGACTACTGGGGAACACAATTCATTGTTACACGTTCACTCGAGAAGAATGCCAACTTGATTGGTATTACAGCTACACAACGTGGCACAGAGATCAAGGTGGATGGCTACACTCAAGCCTATATTAATGAAGGAGAGACCTACTACATCATGCTGCAAGGTGCTTCTAATCCAGCTGCAAAAGATACGGCTACTAGTCATCGCGATTTAGTCGTTACGCAAGATGTAGCATACATCGAGACGTCTTGTCCTTGTGCCGTCTATAGTTATGATACCGGTAACTCGTTCAAAGGTAGTGATGGCACTGAAATCGTTGATGGTAAAGGTGACCCTTCTTCTGTTTGGATTTCTCCTATTCAGCAGAAAATCAGCCAGATCACATTTGGTACGTGCTACACTAGCAAGACCAAAGATCACTTCCTCAATATCGTAGCAGAGACGGCAACATGCCAAACTACTACTCTGTCTGCCATTTTTGGTGCAACTACTATCGACAAAACGAGTCTGCTGCAGTGGCAAACTGTTCCGGGCAATCCCACCTATTCGTATGCACGTGCTAAGATTGGTGATGCCGATACCGAAAAATATAGCGTCTTCCGTCTGAAGAGCGATCGCGGATTTATCGCTATCGTCTATGGTAATGGTGAAGATGAGAGTTATGCCTACTCTGCCGGTTCCGCAGCCGTAGAACAAGGTGTCAATGTCAATGGTGTAACGTTCACCAATGGTTATATCAGCAACGACAAATTCTGCTTCGGCGATGTGCTTGAGTTTGATGCCAAAGTCGGAACTGATGAGATTAGCCGTGTTGACTGGGATTTCGGCGATGGTATCAGCCAACAGAATGGCGATGTACAAACCACGCACGAATATACAGTTCCCGGTTGGTACGATGTACGCGCAGAACTCTATGGACACCAAGTCTGCACCGATGATGCGGACCAATTCCTTGGTGCTGTTCAGTTCTCGTTCCGCGTGGTGCGTCCGGATACGCAATATGTCTATGTTCATGATTGTAAACCGGAAGATTGGCGAGGCGAACTCAAGAACGATACTACATGGCCAACCGTTATTACTGATTGTAGCAATATAGAAGCTACGGTAACCATCTATGGCAAGAACTCCAGTTCTGAGGACGAAGTATCCGCTCAAGACACCTACTACGAGCCTCTAACAGGCATTACCTATCCGCAGAATCCAGATGATCCGAACGAGTATGACCAGGTTATTGATATCAATCTGACCGAATTGTTCGGTACTAAGAATGCCACCGATTGTGATACTATTATCCATCGTCGTGTTCGCATCATCACTTGTCTGGATATGTCTATTCCTAACGATTCCGCCGCACAGCACGTATGTCCTGGCGAGAATCTGGAAGTATCTTACACCTTCCGCAAAGGTTCTATCGGCGATGCATACTTCGTACTGAATGGCCAGAAAACGGCTGTTGATCCTGATCAGGGAGTTATCATTCTGCCTGTTGACAATCTGAAACCGGGCACCTACAAAGCCATGATTGCCATCGATGATCCTAACTGCCAGCAGACATTGGAATTCCCGCTGGATGTAGCAGTTTACTATCCGAATGACATCTTCAAGTACAAATACAACAATGTACTGGCTGTCTATAAGAAAGGTTTTGGCGGAAATGTTAATCCTGGTTATGATTTCGTGGGCTACCAATGGTATCGCAACGGTGAAGCTATCTCGGGTGCTACCGAATCCATCTATCACGCAACTAATCCGTTCACTCTAAATGACAGTTATTACGTTGTTCTGACGCGTGCTGATGGCGTGGTATTGCCTTCGTGCGAACTGGTCATTGACAATGTGGCCGATTTCACTCCGCAAGAGAATGGCGCACCTGTCAAGGTTCTCCAGAACCAACGGATGTACATCTTGCGTGACGACCAGGTTTACGATATCTTCGGACAGCGAGTAAAATAAACGCTTATCGCTCAGAAATCGAACATATCCCGTCTATTGCATAGCAATAGTGTGTTTCTAACGCTAAGTCTAATGCTCATTGTAGCATTAGGCTTGGCGCTTTGCTTTATTCCGAAAGGCGAATTGCACCTGTTGCTATGTAACCGCCATACGCCTGCGCGCGATATATTCTATAGGTACTATACCCATATAGCCGAATGGGCACCGTATGTTATCTGCGTGCTGATTCTGCTTCTTAGCCGTGCTGGTAATGCTGCTATGGCTGCCACCTGTATCGCTTGTTCAGAACTTACCACGCAGATTGTCAAGCACATAGTACAAGCACCCAGACCCATTACCTGGTTTGCAGTCAATATGCCGGACATTCAATTGCCATTGGCTGAAGGCGTGCGTGTTAATCAGTGGCTTTCGTTTCCTAGCGGACATACCACATCCTTCTTTGCTTTGTTCTTTGTGCTGTCTATCTGCTTGACGACTAGTATTAGCAATCGGTCACGGAAGAAAGGTAACGAGCCAGTCAATCGTATAGAAACCGGTTCTATCATTGTGATAGGATTGCTGCAAATACTCTTGTTCCTGCTTGCTGCTTTGGGTGGTTACAGTCGCATCTATCTAAGCCAACATTTCGCAGCAGATGTGCTGGGAGGTATCGTTATCGGAATTACTATCTCAACCCTCTGTTATGCCATTTTCAGTCGCTATGAGGACCAGAAATGGTATAATTTTCGCATGTTGGGTTACTTTTTTCAAAAAAAATAACAAAAAAATGCAATAAAATTTGCACATGTCAAAAAAAAGCAGTACTTTTGCACCCGCTTTTGAGAAAGAGGGCGTTTAGCTCAGCTGGTTTAGAGCATCTGCCTTACAAGCAGAGGGTCTGCGGTTCGAATCCGTAAACGCCCACAAAGAGAGGATGAAACCTCTCTTTTTTTTGTGCGTTACGGCCTTCTCTCCGCAAGACCGGTCTATATTCCCATGTGGTTGGAACGAAGGATAAACAGAGGATAGAGATAGGCAGCAGGTAACTAACAGGTAGGTTGCAGGGTGTGTAAGACGAAAAAAAATGGCATACAAATTTGCATATATGCAAAATTTGTTGTAACTTTGCAGCCGCAAAGTTTGTGAGCAAGAAAGCGAACAAACAAAAGAACAAATAGAGTTAGGAAGCAAGTTATGATAACGTTTATTATTGCATTGATAGTGTTGGTCGTGGGTTTCTTTACCTATGGCGTGCTGGTGGAGAAGATATTCGGAATAGAGCCTGAGCGGCAGACTCCTGCGTTGACCAAGACCGATGGTGTGGATTTTGTGCCTATGGCACCGTGGCGCATATTCCTTGTGCAATTTCTTAACATCGCCGGTTTGGGCCCTATCTTTGGTGCGATAATGGGTATCTTCTATGGTCCGGCAGCCTTTCTGTGGATTGTGTTCGGTACTATCTTTGCTGGAGGCGTACATGACTATCTGAGTGGCATGCTGTCGATTCGCAAAGGCGGTGTGTCGCTGCCGAATATCATTGGTGACGAGTTGGGTAAAGGGACAGGACTGAAGATGTTTATCCGCCTGCTGACGATGGTGCTGCTGATACTGCTGACAACGACTTTTCTGAGTGGTCCGGCTACGCTGCTGCAAGGATTGGCACCACTACCGACTATCCACCTTGGACTTTCCTCTATTCCCATCGCATGGGTACTGATTATCTTCGGTTATTACGCCCTGGCCACAGTGCTGCCGGTAGATAAGTTGATAGGCCGATTCTACCCTATCTTTGGCGCCATATTGCTGTTCATGGGGTTGGGAATTATGGTCGTGATGCTGGGTTGGCATAGTAACGAAATGCCGGAACTGACAGACGGACTACAGAACCGACAGACGAACGGTTTGCCGCTATTCCCAATGATGTTCGTGAGCATAGCCTGCGGTGCTATATCGGGGTTCCACGGGACCCAAAGTCCCATCATGGCGCGCTGCGTGACGAATGAACGTCAGGGTCGCTGGATCTTCTATGGCGCGATGGTAGCCGAAGGTATTCTGGCGCTGATATGGGCAGCTGCAGCGGGTACCTTCTTTGCAGATCCGGAGAACGGACTATACGGTATAGACGGTTTGCAAGCGTTTGCGGCCGAGCATCCGGGAGCGAATATCGCGGCTCTAGTGATTGACCGCGTCAGCCGCAGTTGGTTGGGGACCGTAGGTGGGATATTGGCCATCGTGGGTGTGATAGCGGCGCCTATCACGAGTGGTGACACGGCACTGAGGAGTGCTCGACTGATAGTAGCAGATTTCTTGGACTGGGATCAGCGACCTATACCACGGCGTCTGGCGATTGCAATTCCGCTATTTCTATGCGTGTTTGGTATGGTGTTCGTGGACTTCAACATCGTATGGCGCTATTTTGCGTGGACTAATCAGACGCTGGCATGCTTCACGCTGTGGGCAGGAACTATATGGCTTTTCAAGCAAGGGCTGGAGACGAGAGGCAAGAGATATCGTTTTGGCTACTTGATAGCCCTGATACCGACGTTATTTATGACGATGGTGTGCAGCAGTTATATATTGATAGCCCCAGAGGGGCTAAATATCAGCCCTGACAAGCGTTGGCTGGGTTATCTGATAGCCGGCCTGGTAACTATCGGGTGCTTCTTCGGTTTCCTTAATTGGGCCAAAAAGGCTAAAAAAGGTTGAGTAATGATTAAAAGCGCGACATATATCATCTCGAGTCCGGATGTGAAGGACTGCCCGAAATCGCAGCTTCCGGAGTATGCGTTCATAGGACGTAGCAACGTAGGCAAGTCGAGTCTGATAAACATGCTATGCCATAGCCCGAAGCTAGCGAAGACGAGTCAGAAGCCCGGTAAGACGCTGCTGATAAATCACTTTCTGGTAAAGAGTGAAGGAGTGAGGGAATTAGTGAATGAGAGAAGTCAGGAATGGCACTTAGTGGATTTACCGGGTTACGGTTATGCTCAAGCGGGCCAGAAACAACGTGAGGCACTGCGACGCATGATAGAACGATACTGTCTGCTGCGAGAACAACTGGTATGCCTGTTCGTACTGATAGATTGTCGGCATGAGGCACAGAAAATAGACCTGGAATTCATAGCCTGGTTGGGCGAGAACGGCGTTCCTTTTGCCATCGTGTTTACCAAAGGGGACAAACTAGGGAAAGTGCGTCTGAAAGAGAATGTGACGGCATATAAGAACCGCTTGCTGGAAGAATGGGAAGAGTTGCCGCCCGTGTTCGTGACATCGTCAGAGACAGGTCTGGGCGGAGATGAGTTGACGGAGTATATAGAGGGGATAAACGCTTCGCTTTAAGTGGAAAGTGGAGAGATGAAAGTTAAATAATAAGAATGCAGCGGCTGCAGCACATATTAGTTCTGATGGTTTGCGCCATATTGATGGTTCCGAGTGTGGCGTACGCGCGCGGAGTGCGCGTGTACGGTTACGTAGTGGACCAAGACAATATAGGCATAGAGCTGGCGAACGTAGCAGTGCTGAACACCGATAGGCCTATAGGTACGGCCACGAACAAGAACGGCTACTACGAACTGATGCTGGACGAAGCCGACACCGTAGTGCTGAACTTCTCGATGGTGGGTTACACGACTGTGCAGCAACGCATCATTGACCTGCACGAGGTGCTGAACATCAATGTCCAACTGCTGACCGACGAACAACTGCTGACCGAGATAGAAGTGCGAGGCATTAAGCATACGCAAGGCACGATGGATCAGATAGATGCTACGACGACACGTGTGATGCCCGACGCTACAGGCGGAAGCATAGAGAGCCTGCTGATCACCTTTGCCGGCGTGAGTCAGACCAACGAACTGAGTAGCCAATACAATGTGCGCGGCGGTTCATTCGACGAGAACTCAGTATATGTGAACGGCATAGAGGTACATCGCCCATTGCTTATCCGTAGCGGTCAGCAAGAGGGACTGAGTTTTGTCAATCCGGAGATGGTGGACAACGTGAGCTTCTCGGCAGGCGGTTACGGAGCGCAGTATGGCGACAAGATGTCATCGGTACTGGACATCACATACAAGCGTCCGCAAGCCTTCGAAGCCAGTATCAGCGCCAGTCTGCTAGGTGCGCAACTATACATCGGTCACGGAGACAGCACCTACAGCCAGATGCACGGCATACGATACAAGACGAGCAAATATATGCTAGGCGGACTAGCCACATCGGGCAATTATCAGCCGACCTACCTAGATTATCAGACGTATATCACGTGGAATATAGGCAAAGGCGAGAGGTTAAAGGCTAAAGGTTATAGTCCATGGAGGATGTCGTTCCTAGGTAATGCGAGCATGAACGACTACCGTTTCCAACCGGACAGCATGAGTGAATCGTTTGGTGGGCAGTCGGCTAAGCACCTGAGCATCTATTACGAAGGGCAAGAGAAAGACCGATTCCTGACTGCCTTTGGAGCGCTCAGCGCAGAAGGACAAGTGAGCGAGGAAGTGAAAATAGGTTTTGATGCTAGCGGCTTCTACACCAACGAGCGTGAGAACTTCGACATAACCGGTCAGTATGTGCTGTCCAATGGCTCAACCGATGGATCTACTCCGGGCAACATACACACAGAAGAGATCGATCCGATGTCTGGTCAGACAGAAGTACTCGGCACAGGCATATTCCATCAACATGCACGTAACAGTCTGGAGGCAGGCGTAGCTACCCTAGCCCATCACGGTGCATGGACACGCGGACAGAACACCCTCTCGTGGGGTGTGAGCGGCCAAGCGGAGTTTATCACCGACCGCATCAGCGAATGGGAATGGCGTGATTCAGCAGGCTATTCGATGCCAAACGATGGCAGTTCGATGGAACTGTACTACGCGATGCGAGGTGATACAACCATGCGCTCGGTGCGCGTGCAGGCCTACCTGCAGAACATGCACAGGTGGAGCACATCATCCGGCCAGTGGATACTGACAGTAGGCGGACGTCTGCAATGGTGGAGTTGGAACAACGAAGTACTGCCATCGCCTCGTGCCAGTGTGGAATGGCAGCCGGGATGGAAACGCGATTTCTGCTTCCGTTTGGCTACCGGTCTGTATTATCAGGCCCCGTTCTACAAGGAGCTGCGCGATACCATCACAGGTAACGATGGCGTTACGCGCATCAGTCTGAATCCAAACCTGAAAGCCCAACGTTCGGTTCATGTAGTACTTGGCGGAGACTATTATTTCCGTGCTTGGGGAAGACCATTCAAGTTGACTGCAGAGGCATACTACAAGTATATCGACAGAATGGAGAGCTACACGGTGGACAATGTGCGCGTGCGTTATTCGGGACAAAATGACTCGGAAGGTTATGCAGCAGGACTGGACCTGAAACTATACGGAGAACTGGTTCCCGGAGCCGACAGTTGGATATCCTTCTCCACGATGACTGCTCGGCAGAGGATGAACGGGACCACCAACTGGATTCCTTCGCCGCAAGAGCAACGTTACTCGTTCTCTATGCTGTTCCAAGACTACATACCCCAACTTCCCCAACTGAAATTCCACCTAAAGATGCTATTCTCTGAGGGCATGCCATACTATGCTCCACGTAACAATCAAGCGTGGGGACGTATGCCGACATACAAAAGAATTGATATAGGTGCGACGTACTTGTTCAACGAAAAAACCTCGAAATTTATGCGTGCGCCGAGTGCAAAGCATGTGAAGCAATGGGCAATTCAATTTGAAGTATTCAACCTGGTTGGCTGGAACAATGTCAATTCCTATTTCTGGGTAGCAGATGCCTATGGTCAACAATGGGCAAGTCCGAACTATCTGACTGGCAGAAGATATAATTTGAAAATAACAATTGATTTGAGATAATATGGCTAAGACAGAAGAAGTAACACCGATGATGAAGCAATTCTATGACATTAAGGCGCAATACCCTGATGCTATGCTATTGTTCCGTTGTGGAGACTTCTACGAGACGTATGCGGAAGATGCAGTCAAGGCGAGTAAGATACTAGCTATCACGCTGACTCACCGCAGCAATGGTGCGGGTGGTCCTTCGCAAGCAACAGAGATGGCAGGTTTTCCATTCCATGCCCTCGACACCTATTTACCGAAATTAGTAAGGGCGGGTTTGCGCGTGGCTATTTGCGACCAACTGGAAGATCCGAAGATGACGAAGAAACTCGTCAAGCGAGGAGTGACCGAACTAGTCACGCCGGGCGTTAGTTATTCGGATACCACACTCACGCAGAAAGAGAACAACTGGGTGGCATGCTTGCATTTTGAGAAGCACGTGATAGGTGTGGCATTCCTGGATATCTCGACCGGAGAATTTGTGGCCGGGCAAGGCGAGAGCGACTACATAGACAAGCTATTGACCAATTTTGCGCCCAAGGAAGTGCTGATGTTGCGTGGCCGTAAAGCTGAGATGGAACAACTATTTGGCAACCGCTTCTTTACCTTTGAGTTGGAAGACTGGATGCTGGTAGAAAGCACTGCTCGCGAACGTCTGCAGAAACTCTGGGGAGTCAGTTCGCTCAAAGGTTTTGGTTTGGAGCAGATGCCAGCAGGTGTAACTGCAGCAGGAGGAATATTGATGTACCTGGATATGACTCAACACCTGCAAACAGGCCATATACAGCACTTGAGCCGTATTGAGGAAGACAAATATGTGTGGCTGGACCGTTTCACCATTCGCAACCTGGAATTGCTAGGTGGTCAGACAGAAGACAGCAAGACACTGTATGACGTGATAGACCGCACGATCACACCAATGGGCGGACGTATGCTGCACCGATGGATGGCTTTCCCGCTGAAAGAAGTGCGTCCTATTCGTAATCGTCAGACTGTGGTAGAACATCTCTACCGTCATCCGGAAGCACGCGAGACTTTGCGCGAGGCCCTGCAGCAAGTGGAAGATATGGAGCGCATTGTCAGCAAAGTATCGACCGGCAGAATTGGTCCGCGCGAGATGGTGCAACTGGGGCGTGCTCTTCGCGCCGTAGCGCCTATAAAGCGCGTATGCGAAGAAGCGAAAGACAATGCATACCTCTCGCTGCTAGGCGAACAACTGGATACATGCGCAGAGATGCGGATGCGTATTGAGCGCGAGATAACACCTGATCCACCATTGGCACAAGGCCGACCGAACATCATCGCTCGTGGCGTGGATACCGAACTAGACGAACTGCGTGCAATACAATCGGATGGCAAAGAATATCTGCTACAGATACAACAACGCGAGATAGAAGCGACAGGTATTCAGAGTCTGAAGATAGGCTATAACAATGTCTTCGGTTATTATCTGGAGGTGCGTAACACCTACAAAGAACAAGTTCCGGAGAACTGGATTCGCAAACAGACACTAGTCAACGCAGAGCGATACATCACCGAAGAACTGAAGCAATACGAGGAGAAAATCACTACCGCGGAAGAGAAAATCCAGATAATAGAGAATCGTCTGTACCAGGAACTGATGCTCGCCTTGTGCGAATGGGTTCCACAGATGCAACTGGATGCCAAAGTGTTGGCACAACTGGATTGTTTGTTGGGCTTTGCCACTGTGGCCATGGAGAACAATTATGTTTGCCCAGATGTAAATGACAGTTTGGTGATTGATATTCGCCAAGGTCGTCACCCTGTGATTGAACAGAATATGCCTATCGGCGAGCAATATATTGCCAACGATGTGCTGCTAGACAACAACGGGCAACAAATCATCATCATTACCGGTCCAAACATGGCCGGTAAATCAGCCCTACTCCGTCAGACAGCGCTGATAGTATTGCTGGCACAGATTGGTTCGTTCGTTCCCGCAGAGAGCGCACAAATAGGCGTGGTGGACAAGATCTTTACGCGTGTGGGAGCAAGCGACAATATCTCGCTAGGCGAATCAACGTTTATGGTAGAGATGAACGAAGCGGCTTCTATTCTAAACAACCTAAGCGAACGCAGTTTGGTGCTATTCGACGAGTTGGGACGCGGAACAAGTACGTACGATGGCATAAGTATTGCATGGGCAATAGTAGAATATATCCACGAGAACCGTGGACATGCGAAAACGCTCTTTGCGACCCATTACCACGAACTGAATGAGATGGAGAAGACCTTTGAGCGCATCCGCAACTACAATGTATCGGTGAAGGAAGTGAACGGCAAGATTATCTTCTTACGCAAACTGATACGTGGTGGCAGCGAGCATAGCTTCGGTATTCATGTTGCTAAATTAGCCGGAATGCCAAACTCCATTGTGGAACGCGCTAATCAGATATTGGCCGACCTGGAAAAAGCCGCTAAAGACGGCAGTATAGCCAAGCCAACGGAACATATAGGCGAGACGCGCGAAGGCATGCAACTGAGTTTCTTCCAACTGGATGATCCTGTATTGGAACAGATTCGCGACGAGGTTAAATCGCTAGACATCAACAGTCTCACCCCATTGGAGGCACTCAATAAATTATCAGAAATACAAAAACTGGTAGGAAAATGAAAAAGCGTTATATCATTCGAACTGTCCTGGTCGTTGTAGGCGTGCTGATTTTGCTGATTGGTTCGTTTGCTCTAGAACAGTACTATCGCTTGCAAGTCAGCAATTTCCGCTCGCGTAATGGCCAAGAGCATGCATACAATATCTATCCCGGTGCGACCATCGACTCTGTGTTGGCGTTACTGGATAGCGATTATTTCATTGGTAGCAAGCACGATTTTTATCTGCACAAAAAAATTCTGGTATTCAATAATCCGGAACCGGGTCACTATGTTTTTCCTCCGCAGTTTGGTGACCGCGAAGTGATAGACCGCCTGAAATACGGTCGTCAAACGCCTGTTCTGGTGACATGGAATCACTACGTTCGCACACGAGAAGACCTGGCAGGCAAAGTGACACGCCACCTGATGATAGACAGTCTGACCGTGCTGCAACTGCTAGATAGCAACGAGTATATGGCACAATTTGGTCTAAACAGGGAGACGAGTCGTTGTCTGTTCATACCGAATACCTACCAGATACTATGGAATACCACTGCCGACAAGCTATTCGCACGTATGCAATACGAATACAATGTATTTTGGAATGAAGAACGCCGCCGCAAAGCTGATTCTATCGGTTTGACGCCTGTCGAAGTGGCCATTGTGGCTTCCATCGTAGAGGGCGAGAGCAATAATCCGAACGAATTGCCGATTATTGCCAGTCTGTATCTCAACCGCGTGCGCAAAGGCATGTTGCTGCAAGCTTGTCCGACCGTGAAATATGCGTTGGGCGATTTTAAGTTGCGGCGAATACTGAATCGCCATTTGGCTATTGACAATCCATACAACACCTACAAATATCCGGGTTTGCCTCCAGGCCCGATTCGCTGTCCGGCTCCGGAAACTATGGATATTGTGCTGAATGCGCCCAAAACAGATTATCTGTTCATGTGCGCTAATCCTGCGTTGAACAACACCCATATTTTCTCTTCGACCTACGGCGGGCATGCAGAAGCGGCCAAACAATATCGTCACACAATGGATACAATCAACTGGGAACAGTTTGACGAACGCCGCAGAAGAGAACGTGAACAAGCCAAACAAGAGGCTCAACAAGAATGATTTGGGATGACAACGAAGATATTAGGTTGGTAGAGTGCGAGAATCGTCCACGGGCAATCCAACAACAACTAGACGACTGTCGCGAGGAACGAAGGCCGTACGTGTTTGTTACCAACACGATGACCATCGAACCGCTGCGCCGACTGTTGGTTCCTGTTACGATGCTAGAAGAAGAGACCTATAAAGCAGAGATTTGCACCTATCTGGCACGTAAAACGGGCGCGCACATCATATTACTGAAGGCTCATGACTATGGCACTCATGCGCAAAAAAATGTGAATCGCATCGTCACTCACATTCAACATGTAAGCGAAAAAACCAAAGAGCCTATCAGTTATGAAGTAGTGGAAGCGCGAAAAGACAGTTTTTCGCTCATCAAAGAGTCTAGCGAGCGGCAACGTGATTTTCAACATGATTTGCTGATTTTGACAGCTAGTCGCGATTACGGATTGGATGATATTTTGTTCGGTCCACCTGAGCGAAAGGCCATTCAGCGAGCCTTAGTTCCGGTTATGTTGGTTAATCCTCGTGAAGACTTATTTTCCCTTTGTGACTGACAAAATAGCAATTTTTGCTATATTTATTTAGCATTTTTCTCTTTTTTGGCGTTTTTTTGAACAAATATTTGGCCATATTGAGAAAATAGTGTACTTTTGCACCGTGTTTTTCATGGTATTAGATTTAAGGTTAAATGAAAAGATTGGGTTGTCGTGAGACAACCTTCTTTTTTTTCTTTTGTCTATATGTAGTACTTTCGGACTCCGCCTTGCTGTGCAATTCCCCCGAAATTACGTTCGCTAAATAGAGCGAACGGCAACTATTTTGGCAAAAAAAACTCATTTATATGCAAGCACGCATGATTTTTTTGCCAAAATATTTGCACATTTGAATTTTTTGTAGTAATTTTGCAGCCGCTTTTGAGAAATTAAGCACAGAACACTATTTCGAGCAATGCTCGGGGAGAGGTGGGTGAGTGGCTTAAACCAACAGTTTGCTAAACTGTCGTACGGGTAACTGTACCGGGGGTTCGAATCCCCCCTTCTCCGCAAAAAAAGAATTAGGGACATCCGGAAGGGTGCCCCTAATTGCTTTTTTGAGAAGGAGAGCCTTCTCAGCCCACGGTCGGGAGTTCTTATCTCGCTCCGCTCGAACGAGTAACGCTTTGCGTTTTTCGAATCCCCCCAGAAGGAGATGAGACGGAAGAGCGAGAAGGAGGAGGAGATGGAGGAGGAGGAGGAGAGAGGGCGAATGTTGTATTTTTCTTGGAATCTTAAAAATCGTACACTTTTTTGTCTCGATATGTTCTCGTGATCGTCTCGGTAGTGTCTCGATATTCCTCGTGCAACGGGAAAATAGAACAAAATCTTAATCAGAGTACATTTTTTTTGTAGAAAAGTTTGTACATATGCATTTTTTGTACTATCTTTGCAGCGAAATGGCAGAGAACAGAGAAATAGAGCGTAAGTTTCTGGTTAAAAACGATAGTTTCTTGTCAGAATCGCAAAAAAGCAACCACATCGTTCAAGGCTATTTGAGCCGCGATCCTGAACGCACAATACGCGTACGCATATGCGACACACGCGCGTTCCTTACTATCAAATCATCTATCGGGCAAACAGGCATCACGCGCTTTGAGTGGGAAAAAGAGATTGAGGAGAAAGATGCGCGCGAACTGCTAGAAATCTGTGAGGGAGTCGTAATTGATAAGACAAGGTATATTATTCCGACCGAAAACGGCAGAAAATGGGAAGTCGATGTCTTTCACAGCGGCAAGTTGAAAGGAGAAGTATTGGCGGAGCTAGAACTAGGTAGCGAAGATGAGCCGTTTGAGCGCCCCGCATGGTTAGGCGAAGAAGTGACAGGCCAACCGAAATACTACAATTCGAACATGTAGATAATCCTCATTATTAACCCATAAAAACAACATCACCATGACAAAAAAATTTATCTGCCCTATTTGTGGCTATGTTCACGAAGGGACTGAGGCTCCAGAGAGATGCCCGCAATGCAAACAAATCGTAACGTGGAAAATCGTTGATGAAAGTGCAGGAATCGCTTTCGCATGTGAACATGTGATTGGTGTTGCAAAAGACACCGATGAGCAGATGAAGAAAGACCTGAATGCACACTTCATGGGCGAAGCGACTGAAGTTGGAATGTATCTGGCAATGAGTCGTCAGGCAGACCGCGAGGGTTATCCAGAAGTAGCCGCTGCTTTCCGCCAATATGCATTTGAAGAAGCAGAACACTGCGCAAAATTTGCAGAACTGCTAGGCGAAGTAGTTTGGGACACCAAGACCAATCTGGAGAAACGAATGATGGCAGAGGCAGGCGCTTGCGAGGACAAACTGCGCATCGCAAAACGTGCCAAAGAGCTGAATTTGGATGCAATCCATGACACAGTACATGAGATGGCCAAAGATGAAGCTCGTCACGGAAAAGGCTTCGAAGGACTATTCAAACGCTACTTCAAGAAATAATCTAGAGAATAATTCCGCCGCCCAGCACTAAATCGTTCTGATAAAGAACGACAGACTGGCCGGGCGTTACTCCCCAAACGGGAGCAGAGAAGGATAGACGACCTACCCCATTGGTTAGGTCGTTTATTGTTGCCTCTACCGGCAACGAACGATAACGGATTCGCGCCATAACCGTTTGGCCATTCAATTCGTTTGGACGGCTGAAAGGCACACGAAAACGCAGCTCGGAAGAATAGAGGTCATCGTTGGAGCCAAGCGTTACCTCGTTGCGCTCGGCATCGATATGCGTGACATAGGCAGGTTGGCCGAGTGCGATGCCCAATCCCTTGCGTTGGCCAATGGTATAGTTGGCAAATCCCTGGTGGGTGCCTAACACTTTACCCGTGGCATCGATATAATTACCCGGTCGCACACGTTGGTCGAAATCAGACACATTGGCACGAAGGAAAGAGCGATAATCATTATCCGTAACGAAACAAATCTCCTGGCTCTCTTTCTTCTCCGCGAGCTTGGTATAGCCATGTTGACGAGCGATTTCGCGGACTTGATCTTTGGTCAACTCGCCCAACGGGAAAATAGTGCGGCGCAATTGGTCTTCGGTCAACATCCAGAGGAAATAAGTCTGATCTTTGTGAGTATCGGCCGCAGTGGAAAGATAGAGATGACCATCACGCTCGCGGATTCGCGCATAATGGCCCGTTGCGATCAGATCGCAGCCCAATTCATCCGCTACACGTACTAATTCGCCCCACTTAATGTGACTATTGCACAAGACGCATGGATTAGGCGTCCGGCCGGACATATATTCTTCGATAAAATTGCCGATGACGCATTGACGGAAAGTATCGCGAAAATCCACTATGTGATGTTCAAACCCCATCTTCTCGGCGTTATGCTTGGCCTCCATGATGGATTCGACCAAACAGCAACCTTTCTCGCGTGCCAGACACGACTCCTTGATGCTATCATAGGTGCGGAACGTAACGCCCACCAGTTCATAGCCTTGCTCTAACAAAAGCATGGCGCTAACGGTGGAATCGATGCCACCCGACATAGCAAGCAAGACACGTTTGGGCATTTGCAACTTGAGATTTTAGATGGGTGATTACTGTTGCATATCAACCAATTTGGTGTAATATCCGCCAAGGGCATAAAGGTCGTCGTGCGTACCTCGTTCGACAATGCAGCCTTCGTGCATTACGCATATCAGGTCCGCATGGCGGATAGTGGACAGACGATGGGCCACAACAAGTGTGGTGCGGTCCTTCATCAGATGTTCCAATGCCTCTTGCACCAAACGCTCAGATTCGCTATCCAGTGCTGAAGTAGCTTCGTCCAATACCAATATTGGCGGATTTTTCAATATGGCTCTGGCGATACTCAACCGTTGCCGCTGACCTCCGGACAAACGGCTTCCTCGGTCGCCAATACAAGTCTGATACCCCTCAGGCATATCAGCGATAAACTCGTGTGCATTGGCTATGCGCGCCGCCTGCTCAACCGCCTCAGGCCATGTCAAACCATTGGGCGCAGGCAGGGATGTGTCAACTCCAAAAGTGATATTGTTATAGACCGTATCGTTGAAGAGAATCGGCTCTTGGCACACGATACCCATCAGCGCACGCAAATCGTGTGTGCGGAAGGAACGAATATCGATGCCATCCAGAAGAACAGCACCCTTTTGCGGGTCGTAGAAACGCGGCAGAAGGTCGGTCAACGTAGTCTTTCCGCTACCAGACTGACCAACCAAAGCAATCGTCTTGCCCTTAGGAATCTCCAAACAAATATCGGTTAGCACCTCACGCTCTGGCTGATAACTGAAATGCAAATGATCGAAGCAGATGCCCTTTTCGAATTGTACCGCCTTAGGTTTTGCGGGTTCTATGATGGACGACTGTGTTTCAAGCACACTATCGATGCGTTCCAACGACGCCATTCCACGGCGTATGCCATAGGCCGCTTTGCTCAGATCCTTGGCCGGATTGATGATGGAATAGAAAATAACCAGATAGTAGATGAACGTAGCGGCATCAATAGTCGCATGATCGCTTAGGATGAGCAATCCACCGAACCAAAGGATAATAGCAATAAGTGCCGTACCAAGGAACTCGGACAAGGGATGAGCCAAATAGTAGCGGCGGTTGATGCGATTGAACGTGGCACGCGTGGCATTGATGAGCGCCACGAAACGAGCCTGGAGTTTGCTCTGCGCATTGAAACCCTTCACTACGCGTAGTCCCAACAGAGTCTCATCGATGGCAGACAGAATTTCAGCATTCTGTTCTTGGCCGCGTTTGGATGCTCGTTTGAGCGAGCGGCCGATACGACCAATCAAGAAAATCGCAATAGGCATTAGCAACAAGACGAAGAGCGTTAACTGCCACGAGATAACCAATAGCGTGATCAGATAAACGAGAATCATGATCGGGTCCTTGAACAGAATATCCAAGGCCGACATAATAGATGCCTCAACCTCATTGACATCGTTGGTCATACGCGAGATAACATCTCCGCGGCGCGCCTCGGTGAAATAGCCCATCGGCAACGAAAGCACTTTGGCGTACAACTGTTGGCGCAAATCACGCAAAACACCTGTGCGGATGGGCACCATATAATAATTGGCCAACCAAGCTGTTCCACATTTGAGACCGGTCATTGCCACCAGGAATAGGCCCAACAGAAGCAAGACATATCCCGCTCCATGCAAAGCAATCTGCTCGTTGAGCAAACAGTACATATTGGTTCGCAAAGCAGCTATGGTCTCTTGCAAGCCGCTCACACTATTCATATCGACTGGCACAGTATCGGCCGATGTTAGGCCAAACAAGATGCGCAGCACAGGAATAATGGCCGCAAACGAGAAAAGCGAAAGTACCGTAGAGAAGAGGTTGAACACAATATTCAACGCCATCTGCCCCTTATAGGGCGGTACAAAACGACGTATGAGAGTCAGAAAATTCATGAATTTATTCGGCGATTTTCTCGCACATATGTTAATATCTGTTTATCGAAGATAGTGTGATCGGTCAAGAAAATAGTCTCGACCGGCAATACTACCAATCGCTTATCCATAAACTCAAGTTGCGTTGGGAGTATAGTTGTACTCAGTCTTTGGTAATCTTTTTCCGTAGTAACGATTGTGTCGAAACGTGCGGCACGTTGCAAGATAGCATGTATATCCTTATCGCTATAGGTGTGATGATCCGGGAATGCAAGTAGTTCTGCCTTTGGACACAGTTGGCGTACATGCTCCAAGACATATTCCGGTTGAGCTATGCCGCACAGCACAAGCGCCGAACCATTCAATTCGATTGGCGAATAATTCAACCCTGTGAAATGAAGCGACTGGAAAGTAGGCAAATGCAAACGATTGTCCACCACTCGCATGTCAATAGGACGGATATCAGACTGGCACTTGGTAATCACTATCGCATCCGCCTTTAGCGCACGTGACGGCAGGTCACGCAACCTACCCCACGGCAACATGTGGTCGTCAATATACAGTTTGTTGTACGGTGTGAGAAGGATCTTCAAGCCACAACGTATTCCACGATGTTGGAAAGCATCGTCCAACACTACGACATCCAAATTAGGTATCTGTTTCTGCAAGAGATGCACTCCACGCACGCGGTTTTCGCAAACGGCCACAGGCACATCAGGAAATTTGGTGTGAATCTGCATTGCCTCATCTCCAATGGTAAAGACCGAGGCCTGACTATCCGCCAACACAAACCCGCGCGTCTTGCGTTTATAGCCGCGCGAGAGGACAGCAGGATGTAATCCGTTAGCCAACAACAAACGTAATAGATATTCCACCATCGGCGTTTTGCCTGTTCCTCCTACAGCCAGATTACCCACGCAGATGGTAGGCACATTGACTGACAGCGAAGGCAACAGATGTTGGTCGTACAATTGATGACGAACAGCTACGCCAAGCGTATAGAGCCAACTGATAGGAATATAGAATATATTGCGCCACATAAGGGACTTAGGGTTTTATTGAATCGTTACTTCAGGCATCAAGGCCATAATACGCGGTTGAGAACAGAACTCACGTACCTTGAGCAACAGTCGCTCCTCGTCAGTGGTATTGTCAAACATTTTCAGCAATTCCTCCATCGGATCTTTTACCTCTGGATAGTAAGTCATCTGATAGGCCTCCAGTTCGGCCAACTCTGCCGCTTTCTCAATGGCATTGTCAATATTGCCTAACTGGTCAACCAACCCCAGTTCTTTGGCTTTGTCTCCCAACCAAACACGACCTTCACCGATGGATTTGATGTAATTCTGCTCTACCTTGCGACCTTCAGCACAACGGCCCGTGAACAAATCGTAACCGCGCTCTATCATCGTTTGCATCAGTTGATGCTCTTCCGGATTCATTCCTCTGTAAATCATGTTTGCCTCAAGTCCGGAATTCTTGTTGGTGCTGATACCATCGATATCCAAGCCAACCTTTTCGCGCAGTTTGGCCACATTAGGTATCGTACCAAAAATACCGATGGAACCTGTAATCGTAGTCGGTTCTGCGAAAATATAATCCGCTCCGCAAGAGATATAATAGCCACCAGATGCAGCATAATCGCCCATCGAAACAACAACAGGCAGACCTTTTTCTTTCAGTTTCTGCGTAGCACGCCAGATTTGCTCACTGGCATCTGCCGAACCACCAGGGCTATTGACGCGGAGGACAACGGCCTTAATATCGTCATCTTTGCTGATTTTCTTCATCTGTTTTACCACGTCATTGCTAACGATGCCATCGTTCCCATCCTCAGTGATCGCTCCTTCCAGATAAAGCACGGCAATCTTGTCTTTGGCTTTCGACTCAGGACGTTTCACTTGTGCCAGTTTACCGGTAGTCAGTAGATGATAATCCTTGGTCCCAGTATAAATACGCAACAAGGAATCCATATCCTGTTGATAGATCAGCGTATCCACCAAACCGGCTTCCACCTGTGCCTCAGCCGGTTGCAAGCCCATGTAGCGGTCAGCCAGTGCATCGAGTTGATCGACTGACAATTTGCGTGAAGTGCCAACGGCTGCCTTGTATTCATCCCAAATACCAGTGAGGTACTGCTGAGTTTGGAGACGATCGGCATCGGACATACTTGTGCGGAAATATGGTTCAACGGCTGATTTGAAGGTACCTACTTTTAAAATCTGCATTTCGACACCGATTTTCTCAAAGATACGAGTGAAATACATCTTCTGCGCTGTCAAACCATTCCAATTGACCGCTCCTGTCGGATCCATACAGATACGATCAGCAACAGAAACGATGTAATAGTTGGTTTGTCCATAATCCTTAGCGGATGCAATGATCCACTTGCCGCTTTGCTTGAAATCGAGCAGCGCGTCACGAATAGCTTTCGCGCTAGCCGGTGCGACCGCCATCTCTGCTCCATCTAACCATATACCCATGATACGTTCGTCGGTTTTCGCCAAACGAATATTGCTCAGTATCTGGTCTAGACCAACAGTCTCTTCGGATGCATAATTGCCGTATGGCATTTGTCCGAGCAAGGAGCTAAACGGATCTTCCTCTTGAGCCTGTTCAACAAGATTTCCCTTGAGTTGCAAGCGATAGACTGTTTTTTCTTTGAGTTCTACACTAGATGAACCAAGCATATCTCCCATCAGCCAGCCAAGCAAGGCACTACAAAGGAAATACACGGCAAAGAAAATTAGGCATCCACCCAAACAGCCAATTTTACGACGCTGAGGTGCTTGTTGCGACTCAGCATTCACTAGAATCTTACGAGATCTGAAACACATAATTGTACAAATTTTTAGTTATTATTTAGTTTTAAATTAAAGCTCAATCTGTGGTATACGGTTGGACCATATTGCTTCAACGCAGCGTAATGTTCGGGCGTAGGATATCCTTTGTTACTGTCCCAACCATATTGCGGAAATTCCTTGTGCAAGCGAATCATGTAATCGTCACGATATGTCTTGGCAAGCACGCTAGCCGCTGCGATTGACATATACGTCGCATCGCCATGGACTACTGTATCAGCAGGTATCTCCAATAGTTCACCTTCAGGCACGTAGGGTTTCCATTTATTGCCATCCACCAATATATGTTGCGGTCGAACAGACAATTTCGCTAATGCTCGCTGCATGCCCAAAATGGAACATTGCAGGATATTGCGTTCGTCAATTTCTCTCGGACTCACTTCTACAACTGCCCAACTAACCGCTTCGCGTTCGATGATAGGGCGTAGTGTGTAGCGTTGTTGTTCCGTTAACTGCTTAGAATCGTTCAACCACTCAAACTCAGGGACTAGCGATACTCGCTCAGGATCCAATATGACTGCCGCAGCAAACACACTTCCTGCCAATGGGCCTCGTCCGGCTTCGTCACAACCGGCTTCGACCACACCCTGTATCATCTGAGTCTTTAGCATCGTATATCGTTTAGAACGGGTAGCCAATAGCAAAATGGAACGTCATGTCATCCTTCCATCCCAAACCATTGGTAACCGTTCTCCATTGTTTGCCTTCGTCTATTCTGCTTGGGTCATGCAGTTTGACACCAAAATCGATACGGAAGACCAATATTGACAAGTCAAAACGTACGCCCACACCATAACTCCAAGCTATTTGCTTGTAGAACTGATTCCAATGGAACATACCATTAGGCTGGTCCGGATAATCGCGTATAGTCCATATATTTCCAGCATCTGTAAAGGCGGCTAATTCTAAGAAGCTCAATACCTTGAACCGATATTCCAAGTTCAAATCGAGATGAATATCACCCGCCTGTAAATCATAGACTCGCGAGTTGCCCACTCCTCTAAACGCTCCAGGTCCGAGTGTTCGTGCTTGCCACCCACGAATACTATTGGCTCCTCCCGCGAAATAGCGTTTCTCGAACGGCACAGACGAAGCATTAAGATAAGGAACAACGACACCTAAGCCTAAGTGGTAAACCAACTGATGCTTAGGATTGAACATCTCATGATAAGTGATATTGAAATCGCCCTTGGCATATTGTGCAAAAGGTATTTTCCACAGGACGTACGATCCTTCTTCGTTCTGTTGGAGATGTGCGGCGCGCGCGATACCATACAACGCATTTCCTGCCGTTTCTACTCGGAAAGCCATTTGCAGATATGAGCGATTTGGGAATCGAGAATTGAATGTAGAATAGTTTCCTGTATAACTCCAATCGACGATGAAGTGGTCTTCGTAGCTAGCCTTCAGCACAGACGATTTCTCGATGAACTTCTGGCGAAACTCATCGGACACATAAGGCAGATAGATATAACTAATATCCAACAAGTTGAACTCGTGCGTCCATCGGCTCCCCGGCCGACGAGGAAGCGTATAACTCAACCCCGCATTAGCAATGGTTCGAGTATATTCGTCCGGGCGTTGTTGGTAGTTATAGGCCGCATTGATTTTGACATTAGAAGGGAACAACAACCCCGCCTCGGCCTTTGCCTCGATAGCTCGTCCGCCATTGGCGCGCCATTCGTATGAAGCCCTAGCGCCAAGAGTCAGTACTTCTGCTCCATTGAATATATTTCGATTGGTGTAGTTCAGTCCCGCAGCAACGCCCCAATCGCCCGCGCTATAGGTTCCTCCTAACTCTGCCGAAATAGAATTGGTTCGTCCACGTGAAACCGTTAGATAACAATCCATCAGCGAATCACCCACAGGCATAAAAGCAATGTCGACATACTTAACCGGAGGCAAAGCGTTCATTCGCGCATACGTTCTCTCCACGCGCCACTCTGCGTAACGCTGGTTGGGTTGGATACGACTGGCGTGGCGCAATGTACTCTTGCGCAAGAAGCGACGACCAGTCCAACTATAGGTATTGCCAAATTTATCGACATCTGTATGCAATTCCACGCTATCCGGTAGATGCGAAGGATCGTAATCAATCTGATAGTACATGTCGCGCACCGAATACTTCGTATGCAAGCGCTTAAGAGCAGCAGAATCCAACATTGCCACATATGGCGCGATATGCAAGCGTACGTCCACTTCGTGTGTGTTAAGCGAACTATCGGCCGTATATTCCAACATGGATTTTTCGAAATAGAAATATCCTCGATTGCGGATAGCCGTTGTGATACGTTCGCGTTCTTCATCCAAAACGGCCGTAGAGAATCGCATTCCTTCGTGCACTTTGCATGCTTCGTTTTCGGCAATGCGTTTCACATCGGGCATATCCTCGATATCTACTTCGTAATGCCGAATATTGTATGGCTGATTGGCCGTAATGAGATAAGTGAGATTGATTTTGCGCTTCTTGTACACCTTCTGGGTATCAACGCTAGCATTGAAATACCCCTCGTTGTTCATCTGTTGCGTCAACTGCTCCATACTAACGCTAGTCAGTTCTTCGTCATACACTACAGGCGCTTCGCCCATCTTGTGCGCGTTGCGTGCCAATCGCGCCTTTGACTTAGTGGTAGTATCCATTGGCGCCGTGTTATAGACGTGCAATTGCAATTTCCAGAATCCGAAAATCTCCGTATTCTGTTTCTGGCGCAAATAGGTACGCAGTTGATTGGTGGGAACGCTCTTGTCGTCCACACATTTGATACGTGCCTTGTTGAGCAAGTATTGTCCTTCGGGTACGTATTTAGTGGTATTGCACGACGAAAAACCAATCGCCGCGCCAATGCCCAAAAGGACACAAAAGTAATATGTGCGCAGTACGCGTAACATAATTAGCGTGCAAAATTACACAAAAATTTGCACATGTGCAAAAAAAATCGTACTTTTGCGGAAAATTTCTACAAAAAATGGACCATATTTCGAAAGCACAAGTCAAACAAATCCGCAGTTTGCAACAAAAGAAGTACCGTGACGAGTTAGGACTATTTGTCGCAGAAGGAGAAAAATGCGTCAACGAACTAGCGAAATCGTTTGAACTGGTAATGCTAGTTCGCGAAGGCGAGAATGCTACTCGGACAGAGATAGAGCAGATGTCGGGACTTCGCACGCCTCAAGGCGTGATTGGTGTTTTCAAGAAGCCATCAGCCGTCAGCCATCAGCCATCAGCGAGCGGAGATTTGATATTGGCGCTAGATGGCATTCAAGATCCGGGAAATCTGGGTACGATTATTCGCACTTGCGACTGGTTTGGTGTGCACGAAATAGTTTGTTCAAAAGATACTGCAGATTGCTATAATCCGAAAGTGGTTCAAGCAACTATGGGCGCATTGGCTCGCGTAAGAATCCACTATGTGGATTTGCCCAAATGGCTCGCGGCCTACGAAGGTCCAATCTACGGCACTCTACTGGATGGCGAAAACATGTATGAGAAACCTCTTCAAAAAAGCGGCGTTATCATCATGGGCAATGAAGGAAACGGCATTTCTAAGGAAGTGCGCCAATACGTAAATCGTCCGATACTGATTCCTTCGTATCCCAAAAACGCAGAGACTTCGGAAAGCCTCAACGTCGCTATCGCCACAGCGATTGTTCTCGCTGAATTCAGACGCCCATAGAGGATTTATATACAAAGTATATACATATGCAATGACACAATAGTGTCAGCTCTCCACCTCAGCACTTCCGTTCACTTCCTACTAAACGGTCGTTTCTACTCTGTGCGTCGCTACATTTTTTCGATATGAGCAAATAAAAATTCAAAATCACACGATAATATACAAAGTATATTATAAGTATTGGTAGGATACGTGATTGTCTCGTGATTGTCTTGTGATTGTCTCGTGATTGTCTCGGTAGTAAATTGAATATATATACTATGTATATATAAAAAGTTAGTTTTTGACAGGCAGAAAGAACGAAGGTGTTTTTTCTCTGAAAATATTTGCATAAATGCAAAAAAAGTAGTACCTTTGCGGCGTTTTTTAGTAAGTATATGAAAAAAATACTATTTACTCTTTTGGCTCTTGGAGCCTTTACAAGCCTTTGGGCTTCCAATTCAGAGATTAGTGGTTGGTGGGTGTATGCCGTAACTGACAACACTGTGGCTATCACTTACAAGGGCTCCAGTGCCGAGGGAGAAAAAGAATATGAAGGAGACTTGGTCATTCCCGAAACATTGTATGACGGCACAAAATACTACACCGTGGTAAAAATTGGTGATAATACTTTCTGGGGATGTACAGGCTTGACATCCCTCACTATTCCTTCTACTGTTACGTCCATCGGCGAATTGGCTTTCGAGTCTTGTATTGCGTTGAAGTCTGTCACTATTGAAGGCAGTGGACTTACCACCATTGGTAGAATGGCATTCTCCAATTGTAATGTACTGACAGCCCTCATTCTCCCTTCCAGTCTGGAATCTATTGGTGACAATGCCTTTATTGGCTGCTACGAACTGAGCTCAATTGTTATTCCCGCTTCAGTCACCTCTATCGGCAAGCGTGCGTTTCAGTATTGTAACGCGCTGAAATCAATCAATGTATATCCCAACAACCCTGCCTACAGCAGCCTCTCCGATGTCTTGTTCAACAAAGACCAAACAACACTGGTTTGCTACCCGATTGGCAAAACAGCAACTACTTACACGGTGCCCGCTACAGTTCGAGAGATAGGAACCTATGCTTTCGAAAACGCTAAAAAACTGAAAACCATCAACCTTCCGGATTCCCTCAAACTGATCTCCGAGGGCGCATTTTATAACTGCGCCTCTTTGACTAAGATAACTATCCCTGCTACGGTGGATACGATTGGAGACCGTGCTTTCTACTGGTGCGAAGGGCTCACCTCTATCACTTGTAAAGCCGTCATTCCGCCTGTTTGCAATGAGAATAAATACTGCTTTTATGATGTCGATAAATCAATCCCGGTGTTTGTTCCGGCGGAGAGTGTGGCACTGTATAAAGGTGCTCCGGCTTGGCACGAGTTCACGAATATCCAAGCCATCCCAGAGGAGGAAGGTATAGAAGAACTACAATGTGGCAACGGAGAAGGTGCAAAACACATTGAGAACGGTGTTCTCTACATTGAACGCAATGGACGCACCTTTACCATCCAAGGGCAAGAAATAAAATAGACTATCACAACAACACCATATTAACGCCTTGCACGGCAGTTGTGAGCCGAGCAGGCATAAACATTTGTACGTTTATACAATATGATTAAAATTCAATTCCCGGACGGATCTGTCCGTGAGTATGAGAGCGGCATCAACGCTCTTCAAATTGCTGAGAGTATCAGCAGTCGTTTAGCTCAAGATATCCTTGTAGCAAGTATTAAGCAAGCAGACCAAGATTGGCAAATCGTTGAACTGAATCAACCGATTGAAACCGACTGTGCAATACGTTTGCACAAATGGGAAGATGCAGAGGCAAAACACGCCTTCTGGCATACCAGTTCGCACTTGATGGCCGAGGCACTGCAAGAACTTTATCCGGGCATTCAATTTGGTATTGGTCCTGCCATAGAGAACGGATTCTACTATGACGTAATGCCTCCAGAGGGACAAGTAATCAAAGATTCGGATTTCCCTGCCATCGAGGCTAAGATGATGGAACTACGCGCGAAGAAAGAGTCGCTAGTAAAACGTGCTATCAGCAAGGCTGATGCGTTGAAAGAATTCGGAGCAAAAGGTCAGAGTTATAAATGCGAGCTGATTAGCGAACTGGAAGACGGTCATATTTCGACATACACGCAAGGTGCGTTCACCGATTTGTGTCGTGGTCCGCACCTCTTGAGTACAGAGCCGATTAAGGCTATCAAAGTGTTGTCTTGCGCGGCCGCTTACTGGCGTGGCGACGAGAAACGCCCAATGATGACACGTATATACGGTATTTCGTTCCCGAAGAAAGCGATGCTAGACGAATATCTGGTATTGCTAGAAGAGGCCAAGAAACGCGATCACCGGAAGATAGGTAAAGACCTAGAACTCTTTATGTTCAGCGACATGGTGGGCAAAGGTCTGCCAATCTGGTTGCCGAAAGGAACGGCATTGCGCTTGAGACTGGAAGATTTTCTAAAGAAAATACAGAAACGCTATGGTTACCAACAGGTTATCACTCCGCACATCGGTAGCAAAAGTCTATATATGACTTCCGGTCACTGGGACCACTATGGTAAAGATTCGTTCCAACCGATTACAACTCCGGAAGAAGGCGAAGTATATCTGCTGAAACCGATGAACTGCCCTCACCACTGCGCAATATTCAAGAACAGTCCTCGCAGTTACAAGGATCTGCCTTTCCGCTGCGCAGAATTCGGCACGGTTTATCGCTATGAGCAATCGGGTGAATTGCACGGTTTGACACGTGTTCGCTCGTTCACTCAAGACGATGCGCACATTTTCTGCCGTCAGGACCAAGTGAAACAAGAGTTTATCCGCGTGATGGAGATTATCGAGATAATCTTCAAAGCATTGGATTTCAAGGAGTTTGAAGCACAAATCTCGCTTCGTGATCCGAATAACCACGAGAAATATGTAGGCTCGGACGAAGTATGGGCAATGGCCGAGCAAGCCATCATAGATGCATGCAAAGAAAAGAATCTTCCTGCAAAAGTAGAATACGGTGAAGCCGCTTTCTACGGTCCGAAACTGGACTTCATGATCAAAGATGCGCTAGGTCGTCGTTGGCAATTGGGAACTATCCAAGTTGATTACAACTTGCCAGAGCGTTTTGAACTGGAATATACAGGCGAAGACAACCAAAAACATCGTCCGGTGATGATTCACCGTGCTCCGTTCGGAAGTATGGAACGCTTTGTGGCCGTACTGATTGAGCACACTGCCGGTAAATTCCCATTGTGGCTGACTCCGGATCAAGCAGTTGTGCTGCCTATCTCTGAGAAATCGAATGAGTATGCTTGGAAAGTAAAAGAACTACTTGAACAGCAAGATGTTCGCGTCATCGCAGATGACCGCAACGAGAAACTGGGCCGTAAGATTCGTGACAACGAATTGAAACGTATTCCGTATATGCTGATTGTTGGCGAGAAAGAGGCAGAACAAGGACTCGTCTCCGTTCGTCAGCAAGGCGCAGAGGAAAAAGGACAGATGACGATTCAAGAATTTGCTGAGTTTATCAACAATACGGTAAAAGAGCAAATGAGCGCATACTGATATGAAACGCGCACTCCTAATCATCTTATGCATCGCATGTGCAGGGATTTATTCCCTGCCTGTGATGGCATGGGGACAAGAAGGGCATCGCATCATCTGCAAGATTGCGTATGATAATCTGAGCAGAAAAGCGAAGAAAAATGTAGACCAGATCCTTGGTAAAAAAGGTATGATCTATTGGGCCAACTGGCCCGACGAGATCAAAAGCGATACGATCTATCCGGACAGTTACGACTGGCACTTCCAAGATTTCGCCGGAGGAATGAGCGACAGTCTGGTACAAGACGCTTTGATCCATTACCCCGCAGAAGGAGGTAGGCTGTTTCGTGCGTTGGACAGCCTGACAAATACCATCAAAGATGGTAAAGGCGATGTACACACGATGCGATTTCTGGTGCATCTGTCGGGAGACCGATACTGTCCGATGCATATGGCGCATATGGATGACAAAGGAGGTAACATGGTGCGCATGGCTTGGTTTAGTAAAGCAGAAAACACCAATCTACACGCCGTTTGGGACACGAAACTAATTGAATCGCAAGGATACAGTTTCTCCGAATACGCGGAAATGTTGGAATTGCGTTATGCCGATCGGCGCAAAGAGATTCTCAAGATGAGCGATGCTGAACTATTGGTGCAGAATTATCATCTGACAGAGGCCATCTATGAGTATCAACAGAGTTGGGACGGAAATACCTACCACTATATTTATCGTTGGCACGAACCGATGGAATGGCAACTATACGTAGCGGGGATACGATTAGCGAAGTTGCTGAATGAAATATATAAATAAGAATCATATACCATGAAAAAAATTCTTTTAGGCATAATATGCCTTGCTTGTTTGGCTGTGCCGATGTTTGCTGTAGATATGCAAGCCCATATGGGTACCGCAGAAGCGCAAGATGCCTACTCCACGTATCTTAGCAAGCAAAGCGCCTACTACACAGGCAATTATAGTCACGAAGCACTATATGCGTTGAGTGGCAATGACCTATTCGGTGCATTGAATACGCTGATGGGAAATACCAGTCAAATAGGTAGTAGTAGTTTTACTTACAATTCCTTGCGAAACCAATACAAGAATGTTGATAAAGACCTTAACACTTCCGGAAATATAATCGGCTATTACGATGGTTGTAGCATGAACGGCACTTGGGATGGAGGAGCAACATACAACCGCGAACATACTTGGCCGCAGTCGAAAGGAGCGGACAAAGATATTGCGATGGGACATGATATGCAATCTGTTCGTCCAACGAGTGTGGCGGTAAATAGCGACCGTGGAAACACCGCGTACGGCGAATCCGGAAGTTATTATGACCCAAATGATGTGAGCATTAACAACTCGCTTTATGTTTCAACTAATTTGGGTTCGTATCGTGGTGATGCAGCTCGCGTAATCATTTATGATTATATTGTTTACGGTGAAGCGGGCGGGCATAAGAACAGTTTGTACAACGGGAATGCCCAATTGCTGAGCAAACTAGGTTCGAGCGGTGTTTTTGAGTCGATTCCTGTTTTGCTGAAATGGCATATGTTGGATCCGGTTTCGTTGACAGAAATGGTAAGAAATGATGGCGCGCAAGCCTATCAAGGAAATCGCAATCCATTTATCGATTTTCCTGAATTGGCTATCCAAATGCTGAAGAATGCAAGCGGAGTAACGACCTATACTGTGACGACTGAAGGCGTCGCAATGTGGCCTAATTACCAATTAACGCTCAGAGATGGTTTTTACGCTTATCTGGGAACGAAAGATGACAGACCAAGACAGAGCGACATTGTGGTTACAGGGGCAAGCTATACGTACGATGAGAATAACGGCCGTCTGAAGATATATAACGTGACCGGGGCCGTGCATATCACCGGACCTTACACCTCGATGGAGAAACCGGAAACAGACGAAAAAACAACGAAGATTATCCGTAACGGACAAATACTGATACTCAAGAATGGCAAAACGTACACTACTCTTGGCGCTTTGGTTGATTAGTGTCGTTGGCACCACACTGGCAGGAACTAATCTGCAGATTTTCTATGATTTCGGCAGTTTAGGAACCGCATGCGAAAATCAGCGGAGCAACCGAATGACGACTACTCTGGAACTGTTCTATGGCGATCCATGGGGCAGCACTTTTGCCTTTGTTGATTTTGACTATAATATTCATCCGAATGATCCGCAGAATACGCCATTTATGGCATATGGAGAAATAGCCCGTTGCCTGAATTTCTGGTCACAGACGAAGGCCAAAGACCTGAGTATTCAGATTGAGTATAATGGCGGTTTGGGTTTGTATCGCGTGGGAGATGATATTCATGGCTATGCCATCAATCATGCGGCATTGTTGGGCCTGAATTATTTTCTGCACACGGAAGATTACAAGAACACTTTTAATCTAGAATTGCTGTACAAATATATTGTGAACGACCAAAACAAATGGCACAACCAAATACCGCTTCAGTTCACATTTGTTTGGGGGTGCCGCGATTTTTGTACTGCGCCAGGATTGACTTTCTCAGGTTTCCTAGATATCTGGGGCGAGCGAATGGGCGGACAACAGTCATTCGTTGTGCTTACAGAACCGCAACTATGGTATAACGTGGGGCAATGGTTCAAATGCCCGAACCTACACATTGGAACGGAAATAGAGTTCTCGTACAATTTTGCGGGAAGCGGATGGATGGTTAACCCGTGTTTGGGTGTCAAATGGTGCTTTGATTAAGGAAAGTCGCCCCCTTCACCCCAAAAAAGGGAGAAAGGATTAGCGGGTTAGTGGTTAGGTATTAGTGGATTTAGGTATGAAAAAAGGTCTATTGGCATTGAGCCCCATTTTTGCATTGGTGGCTTTATTAATTGGTTTTTCGATTTATTATCATGGTGTAAGTAATGCGCCACTATTATTGATTTTTCTACTGACAGCGATTGTGGCGCTTATCAGCACTCGCGGCGAGAAATTGATAGACCGCATAGCGATTTTCTCTTCCGGCGCAGGAAGCAAGAATTTGTTGCTGATGGTCTGGATATTCGTTCTTGCCGGTTCTTTTGCTGCTACAGCCAAAGAAATGGGAGCTGCAGAAGCGATGGTGGATATGACCCTTCGATTGCTCCCTGCGCGATTTGCGTTAGTAGGACTTTTCCTTGCTGCGTGTGTCACATCGCTGTGTATGGGAACGAGTGTCGGTACTATTGTTGCATTAATGCCTATTGCCGCCGGTTTGGCAGAAAAGACAGAGATGGCGCTTCCGATGGTAGCCGCGGCAGTAGTCGGCGGAGCATTTTTTGGCGATAATCTCTCATTCATCAGCGACACAACGATTGTTGCGACACAAACACAAGGCTGTAAGTTGAGCGATAAGTTTCGATTTAATGTATTGATGGTTTTGCCTGCGGCGCTGATTGTGAGTGTGTTATATGTTTTTATGGGTAGCGAAGCGACGGAAATCAGCAGCGGAAACGGAGTCGGTTTTTGGAAAGTTATTCCCTATTTGATTGTTCTTGTCTGCGCGGCAGCAGGAATCAATGTGCTCTTAGTGCTTGTTTTCGGAAACCTGTTAACTTGTGTGACAGGAATGCTTGACGGCAGTTTTGAGTTATTGGGCTGGATAAACAGTTCTCTTCAAGGCGTGATGGGCATGGCCGAATTGATTTTGATATCAATGATTGCCGGCGGTATATTTGCGCTTATCAGTCATAACGGCGGATTAGATTTTGTGATAGATCGTATGACACGGCGCGTTAAGACCCGTGCCGGCGCAGAAATGAGTGTTTGCTCATTGGTAGCTTTTGCGAATATTTGTACAGCGAATAACACGATTGCTATTCTATCCGTAGGAGATATCACTCGTCGTATCTCGGATCGATTTGAAATAGACCCGCGCCGAAGTGCGAGTCTATTAGATACAACATCTTGCTTTGTGCAAGGAATTTTGCCTTACGGTGCCCAATTGCTGATGGCGAGTGGTCTTGCAGGCATCAGCGCCATGAGTATTGTTCCGTATTTATACTATCCGATGCTACTAGCGCTTGCCGTTTTGACAACTATTCTTACCGGTGCTGTTCGCGCAAAAGGTCGTTCACAGTCTTCACCGGATTGAATGTAGAAACCGGTACTTCAACGAAAATAGTATTCCAACGGCTCATTGCGCCATTCCAAAGGCCCGGAAGTTCGAGTGCGAGCAGTTCTTTGCCATCCTTGGATTTATTAGAAATAAATCCGGTTTGCGGATCAACGTACTTAGGCAGATCAAATGGTTTGCCTTCGTAGTCGCGAATAGCGCATACCAAATCCACCGGATTGAAGTGAGTTGATTGCGCCATGAGTGCAGGATCGCTAATTTGTGTCGATTCGAGAATTTGACAAGAGATAGAGCCGTCTGCTTCGCGAACGAGGAACGGTCCTCCGCCAGGTTCGCCAGTATTCTTCACCACTCCACAGACACGAATTGGTCGGTTGAGTTTAGCGCGCTCTTCATCGCTCAGATTAGGATTGCGGAGTGCCTCAAAAACGCGTTTTTGCTCGGTAACAAGAACTCCTGCAAGAATCTGCTTATAGCGGATTGTATCTTTCTTCAAACGATCAGGAACTACATTGTCGATATTCTTGATGAAAACAATATCTGCATCCTGTTGATTGAGATTCTCAATCAATGCGCCGTGTCCTCCCGGGCGGAAAAGCAGTTTGCCATCCTTGGTTCGGAAAGGCGTGCCATCGGGATTGGCAGCCAATGTGTCGGTGCTAGGAAGTTGCTCGGAGAAGGTAACATCGTAACGCACTCCATATTTGCTCTCGAAGCGTTTTAGATTGTCAGCAATATGTTGACGGAACAAAGGCAGATGGTCGTGGCTGACAGTAAAATGAAGGAAGACAGTCGGTTTTTCTCCATCTTTGGATGGAGCGGCGCAATATAGCGCCCCTTCTACCAGATGTTCCAAAGCAGGAGTACGCGCACCATCGCGGTATTTATGGAAAAGCAAAAGGCCTTTTGGCAGTTCGCCATAATGCATGTCTTTGAGCAGATAACGTACGGCTTCCTGTCCTTCTTTTCCTGCCAAATAAGGTGCAAATGCGAAAGAGTCTTTGTGCGCCAAGAAAATCTTGATGAATTCGGTTTCTACGCCATCTTCCAAATACTGGAAAAGATCTTTGAACATACGACTAGCAGCGCCAGAGGCCGGAACGAATTTGAGGATTTTGTGTCCTTCTGCGAGATAGTTCTGCCAAGTAGCGATGTACTGCTCTTGTTCGGCACGTTTAGGGGCGAGGATTCCATTTTTGACACTTGCCGGAGCGACGATATCCAAAGCGGGGAAACCTTGACGGAAATGCTCCAGTTGCTGTTCCGCTTTCTCAACGGAGATGCCATGAGCATGCAATTGCTCAAGATCTTGCTGCGTGAAATTGTTCATGATTGTATCGATTTTAGATTTTTAGGCGTTTTTCGGAATGTGAGTGCAAAGATACTATAAAATTTTCATGTATGCAAATTTTGTGGTAAAAAATGAAGTAATTTTGCACTTCGTCGATTAATCAACCGGTTCGATTCCGTCTTGATTATATCGCACTTATAACGCACTTATATCGCACTTATAACGCACTAATAACGCACTAATTTTAGTATATGTTTTTGTTTGTATTATATACGTAGTATATAATACTGAATGTTTACGTATTTTTTTGAGAAATCAAAGCCTGTTTGTTGGTTGAGGATAGCATAAATAATATTTTTATTAAAAATATTTGCATATATGAAAAATTATTTGTACCTTTGCAGCCAAATTAATTATAATGCTAATTATGGGCTCTCGGGAACGGGAATATTGATAATTTGAAAAAATGGCAAAACCTACAACGCTCAGCGTTGAGATTCGCTAATATATTTTACTTTTCATTTAACCAATAAAACACAACAAAAAACACAATGAAAAAACTATTTATCGGGCTTATTGCCCTTGTACTCACGGCCTCGCTATATGCGGGGACTAGAACCGCAGAAGAAGCAGCGGGTATTGCTGCCTCGTTTGTAAACAACCAGCCTGCACTTCGCAAGGCTCACAAATCAGCACAAAGTGCTGCTTCGATGCGTTTGGCCTTTACTCGTCAGAAAGAGGCATCGCAGGAAAATGCGTATTACATTTTCAACCGCGCAGACAATGCAGGTTTTATTATCGTGTCAGCAGATGACCGCACTTCGGAAGATGTGCTCGGTTATTCGGATGGCGGTGCTGATTTTAACATTGAAAACATCAACCCCAATCTGCGTTTCTGGCTAGACCGTTATGCAGAGGAGATTTCGGCAATCGACCAAGATCCAGAAGCAGCCAAACAGCCTCGCAAGGCGAAACAAGTGACTGCCATCAGTCCGTTATTGAAAAATAGCAATGGTGTGGAGATAACTTGGTATCAAGAGGCTCCGTACAACAACTATTGCCCGGTTGACCAACGCGATAACACGCGCAGTTTGACCGGTTGCGTAGCAACAGCCACATCGGCAGTGATGTACAAATGGCGCCATCCAGCAAAAGGAACAGGCACGAACACCTACACATGGAGAAACTGTAAGAACGACGACTGTGACCAGTACTGGACAAACACCATGACATCCGATTTCGATACTGTTACTTTTGATTGGGACAACCTGCTACCCGCATATGAAGGAAAGAGCTACACAACAGCTCAATCCAAAGCCGTAGCATCGCTGATGTACAATGTCGGCATTGCTGCCAACATGCAATATGGAGGTGACGCCAATTCTGGTTCAGGTGCTTGGACAGACGAAATAGCGTATGGACTGATTACATTTTTCGATTACGAAATAGACAAATTCATCTCCATGTACTCCGAAAGCAATTACGGAGGTGCTTACAACGGTATTACTGCTGAGTGGAGCGTTAGCACGACCACTATCACCAACTATTTCAATGCTGATCTAGAAGCTGGTCGTCCAATCATTATGGGCGGCGAAAGCAGCACCAGTGGAGGTCACGAATTTGTTTGTGACGGTCGTGACGCCGATAACAAGTTCCACATCAACTGGGGATGGGAAGGTGATTGCAATGGATATTTTGCTATTACATCGCTTAAACCTACCGGTACGAGCTATAATTTCTCGAACAACCTGGATGCCGTTGTCGGTTTGCGTCCTGCTGTTACACTGCCAGATGCAAACGTAGATTGGTACGCAGACGGCGTGCTGTTCGACCAAACAGTCGCTACCGCAGGTCGATTGAGTTTCCCAACCGATACTCCAATCGATTGTGCCAGTGGCAAGAAATTTATGGGTTGGACCTCTGTGGCTAACTATGAAAGCGAGGATACTGCTCCGACTTATGCAAAAGCAGGTGACCTGATTGAATCAGACGCAACCTTCTATGCTGTTTATGCAGAGGAAGAAATAGGCGGCAGCACGCCTGTAACGTCAACGCTGACCATGTCGGACTATCAAGCTCCGGACGGCGCATTCGGAGACTTTACCTTCGCAGCAGACAAAGGTTCCGGAGCTAGTGATCCCGCCTATAACGGGACTGGAAAAGATGCAAGATATTATGCAGGTAACACTCTGACAATCAGTAGCAATAAAGACATGACAGAGATTGTTTTCAATCTCAGCTCTAAAGGTCTGAACCGTCTGGCTCCTATCACCGCGTCTGTAGGTACGATTGCAACCCAGGCTTCCGGCGACACCAAAGTGACATGGACAGGAAATGCACAATCGGTAACATTTACTGTAGGTGAAAAAGCGGACTACGGAACAGATGGTTCCGGGGCAGCCGGACAATTGGATTTCACTTCTGTGGATATAACAGCAGGTGGCGGCACAAGCTACTACGATTATTCGACCGAGTGCGGAAGTGGCACACCGACATATTACACCATTCGCTTCTTCAACAATGGCTCGCAAGTTGGTGAGACACAGACTGTACAGAAAGGCCAGCAAGCAACAGTTCCGGCAAATCCGACGCCTGCGTGCGAAGCATACACATTCGTTGGTTGGTGGACCTCCGCTCTCGATGCGAACAACACAGAAGCAAAGAGTTGGATTACCAATTTCCGCGCAACAAAAGATCAAGATTACTATGCTATTTATAGCTTGACCGAAGATGGTGGAAGCGCCGTTCTAACAGACAATTATGCTAAGATTACGGCGGCAACAGATTTGACGACCGGCAACTACATTGTAGTAGGGTATAAGACCAGCTATTACGCAATGAAGAATGCCATAAAATCGAGTTACTATATTGACCAGCAACAAGTAACACCAAGCTCGAATGTTATTAACACGACGGACGGTAACATCATTTGGAAGATTACTGTTGAGGGTGATAGTCTCTCCTTCTACAACGAAGCCATTAGCAAATATCTGTACATATACCAATCCGGAACGCATTACAACCTCAGCTTGACCGATGGCACAACAGATATCAAATTCACGTATTCGGTAAGTAGCGGTAGTTGGGACTTCATCTCGACCACGTTCACCGATCGTCATATGGAATACTACGGAAAGTACAGTGAGTTCACCACACATACTGCTGCCGGTGATCCGATTTATCTGTACAAGCAACAGGAAGAGACAAGTGGTACGACTTACTACTCTTCTGTACTTTCCTGCACAGGTACAGACATTGAGAACAGCGAGGTTGAAGCCAACTTCATAAAGATTCTCCGCAACGGACAAGTGCTGATTATCCGTGACGGCAAGACATATAATGTACTAGGCATACCCGTACAATAATGAAAAATATAGCATTTATCATCAACCCGATTTCGGGAAGTAAAGACACGCAGAATGCCAAGCGCAAACTGCCTAAACTCATCATGCAAACGTTGGACCAATCGCAATGGTTGCCCAACATCTCGTTCACCGAGTATCCTGGTCATGCCACAGAAATGGCATACCAGTTTGCTCGGATGGGCTTTGATGCCGTAGTAGCAGTAGGCGGAGACGGAACCATCAACGAGATAGCTCGTGGATTGCGTGATTCGCAGACCGCTCTGGGCATCATACCCATGGGTAGCGGTAATGGGTTTGCGCGCCATCTGAACATCCCCATGCGCCCAAACAAAGCTATTGAGATGATCAATCATAGCGAGCCTATCAGTGTGGACTACGGTTTGGCGAATGGCAATCTGTTTGTCAGTACCTGTGGCACAGGATTTGATGCAGTGATAGCAGACCATTTTGCAGGAAGCAACAAACGAGGATTTGCCACGTACTTCCAGAATATCCTGAAAGACATTTTCAGTTACACTCCTCAGACCTATCATCTAGTAGGAGATGGACTGGACGTAACACACAAGGCTTTCCTCATCACGTTTGCTAACGCCAACCAATGGGGATACGAAGCGCTGATAGCTCCGAAAGCCAGTGTTCAGGATGGGTTGATGGATATAATGCTGATGTCAAGTCATGCTATCCTGGGCAGCGCAAGTCTCGCCTTGCGTCTGTTTGCAGGAAGCATTGACGACAGTCATTTCATGAACACACTGCGGGCAAGAGAAATTACACTGGAACGTGAAGAGAATGGTCCGTTCCACCTGGATGGCGATCCAGTTGAGATGGAGAAAGACATTCACATTCGCATCGTTCCAGATGGTTTGAAAGTATTAGTAGAAAAACGATTCTAGATATGCAACTGAAAATCATCAACAAGAGCAATAATCCGCTTCCAAAATACGAAAGTGAGCAAGCCGCGGGCATGGATATTCGCTGCAACATCAGCGAACCGATTACTCTGCAGCCAATGGAACGGCGCTTAATTCCTACGGGTTTATTCATCGAATTGCCTGCCGGATTTGAGGCGCAAATTCGTCCGCGTAGCGGTTTGGCACTCAAACGCGGTCTGACAGTTCTCAATACACCGGGAACTATCGATGCTGATTATCGAGGAGAAGTTGGAGTTATCCTGATTAATCTAAGTGGAGAACCGCAGATTATCGAGCCAGGAGAGCGTATTTGCCAAATGGTTATCGCACGTCATGAGACACCGGAAGTAGTAGAAGTCAGTGAACTGACAGACACAGAACGTGGAGCAGGCGGATTTGGGCATTCGGGAAGAAAATAAGTGAAGAATTGGAGGCACATACTAATTTTTATAGCGTTGTTGATGGCCGAGCCATCAATGGCTAAAAAGCCAGTTCAGCAAACGCTATCGGTAGAACGTCAACAACAGTTCTCCTACTATTGGTATGCGGCCAAACAAGCTATCACCGAGGAGCGTTACGCAGATGCGTTAGTCTTGTTGGAATTTTGCCAACAGATCAATCCGAACGACGGAACAACGCTCAATATGCTTGGCATCATCTATGATGCGCTTGGCCAGAAGGGAAAAGCGTTGGATTTCTTTCGGCGAGCCTACGAAGCGGATCCGCGTGACCAGTGGCTTCATTACAGCAATGCACTACTGAATCAGCAGACCGAAGATTCGCAGCGACAAGCACAAGCAGTCATGGAGAGATCGCATAAGATCAACCCAAAAGACGAAAATCTGCTAGAACAACTGAGGCGAATCTATGTGGCTGAGCGCGAATGGAAAAAATGTCTGAAGATACAAGACGAAATCGATGCCATCAAGGGATACGATGTCTATAGTGCTTTCAACCGATCGCACGCATATAGCATGATGCGAAAGCCGAAGAAAGCTTTGGCGGAAATAGACAAATATCTGGAAGAAGATGCTACCAACATCAATTTCCTACTCTATCGACTCGATATATTGGAGCGCCATAATATGTCGGTGGAGGAACGATACAAGACTTACGAGCAGATACTTTCGTACACCTCCAATATGTCTGTGCTCAACAATTACGCATGGTTGTTGGCTACGCGCGGAGGAGATCTTCGCAAAGCGGAGATGATGAGTATGAAGACTATCCAAGAGGAACCTAACAATCCTGTCTTTTTGGATACATACGGGTGGATTCTTCATCTGCAAGGCAAAGACGACTTAGCGCTATTCTATCTGCAGAAAGCACTTTGGAACGCGACTGCCGAAACCAAAAGCGAGATAGAAACACATATCAAGATGATCAACCGAAACAAGTGAAAGTCTATCCATACATAGTTTGCTTGCTGACAGCCGTACTTTTGTGCGGATGTGGTGCGAAGAAAAAAGTGGTTAGCACCGAGCCAACCGTAAGCATTGAGCCGGAAATTCCTTCGTGGCACACTTGTTTCATTCAAGGTGCCAACATCGTTGTGGAAACTGATGAAGACAGGCTAAGTGCGAATGCCAACATGCAGGTAGTGCGCGACTCAATGCTGATTATCAGCGTAATGCCTATGTTGGGAATTGAGATGTTGCGCATAGAGGCTACGCCACTACAAATTACAGCCATTGATAAGGTTCACGGCCGCTATGCGGTAGCCACATACAGTGAGATAAATAATCGTCTAACGCCTTCCCTCAATTGGGATGTGTTGCAACAGATATGCTCGGCAGAGCTGCCAACCGGCAGCCAGAAAGCACGTATGCGCTATAGTTTTGGTCCGGAGATTATTGACCTGACAATCACGTATCCTGAACGGCAACTAGATGTTCCTGTTCGCATGACGAATGCCCGACTGGACAAATATACACAAATTGATATTAGCAAATGGCTCTAAACAAACACATACTCATTATTCTGGCGTTGGCACTTTGTCCATTGTCTGTTATGATGGCTGCAGATAATGTCAAAGATCTGCAGAAGAAGCAAAAGAAATTGCAGGCGGAGATTGAGCAAACCAACAAAATGCTCAAGCAGACCAAAAAGGACGAAAGTGCCACACTCAACAAGTTGCAACTTATTGGCGAGAATATCAAGACCCAAAAGCAACTCATCAACACGTTAGATAACGAGATAACGGCGCTGAATAGTGAGATGAATCGTTTGACCTCCACGCGCGATTCGCTGCAACAAGTTCTGGAAGGATACAAGAAAGACTATGCACAAATGGTCAATCAGAGTCATTTTGCTCGAGTGCAGCAATCGCCATTGTTGTTTCTGCTCAGTAGCGATAGTTTTCAGCAGTTAGCTCGCCGTGCGCGCTATTTGCAAGAATTCGCCCATTTCCGCCAAGAACAGGTTCGTCGTATCGAACAGACTCAAGCGGAGATTGACACACAAAATAACCTATTGCAAGAAAACAAAAACGACAAACAGGCTACGTTGGCCACTCGCAAACGTGAACAAGAGAACCTGAAACGCGATGAACGCAAACAACAGACTATGCTCACGCAGTTGAAGTCGAAAGAAAAAGACCTAAGCAAAAAACTGCAGCAACAACAGAAGAAAGTAGCCGAACTCAACAAGAAAATTGACGACATGGTTCGCAAGCAAGCCGCAGCCACTAAGAACAGCCTAACCAAAGAGCAGAAACTTGTAGCGGGTGGATTCGAAGCCAATAAAGGCCGACTTCCATGGCCAGTGGAAAAAGGTATGATTAGCGGTCATTTTGGCAAGCAACAACACCCAGTTTACTCGCAAGTGACCATCGACAACAAGGGCGTTTATATCCAAACCACTGCAGGCAGCAAAGCGCGGGCAGTGTACAAAGGAGAAGTAACCAGTTGTTTCATGGTAGCCAACACATATGCGGTGATCATTCAACATGGTAATTATCGTACTGTATATTCCAACTTGAGCAAACTCCAAGTAAAACAAGGAGACAAAGTGGAGACAAAACAAGTGATTGGCACTATCTACACAGATGCCGAACAAGACCAGAAAACAGAACTCTATTTCCAAATATACAAAGACAGAGACATTCTCAACCCTGAATTATGGATAGCAAAATAATCATATTTTTACTCGCTGTGCTTTCCCTGGCCGGTTGCAAGGAAAACAAATGGATGGATTGGAAAGTGCAGAATGAAGTCTGGCTGCAACAGAACAAACGTAACGAAGGAGTGAAAGTCACCAGTAGTGGGTTGCAATACAAGATTATTGCCGACCCAACGCCTAGCGATGCATGTCCCAACAGTACTGGTACTGTTGTTTGCGACTATACAGTGCGACTAATTAATGGCTATCAAGTGGATGGCGGTCATGCTACGCTGAGTCTCAGTAGTTGTATTCCCGGCTTTACCGAAGGATGCCATCTGATTCACAATAACGGCGATATCGAACTTTATATTCCTTGCTATTTGGGTTACGATTACCAGAAATATCAAGACGATGATGCTGTAGGTGCAGAAGGTTATGGTACCGAAGGTACGAGCAGCTATATTCCGCCCTACTCTACGCTTATCTACGTAATTCACTTATGCTCCGTTTCTGGCAGTTAATAGTATTCGCTTGTTGCTCCTTGCTCTTTAGTTCGTGCGAGGAAACAACGTTCCAGAGTAGCGTGCCTCGCTATCCTGTGCGATTGACTATTGACACCAAAGTGGGCGATTATGTGCATTTTGTTCCTACTGCCATCAACACCTACATCACTATCGACCGCGATGGATATCACTATAACGACCATACAATGCCGCTAAATGCGACTGATATGTACGGTTATGCGGGAGTGGTAGTTTATATCAACAATTCCGGAGGATACGATGCCTACGACCTGTGCTGTCCTAATTGCGCCTCATCGCGCCAGGCGTGCCAAATAGATGGCATCTGGGCTATTTGTCCGCGTTGCGGAGAACATTATGACTTGGGCTCAGGAACTGCCGCTCCACAGAAAGGAATCGCACACGAATATTTGTTGCGATTGAAGATTATGAATTCTGACGGGCGCTTAACCATCACGCAGTAATTATGATCACTCGCGAACAACTCATATCGCTTGGAACGCTTCGCCGACCTATGTTGCGCGATTTGCCGTCTTTTGTTTTTGCTGTGCGCGACGGGCTTTTTGTGCCTTATCGCTCGGAACAAGCCATTGACTTGTTGGGCGAAGAGGTGTTTGTTCTACGCACAGATGTGCAGCAAGATGGAGAAGAAGTTTTCACGTGGCAAGATTTGGTGGGATACCAATTGGTGGATGCGGAAGATGGCGAACTGGGAAGTATTGACTATGTCGATGAATCCACGCTCAACACGCTAGCCACACTCAATAACGGGAAACTCATCCCTCTGCACGAAGATTTCATTGTCGAAATAGATACCCAAGCGCGTATTTTGCGCGTCAATCTGCCGTTCTCGCTATGAGTCATACAAAACTCACAACTGCCGAAATGAATCGTCTCAGCGTGGACGATTACCGCCAAGTGGACAAACTGCCACTAGTGGCCGTTTTGGACAATGTGCGCAGTCAGCACAATGTCGGCGCAGTCTTTCGTACTGCCGATGCCATGCGTCTGGAGCGAGTAGTTTTGTGTGGTATCTGTTGCTGTCCACCCAACCAGGAAATTCATAAGACGGCGCTCGGCGCAGAGGAAAGTGTCGATTGGCAATATTTCAACGATACGCTTGAGGCAGTTCGTGCGCTTAAGAGCAAAGGATACGCTGTTTTTGCCATCGAACAAGCGCACAATTCTATCACACTGGAAGATTTCGCGGAGCAACTTCCGAAGCGCAAACTGGCAGTAATTTTCGGACATGAAGTATTTGGTGTGCAACAGGAAGTGATTGACCTATGTGATGGGTGCATCGAAATTCCTCAATACGGCACCAAGCATTCTCTCAATGTCAGCGTTACTGCGGGCATCGTTCTCTATCGCATATGCAACGCCCTCCGCTAACATTATTATCTCCGGCCAAAGACCGACAAGTGGCTCACGCGGCTATTCAGGCAGGCGCAGACGCCATCTACATTGGTGCGCCTATGTTTGGGGCGAGAGAGAAAGCGGGCAATAGTATAGCCGATTTGAAGGAAGTGGTTCACGAGGCGCACACCTTTGGTGTGCAAGTTTTGGTGACACTCAATACTCTTTTGCACGAAGATGAATATCCTGTTGCGGCACAAATGGCACATCAGTTGTACGCAATCGGTGTAGATGCGTTGATTATTCAGGATATGCATTTGCTCGATTGCGATTTGCCGCCCATTCGTTTGCACGCGTCCACGCAATGCGACAACCGAACGCCCGAACAAGTGGCACATTTACGCGACTTAGGATTCAAACGTGTTGTGCTAGCTAGAGAATTGAGTATCAGCGAGATACGTACCATTCACGAGGCGGTTCCTGACATTGAACTCGAAGCATTTGTTCACGGCGCATTATGTGTCAGCTATTCCGGACGATGCTATATGAGCGAAGAACTGACCGGACGAAGTGCCAACCGAGGAGCGTGCAGTCAGATGTGCAGAATGGCATACGACCTGTTGGATAAAGACTTCAATGAAGTCCTGGACGATAACGGGCAACCTATCCACCAACGATATTTGCTTTCTCTGCAAGACATGGACCGAAGCGCTTATTTGGCCGAACTCATCGATGCGGGAGTGACCACTTTCAAAATCGAAGGGCGGCTCAAAGACGCTGATTATGTGACGAATGTAACGGCATATTACCGAGAAAAGATAGATGCGCTCGCCCACTCTTTTGCTCATTCGCTCGCTCGTTCATTTACACCTAATCCGGAGAAAACATTCCACCGTGGAGGAATCGATTATTTCTTGCATGGCCGAACAGAACACATGGCCAATTTCGACAGTCCAAAATCAACCGGAGAATATATCGGCGAAGTGCTTGATATTCAGGGCAATAGATTGCATGTCCGGCTAAAAAGCGGCGTTACGCTACATAATGGCGATGGGCTAAGTGTCGGCAATGAAGGATTTTCTGTCAACGGAGTTGACGGCAATCTGGTTAGGGCAAACAAAACGCTAAGCACTAACCCACTGACTACTAATCGATTGTACCGAAATCTCGACACAGAATTTACCAAATCGCTTCATTGCGAGCGGAAGATTCCCGTGGATGTGATTTTTAGCGAAACGGAAGGTGGCTTTCGTCTGCAGATTGGCGACAAAACGCGTGAATTTTCATGCACAAAACAACCTGCCAACAATCCCGACAAAGCGATACAAACTATTCGCACACAACTGTCCAAGCTCGGCGATACACCTTTCGTCGTGCGCAATATACGCATCGAAAGTCAACCCTATTTTATCCCAATTAGCACCCTAAACGAATGGAGAAGAACGACCATCTTATGATTTGCCGCTATTGTCTGCTCCACGAGTTGGGACATTGCCGCAAGACCAATCCTTATCCACCGGATAAGGAACCGCGTTATTTACGCCTACGAACGGGCACAATGGTGCGGCTGACTTTTGACTGCAAAAACTGTCAAATGCTGATAGACAAAATGTACTCTGATTAAGATTTTGTTCTATTTTCCCGTTGCACGAGGATTACCGAGACTTTAACCTGACAGGAACGAGACGACTACGAGACAAAAAAGTGTACAAATTTTAAGATTCCGAGAAAAATACAACATTCGCATATGAACTCTTTCACTCTCCCAAATGGTGTTTCCATGCCGCAATTGGCACTTGGCACATGGCTCATTCCCGACAATCAGGCGGCAGATACAGTCCGTCACGCTATTCTCGTGGGTTACCGACACATTGACACGGCGCAAGCTTATGAAAATGAGCGAGGTGTGGGAGAAGGAGTACGCTCGGCGGGCATCAATAGAAACGATATTTTCATCACGTCCAAAGTGGCAGCAGAAATCAAGGACTACGACTTGGCCGCAAAAAGTATTGACTGCTCGCTACAATTGCTACAAGTCGATTTTATCGACTTAATGCTCATCCATTGCCCGCAACCTTGGGCCGAATACGAGAAGAATCCGTATCGTTATCAGAAGGAGAATCAAGCCGTTTGGCGTGCAATGGAAGAAGCGATGCAGGCCGGCAAACTGCGGGCTATCGGCATCAGCAATTTCAATCAATCGGACATCGAGAGTCTGATGCAAACGGCGCAAATCAAGCCCATGGTCAATCAGATTTATTGCCACATAGGTCATACGCCGCTTGAACTCATCAATTACTGCCACAAAAACGGTATCATTACAGAGGCTTATTCGCCAGTGGCGCACGGACGAGCTCTGAGCAATCAGGAGATTGCCACGATGGCCGAAAAATATGGTGTTAGCATCGCGCAATTGTGCATTCGTTATTGCTTGCAATTGGGAATGGTGGCTTTGCCAAAATCGACCAATCCGGAGCACATCCGCCAGAATGCGAAAGTCGATTTTGTCATCTCCGACGAAGACATGAAACTGCTCATGCAACTAGCCGATTAGGCGTCTCCACTCATAAAAATTGACGAAAAATGGGGAAAAAGAGGCCGCGATGCTTCTTTTTTCCATATATGCGTTGCATATATTATTTTTTTTTTGTAATTTTGCGCGATTTTTTGGTTTGATATGAAAATAGCTATTATAGGATACGGCAAAATGGGTCACATGATTGAGTCTATCGCCTTGGAGCGCGGACATCAAATTGTGGCGCGAATTGACGTGGGGGATTCGGTCGATTTGAAAGATGCACAAGTGGCTATTGAGTTCACCACGCCCGATACCGCAAAGGGCAATATTTTACGCGCGTGGGAGCAAGGTGTGCCCGTTGTGTGTGGAACGACCGGATGGGATGCCCAGGCACTTCTAGATGAGGACAGACATTTGCACAAGAGCCCGATGCTTGTTTGGAAAAGCAATTTCTCTGTGGGCGTGAATATCGTTTTCAATCTCAACAAGTCGTTGGCAACAATGATGGCCAATCAGCCGCAATACACGCCTTCGATCAAGGAGATACACCATATTCACAAACTCGATGCGCCTTCTGGCACAGCCAAAACACTCGCCGAACAGATTGGCACGAATGTTGCTATCGAATCTGTGCGTGAAGGAGAAGTGCCCGGAACACACATCGTCACTTGGGATAGTCCCGAAGACACTATCGTTTTGACACACATCGCGAAAGGGCGTCGCGGCTTTGCCCTAGGTGCTGTTTTGGCGGCAGAAGAGATTGGCCGCGTATAAGCTGAATAAGAAAAATTGAGTATGAAAAGTTTTCAAGATAGAATCAAAGAAACGCCACGTGGAGGATGGATTCGCGCGGCCATTTGGTGTGCTATATACATTGTGTTCGTTGTTTGGGTAGCTTGGGGCGATTGGAAGAGTCTCGGTTGGTTGGCTTTGTTACCACTCATTGCCGATGCCTTCACCACCAAGTATATCAACTACTCTTTTTGGCGCAAATACAAGGACTCTAAACCCGCATTATATACCGTTTGCTCGTGGATAGACGCCATCGTTTTTGCGTTGGTGGCAGTCTATTTCATCAATCTGTATATCTTCCAGAACTACCAGATTCCTTCTGCATCGCTCGAGAAGACCTTGCGTGTGGGCGATTTCCTCTATGTTAGCAAGATGGCTTACGGTGCACGTGTTCCGCAGACTCCTTTATCCATGCCGCTCGTTCAACACACCATGCCCGCTTGGCTCGGAGGAGGCAAGAGTTATATCGACAAACCGCACTGGGACTACAAACGACTGGCCGGTTGGACTAGTCCAAAGAAAGGCGATATCGTTGTCTTCAATTTCCCGACCGGTGATACCGTTTGCACCAAGATGCAAAATCCTGACTATTACACGCTCTGCTACTATTATGGAAAGGCGGCTGTCGAGAGTCGGAAAGATATCTTTGGCGATATCGTCGTTCGCCCTGTCGATCGACGAGAGAATTACGTCAAGCGTTGCGTAGGCGAGCCTGGTGACTCGTTGCAAATCATCGACAATGTCATTTATGTCAATGGTGAACGTGAACCGGAGAAGGAAGGACTCCAACTCAATTATCTCATCGAAACCGATGGACATATTTTCGGCGCGAAATACTATGACAAACTGGGTATCAGCGTTGCTGACCGAGTGCAGTTGGATGCCAATGTTTACCATTTCCCGCTCACCCAAGCCATGAAGGCCGAACTGGAAAAGAATCCACACGTGCTGACTATCGAAGTGGAACCGGAAACGGCGGGAGGTGCTGTTTATCCGTTGGGACACAACACTTGGACACGCGACAACTACGGACCAATCTATATTCCTCGCAAAGGAGACAAAATCCTGATTACGGAGGAGAATTATTGGCTCTACAAGCGCATCGCGGATGCCTATGAGTTCAAGCCGATTGCTATCGGCCAGGAATACGAGTTCGCGATGGATTACTATTGGATGATGGGCGACAATCGCCATAATTCTGCTGACAGTCGTTATTGGGGATTTGTTCCCGAGGATCACATTGTTGGACGCCCGGTATTCATTTGGCTCAGCATTGACAAAGATAAGCACTCCATTCGTTGGAATCGATTGGGACGCAAAGCTACGGGCAGATGACATTGCCTATCGCATATATGGCGCCTAAGGATTGGTACAAAACTTATTTGGCCAACCCACAGGCAATTGAAATAGAAGGACTGGAATCGTTCGAGAAGCAGACTTTTCGCAATCGATGCCTTATCTCCACACCGGATGGACCGCTGACATTGAGTGTGCCGGTCAAGAAAGTGGAACATAAGCAATTGACGCGAGACATTGAAATCAGTTATCAAAGCCACTGGCAGCACCAACACTGGATTTCGTTGGTATCGGCCTATCGCCATACGCCGTTCTTTGATTACTATGCCGATTTTTTTCGGCCGTTCTTTGAGCGAGAAACCAAATGGTTGTGGGATTTCAATAGTCAAATCCACGAAACCATTATGCAACTTCTGCTCAATAGCCCGAAGCGCGTAGAAGGATTTGCTTATAGGCCCACGGCCGATTGGAGCGGAGAAGAACTAAATCATTATTTTGGAAACGGACAAAGCATATTAGACGATTTGTTTGAATTTGGAAATGAAGCAAGATATAGACTGGAGTAAACTGGGATTTCATTACACCGAGACGGAATATATTGTCCGTGCGGCGTGTCACAATGGCGTGTGGGAGGAACCGTACGCCACGACTGACAAGTACCTGCACTTACATGTTTCCGCTACATCGTTGCAATATGGCCAGGAGGCTTTCGAGGGACTGAAAGCATTCCGCGGCGTGGATGGCAAGATACGTATCTTCCGTTGGAGAGAGAATGCACGGCGCATGGCGCGGTCGGCCGAAGGACTCTACATGACGCCTGTCCCCGAAGAATTGTTCGGACGAGCTATTCGTTTGGCGTTGGAAAAGAATATGGATTTCGTGCCACCTTATGGAACGGGCGCCACGCTCTATTTTCGTCCGCTGCTCATCGGTACTACGCCGCGTTTGGGAGTCGGACCTGGCCGTGATTTTGAGTTCGTGGTTATTCCGTCGCCTATCGGACCGTACTATCCGGGCAAGTTCCATTGCACGACGTTCATCGTCAATCGTCATGTCGACAGAGCTGCACCACTGGGAACGGGCCAATTCAAGGTCGGAGGCAACTACGCATCTTCGTTCCGCGCTACCGAACCGGCACACGCGCAGGGCATGGACTGCATCTTCCTCGATGCGAAATATCATCGCTATATTGACGAGTGCTCCGCCGCCAATTTCATTGGCATTAAGGGCAACGAATATCTCACGCCGCGTTCAACAGCCATCCTGCCGAGTATTACCAACAACAGTCTGATGACTCTGGCACGCGAACGAGGAATGAAAGTCACGCGACGCCACATCCGCCTGGAAGAACTAGCTGAAATGAGCGAATGTGCAGCATGCGGCACAGCTTGCGTCATTTCTCCGATAGACAAAGTGATTGACCCGGAACATGACAAAACCTACTCGTTCGGCAAAGAACCCGGTCCAATACTCACAGAGTTGTACCACGCGTTGCGTGACATACAGTTCGGCCGAGCAGAGGACAAACATGGTTGGTGCGAGATTGTGTCATAGATTGTACACGAGACTTTATCGAGACAAACACGAGACAATCACGTATCCTACCCAACCCTATAATATACTATGTATATTATCCCGTGATTTTGAAAATAATTGTTAAATCAAAATAAAAAAGTATGTTTTCTAATCAACCTAAAGGTTTATTCGCATTGGCTCTAGCCAACACAGGCGAACGTTTCGGCTACTATACGATGCTAGCCGTCTTTGCGCTCTTCTTGCGCGCTAATTTTGGATTGGATCCGGGTGCTGCCGGACTTATCTATTCCTCCTTCCTCGGTTTGGTTTATTTCCTGCCGTTGGTAGGTGGTATTCTGGCCGACAAAATCGGTTATGGCAAGTGTGTTACGATTGGTATCATCGTCATGTTCCTCGGTTATCTCTTGTTGGCGATACCGATGGGCGGCATCGACAATGGAGCTATCGCATTGCCTATGACCGCCATGTTCGCAGCATTGTTGCTCATCAGTTTTGGTACGGGTCTTTTCAAAGGCAACTTGCAAGTTATGGTGGGTAATCTGTACGATGACCCTAAGTATGCTGATCGTCGCGATGCAGCGTTCTCTCTGTTCTATATGGCTATCAATATCGGTGCCATGTTCGCTCCAACTGCAGCCGTTAAGATCATGGCTTGGGCACAAGAGGCACTCGGCTATAGTGTGAACGACAGTTATCACTTTGCCTTTATGGTTGCTTGCGCATCGCTTGTATTCTCCATCGCCATCTACTATGCCTGCCGTCCTTGGTTCAAACATGTAGAGCACACTGCTAAACAGGCCGCAGAGGCAGGACAACAAGTTGAGCAACTAACTCCGGAGCAAACCAAGAAACGTATCGTGGCTCTTTGTCTCGTTTTCACTGTGGTATTGTTCTTCTGGATGGCTTTCCACCAAAATGGACTGACGCTCACCTATTTTGCGAACGAATTCGTTACACCTGTTGTCAGCGGAGTTCAAACGATGGCATTCGATATCATCAATCTGGTGATGGTGGCTATTCTGGTTTATGCCTTGTTCGGCATTTTCGGAGAAGGAAGCCGCAAAGCCAAAACTATTTGGAGTTGCGTAGGTATTGCGGCTATCGCTTTCCTGGCCTACAAATATCTCAACCATCCTGCTAGTTTGGATATCGCAGCACCTATTTTCCAGCAGTTCAACCCATTCTACGTAGTAGCGTTGACTCCTGTTAGCTTGGCTATCTTTGGCGCATTGGCTAAACGCAAAAAAGAGCCGTCTGCACCGCGCAAGATTGCTTATGGTATGGTCGTTGCGGGCATCGCATATGTCTTCATGGCACTTTGTTCCGTAGGACTACTTACTCCTAGCGCACAAGAATTGGCTCGCGTTAGTGGAGATGCCACATTCGTCAATGCCAACGTGCTCATCGTCACTTATCTGATTCTTACTTTCGGAGAGTTGCTGCTCAGCCCGATGGGTATCTCGTTTGTCAGCAAAGTAGCTCCACCACAGTACAAAGGTGCTATGATGGGACTCTGGTTTGTAGCTACCGCATTAGGCAATATGCTAGTTTCTGTTGGTGGATTCTTGTGGGGTAACTTGCCATTGTGGCTTGTTTGGGGCGTATTCGTAGGAGTTTGCCTCATTGCTGCTATATTCATGTTCTCCATCATGAACAAACTGGAAGATGCAACCAAATAATTGAGACTTTATGCAAGAACTAATTAAATATTTTGAGAGCCTCGAGGCACGATTGAGTGCTTTGGAAGAGGCACAACAGGCTAACGCGGACAAACTCCAAGCCAACGAAGAGAAATTACTTGCCATCGGTGAGCGCATCACGGCTATGATGGAAATTCTCAAAGAAGCACAGAGCAAGCCTCAGCCTGTCGTTGTGGAGGAACCGCAAATCCCGGAACCGGCGGCAGAGCCTGAACCAATCGTAGAATCGGAACCCGAGCCAGAAATCGAGTCTGAACCGGAGATTCCGGAAATCAAAGAAGAGCCAAAAGCAGAACCGGTGGTAGAAGCGCCCAAGCAAGAAGTAGCCTCGCCAAATGCAACGCTTTATGGCAAAGCCGTGACAGACATCCGTCAAGCTATTTCTTTGGGCGACCGTTTCCTCTATCAACGTGAGCTGTTCGGTCAGAATGCAGAACTCATGCAACGCACTTTGACAGAATTGGATGCGCTCAACTCCTTTGACGAAGCGGAAGCATACATCGGCCAATTTGGTTGGGACACAGAGAGTAGCACTTACCAACAGTTCCTGATTACCCTTCATCGTCGTTTCGGATAAATGCTGTATATTGTTCCTACACCGGTCGGCAATCTGCAAGATATGACCTTCCGCGCTATTGAGGTGCTGAAGTCTGTAGATTTGATTTTGGCGGAAGACACACGCACCAGTGGCGTGTTGCTCCAACATTACGATATTCATACGCCGCTCAAGAGTCATCATAAGTTCAACGAGCACGAGACAACATCCGATATCGTTGAGCGACTCAAAGCGGGCATGAACATCGCGCTGATCTCTGATGCAGGAACACCGGGCATAAGCGACCCTGGATTTTTCCTGGTGAGAGCCGCAGCCGAAGCAGAAATAGAAATACAATGTCTACCGGGTGCCACGGCTTTTGTTCCCGCACTGGTGGATAGCGGATTACCAAACAATCATTTCTATTTCGAAGGATTCCTTCCGCAGAAAAAAGGACGTCAGACGCGATTGCAATATCTGGCACAACTGGATGAGACATTCATCATCTATGAGTCGCCTTTCCGGCTAGTGAAGACCTTGGAACAGTTAATATCCGTTTGTAGCGAAGAGCGAAAAGCTAGTGTCACGCGTGAAATCAGCAAAGTGCACGAAGAAACCGTTCGCGGCACATTAGCAGAACTAATCAATCATTTCAAACAAACTGCGCCGAAAGGCGAGATAGTAATTTGTGTAGCAGGCAATGAGTGAAATGAAATCCTTGGCGAAGGACACCGCCATCTATGGATTGAGTAGCATAATAGGTAAGTTCCTAAACTACCTGTTGGTTCCGTTGTACACGTATGCATTAGCGCGGACCTCCGACTATGGGATTGTGACAAATATCTACGCATGGACTGCGTTGTTACTGGTCATCCTCACCTATGGTATGGAAACCGGTTTCTTCCGTTTTGTCAATCGCGATGATTATGATGCTAAGAGTGTGTACAAGACGGCTTTCATAACACTACTAGCCTCTAGTGCATTCTTCGCCATCCTTGTTATCATTTTCCAACATCCGATTGCAAACATTCTTGGCTATGCCGATCATTCGGAATTCATTGCTATGATGTTTGCTACGGTGGCCATCGATGCTTTTGCGTGTATTCCGTTTGCATACTTGCGTTACCAGAAACGCCCGATACGATTTGCAGTACTCAAACTACTCTTCGTACTACTGAACATCGGTTTTAACCTGTTGTTCCTTGTTGTTCTGAAGCGCAATGACGTATTCTACGTCTTCCTCAGTAATATCCTGGCTACGACCATCCAAACGGCATGCTTGCTACCGTTCACAATGCCTAAAGGTGGCAAATTCGATGGACTGGTTCTCAAGCAGATGTTGCGCTACTCCTTACCTTTACTGATTTTGGGAGTGGCAGGAATCATGAATCAGACATTAGACCGAATTCTCTTCCCCTATCTCTATCCTTACGAGGATGCGCAAGCCCAGTTAGGTATTTATGGAGCATGCTTCAAGGTGGCAATGGTCATGATGATGTTCACCCAGGCTTTCCGTTACGCTTACGAGCCGTTTGTATTTGCTAAACACAAAGACCGCCAATCGGTCGAAGCATATGCTGATGCGATGAAGTATTATATCATCTTCTCCTATCTAATTATGCTCGGTGTGATATTCTATCTGGATATCTTCCGATATATTGTGGCTAGCACTTATTGGGAGGGACTGAAGATTGTGCCAATCGTCTTGTGGACCTATATTTTCCAGGGCATCTATTTTAACCTCAGTTTCTGGTACAAACTGACGGACGAAACCAAGTGGGGAGCATATTTCTCCATTATAGGCCTGGTGATTACCTTTGTTCTGCAGATCGTAGGAGTGCCACGAATTGGTTATTGGGCTAGTTGCGGCAGTAGTCTGGTTTGTTATTTCTGTATCATGTTGTTGTCGTATTTTATCGGGCAAAAGAAAGCACCGATTCCTTACGACCTCAAGCATATTGGTCAATATACCCTATTAACGTTAGCATTGCTCGGAGCCTATTATGCCATCCGGTTGAACACCTCGCTCAACATGTGGCTGCTGATGGCTATCGGAACTGTGCTACTATTGATTTATCTATTTGTATTAACTCGTAAAGATTTTCCTATAACAGATGTTCTCAGGAATCGTAGAAAAAATAGCTCAAGTAGTCAAGATTGAGACCGAGCAAACCAACAAACATTTCACGCTCCGCAATCCGTTCGGCGAGCCGTTAAGCATCGATCAATCGATTGCTCATAATGGCGTGTGTCTCACCGTGGTAAAGATTGAGGGCGATCTCTATACTGTTACCGCTATGCAAGAGACGCTGCGTCTTACCAATCTGGATTTACTCCGCGAAGGCGATTGGGTCAATGTGGAACGTTCTATGCAGATGGGCGATCGGTTGGACGGACATATTGTGCAAGGCCATGTCGATCAAACAGCGCGTTGTATCGAGGTGCGTGAAACAGAAGGTAGTTGGTACTATCGGTTTGAATATACTTCCGACCGTTCCATGATTGAGCGAGGCTATTTCTGTGTCGACAAGGGTTCTGTATGCATTAATGGCGTCAGTCTCACAGTATGCGAACCTGAGATTCAGGGGCAAAAAGGTTATGTCTCTGTTTGCATCATTCCATACACACATGAGAATACCAACTTCAAATATATCCAAGAGGGCACTGTTGTCAATCTCGAATTTGACATCTTGGGCAAATACCTCTCACGCTATGCAGCAATTATACATCAAAACTAATATAAAGTTTTTATGAATACTAACAGTTTATCTTTTCAATTAGGCACCTCCGTTGCTCAATATCTAATGCAATACGGAGAAAAAGAACTCAATTACGAAGAGTTCAAAGCGGGCATCGACTTTGTGATGAACATGTCGACTAAAGCGAAAGAAGAAGGCGAAAAATTCCTCGCAGAGAATGTTAAACGCGAAGGCGTTAAAACGACCGTTAGCGGCTTGCAATATGAAGTATTGGAAGCAACGCTTGGCCAGAAGCCAAAGGCTACCGATAGTGTCAAAGTACATTACGAAGGCACACTGATCGATGGCACCGTTTTCGATAGCAGTTACAAGCGTGGCGAACCTATTTCGTTCCCGCTGAGTGGCGTTATCAAGGGTTGGACCGAAGGTCTGCAACTTATGTCTGTCGGATCTAAATTCAAATTCTTCATCCCATACCAATTAGCATACGGCGAACGTGGTGCAGGAGGTTCTATCCCTCCATACGCAGCACTCATCTTTACCGTAGAGCTGCTAGGCATTGAATAATCATTCATTCAAATATCTAACTAATCAAAACAAAAAAAATGAAAAAATTAAGTATTATTTTCTTGGCCACATTGGCAATGATTTCGTGTGGCAACAGTTACAAGGCACAAGATGTCCAACTCGCTAACGAGAGCGATTCTGTCAACTACTGTATCGGTGTACTCAATGGTGTACAGATCAAAATGTACTACCTTGCTAACGACAGTAGTGACGAGGCTATTGCTGAATTTATTGATGCCTTAGACAAAGCTTATCAAGACAAAGACGAGGAACTGAGCCAAATCGCTCAGGCAGGTCAGCAAATCGGTTTCTCCGTAAAGCATTTTGAGAAAGAAGGTCTGGCAGAGAACAAGGCTTGGACTCTCAACGAAAAATTGTATTTCCAGGGCTTGGTTAATGCACTCTTCGAGGATACCACTGTTATGGCAAACAATGTTGCCGAAAGTTTCTTCATGGCTGCTTATCAGGCTCCCGCTGAAGGCGAGCGCGGCAAAGCTATTACTGCTAAATGTCCAAAGAAAGCCAAAACAGTGGCCCTCAAATCTTTCAACGACTCGCTCAACTACTCGTTTGGTGTATTGAACGGTAGCCAAATCAAAGCATACGTGCTGGCAGACGACAGTACTGGTAGCGATCTGAAAGAACTCATTGACAACATCAATAAGGGCCTAAAGAGCAATATCAAGAATCCGCAGATTGTGGGTATTGGTAAGAATATCGGTAAAGCTATTCGCGAGCAAGAGCCTGTTGGCTTGCTGGGTATCGAAGGTCTGGAGACCAAGTATGACCTGATTCGCCAAGGTTTCATCAATGGTTTGCGTGAATATACCGAAGATTTCGACCGCCAAGAAGCTGGTGCGTACGTAGATGGCGTTATCAATCGTCTGAAATATGGTGCAGCTAAGGCTGAAGGCGAGAAGTTCCTGCAAGAGAACGCACTGCGTGAAGAGGTAAAGACCACCGAAAGCGGCTTGCAGTACGAAGTACTGGTACAAGGTAAAGGCAAAAAACCGACCGCAGAATCCACAGTTAAGGTACACTACGAGGGAACGCTCATTGATGGTACTGTTTTCGACAGCAGTTATCAACGTGGCGAGCCTATCGAGTTTGCACTCAATGGTGTTATCAAGGGTTGGACCGAAGGTCTGCAACTCATGCCTGTTGGTTCTAAGTACAAACTCTATATCCCGTACGAGCTTGGCTATGGAGAGCGTGGAGCAGGTCAACAGATTCCTCCGTATGCTACTTTGATCTTCACGGTTGAGTTGTTGGAAATTAAGTAACCCATTATAAGCATTATTCATGGGCGTTATCGCTAAGCAATCTATTCGTGGTACGATAGTGACCTACCTCGGTATAGGAGTAGGCATTATCACTACGTTCTACGTGTTAACCCGTTTTCTCACCACCGAGGAAATTGGGTTAGCACGAGTGCTTATCGATGCAGCCGTGTTGTTTGTTGGCTTGGCTCAATTGGGCACTAATGCCAGCATTATTCGCTTCTACCCGTATTTCCACGAGAAGGATAGCGACCAAGACCACGGATTCTTCTTCTGGGCCTTAGTGGTTCCTTTCGTCGGATTCCTGCTATTCGCCCTAATCTATTGGGCGTGTCGTGTGCCACTCGGAGCGTGGTTTGGCGACAAATCACCACTCTTTGTCGAATACTATTATTTTGTATTGCCGTTGGCTTTCTTTATGCTCTATCAGAGCATTTACGAGACCACGTGCAATGTACTGATGCACATCGTCCTTCCGCGAGCAGTGCGCGAATTGATTGTTCGTATCGGACTATTGGTTCTCTACCTACTCTATGCTTTCCGCGTACTTTCGTTAGATGGTTTGGTTATAGGTCTTTGTGTCAATTATGCCATTGCTGCCATTATCAATCTCGTCTATTTCTTTTCGCTCAAGCGCATCAGTTTGCGTCCTGATTGGGAGTTCTTGCGTGCCAACCTTCCGCTTGTACGCCGTTATCTGACCTATTCGTTGTTCCTGATTGTCTCAGCCGTTACAACAACCTTGGCTCCGGTTCTCTCTTCCTTCTTCGTAACGGCAAAGATTGGATTGGACAGCACTGGTATCTTCGCCATCGCAACATATATGGCAGTGATGGTGAGCGTACCATTCCGCTCTGTTACGGCTATTGCGTCCCCGCAACTTGCTCATGCTATCAAAGAGCAAAACGGAGAAGAATGTTCCACTCTTATTCAGCAAGTCACACGCAATCTGTTGCTCATCGGAGGGTTTATCTTGCTGGCTATTTGGTTGAACATAGATCTTATCTTCCATATCATGCCTAATGGAGCCACTTATGCCACTGCAAAAGATGCAGTTCTCATTCTTGGCCTCAGCCAACTGATTATGGCTACATTCTCCATTTGCCTGATAGCTCTCAACTATTCGCGTTATTACGCGTTCAGTCTGCTTTTGTCGCTCATACTGACCGTTAGCGCCATACTCCTCAACAATTATCTCGTGCCTCTCTATGGCATGAATGGAGCCGCTGTGAGCAATCTGCTTTCCTACGGTCTCTATTTTCTACTGATTATATTGACGATTATTCCTTGCTGCCGATTCCGCATCGTCAATCGTCAGTGGTTCTATATCCTCTTGCTGCTGGCAGTTATCTTTGGGTTGAATTTACTATGGCAGACCTATCTGCCTATCCACAATATATGGCTCGATAGTATTGCTCGTTCTGTTGTCCTTCTTGGTGGCGGAGCGTGGATTGCATACTATGCAAAACTATCGCCCGAACTCAATCAACAAATTGCGAAACATTAATGCGTTATTTTGTTCGCTTTGCATATAATGGAACCGATTTTCATGGCTCGCAGACACAGCCAAACGGTACAACAGTCCAGGAGACGCTAGAGAATGCTTTCTCCACCATCTTGCGTGTACCTGTGCCGCTCACGTTTGCGGGAAGAACCGATGCGGGTGTCCATGCGGAATACATGATAGCGCATTTCGATTTTGCAGATTCTTTGCCGGACAATCTGGTGGGGCGGCTCAACAATCTGCTACCCGCATCTATTGCAGTAAGCGATATACGTCCTGTTCCCGATGATGCGCATGCACGATTTGATGCTATTGAACGAACCTACTACTATCGTATCACTACTCGTAAGGATCCTTTCTGCTGCCTTTTCCGTACGAGAGTCGAGCGAATCCTAGACTTTGCGGCTATGAATCAAGCGGCAAAACATTTACTCGGACGGCAAGATTTCGCATCTTTCTGTCGCGTACATACAGATGCCAAAACGACGTTCTGTGATGTCAAAGAGGCAAAGTGGGTGATGGAAAACGATCACGAAGCCTATTTTGTCATTACTGCCGACCGCTTCTTGCGAAATATGGTTCGTGCAGTGGTGGGAACGCTGTTCGATATTGGTCGAGGCCGTATGACCGAACAACAATTTGTTGACATCGTCGCAGCTAAAAATCGCTGCAGAGCAGGTCACTCCGCACCTTCGGAAGGACTGTCGCTCGTTAACATTAAATATCCAAAAACAATATATCATGACTAAGTTTTTTACCTTATTGCTTTGTACTTTGCTTACTAGTGCTTGCGCTACTGCATCTCAGTATCAAACTACAGTTCAGACTGACATTGACGCGCTGACCAAGAATGCCGTTTTTGACATGCCTAAGGTCAAAGTGCCGTCTTTCCCTGACCGCACATTCAATATTCTGGACTACGGTGCAGATGTGTCGGGTGTACAGTTATCTACTGCGGCTATCCAAGGAGCCATCGATGATTGTACAAAGGCTGGCGGAGGAACGGTTATCGTGCCCGCAGGCATTTACCTGACTGGTCCAATTGAGTTGAAATCCAATGTGCGTTTGTACACCGAGCGCAACTCGCTAATCATTTTCTCGCACGACCTCAATCTGTACGAGATCTACGACGAGTGGTTCGAAGGTATTCCTACCAAGCGTTGCACCAGTCCTATCAATGCGAAGGACGCTAGCAATTTCGCCATCACTGGTCATGGCGTATTCAATGGCAATGGCGATTGGTGGAGACCGCTCAAGAAGAACAAGATGGCCGATGGACAATGGAAAAAGCACATCAAAGAGAAAGGTGGCATCGTTACCGAGCAGAATATCTGGTATCCCGATTCTGGTTCGCTGTTGGCACAGACCTATTGTGTAGACCAGAACGTGCCGGTTATCACCGATGACTCTTTGTGGCAAGTCGTTAAGTCGTTCTTGCGCCCTGTCATGGTGCACTTTGTTGGATGTCATGGCATATTGCTCGAAGGAGTTACTTTCGAGAATTCGCCGGCGTGGAATCTCCATCCAATGTGTAGCGACAATATCATTCTGCGCGATCTGACGGTACGCAATCCTTGGTATAGTCAGAATGGTGATGGTGTCGATGTTGAGTCGTGCAAGAATGTAGTTATTAGTCATTGCTCGTTCGATGTGGGTGACGACGCTATCTGTATGAAGTCGGGCAAGGACAAACCTGGCCGCGACAGAGGTATTCCTACTGAGAATGTAATTGTTGACGATTGCGTCGTATATCATGGCCACGGAGGTTTTGTCTGTGGATCTGAGATGTCTGGAGGCATCAAGAATGTGCAGGTTAGCCGCAATCTGTATATCGGCACAGACGTGGGTTTGCGTTTCAAATCGACGCGTGGCCGTGGAGGTGTTGTAGAGAATATTTATATTCGCGACATCAATATGATCAATATTCCTAACGAAGGCCTACTGTTCGATCTCTTCTACGGCGGCAAAGGTGCCGGAGAGGAGAGCGAAGAAGAACTGGCCGCACGCATGAACGCAGAGGCTCCGCCTGTCAGCGAAGAGACGCCTGCTTTCCGCAATATCGTCATCGAGCATGTCTACGGAAACAATATCAAGCGTGCTATGCTTTTCAATGGTCTCCCCGAACAGAAAATTGAGAATGTTACGTTACGCAATATCCAAATTCAGTCCACAGAAGGTGCTTTGCTGCGCCAAACCAATGGACTGACAGTTGAGAACGTGAAGATTTTACCTACTAAAGGTGAACCTTTCACTCTGGCTCCGAGTGTAGAGAATGTCGTGGGGCTCTAAATATCTAACTCTTACTTTAGTAGCGGTCTTCTCAGCTTGTACGCCGAAGATCGCTACTTCTTTCTGGCTTATCGGCACACCTGCTGATTCAGTGCGTTCTGGCTATACGGTTATTCAGGCCGAAGGTAAAACGCGCCATTGCTACCCTATCCGAGAATGGCAAGCTGATCCCAACGTGGATACTTACCACCAGTTGCACCATCATGGAGTGGCTGTCGAAAGCGAACTGATGGCCTACCGCATCTATTTTGACAAAAAGCAAACTATCGACCCTTACTGCAAACGTACTCCGCAACTCGAACTGGCTCAATCCTACTGGTATCCTAACGACAGTCTGCTTTCTCAAGGTTTTGGCGATGACATTCTGCGTGTCAGCGGCACAGTGGGCGTCGGTAGTGTCAAATACTGGAATGGCGCCAAGCAGACGCACATCGAACCGGTGGCACAACGTAGTCAGCGTATTGTTCGGCAAACGCGTAACAGCGCAACTATCGAAGTAGCAGTTCAAAATTGGCAGGTCGAAGGCCAGTCAGTGGATATGCAGGTTCAATACACTCTCAATGCGGGTCATCGTGATATGCGATGCGATGTGGCATTAAGCCAACCTATTGAGAATCTCTGCACGGGCGTGCAAACTATTCCGGCCAAAGGCCCCAACGACCAATCGGCTATCCTGAGTGTTCAATTAGCCAACGGCGTTCTTCTGGCTTCGTATGGCACCGATTGGCCGGTCAACGATAGTGCCAAGTATGCCAAAGAAACGGTTGGATTGGCTGTCTTTATTCCGCAACGCTACGCGGGCAATCTGATACAAGACAGAAGCAATAATCTCTGTTTGCTGAAATACCGGGACGGTTGCCATTTCTATCTAACTTGTTGCGGAATAACTAAAGAAAACCACTCGGTTGCAACGTCTGCAACAGAGTGGTTCGATTATATTCGCCTCTGGGCGAAAGACCTCAAATAATCCTTAATTATCTTGCATCTCCAGGCGCAAGCAATTGCACGATGGCTCTGTCGTGTATTGCATGCTTCGCACATAGAAGGTACTACCCCCATAAGCCACTTTGAGGTAATACTTGCCTATAGAAGGCAACACGTACACAGGTTGCTGCGATGAGCTCAACAATGCATCCGCAGCCAACGGAGTCCATGAACTATTATCCACAGAATAATAGAACGTCATATCGGTCACGTTCGAGGTCAGGACCATCTTTACCTTTTTCAAATCGGGGATGGCTGTAGTAGTGAAATAGCCACCACTTTTAACAAAGATACACGTTGTATTTCCCGATTCGGACGCGTTCCCGAATTTTGTTGTACCACCGCTACAAGTATAGGTCACGAAATCGGTTGTGCCAACAGTATTACTATTGGAGAATGTTAATGTTGTTGCCACGGCCATGGACTGAAACTCTTCCGTTGTCACGGTTTCTTCGGCTAAAACCCAAAGCGGGCAAAAAGCCAAAACGAATGCCAATAAGCGAATGTTTTTCATATGCGCGTATATTTCTTAATTTTCTATTTGAATACTGCGTAAAAAGAGACAGTGAGTGTATAAGGCACTGTTTTCTCATCGGAAGCAGTAAATAGGTCATCCGGCTGCACGAACGGATCGCACCAATCGGCGTGAGAGGTCCAACCAATCAGTTCTGTTCCTTCGCACGGCGTTATTTCTGCCGTTGGCATCAATAGTGGCTCACCGCATTCTTGCTCATGACTTTCCAGCAAGGTGCCGTCCACGTACCAATCAACGATACGGCTTCCGATATATGTAGCGGTTATCAATTCTCCCGAACGGGTAATGTCCAGTACAGGTTTCTCCTCGTATTCTATCCACGAATCAATCGCCTTGTACGGGAACACATTCTTATCGCCGAAATAATAACCTACACGCGTGCCGGAAGAGGGAACGATTGTATAGAGCGGTGCATTGGGCGTATCCGAGTGATTCGGAGCATTGCTCACCCATGCTTCTTCGTTGAAATTGACACGCCAGACTACCATGCCTGCGGCAGGAACATATTTATCCCAACCCATTTTCTGACGATTCTCCAGATAATAACATTCGCCGCTTTCTGTGGCTCCTTGTAGTTGGCCGGACTCGTTGATTTGAACTACGTTGTAATCGGCCGTACCATTGGCATAGAGCGTAAAATTCTGCGGAGTCAAGCCAAAATTCTTCGGCGTTACCCACCCAAAAAATTGTTTCTGCCACGGGTCGTAATTCGGTGGGCAGTGTCCGCCACCGTTGTACGAACCGCCGTCCATGATATCCCATTCGTTCGGAGTCAGCCAATTTTCATATATGTCTCCGTAGCTGGTGTCGTACAGATCCGGCAGACCCATCACATGCCCAAATTCGTGGCATAATGTGCCTATTCCGGTCAATTCACTGCCGGTCACCTCGTTCGAGCAGGCGTAGTTGTTCAGATAGACGCCATCCATTTCCGTGTCCCAGATCGAGTACGAACACATCCCGTAATAACTAGCAGCATATATCTCCCAGTTGTGTGGCCAAACGGTATTCTCATTGCCACCACTCGCCTGACCTTCTCCCGCATAGATAACATACACAAAATCAACCAGTTGGTCGTTATCCGAATCGTATTGAGAGAAATCGATATCGTACAATGTATCGGCTATCAAGCACGCCTCAACTACCATATCTGCGGCCAACGTGTCTGTGCCTTGTTGCTGACCTGCCAAATCACGCCCATAATGCGCATAATCGTACTTCAACTGAATCGGACCATACACATCGAATATCGGGCGATAAGTGCCATTCGACTGATCGGCGAAATACTGGGCTGCCGAACCATATTGGATGCCGTTGTATTTATTAACTGTACAATTGGTAGAGTTGCATAGTTCATCGAAAACCTCAGTTGTATGTTGCGCCATCATGTGCGTGTCCTGATAATCCACCAGCACCACTATGCCGCGTGGGGCCAGATTAGGCTGAGTACCAACACCTTGGCGCACACGACGCGCTTTGTTCTGAGCGTGTCTCGCACGGGCCTGTTGCGGACTTGGCGCTGCGCCTACTACCTCGTACATTCCATCCTGGTTCAAACGAATCTGTTGGCCGTCACGATTGATGGTGTAGTGATAAAACTCATCGCCGATGACTTGTACCTCGATGGTTGTTCCATCAGCCTGAGTGCGAGTCTGCCAGCCGCGTTGTGCAGGAACAGCAAGAACCGTCATCGCAGCTCCTAATAACAATACTATTACAGATATCTTGTTCATTTCTTCATGCTTTTTTTACTCTCTTCCTTTTAGGGTGAAGGGCTTTGCCCTTTACTTCACTCTCTCACCTATTACGTTATACACCACGTCGTCACGAACAATCAGTAGTTGCCCGTCACGCAGGATTTTATAACTCTTAACTCTTGACTCTTGACTATCGACATTATCGATTCCTTCGCCCACATCTTGCATTTTCGGCACAAGTACCACATCCTCGGCAGGCATTGTAAAATTGTCACCGGGGTTATATACTACGCCCTTATACTCCCAACCGTCAAACCATTTTCCGGGTATCTGCGGACGTCCGGATGATAGTTTAACTATCGTTCCTGCCGCATAAGTGGGATTGGCGCACATGGTCTTCATGTACGGAAAACCCTGATAAGTCAGCGAATACTCCTCGCCTGCCATAGTCATCACAGACAACAACAGGCCCATCAAACATACTTTTCTCATAATAATTTTCAAATTTGCGTGCAAATTTACAGCTTTTTTTTGACATACGCAAATCTTTTTCTCGCCTTTGCAAAAACTGCACAGTTATATATACTACGTATATATCCACGGTTTATTACCGAGACAATCATGAGACAATATCGTGAAGAAATGCCTCGGATGGCATTTCGAGTTTGAGCGCCGCGGGTAGCGGATTACGCGAAAACATAGAATGGCGCGACCCTTGCGGTCACGCAGCCGGTAGGCTCTAGGATGGAGAAGCCAATTGACTTTTGGCTTCGAAAAGGGCAGGCAGTCGGAGAGACTAAGCCGACCGAGAACTAGACGTACAGGGTAGGAGCGACCGCCTCTGATGGTGTAAACGGAACTTTTTCAAGACAATATCGAGAGACAACAATTCGAAACCTATCGAAATATTGTAGAAAAATCGACAATTTTTGTAAAAAATCGATATTTTTTTAATTAATGTTTGCGTATATGCGCGAAAAAGAGTACTTTTGTCCCGATTTTGTAATATTGAGTTAGCAAAAATCAACTAATTTTAATACAAATAACCAATTTTTTCGTTTAACTAACAAAACACAAAACAATGAGAAAATTATTTACATTAGCTGCTACACTGTTGGCTTCGCTGACAATGATGGCACAAACAATTACACTATCAGCTGTTACTCCAGAAAGCAACTGGTACGGTGCAGAAGGCGTAGGACGAGTTACCAACAAATCGGGTAACGCTTGGTCGAGTCCTGATATGACGTGCGATGGTTCTACTGGATACAAAACAGGTAGTTCTTATTTTACCATTCAGACCTACCAAGACATCAGCGCGTTAACAATTTGGGCTCGTTCCACTTCAAATCGTACGATTGGCAAGATTTATGTTTCCGAAGATTTGAAAAGTAGTGCACAGAGTGCAAGCAACGTTGAATACACCGTAACAAACGAGAATAGCACCGACTATGCAGTCGCTAAAAATGCGTGTGACAACGAATTTACTCTCACGTTCAAGGACGTAGTAGAGGCCAATAATTACATTCAAATTGTGCTGAGCGGTAATGCAGATATCGTTGCGGTTACTTTTGTAGCCGGTTCTGTTACTCCTTCTACTGATCCTGTTACCACAGTTACCGTTAGCGGTCCAACCTCAGCATATGTTGACAGAGAACTTACATTTACAGCAACAACTGATGTAAAAGCTGATACTCTGTATTGGACTGTTGATGGTACAGTTGTTGAAGGAGAACATAGCAAAACACTCAAATTTACCCCGACAGCAGAGCGCACTTATCAAATTGGAGCTTGGGCTAAGAACAGCAACAACAGCGATTGGGTTACTGGCAACATAAGCGTTGTCGCTACTGTAAAACCAGTACTCGCGCAAGTTAGTGTTGATGCTTCTACTGTTTGGGACTTTACCAAAGCAGCTTCTGTTAATGAAATTAAATGGACTGGAGACCAAAAAGATGCAGAGCCTGTTTTGCTGGCAAATGTTGACGATTTCAACAACGATGCTAACTTCAACTCGCAAGCATTGCTCTTCTCGGGCGAATATCCTATCCGTGACGGCAAATATTGCCAAGGCCCGCATCTTGCATTTACCACTACTGTTCCAGGAAGTGTTGTAGTAGAATTTAGTAACACAGGAAGCAAAGATGATCCTCGCTATGTAGCTATTAACGATGTTGTAAACACAGAAGTAGGATCAAAAACATCCGAAAAAGTGGTAAGCGCTACTATTCCAGTAGAGGCTGGTAACGTTGTTATCAATGGCGCATTTGCTGATGGCACCCACCAATACCTCCGTATTTACAAAGTTACCTTCCAACAAACTGGTTGGCCAACAGCTATTGATAACACCAACGATGAAGTAAAAGCCGTTAAGATTATTCGCGATGGCCAACTCTTCATCCAAAAGAACGGCGTTCTCTACAACGCTCAAGGTGCTGTTGTAAAATAAGTACACTAACCTAATCCTCTCCCCTTATGGGGAGGGGAAAGGGAATAGTAATAAAGCTTTATTATTGTTAAACTTTTAAGTATGAAGGTTCGTAAAAACGAAACTCCAGAAATTTAAATCCATTAAAATTATGAAGAAAATGTTATGGATTGCAGCTATCGCTTTCGCAATGGTTAGCTGCGGTAACAAGCCGGCTGAGAATGCTGAAGAGGCTGTTGAAGAAGCTCCTGCTGTAGAGGTTGTTGAAGAAGCTCCAGCTGCTGCTGAAGTAAAAGAAGAGCCGAAAGCTGAAGCTGAGCCAGCTCAAGAAGAGAAAGAGAAAAGCCTGATTCAACGCGCTGTTGAACTCGGCGAGGATGTAGCTGATGAAGTTCAAAAGAACAAATAATAACCACATCTGATAACGAGACTCTGTCTCGCAAGCAAGAAGCGACCATCATGGCCGCTTCTTTTTTATTTACATTCGCTAAAAATGTTGTTTATCTTCTCCATGCGGCGAATATTTTTATAAAGTTTTATAAAAATTTGCGTATTTCAGAAAAAAGCAGTAACTTTGTCGCCGAAATTAAAATGGAGTATTATGCAGTTGTTTCAACATATAGGCGAATATACGCTTCTGATGGGCCGCGTATTGCGTTTGCCTGACCGCCAACGAATGTTCTGGCGCCAGTATAGCCGCGAACTGGAGAAGCAGGGCTTGCAATCCCTACCTATCGTCTTGCTGATTTCCGTCTTCATCGGTGCTATCTTGACGATCCAGGCTAAGACCAACACAGAGAATCCGCTTCTGCCAACCTATATCACCGGTCTGCTGACGCGCGACACTCTGTTGCTGGAATTTTCCAGTACCATTCTCTGTCTCATTCTTGCCGGCAAAGTGGGCAGTAATATCGCCTCCGAAATTGGTACGATGCGCATCACCGAGCAAATTGACGCCATGGAGATAATGGGCGTGAATAGCGCCAACTATCTCATTCTGCCTAAAATTCTTGCCTTCATGAGCATGATGCCGTTCCTGTTTGTCATTTCCACTACGGCCGGACTGATTGGCGGTTGGGGCGTTGGCGCATTTACTGATATCATTACCGTGCATGATTATTTGCTGGGCGTGCAATACGCATTCAATCCCTACTTCATCTGGTACGCTATCATCAAGGCACTGGTTTTTGCTTTCGTCATAACCAGTATGAGTAGTTACTACGGCTACTACGCACGAGGTGGCGCGCTTGACGTAGGACGTGCCAGCACCAATGCCGTGGTCAACAGCAATATTATGATTCTTTTCCTCGACCTCATCCTAAGTAAGTTGCTATTATGATTCAAGTACAAGACGTCGTCAAGAGTTTTGACGGAAATATAGTTCTCAATCATGTTAGCACCGAGCTGCGTGACGGCGAGGTAAACATGATTATCGGTCAATCGGGTTCGGGCAAAACCGTGCTGATGAAGAGTCTGATTGGTCTTCATCCCCTGGACTCGGGCCGTATTCTCTACGATGGCCGTGACCTGGCGGAAATGCGCAGCAAAGATATTCGTATGCTACACCGCGAAGTGGGTATGCTTTTCCAGGGTTCTGCCCTCTTCGACTCAATGAGCGTAATCGAGAATGTGCTGTTCCCAATGGAAATGTTCAGCCACAAGAGCCGCGAAGAAATGCGCGAACGTGCTGAGTTCTGTTTGCGCCGCGTAGAGATGCCTGAGCGCGTATGGAACCTGATGCCAAGTGAGATATCCGGTGGTCAGCAGAAACGTGTAGCCATTGCCCGCGCTATCGTTCTCGAACCGAAATATCTGTTCTGCGACGAACCTAACTCAGGCTTGGATCCGAAGACCAGTTTGGTTATCGACGCGCTGATACAAGATATCACACGCGAATACAATATCTGCACCATTGTCAATAGTCACGATATGAACTCCATCATGGAGATTGGCGACAATATCATCTTCCTGAAAGGCGGAAAGAAAGAGTGGCAAGGCTCGCGCCACGAGATCATGAACAGCGACAACGAAGCACTCAACGATTTCGTCTTCGCCAGCGAACTGTTCAAGAAAGTGAAAAGCGCTAACACAAAGACTCGTGAGCCGAAAGTAAAGAACGAAAAGTAAACAAACTATAAACGATATGAAACGAATTGTATTTTTAGTAGCCATGATGGCTGCAATATCACTAGGTGCCATAGCACAAAAACCTTCGCGCGTACCTGCTTACCAGGGCGTAATCGAGCGCGTTCAGCCTAACGGCGACACTATCCAGACGCTGCTACGCGGTGATGAACGTCAACACTGGTTGATGACTGTCGATCACTGGCAACTACGCGAGAACGCCAAAGGATGGCTGGTTTATGCTAAGATTCGCAAAGGTGAAGTAGTGCCGAGCCGCAAAAAGGCACACAACGAAGCACAACGGAGCAAATGTGAGAACCGTTGGCTCAACAAGCATGGAATTAAATTGGAGATGAGATGAAAAAGATTTTGAGTTTGATTTTGATGACAACCATCGCCGTGACGGCAATGGCTGTTCCCGCACGTCGTGGCCCGATTGTCAAAACGGCCGAAGACGGCACAGAGAAAGTAGTTTACTTGCATGGAAACGAGTGGTTCCACTATATGACCGATGCTGAAGGACAATGGCTGAATGAGAAAACACTGATGCCATTGACCGACGAGCAGAGAGAAGCCAGACTGAATGCAGGCATCGCCCGCAAAGCACGCCGTATAGAGCAACTGAAGAATGTAGGGGGAGAATTGAATCTCGCGCCTCGTGGACTGATTATCTTGGTCAACTTCACGGACAAGAAGTTCAAAACCGAGCACTGCGACATACAGAATATGATTAACGGCGAACATTTCACCCAACACTTCAAATACAAATATGGTAGAGACAGCATTACCGTGGATGCGTACGGCAGTGCCCGCAAGTATTTCGAATGTCAGAGCGATAGTCAATATCTGCCGCAGTTTGACGTTGTCGGTCCTATCGAGCTAGACCACGAAATGGCCTATTACGGAGGAAATGATAGCGGAGGAAATGATAAGAATGTCGGTGAGATGATCAAGGAAGCGTGTGTCAAGGCCGACCAACAACTGAACATCAATTTCAAGCAATACGACAACAACGAAGATGGCGATCTGGATTTCGTCTATGTTATCTATGCCGGCTACGGCGAAGCAGATGGCGGCAATGCAAACACCATCTGGCCTCACAATTGGGATTTAACCTATTGGGGCGTGCGTTGCGAAGTGGACAAACTGATGGTACACAACTACGCTTGCTCGAATGAGATGGACTATATTAGCAGACATTCTGCAGGTATCGGCACATTCTGCCACGAGTTCAGCCATGTGCTTGGTCTGCCCGACTTATATGCAACCAACGATAACGCAACCCACAAAACAATGGGCGCTTGGGATATTTTGGATTACGGTCCTTACAACAACTCTGGTTTTACGCCTCCCAGCTATTCGGCTTACGAGCGATTCTATATGGGTTGGCTCACTCCACGCCTGCTGACCGAACCTGCATCAGAAGTTTGGTTGGGCGTTCTGAGCGAGACCAACGATGCTATTCTGATCTGTGATAGCGCTACGCACAACTTGATAGGTGTTAATCCCCATCCTGCCACGTTCTACATGCTGGAGAATCGTCAGAACCAGTGGAACTGGGATCTGTATTTGCCGGGCAACGGACTGCTGATCACTAAGATTCAGTATAGCGCAAGCAAATGGAGCAACAATACGGTGAACAACAATTCGCGCAGTATGGGCGTAGATATCATCGAGGCCGATGGTTCTGCACCTAGTTACAATCGAAACAACCCTGAGAATGGTTATTATGGCAAGGCTACTGATGCATTCCCTGCAGGGGCTACCGAATGGAAAGGTTTGGCAGGTCACGAGATAACCAATATCGTGCAGGGCGAAGACCTAAGCATCACTTTCTCTTATCGTTGGGAAGGTCGCGAAGGCATAGAAAGCGTGAAGGACGGCGAGACCGCAACCAAGATTCTGCGTGACGGACAAGTATTCATCATCCGCAATGGCGTTACCTACAATGCACAAGGTGCTGTGGTAAAGTAATTTTTATAGTGCATGAAAATTATCAGTTATAATCTCAATGGCATTCGTTCGGCTATCGGCAAGGGCTTGCTGAATTGGCTGCAAAGCGAAGATCCGGACGTTTTCTGCATCCAGGAGAGCAAAGCTCAGCCCGAACAAATCGATGTGCTGGCGATGCAAGAACTGGGGTATCACAGCTACATCCACTCGGCCGAAAAGAAAGGCTATTCGGGCGTTTGCATCTTCTGCAAGCAGGAGCCGGACAAAGTGGTGGTTGGCATGGGCAATCCCAAATATGACCGCGAAGGACGCGTACTGCGGGCTGATTTTGGCGACATCACGGTTGTCAATGCGTATATTCCGAGTGGCACAACGGGCGATGTTCGTCAGGACTTCAAGATGGAGTTTCTCGAGGATTTCCTACCATGGATAAACGAACTGCGCAAAGAACGTCCTAATCTGGTGGTCTGCGGTGACTACAACATCTGTCACAAACCCATCGACATCAATCATCCGGAGCGTCAAATAGGCGTATCGGGTTTCTTGCCCGAAGAACGCGAATGGATGGATCGTTGGGAAGCCAGTGGCATGGTCGACAGTTTCCGCGTGTTCGATCAGAGTGCCGAGAGATATAGCTGGTGGAGCTGGCGAGCAGGAGCTCGCGCGCGCAACGTAGGCTGGCGTATCGATTATCACTGGGTCAGCGAACCGCTGCGTGCACGTCTCAAAAACGCTAAGATACTAACCGATGCTGTTCATTCGGACCACTGTCCGGTGTCTGTTGAAATAGACTGAATATGGATAAACTGAGAACCGAACATTTAGTTAAGAAATACGGTAAGCGCACCGTAGTAGATGATGTTTCTATCGAACTGGAACAAGGCGAGATCGTAGGATTGCTCGGACCAAACGGAGCCGGCAAGACCACTACGTTCTATATGACTACGGGACTGGTTACTGCCAATCAAGGCCGTATATTCCTCAATGACCAGGATATCACCGGTTTCCCGATGTACAAACGTGCCAAGATGGGTATCGGCTATCTGCCTCAGGAGGCCAGCGTATTCCGCAAGATGACTGTCGAAGATAATATCCGAGCCGTATTGGAATTGACCGATTTCAGCAAGGAGTATCAGGAGAAGAAACTTGAACAACTGATCAAGGAATTCAATCTGGCACACGTGCGCAAGAATCTGGGTGACCGCCTTAGCGGTGGCGAGAGACGTCGTACCGAGATTGCCCGTTGTCTGGCTATTGAACCTAAATTCGTCATGCTGGACGAACCTTTTGCTGGCGTCGACCCGATTGCTGTGCAAGAGATTCAGGATGTGGTATGGCGACTCAAAGATAAGAATATCGGCATTCTCATTACCGACCACAACGTAGATGAGACGCTGATGATTACCGACCGCGCCTATCTGCTGTTCGAAGGTAAGATTCTGTTCCACGGCACGCCTGAGGAACTGGCAGCCAACCCGATTGTGCGCCAGAACTACTTGGGCCGCGACTTTGAGTTGAAGAAAAAGACCCGCGTGGACTAGGTTTTCGTGTTGAAGGGAAAAATCATAGTATTTCTGCTGGCGATGGCAACCCTGTGGAGTTGCCAGACTGAGCCGGATATTCAACTGGCGGTGCACGAATGTGCTGCTTTGCCTGCGGGTCGTGCCAGTGCTGCCTATTTTGTGTATGGCAACCAGGCGTATGTCTTTGCCGGACGCGATTCGGCCGGAAACCATCTGAATGATCTCTGGCGCTATACGCCTGCTACCGACACGTGGGAGAACCTGGGTGCTACACCGCTGTCAGAACGCGTCAACGCGACTGCTTGTGTACATGGAGACAAAGTATATATTGGTCTTGGTTTTCATGGCAAACATGGCCGCGACTCTTGCTATCTGCGCGACTGGTGGGAATATACTCCTAGCACCGACCAATGGACTCAACTGGCCGATTATCCAAATCACTATACCGACCGTGCCACAGCGTTTTCCGGTGAAGACGAGCTGTACGTAGGTTACGGTTTCAGTTGGAATTATCGCCGCGATATGTTCCGTTACTCGATAGCGGACAATCGTTGGGATTCGATCGATGTAGGTGTTAGTTTTCACGGCTACCCTACTCGTTCGTTCGGAGGAACAGGCTGTTCGTGCCAGGGACGCCATTTCATGGGCACAGGTTTCTTCCGCAACAGTCTGAACTGGTGGGCGGAGTTTCTACCAGAAGGACGATGGGAGAAACGCGCAGAAGTGCCCGGGCGCAAACGCACGCTGGCCTCTACTGCTGCGACAGACCGGTTTGTCTATCTGTGCGGAGGAATCCACTACGGCGGTGTAAATACCAACGGTGTGGTGCTGCAGGATATCAGGCGTTATGACCCGCAAACGGACAAATGGCAATGGGTGGGCATGTTGCCCCGACCACTGTTCAACCATATTTGTTTTGCCATCGGAGGCAAGGTTTATTTCGGCTTAGGCGAAGACGATGATTTCGCTATGCACAATCAGATGTACTACATTGAGGAATAAACTGCTTGCCATATTACTCCTCCTCACCTGCAGTCTGACTGCCCGTGAATTGAGTTGGGACTGGTGGCCGACAGGCATTCAGGCGGATGCCACTGGTCAGGACAAGCTCAGATATTCGTTGGGCCTGAGTGGCTTGGCATCGTCCGGCCGGTATGCGCCTTTTTGGCTGCAGAGCAACTGCAACGGAGATATCAGCAGTAGTCCTTTTAGCGGCAATCTGTCGGCTGGTATCTACAAGGAGGCGCAGAACAACGCACGTTGGTTCGACTACGATTTTGCGGTGCAACTGACCGGACGACTCCAATCGCGCATCGCCGGTAGCCATTTTGATATACAGCAACATTTGGGAACAGGCTATTTCAACCTGCTTTACGCTCATGTTCGACTCTATATCTTTGATTTGACCGTTGGTATCAAACCGATGATATACGAGACGCAGGATACAGCCTTGACAATGGGAAGTATGATCTTCTCCGGCAATAGTCAACCTCTGCCACGCGTCACGATTGGTATCGACCGCTATGTGCCCTTCCCCGGCTGCTACGGCTATCTAGAGATCAAAGGTGGACTGACTCATGCGTGGATGGCCGACAATATCTACATGCGCCACAGCTATCTCCACCATAAATGGGCGGCTGTGCGTCTAGGCGGACGATTGCCGGTGAATATCAGTTACGAATTCCATCACGCGGCGCAATGGGGAGGTATCAGTCCTGTCTATGGCAATATAGGCTCCGACTGGCAATCGTTCATGAATGTGATGCTGGCCCGCCCCGGAGGGAATATGCGAAACGACCTGCAGAATGCGCAAGGCAACCACGTTGGTAGCCAGCAACTGATGTTGACAGGCAAAGGCAACGGATGGGAAGTGAACCTGTATTGGCAGAATTTCTTCGAGGACAATTTTGCCCTGATAGGCAACGGACAGAATCTGTCGGATGGTCTGTGGGGAATCAGCATGAAGCAGAACCGCTGGCCGTTCATACAAGGTGTGACATACGAAATCATGAACACTACCGACCAGTCGGGCCCGTGGCACGATCGCGACGGACTTTGCTATGCCGGCAATGACCAGTACTACCAGAACAGCGTGTTCAAGAATGGTTGGAACTATTTCTACCGCTCGATGGGCACTCCGTTCATCACCTCGCCGCTGTATAATGCTGATGGCACCATCCATACGCTCAATAGCCGCGTGCGGGTGCACCATCTGGGCGTGAGAGGCGATATCTTTGGTTTCCGATACCGCATCAAGGCCAGTTATGCGCGCAATTATGGCAACGACAACAGTCAACGTGCTCCGCTTAGCCATAACACCGCGTTGCTGCTCGAGGTACAGAAACACGTAGAACAAGCCTGGGGATTGGATTTCGGTTTTCGCCTCGGTGCCGATATTGGCAACCAGTGGGGAAACCAGATAGGAGCACAAATAACAATTAGCAAGAAAGGAATTATTACTGCATGGTAAGAACTCATATCATAATGCCCGTTAAGGACTCGCTAAAGACGGCCGAAGAATCTATTCGCGCCGTAGTAGCCAGCGGGCATACACTAACGGTCTACGACGACAACTCCACCGCCGAAACAGCCAAGCGGCTGGACGAACTGAGCGATGAACTGGGTATCCGCGTGATTCACGTGGCTGAACATACCTCGCATCCTTCGCCTAACTATCGCTGGGTGCTGCAGATGGCGCAGAAAGACGCAATGATGCTGGATGCAGCATTGGTCATCGTCGAGAGCGATGTGATAGTCGGACCGGACACTATCGACCGCCTGAGCGCGGCCGTTGAACCGGGCGTGGGAATGGTAGCCAGCGTGACGCACAATGCCCGCGGACGCATCAATTTCCCGTACGAATATGCTCGCGTGCTGCACAAGGACGGGCCTTGTAACAAACGACTCTCGTTCTGCTGCACACTGCTGACGCCGCAACTGCTGAAGGCCTATTCGTTCGAGATGCTCGACCCGGAGAAGAACTGGTACGATGTCTATATCAGCCATCTGTCGCAAAAAGTGGGACTGCTCAATATTCTGCAGATCAGCAATCCTGTGCTGCACAAACCCCACTCCAGTCGTCCGTGGAAAAAACTGAAATATACCCGACCGCTACTCTACTATTGGCAAAAAATGGTGCTCAAACGCGACCGTATATGAAATCGCTGGTGTCTGTTATAGTGCCTATGTACAATGCGGCTGAGTTCATCGAAGAAGCTCTGACCAGCATTGTGGAGAGCAACTACCGCCCGATTGAGGTGGTAGTGATGGACGATGGTTCTACTGACAACAGTCTGAGCGTGGCGCAGCGTTTTGCCGAAAACCATCCGGAAGTCCGGGTACTCCAGCAGGCCAATCGAGGCGCTTCGGCCGCACGCAACAATGCTATCAAACAGAGTCACGGCGAATATATCCTGCCCGTAGATGCGGACAACAAGATTGACCCGCGTTATATCGAAGAAGCCGTAGCGGTACTGACCCAGCGGCCGGAAGTGCGCGTAGTGGCTTGTCGAGCCGATTTCTTCGGTGAACGAACAGGCGAATGGATCACTGCCCCGTTCAGCAAAGAGTTGCTGGCACGCAAGAATATGATTGACACCTGTGCAATGTATCGCCGTGCTGATTGGGACCGCACCAGCGGCTATATGGAGACTTGCGCAGCGCGCGAAGACTGGGACATGTGGTTGTCGCTCTTTGAGCAGGGTGGCGAATTTGTCCGCTTGCCTGAAATACGGATGCACTACCGTATTCGCGGAGGATCCAAACGCATCCAGGACCGCGCCCTAAAACGCAAACTGATAGTCGAAATCAATCGTCGTCATCCGGCGTATATGGAGCGTTATCTGGGCGGACCGTTGCACTACCACCGTTCGTGGTCCAGGTTCCTCAATTTCTTCCGCAGCGTGAAGCAAGCGGGCGAATGGCAGCAATGGGAAGAGGGCGAAATTATCTTCCAGAGACGTAACACCTTGCGCCGAATCAATGGCGCCATTGTCAAACAGTTTGCTACGCCCGGTCTGCTCCGCGGACTGATCTACGGCCTCTGCAGCAAGAGCAAAGCGCGTCGCAGCTACGAATACGCCCTGCAGATGACTGGCCTAACGCCGCAACCTATTGCCTACAGAGAGGTGCGCTGGTGCGGTATTCTGCGCGAGAGTTGGTACGTGTGCCGGGAATCCGCGTGCACCCACACTTTCAACGAACTGATAGGTCATCCCGACTATCCTCATCGCGAACAGATACTGCAGGCTATTGGCCGTTTCACGGCCGAACTGCATCAACGCGGCATACTCCATCGCGACTATTCGGGCGGCAATATCCTCTTCAACCAAGATGGCAGCCGAGTGGAAGTGATTGACCTAAATCGTATTCGTTTCTGCCGCCACCTGAGCCGCGGTCAACGCTTGCGCAATTTCGAGCGACTCAATATCGACCGCGAGGCCCTGCGTACGATGGCTCTGGCTTACGCCAAGGCGATGAACGAAGACGGGCAGACCGATGCGGAATACATCATTGCCCATCGCTGGTACAAACACGAGAAACAAGGAATCACCAACTTATGAACAGATATCAAGACATCATCGGCAAAGCTAATTACTGGCTTTTTCTGGCTGTAGTGGCCCTGCTGCCTTTTCCGCAGATAGCACTTCGTTACGCGTGCGTGCTGTGGCTGGTTGGCTGGTTACTCGAAGGCCGTTGGCTGAAGCGACCGTTGTCGCTCAGAGAGAACAAGATGGCCATTCCCTTCCTGCTGTTCGGCCTCTGGTACGCATGGAAACTGATCTCCGGTCTATGGGCAGCCGATGTGGCAGCGTGGCGATGGGAGATGGAGCGATATCTGACTTTCGGACTGCTGGTACCTATAGGCCTGTGGGGCGTGAATGCCAACTACGACTGGCGGCAGGCGGGCAAAGTGTTGATAATTAGCTGCATAGCAGCTATTCCCATCTATCTGGCCACTATGGGCATACTCTATTTCCATTTCGACTGGTGCGTGCAGCATATCGACGAAGAATGGAGTCAGTATGGCAGTTGGTGGCGATTCCTTTCCGAGAATGTATCGCATCTCAAGCATCGTCTGTTCCTCTGTAGCGTAGAGATGTTCGGTGCTATCATGGCGCTGGAACTGATGAACCGCAAGAACCGCTGGCTCTTTATTCCCGCTATCCTCCTGATGCTCTCAGCTATTCCGCTGACCAGTTCACGCCAGTCTATTTTGACCTGCGCGGCGTTGCTGGTGGTGGCTATCATCTACTCTATGCCTAAGCGCTACCGTTTGCGTTACGGCGTTGGAATCCTATTGCTGGGAATGGTACTGGGCGGAGGACTGCTGAAACTGCACCCGAGGATGCAGAATTTCGAATTGTCGCACATCACGGAGATGCGTGAGATCAGCTATACCCACGATATCCGATTCAATATCTGGGGCGTGGCGTTGCAGACGCCTGGCGACTATCTGGCGTACGGTATCGGCGCCGGACAGAGTACCAATTACATGGTGGCTAAATATCAGGACGTGGGACTGGAGTACTACAAGGAGAAACATTATCATCCGCACAACCAGTATCTGGAAGAACTGATGGAAATCGGTATTCCGGGCTTGCTGCTCTTCCTGCTGGCTTGGCTGGCCATACCGTTCTGCGCCAAAGAAAAAGGCCGCGAAACGGCCATTCTCTTTACTGCCCTCTTCATGATGAATATGCTGACAGACTGCATGTTTGGCAAGTTCTGCGGCATTGCGTTGTGGGCAGTCGGGATGATGTTTATGCTGATGCAATCGCGCCCACAGTCGCATGAAGAAGTTTAGCTGAACAAGTTCTTGAAGAAATTCTTCTTATCGCTTGACGATGGAGCAATATTGGGGCTATCCTGTAGTTGCTCTATCAGTTTTCGTTCGTCCTTGCTGAGTTTCTCGGGGATATAAACGCCCACATTGATGAGCAAGTCGCCTGTGCCGTAGTTGCGTCCGTATTGGTCGATACGCGGCAGTCCTTTGCCTCGCATACGCAGTATTTTGCCCGGTTGCGTCCCCGGCGTGATTGTTATCTTCACGTCGCCCGAGAGCGTAGGTATCTGGACTTGTCCGCCCAGCACGGCGGTAGGCATGTCGAGCAAGAGGTTGTATATCAGGTCGCTTTCCTGACGAATGAAATCCTTGTGCTCTTCTTCCTCTATCAGCACGAGCAAATCGCCCGGCACACCGCCTCGCGGTGCCGCATTACCCTTGCCCTGAACGGTTAGTTGCATGCCGCCCATCACGCCCGCAGGGATATTGATAGTGATGATCTCTTCGTCGCGGATGACGCCCTCGCCGTTACATTTCGGACATTTGTTCTTGATGATTCGTCCTTCGCCGTGACATGTGTCGCACTCGGTCTGCACTTGCATCATGCCGAAGATACCGCGTTGCTGACGAACGACGCGTCCTGAGCCCTTGCAGGTCGGACAAGTTCCAGTGGAGCCATCTGCGCTACCGGATCCGTTGCAGTCTTTGCACTGAACCAGTTTGCGCACTTTGATTTTCTTCTCACAGCCTTTAGCTATATCCTCGAGCGTAAGGCGCACTTTGACGCGCATGTCACTTCCTCGGCGTACACGCGGACCACGGCTTCGGCCACCGCCCATGAACATATTGCCAATGTCGCCCAAGTCGAATCCTGCGCCCTCGAAGATGTCACCGAAGTGGCTGAATATATCCTCCATAGACATACCGCCTCCGCTGAAGCCGCCTTGACCTTGCATGCCGGCCATACCGAACTGGTCGTAGCGTTGGCGTTTCTGTGGGTCGCTCAGTACCTCATACGCTTCAGCCGCCTCCTTGAATTTCTCCTCGGCCTCTTTGTCACCGGGGTTCTTATCAGGGTGGTACTGAATGGCCTTCTTACGATAGGCTTTTTTTATTTCTTCAGCGCTCGCGTTTTTGTCGACGCCCAGCACTTCATAGTAATCACGTTTCTCTGCCATAGTTGTGTAATGTGTAAGGTTTAATGTTTATTCTCCGACAACCACTTTCGCAAAGCGAATCACTTTGTCGCCCAGTTTGTATCCGCGCTGAGTGCAATCAATCACCTTGCCCTTTTTGTCCTCGCCTGCAGCAAAAGTCGTTACGGCTTCGTGCTCGTCGGTATTGAAATCCACGCCCTCGGTCTCGATGGTATGCACGTCATTGGCAGTCAAAAAGGCCAGGAACTTCTGATAAATGAGGTTCAGTCCTTCTTTCAATGCTTCATATTGAACTTCAACCTCCTTCCCTTCAGGGAGGGACTGAGGGTAGGCCTTTATCGCTCTTTCGAAATCATCGATCAGCGGCAGCATATCGGTGAATATACGCTCGCCGGCCGTTTCCATGAGTTCGAGTTTCTCCTTGTTGGTACGACGACGATAGTTGTCAAACTCAGCCATCATACGCAGGTTTTTATCCTCGAGTTCGGCAATGCGTTCTTGCAGTTCCTCGATGCTGGGAGTTTGTGTTTGTTCGTCCTGCAGCTGTTCTGCTGCGGGTTTTTCTGCTTCGTGTTTATTTATCTTTTCTTTTTTCATACTCGCATAATTTTCCACTTTGACAACGTCAATTAGCGTGCCAAAGGCATTTTTCGTCAGTTTTTCCGGGTAAGTACTGCCAAATTGGCAGAGCGGGTCTCAGAATATCGACTGTTGGCCATCGGCGGCGAGGGGCGTTTTGCCCAGGTGCTTATAGGCCAGTTCGGTGGCTTCGCGGCCACGCGGCGTACGCTTGATAAATCCTTCTTTGATCAGATACGGCTCGTACACATCTTCTATGGTTCCGGCATCCTCGCCCATAGCAGTAGCTATGGTGTTCAGTCCGACCGGTCCTCCGCGGAACTTGTCGATGATGGTCAGAAGCAGTTTGTTGTCTATCTGGTCGAGACCGAAAGTATCGATATTGAGTGCCTCGAGGGCGTATTGGGCTATCTCCAGGTCTATCTTGCCGTCGCCTTTGACTTGTGCGAAATCGCGCACACGGCGCAGCAGTGCATTGGCTATACGGGGCGTTCCTCTCGAGCGGCGGGCTATCTCGCCGGCTGCTTTGTCGTTGATCTCCACGCCCAGCAGACGTGCGCTACGTTTCACGATGCCCGACAGTATATCTGCGTCGTAATATTCCAGGTGGCAGTTGATGCCGAAACGTGCACGCAACGGCGAAGTCAGCAGTCCCGAGCGGGTGGTGGCGCCTATCAGCGTGAAATGGTTCAGATCTATCTGTATCGTGCGCGCCGAAGGACCTTTGTCAATCATGATGTCGATGCGATAGTCCTCCATGGCCGAATAGAGATATTCCTCAACGATAGGACTGAGTCGGTGTATCTCGTCGATGAACAGCACATCGTTGGGTTCGAGGCTGGTGAGCAGACCGGCCAGGTCACCGGGTTTGTCGAGCACGGGGCCCGAAGTCACTTTGAAGCCCACGCCCAGTTCGTTGGCAATGATATTGCTCAGCGTCGTTTTGCCCAGTCCCGGAGGGCCGAACAGCAACACATGGTCGAGACTCTCGCCACGCAGTTTGGCGGCCTCAACGAAAATCTTGAGGTTAGATGTTACCTTGGTTTGTCCGGCAAAATCGGCGAAGCACAACGGGCGTAGCGCGTTGTCTTGCTCCTTCTCGGACATCTGTTGTCGTATATCGAATTCGCTCATGCTATTAAAGGCTAAAGGTTAGAGGTTAGAGGTTAGAGGTTAGAGGTTAGAGGTTAGAGGTTAGAGGTTAGAGCTTTCGCCGTTCGCCTCTCGCCGTTCGCCCTTTAAAAATTTTAATTTTTAGTTACACTGCGGAAGAGCTCTTCCAAATCAGCTATTTCGCTTATGGGTTGGTCGGCGCGTATCTGTCCGTGGTCGAGAATGACAACTCGGTCGCACATTTCGCGCACCTCTTGCATGATATGTGTAGAGAGGATGACCGTGCGGTCGCGCCCGAGCGAGCGGATTAGCGCGCGTATCTCGGCCAGTTGGTTAGGATCCAGCCCCGTAGTCGGTTCGTCCAGAATCAGCAGATCGGGATCGCCCAGCAGTGCTTGCGCCAGGCCCACGCGCTGACGATAACCCTTGCTCAGTTCGCGTATATGCTTGTGGCGCTCGGGTGTCAGGCCGACGCGTTCGATTAGGAGTTCTACCCTCTCCGCCTGCGTTTTCTTCGATTCACCCAACATCGTCATACCGGCCATAAAGTGCAGATACTCAACCACATACATATCGTCGTACAGCGGATTATTCTCCGGCAGATAGCCGATGTTTCGTGGCGTTTCTACCGTACCATTATCCGCTTCCCAGAGGCCGATGAGAATCTTCATTAACGTCGATTTGCCGGCTCCGTTAGGTCCAAGCAGGCCGAGCACTTGTCCTTCGGGAATATCGAGCGACACATCGTGCAACACTTGCTGCTTGCCGAACGATTTGTTGATATGTTGTATGCTTACAGACATTTTGCGTTTGCAAAATTACTACTTTTTTTTGATATACGCAAGATTTATTAAAGAAAAATGTAGCAAGTTTATAAAAATAGACACAAAATGGCGGGAAATGCAAAGAAGCAGGCATTCTCGATTATATCGCACTTATAACGCACTTATATCGCACTTATAACGCACTAATAACGCACTAAATTTGGTGTGCGTTTTTGTTGGTATTATATACATAGTATATAATACTGTAGGCATTGCAAAGAAAAGTGCAGAATGTGTAGAAAGTACAAATAGTACGATGTAAAAATTTACTCAAAAAGGGCCAAACCGGTTATTTCTTTTTGAGTTTGAAATTTTGGCGGACATGCGCTTCGCCGACATCCCAGCCATCGTCTGTATTCTTGCGCTTATAGGTAACGCCCACGCGCACAGAATCGCCCTGATACGCGCCTGCGAGATCCTCTACGAGGATATCGATAGAATCCACATCACACCCTATCTCTGATATACCCGTGTCGTACTGACCCCATTCGTTAGCATAGGTGCGCGGCAGAATAGGCCGATCGCCCCATCGCGGGTCCGCACTCTTGACCGTAACACGCGCCGCCTCCACCGCATTATAATCGGAGTCAGTGATCTGGCCGGTCACTTGTATAGTAGCATGTGGTACGCCGTATTTGCACGAATTGACACAACCGAGTCCCAGTATACCCAGGACGAAAGTCATTAGCGTATTGAAGCCTATTCTAAGTTTACGAGACATAATATTTCAAATTTAAGATTGATCTCCACAAACTTTGCGGCGCAAAGTTACGAAGATTTTTTCATATACGCAAGAAAATGGAATAATTTTTTCAAAAATTTGCATATGTCAAAAAAAAGCATTAACTTTGCAGCGCAAAGTTTGGACACGTATGGAAAAGGGTTCGAAAAAATGGACAGGTTTGGCGGTGATCATCATTGCTGCGATTTTTATGGAGGCGCTGTTGGGCATTCAGTACAACTACTCCAGAGCGCAGTTGGAAGATGAGCTAGAACGCAGTTCGCTGATGGACCTGATTACCTCGTCCCTACGCATACAGCGAGTGCTATCGACGGCCGAAGTGGCGATATGCAGTCAAGTACCGCACGCCGAGCAACATCTGCATGACCCGGCTTATCTGCAGAATCTGATTTGTTCGCTGGTCGATAACGATGACGACGACCTGATAGGCGCTGCGGTGGCCTTCACTCCGCATTACTTCCCCCAATACGGCTACTGGTGTGAACTATACGCCCGTCAACAGCCTGATACGATTGTCGTAGAACAGATAGGTTCGCCCAAGCACGACTATTTCCAGCGCGACTTTTTCATAACCTGCATGCGCGGCGATACGCTGAACTGGACCAAGCCTTACTACGACGGAGAAGGCGCACAGGCTACAGTGACATCGTTCGTAGTGCCTCTGCGTGAAAAGGGTCAACCCGTGGGCGTGCTCTGCATAGACCTGCGCACCAAATGGATCAACGCGGTGGTCAATCATTTCCATCCGCACCCCTCCTCCTTCAGTATGGTGTTGACGGAAGAGGGCGAACTGATTGCCGCTCCGGCAGATAGCGTGGTCAGTCCACGACTGGTCAACCAGATAGTAGCGCTATTCAACGACAGCACAGTGGAACGCCAGACCGTCGGGCGTGGGCGCATCACGCGATTCAAATTCTATGACGAAGAGAAGAAGGAGCACGGGCGCGTCTATTACGCGAGAAAATCCGAAGCACCACACTGGCAGATGATGCTGGTTTGCTACGACAAAGAGGCATTCGGCAAACTGGAGCACCTACGCAGCTACATGTTCGTTTTTGCGATAATAGGCCTGGCCGTATTGGCGCTGATTGTGTGGTTGTTCGTTCGCAGCAATCGCAAACTGCAGACCTCACGACTGACGCAAGAACGACTGAATGGCGAATTGCACGTGGCACAGAATATACAAAAACAAATGCTGCCCGTAGCCGACAGTATTCATCGCGACGATATACAGATATGCGGCATGCTGCTACCTGCACGCGAAGTTGGAGGCGACCTGTACGACTATTTCGTGCGCGACGAGAAACTGGTGTTCTGCATCGGAGATGTCAGCGGCAAAGGTATACCGGCCGCCATGCTCATGGCACAGACCCTGTCGCTACTGCGGTCGAAAGCAGCACACGACAACAACCCCGCTAACATACTGAAAACCGTGAACACCGTGCTGTGCAACGGCAACGAAGCCAACATGTTCGTCACACTCTTCGTCGGCGTACTGGACCTGCCGACAGGTATGCTGCGCTATTGCAATGCCGGACACTGCAGGCCGATAGTAGTGGGTGGCGAGAGATTGGAAATAAGCGAACTGGATGATGCGCCGAATATGCCCGTCGGGGTATTTGAAGATACCACCTATGTGGCACACGAATACCATTTGCCGGCAGGGGCACAACTGTTCCTCTACACCGACGGACTGACCGAAGCACGTGATATCAATCGCCGGTTCTTTGGCCTTGAACGGCTGAAGAAGGGGTTAGCGGTTAGCGGGTTAGCGGTTAGGGAACTAATCGACCATATGGCTGCAGCCGTGCAGCAGTTTGCCCAAGGCGCCGAACAGAGCGACGACCTGACGATGTTGGCCTTCCACTATACACCGCAGGAGGAGAACGACATACTCTGCGAACGACTGACACTGAGCAACGACGTGCAGCAAGTGAAACAGGTAGGCACCTTCATCAAGGACATAGCCGCACGACTTGGCATGGACAGCAAGACTACGGGCGAGATACGGCTGGCCATAGAAGAAGCCGTAGTGAACGTCATCCACTACGCCTATCCCAAAGGCAGCACGGGCAACCTGATAACGGTGGACGCAAAAGCCGACACTCGCACGCTGACGCTCATTCTGACCGACTCAGGCAGCGCCTTCGACCCCACCGAAGTACAAGAAGCCGATACTGGCCTTTCGGCCGAAGAAAGACCGATAGGCGGACTCGGCATTCACCTGATCAGACAACTGTCGGACAGCATCAACTACGAACGTGAGAACGGAAAAAATATACTAACTATAAAGAAACACTATGAACACAACTCTTAACGAACAAGACGGCAAGTACATCGCCGTGCTAGAAGGTGAAATGGACACTGCGGCTGCCATCGAAGCAGAGCAAGTGCTACAACCGCTATACCAATGCGGCGGCAAGGATGTCATCATCGAATGCGAGAAACTGGAGTACATCGCCTCCAATGGTCTGCGTATCCTGCTCAGCATCCTCAAGAGCGCCAAAGCAGCAGGTGCACACGTCGTGATGCGCCATGTCAACGATGACATCAAGACCGTCTTTCGCATGACCGGATTTATTGACATCTTTGATTTTGAAAACTAAGATGAAAGGCGAGAGGCTAAAGGCGAAAGGCGAGAGGCTAAAGGTGAAAGGTTATGGGTTACGGGTGATACTGCTAGCGTTATGCTCCTGGCTGTTTCTCCCCGTCTGCGCACAAGAGACTGAGCCGACGCCGGATAGCACACAGACCGAAAAGCCAAAGGTCAACCAGTTTACGCTGGACCTGAACCTGCTGGCCCGCGGTGAGATACGCGATGGCGGTTTTCCGCACGATCCAGAGGCCGAGAATCCGACCGACCGCTCGATGTTTGTACTGGGCCGCGGACGACTGACGCTGGGCTACGAACGACCGCATTTTGCTACCAAACTGAGTATGCAGTACGCAGGCGTTTGGGGCCAGGAAGTCAACCGAAACACCTTCAATCTATACGAAGCATGGGCCATGCTGACCTCTAAACAAGGTCTGTTCCTGCAATTCGGTAGGCAAGCCCTGTCGTACGATGACGAACGTGTGATCGGTCCCGATGACTGGTCGATGGCCGGTATGTCGCACGATGCGTTGCGTATGGGATGGGAAGGCTTCGGACACAAACTGCATATCATAGGCGCCTACAACCAGGTGATTGCCAACATGGGCAGCGGCACCACTTTCTTCGCCAACGGAGGTGTGCCCTACAAGACGATGCAGATGCTCTGGTACCACTACGACCTGCCTGTCTTCCCCTTCAGCGCGTCTGTCCTGTTTATGAACATAGGTATGCAGGCGGGCGAGAAAGGCGTGAAAGAGTATATCGAATGGCAACAGATGGCCGGCGCGTACATCAAATGCTGTCCTAAATACTGCACCTTCGAGGCCTCGTATTATCACCAGTTCGGTAAGGAAGAACACGGATTGCCCATCAATGCATTCATGGCCAGTGTCAAGGCGCAAGTGCAACCGTCGCCGATATACGGATTTACGGCGGGGTACGACTACCTGAGCGGTGATGACTACGTGGTAGTTCTCCACCCGGGAGGATTAGGTCTGCCGCAGCACAAAGTGATGAAAGGCTTCAATCCCGTTTACGGTTCCCACCACCAGTTCTACGGCGCGATGGACTTCTTCTATGTCTCGTCCTTCGTCAATGGTTTCTCGCCGGGTCTGCAGAACGCCTACGCAGGCGTGATGGTCAATCCGGTCAAAGGACTGAATATCACTGCCAAATACCACTACATGGCCGTTACTACCGACCTGACACAGGGGCATCAAAAACTAGACAAGACCTTGGGACACATGGCCGAAATAGAACTGTCGTACCAAATACTGAAAGATTTCAAAGTGTCGGGAGGCTTCTCCTACATGGGCGGTTCGGACACCATGCAACGCCTCAAACGCGCATCCGACGACGGACGACTACTATGGGGATGGATCTCGCTCGTCGCCACACCAACCTTAGTCAAACACAAATGGTAATATGAAAAATACTGCTCCTCTACTGAACGTACAGTACGGCCTCTACGTAGCCTGCGCAGAACACACAGGCGAGGCCTTTTACAATCTGCCTTATCTCTACCTGCTCGACCCTGCCCTAGACGCAGAACGGTTGCGCCAAGCTGTAGAAACGGCCGTAAATAACCACCCTACACTCTTCACGCGCCTGGCGCTGAATGACGAGGGCGAACCCGTGCAGACACTCGACACAGACCAGGAAAAATGGCAACTGGAGATAGAAGATCTGCCTGCCGCCACCGAGAGCGATGTGGAGAAACGATTTGCCTACCTGATCGAACCATTCGACATCATCGGCGGACGACTGTTTCACATACGTCTGCTCAGAGACCGAGAGCATCTGTACCTCTTCCTCGATATTCACCATATCATAGGCGATGGCACCACTCTGCAAGTGATGCTGAGCGACATCGACCGTGCGTACAAAGGCGAGGCGCTGCAGGCCGAAGAACTGAGTCTGGCCGAACTGGCGAAAGAGGAAGCAGACAAACGCCGGTCGAACGTCTTCGACGAAGCCAAGCAATGGTATGCCCGGCATTTCGATTGCGGCGACACCTATACCCCGTTACTGCCTGACCTGGAGATAGCCGAACACAGCGAGAACCACCTGACACGCACACTCGAAGTAGATATGCAGGCGGTGGATGATTTCTGCAAGCAGAACGGCGTTTTCCGCAGCAATTTCTTCACGGCGGCCTATGCCCTGCTGCTGGCTAAATACAACAACGAACAGGAATCGCTCTTCACCACCATCTACAACGGACGTAGCGACAAGCGTTTTGCCCGCTCGGTGGGAATGACCGTAAAGACCCTGCCCGTATATACCAAATTTGACAACGAGACCCGCGTAGTCGATTTTCTCCTGGCAGCACAAGACCAGATGAGCGGCTGCCGCAAAAACGATATCTACGCCTACAGCGACCTGGTTCACGACCTCGGCCTGCAAGCCGACACTATGTTCGCTTGGCACGGTACCCTCTTTGCCGATGAGCAACTATGCGGCCGACCCATGCGCACCGTACGCCTGTGCAACAGCACCCTGGACGCGCATATATACTTGAAAGCCTTTATTCTGGACAACCGCTACCACGTCAAGGCCGAATACAACAGCAATGAATATTCGGAGGACCTGGTTCGCCAATTCCTGCTTAGCTACGAGGCCGTAGTACGGGGACTGCTAACCGAACAGCTGATACGCGACATAGACATCGCTTCGGACGAACAGAAAAAGCTGCTCGACCAATTCAACCAAACCAACGTGGCGTTCGACGACAAGCAGACCATCGTCTCGCTCTTCCGTCAGCAGGTAGCCCGCACGCCGGACAACATAGCCGTAGTATACAAAGACCAACAATATACTTACCGCCAAGTGGATGCACTGAGCGAACGCATAGCTGCTTTTGTGGCCGCCAAAGGACTGGGCACAGGCGATGTGGTGTCGGTTATCATCCCTCGCTGCGAATGGATGGCCATCGCTTCGCTCGGTATACTCAAAGCCGGTTGCGCCTACCAGCCGCTCGACCCGACTTATCCGAAAGAGCGACTCAACTTCATGATACAGGACGCAGGCGCCAAACTGCTGATTGCCGACGAAGAACTGCGCCCGATAGTAAGCGACTACACGGGCCCGGTACTGCTGACCAAAGAGATTAGCGGCCTGCCTGAAGCCGCGAAACCGGTCAATGCCGCTATCAGCCCAGACGACCTGTTTATCCTACTCTACACCAGCGGTTCGACAGGCGTGCCAAAAGGTTGCCAACTCATACACCGCAATCTGGTAGCGTTCTGCAGTTGGTACCACCGCTACTACGATCTGCAGCCTTGCCACAGAGTGGCAGCATATGCTTCGTACGGATTCGATGCATGTATGATGGACCTCTATCCTGCACTCACCGCCGGAGCGGCTGTACATATCGTTCCCGAAGAACTGCGACTCGATCTCGTGGCGCTGAACGACTATTTTGAGGCCAACGCCATCACGCACGCCTTCATGACTACGCAAGTGGCTTATCAGTTCGCCACCAGCATCGAGAACCACTCGCTGCTGCACCTCTCCACCGGAGGCGAGAAACTGGCCACACTCACGCCGCCTGCAGGCTACACGCTGCACAACGGCTACGGACCGACCGAATGTACGATATTTACCACCACTTTCCCCGTTGACCGCAAACGCAAAGAGATACCTATCGGCAAACCGCTGGATAACCTGCGACTCTATATCGTTGACCCGCAAGGACACAGACTGCCTATCGGTGCCAGCGGCGAACTGTGGGTAAGCGGTCCGCAAGTTAGCCGTGGTTACCTCAATCGCCCGGAAAAGACGGCGGAAGTATATATAGACAATCCGTTTGACCAACAGCCTGGATTCGAGCGCATCTATCGCACAGGCGATATCGTTCGCTATCTGCCCGATGGCAACATTCAGTTTGTCGGCCGACGCGACGGACAAGTCAAGATACGCGGTTTTCGCATCGAGTTGAAAGAAGTGGAAGCAGTCATTCGCGAGTTCCCCGGCATCAAAGATGCCACCGTGCAGGCGTTTGACGCACAGGGCGAAGGTGCAGGCAAGTTTATTGCCGCTTACATCGTCAGCGACCAGCAGATAGATATAGAGGCACTCAATGCTTTCATTCTGGACCAGAAACCGCCGTATATGGTGCCTGCGGTAACGATGCAGATTGATGCTATTCCGCTCAACCAGAATCAGAAAGTCAACAAAAAGGCCCTGCCGCTGCCCGAACTGAAACCTACCGCCGCGGAAGAAGTTAGCGCGCCGATGAATGTGCTGGAGCAAGAACTGCACGCCATGATTGCCGACATAGTCAACAACACCGATTTCGGCATCACCACGGTGCTCGGCTACGCAGGACTGACCTCTATCTCGGCCATCAAACTGGCCGTGCAGGTCAACAAACGCTACGGCATCACACTCAACCCGAAACAGCTAATCAAGACCGGCACACTGCAAACCATCGAAAACGAGATTCTGGAGCATATGCTGAGCGGCGAGATAGCCACTGATGCCACAAAAAAAACATCTTCAGAGCAGGCCACCAGTGCACCGCTGTCGTACGCACAGACGGGCGTCTACTTCGAGTGTATGAAGGACCCGACATCGACGATCTACAATATCCCGTACCTCTTGACTTTCCCGGCTGCGGTGACGACCGACCGCCTGGCAGAAGCAGTCAAAAAGACCGTAGAAGCACACGCCGAGATGAATGCGCACTTCACGGTAGAAGGCGATACGATCCTGCAAACGATAAGCGACAGCGCGCCTGTAGCGATACCGGTAACGGAAATGACGGAGAAAGAACTCGTCAGCCACAAGCAGTCATTCGTTCAGCCATTCAACCTACAGAAAGCACCGCTATACCGCTTCGAAGTAGTGAAGACCGAAAAAGCCGTACACCTGCTGATAGATATTCACCACCTGATTTTCGATGGTGGTTCGGCCGACCTGTTCGTTCGTCAGATTTGCCGCGCACTGGAAGGAGCCGGCATCGACAAAGAGAAATATACCTACCTGGACTTCTCCGCCGACCAGCAAAAAACCGAAGCAGCCGGTGGACTCGAAGACGCAGAGAAATTCTTTGCGGAAAAACTGCAGGCCTGCGAAGGTGCCAGCGAGATTCCGTCCGACATGCCTAAGACCGACGAACAGGGCTTTATCGGCGAAGCCGTTTGCATGCCCGATTACGACAAGGCCACTGCTTTCTGTCGCAAAAACGACATCACGCCGGCCCACTTGTTCCTGGCCGCCACAGCTTACGTTGTTTCGCGTCACGTCAACAACCGCGATATCTTCCTCTGCACAGTCAGCAGCGGACGTTCTAATCTGAAGATAGCCGATACCGTGGGAATGTTTGTCAATACCCTGGCGCTCGGACTGAATATACCCGAAGGCAGTGTGCGCGATTATCTGCAGGCCGTCGGCAACACGTTTGACGAGACGCTGCAACACGAGGAATATCCGTTTGCACGCATCGCTTCCGCCTATTCGTTCCGTCCGGCCATTGCCTATGCTTACCAGGTGGGCGTGCTGTCCGACTGGAAAGTGAACGGCGAGGCGGTTGGGCAAGAACTGCTGGAACTGAATGTACCGAAATTCAAGATCAACATCAAGATAGAAGATCGCGGTGTGGTTGTGCAATACGACGATGCCGTCTATTCGCCTGCACTGGCGCAATCGCTGGCTGAGAGCATCGTAGCGGTGGCCAATCGAATGACCGAGAACGCAGATGCCAAAATCCGCCAGCTCTCCATCGTCAGCGAGGCACAAGAGCAACAACTCTCGCAGCTGCGCGAAACAGCCACAGGAGATGCGCCGTTCCGGTTTATGCACGAGTGTATTGCGCATTTTGCTGCCAAACAACCTGACCACCAGGCACTTGTGGCCACCGATGCCGCATTTACCTACCGAGAGATGAACGAGACAACAGGCCGAATTGCTGCTGCGCTACGCGCCAAAGGAGTGCAAGAACGCGACCGCGTGGCACTGCTCCTGCCACGTACCAGCCGACTGATTCTCTCGCTCTTCGGTGTGCTGAAATCGGGTGCTGCCTATATCCCGTGCGATCCGGATTATCCTGCTGATCGCGTCAAACTGATTCTGGAGGATAGCGAAGCACGATTCATCATCACGACTGCCGACCGCCTGGCTTCTGTTCCTGACGGCAAGGGCATTGATGTAGAAGAACTGATCAACAGTAAGGCTGCAAAAGTAGAGACCAATATCACGCCTGACGACCTCGCTTACCTGATTTACACTTCCGGTTCAACAGGTCGCCCCAAGGGCGTTATGCTGCGCCACGAGGGTATTTGCAACTATCTGTACGGTCATCCGGCTAATGTCTTTGCCAATGCTGTGCTGACCGATGCAGACCGCATCTTGAGTGTTACCACCATCTCGTTCGACGCTGCGCTGCAAGATATCGGCATGGCCTACTACAACGGCAAGACGCTGATTCTGGCTACCGAAGAACAAGCCAATAACCCGTTGGTTTTGGCAGACCTGATCAAGCAACAACGTATCAACATGGTTTCCGGTACTCCGTCGCGCTGGCAGACATGGCTGACCAGTGATGATTTCTGCCAAGCGATTGCCCATATCAAGATTTGCCGTGCCGGTGGAGAGAAATTCAGCGACTCGCTGCTCGACAAAATGCGGAGCGTAACCAAAGCACGTATTTTCAACTGCTACGGACCGACCGAGATAACCGTTGCTTCGAACAACAAAGAACTGACCAACGCCACGCTGGTTACCGTAGGTAAGCCGCAGCTGAATGTCAAGGAATTCATCGTTGACGCTGATGGCAACGAACTGCCTGTAGGTGTAGTCGGCGAATTGTACATAGGCGGACGAGGCGTAGGACGCGGTTACAACAACCTGGACGAGATGACGCGCGAACGCTTTGTCGATTATCACGGCGTACGCATATACAAATCGGGCGACTACGCTAAGTGGTTAGCCGATGGCGATGTACTCGTTCTGGGACGTACCGACAACCAGATAAAACTGCGTGGACTGCGTATTGAGCTGGGCGAGATAGAGAATGTGATGCTGCGTGTGGAGGGAATGAAGAAAGTGGTTATTCTCATTCGCAAGATCAGCGGCAAAGAGCATCTGTGCGCCTACTATTCGGCCGATCGCGAGATAGCGCCGGATGCACTCAAGGCAGAGATAGCCAAGAGCCTGACGCAATATATGGTGCCTACCGCCTACATGCAGATGACCGACTGGCCAATGACGCCGAATGGCAAGACCGATGTGCGCAAACTGCCTGAACCCGTACTGGCCATTGCCGGCGAATACGAAGCACCTGCCAACGAAACAGAGGCTACGTTCTGCGACATCTTTGCCAAAGTGCTGGAGATGGACAAGGTCGGAGCCAATGACAATTTCTTCGAAGTGGGCGGCACCTCGCTGGTGGTAATGCAAGTGATTATCGAAGCCGAGAAAGCCGGCATACACGTTGCCTACGGCGATGTATTCGCCAATCCTACTCCACGTGCGCTGGCTCACCTCGTCAAAGGCGATGACGAAGAGAACACAGGCAACAGTTGTATCACCAACTACGACTATAGCGCGATTAACCAACTGCTGAAAGAGAACACCTTGGATAATTTCCGCAAAGGCGAACGACGCCAACTGGGCAAAGTGCTGCTGACAGGTGCTACGGGTTATCTGGGTATCCATATCCTGCGCGAACTGATCGACTCCGATGCAGAGACTATCTACTGCTTGGTACGCGGAAAGACGTTGGACAAAGCTGAGAGCCGTCTGCGCTCGCTGCTCTACTATTACTTCGCCGATGCCTTCAAGCCGCTCTTTGGATCACGCATACAGATTGTTTTGGGCGATGTGACTGCCCCGTTTGGCGAAGACCTGGAGATCGATACCGTCTTCAACTGTGCCGCTATCGTAAAGCACTTCTCTGAGGGTACGGAGATAGAGGATGTCAATATCGGCGGTGCTGAGCGTTGCATCAAACTATGCCTGGCCAAAGGTGCGCGACTGGTACACGTTTCCACCGCCAGTACGCGTGGTATGTGGGCCGGTGAGATACACGATGAGGTCTTCACCGAGCAACGACTCTACATGGGCCAGTTCCTTGGCAACAAGTATATCTTCTCCAAGTTCATGGCCGAGCGCAAGATACTGGAAGCGGTGGCTAACGAAGGACTGGATGCGAAAATTATGCGTGTCGGAAACCTCTCTGCACGTTCTACCGATGGCGAATTCCAGGCCAACTTCTCTACCAACTCGTTCATGGGACGTATCAAGATATACAATATGTTGGGATGCTGCCCATACGCTATGCGTAACAAGCGAGTAGAGTTCTCGCCTATCAATGAGGTAAGTCACGCTATTGTGCTACTGGCTACGACGCCGAAACAATGCGTTGTATTCCATCCGTACAACATTCACGGCCAGTTCCTCGGCGATGTGCTCACCGGGCTTGCCAAAGTAGGTAATGGCATTCGGTTCGTCGAGACAGACGAGTTCAATGAGGCGATGGAGAAAGCCAAAGCGGATCCGCACAAAGCACAACTGATGACCTCGCTGCTGGCGTACCAAGATATGGCCCACGGACAGAAAACGGCGGATGTGGAGCGAGATAATGACTATACGACTCAGGTACTCTACCGTCTCGGATATGCCTTCTCGCCAACCTCGTGGGATTATGTAGAACGAATGTTAACTGCTATTAGTGCCTTTGGATTCTTTGAATAAAACATTCTACAGTTTCCTCGGAGCGTATATCCTCGTGGCGCTCTCCGGATGTCTGGGCAATGTCGTCGATGGAATCATTGTCGGCAATCTCATTAGTGGAGACGGCGTGAGTGCCATCGCTATATCCAAGCCGATCAACCAGTTTATCTTCACACTGCACCTGCTCATCAATGCGGGCGCGGGAATGCTGGTAGGATATGCGCTGGGGAGGAAAGATATCAACGAGGCCAGACACTATTTCACGCTAGCGCTCACGGCCAGCGTCGGACTGGGACTGATACTGACTATCTTCGGCGGACTATTGTTCCCCACTCAACTGGCGCATCTGTTTTGCGACAACGAGGTGATCTATCCGCTGGCAGAAGATTATATGCGTGTGCTGCTGATAGGTAATCCTGCATTTATCCTGATGTGGGGATTATCCACCATGGTGGGAGTAGACGGCAGTCCAAAACTGGTGTCGCTCGCGGTCATTATTGACAATGTGCTGAACCTGTGTCTGGATATTGTTTTCATCCAATGGTGCCACTGGGGAATCACCGGATCGTCCGTAGCAACCGTGGTGGGACACATTGTGGGTATTGCTATTCTGCTGACTCACTGGATCAAACCGGAAAACAGACGATTGACTCTGGTTCGAGTGACCGAACAAATAGGACTCATCGGACGCAAGATTATCTCTCAGGGAGCACCGCTCGCCGTGGCATCTATCTGCTTGACCGTACTGCTTTTCTCCGCCAACAGTATCGTACTCTCTACGCTCGGCAGAGCAGGTATTTTTGCCTTTGCCGTTTGTATGAATCTGCTACAAGTGTACAATCTATTCTTGTCCGGGACATGCCAGACGCTGCAATCGCTAGGAGCAGTACAAGTCGGAAAAGGCGATACAGATGCACTACGGATGATACTGAAAAAGGCCTTTACTTTCATTACCGGCGCGATGATTGTCACTTGCGCCTTCGTATGGATTGACCCGCAAGCAGTGGCATATCTCTTCGGAGCAGATGACCCCGAAAAAATAGTGCAAACGACCCACGCGCTGCGGGTGTTTGCACTCAGTTTTATTCCGTTTTGTTATATCTACGTGCTGATGATTGTTTACAAACTCTACGGACATCACCGCATGGCATTGTTTATCTCCTTTGCCCTTTCGCTCACGGTGATTCCTGTCCTATGGCTTGTAGCACGCACGATGCCCGATATTCTGTGGTACAGCTATCTCATAGCTTATGCCATCGAAGCGGCTGCTATTCTGCTGATTCACAAGTTGGGACACCTGCGGTTTGAACTCTCTATCAGACAGTAGCCTCGATATTCTTAACCACAAGGGTACGATTATCTACACTGTCGTTTCGATGTTCCAGACGAACGCACGAACACCGACCTCCTCATTGCGGAGGTCGAGTTTTTTCACGGCCTCCAACAATGGAGCCACTTGTTCGTCTTCTACCACTGCGATGACGCAGGAATTCATTTCCGGCCATGCGTGGGTACCACGACGAGGTTCGCCGCCATTGGTGCCACGTCCCTGAACTTGCTCAAAGAACGTGAAACCGTGTACGCCCAACACATCCAACATATATTCGACACGGCCTGTATTGGCCTGATTGAATACGATCATTACGCTTTTCATTGCTTGTCCTCCTTGTTAACTTTAATGTCCATGAAGATGAATTTCTTGCGCAGTGCCTCTTGTTTGTCGCGATCGCCATGCTTGGTCATCGAGCCGTAGAGAACAGGCACGAGATAAAGTGTTAAGAAGGTAGAAACAGTCAAACCTCCGATAACGACTATACCCAACGGCTGCCACATTTCGGCACCTTCACCATTTGTCACTGCCATCGGCACCATACCTAAGATAGTAGTGAACGCTGTCATCAAAATAGGACGAATACGGCTACGCCCGGACAGAGTGATAGCCTGATTGAGTTCATAGCCACGTTCACGCATCAGATTGATATAATCTACCAGCACAATACCATTTTTGACTACAATACCGACAAGCAGAACCACACCCAAGGCTCCAATCATATCCAACGAACGGCCGGTCATCCATAGAGCCAATATGACACCCGTGAAGGCCGGGAAAATCGTGAGCATGATGATGAAAGGCATTCGTAACGACTCAAACTGTGATGCCATGGTGATATAAACAAGCAGCACAATGAGCGCCATCAATAGCAACATATCGCCAAACGTTTCCTGTTGCTCTTCGTAATCACCGGCAAGATGGATTGAATAACCGGCAGGCAGATCAAGTTGCGGAACAACATTCGCCTCAATGGCACTTGCCAATTCGCCCAAGGACGTTTCGTAAGGTGTTACCTTGACGGTCACGATACGTTGACGCGATTTACGCTCGATGGTAGGTGGTGCCCAATACTCACCAACTTGCGCAACTTCACCCAACTTAACTCTTGCACCCGTAGGTGTCGGAATAGTAAGGTTCATCACATCGGATAGTGAGTTACGGTCCTCCTCTTGCAAACGAACTACGATATCATATTCTGAACCATCATCTTTCAGATAGCCGCAATTCATACCCGCAACGCGGTTACGCAGGTAGGTAGAAACGGTTGCCGAACTGAGTCCGAGACGAGAAGCTTTCTCCTTATCAATAGAGATCTTGATATCAGGACGATCATCCTCACGGCTGATATTCACGTCGCGCGCTCCCGGCAATTCCATACAGAGTCGGCGAGTCTGGTCTGCCAGTTGACTGGTCTTATCAAAATCGTATCCGTAGATTTCTACATCAACAGTACTGCCGCCACCTCCACCAGGGCCATTGGAGGCCACCTGACACTGATATTCAACTATTTCCGGATAACGTGCCATCTCCTGACGCAAAATCTCAGCTATCTCCCATACCGTCTTGTCGCGCTCCCATTTCTTGGGTAGACGCACGGTCATAGAAATCTTGTTGTTCATCGTGCTGGAGAACAATGCTGCAATAGTAGCATCATCGTTAGAACCGGCTGAGGTATTTATAAGTTCAATTTCCGGAACCAGAGTCATAAAGCGTGTTTCCAGTTTACGCGCAGTCTTCAGTGTCTCTTCTATACGCGTACCGCGTTGCAGTTTGACTGTAACAGAGAGACGACCATTATCTTGTTGCTGCATAAAGTCTGTTCCAATACGACCGGTAAAGACTGGAATGAGCGAGAGACCGAATATTCCGAAGATAGCAAAAACAGTTATCGCTTTATGATGCAAGCACCATCCGAGCGACCTGGCATACCAGCCGTCAATGACATCCAGCATATGCACTACGGTCTTCTCGTACCAACCTTTCTTGCCTGCCTCATCATCTACCAGATTTCCGTTCTCATCCACATGCACTTTCTTAGCTCTCAGCAGTTTGGAGCAGAGCATTGGGGTTAGCGAGATAGCCACGAGCGTGGATGTACAGCAAACGACCGTTACGATCCAACCCAATTCGTGGAACATAATACCCGCCATACCATTCAACATCGTCAGCGGTACAAATACTGCCACTAGCACAAGGGTTGTTGCGATAACCGAGACCCATACCTCGTTGGTAGCGTAGATAGCCGCTTCATGCGGATCCTCACCACGCTCCACATGGCGCGTTATATTCTCTAGCACCACGATAGCATCGTCCACCACCATACCAATAGCAATGGTCAGCGAACAGAGCGAGATGATATTCAACGACGAATCGGCTATAGCCAGATAGACGAATGCCACAATCAGGGCGATAGGAATCGTGATACCGATGATGAGTGTTGCGCGCCATTTGCCAAGAAAGAAGAGCACAACGAGTACAACGAACAAGAGGGCATACATAACAGATTTCTCCAACGAATTGATGGAGTTCTGAATTGTATCCGATAGGTCGTATATCTTTTCTATCTTCACATCAGATGGCAGTTGTTTTTGTATCTCCGCCAGTTCATCGCGCACTTCACGACATACCTTAACCGTGTTAGCACCTGTCTGTTTTGCAATAATCAGACGAACAGCCTCACGACCATTGGTTTTCTCGTCCAAAGAGAGATCTTTGATAGTATCCTTCACCGTTGCTATATCACGGATGAAGACTTGTTGGCCTTGCGGTGTCATCGTCACCATAAGGTCCTCTATCTCAGATGACTCGATATACTCCGAGCGAACCTGCATCTGATATTGCTCTTGCGGCATCTTGATAGTACCGGAAGACAGGTTGAGGTTGTTGGCTTGAACTACTTGTCCTACTTGCTCGATGGTCAGTCCGTACGCATCCAGTTTCTGCTGATCAATATTGATATAGATATAGCGATCTGGAGCACCGGAGAGGGAGATATTTCCTATTCCGTCAATATGGTTGAGTTGCGGAATGACCTCATCATTCATGATTTTGTCAAGTCCCGCATAGGTTTCATCTGCCGTAATGGAGTACTGCGCCACAGGCATAGCGGATGTCGATAGTTTGAATATCATCGGTGTTCCGCAATTGTCAGGCAGATTAGTTTTGGTCATATCGATATATGAGCGCACATCATTAACTGCCTCGTCCATGTTTGCTCCCCACTCCAATTCCAGCACCACCACAGACATATTATCCTTCGATTGCGATGTGATATGTTTGAGGTGGTCCACAGAGGTAAGGGCATTCTCCATGTACTTGGTCACATTCGTCTCCATTTCACTAGCCGAAGCTCCCGGATAGGTGGTCATGACCGTGATATACGGTGGATCCATCTGCGGGAACATATCCACCGGCAGTTTTACGAAGCTATAGATACCGATTACTATCACCGCAATGAAGATCAGGGCGGTGGTTACCGGTTTTTCAATCGCTGTCTTGTATATAGCCATAACTTATTTAATCTTTTACTACGTTGATTTTTACTCCATCTACTAACTTGTGCTGACCGATAGTAATCATCTCTACTCCATCCGTTATTTCCGGAGCTATGATTTCTATCTCTTGGTCAAAGCGTTGCCCCAATTCAACTGCCACACGTTTAGCGCGTCCGTTATCGTTGATAAACACGTAACGGTCATTGGCACCAACCAGTTTCTCTACCGCCTGATACGGAGCAACAATTGCGTTAGCTTTACCCAAGCCGATAGTCGTTGTGACATACATTCCCGGACGCAAAAGGTTCTTGCTGTTCGGGACAACAATTTTTACTTGGAAAGTATGGCTCGATGCATCGATAGTCGGATAAACCACCTCAACCGTAGCAGGAAAAATCTGATCAGGATAAATCTCTGATGTCAGCGACAACTTCATACCCGCCTTCAACTGAGGGAAATACGTCTCAGGAATAGCCACTAGCGCCTTCAGTTTGTCTATCTGTGTCAGTATCAAAATCGGCTGACCGCCATATAACTCGCCATCCTCATAGTTCTTTGCAGATATAACACCGCTGAATGGAGCCTTGACATAAGTGTTGATACGCAGAAAATCCAACTGCTCTTTGGTCGAATTGTACTGAGCAGTCAGTTGGTCCAGTTGTTGTTGCGTGGCCGAACCTGTTTTTAGTAATTGCTCCACACGATTTTTCTCGATCTCTAGATTACTGAGCGATATCTTGGTGGTTTTATACTGAGTCTGGTCCATGCGAACCAGGTCCTGTCCTTTCACTTTACGGTCACCTACTTCGCAGTAGATATGCTCAATCTTACCTGTTAGCGAAGGGGCCACATTCTGTGTCAAGTAGCCTTGCAGGTTGGTTGAAACGCTTATTTCGCGTTCTATCTCACGCGGATGGAGAACGGTGGTACGCACTTGCTCTACGCGTTCCTCTTCTTCTTCGGCTGCCACTTGTTTCTTGCCGCAACTGATAAGGGTAATAGCGGCGATTACGTAAATAAATGATTTTTTCATATATATAAAATTTTCAATTATCAATTATTAAGGAATTTCTCCAGTTCCACTTGAGCGTTCACGAGCGACAGAATCGACTGAACGTAGGATGATTGCGCATTAATCAAGTCATTGCTTGCATTAGTCAGTTCCATATTGCTGCTAGCTCCGTATTTATATTTGTTGGTGGCAGAAACGAACACGCGCTGCGCCACATCTATATTATCTTTCTCATTCGTGTATGTCTCATAGGCGTTAGTCAGATTGTAGCACAATTGGCTATACTGAATCGCCAGATTATCAGCCGTTTCCGACAATGTATTTTTTGCAGACTCCAAGGCAATCTTCTTTTCTACTACGCCTGCAGCACGTTTTCCGGAGGACCAAAGCGGCATACGAACACTCACTTGTACCACATTAGGAGGCGTCATACGCATACCGCCTTCGCCGTAATATTGTTGGTCGGTAAAGTTATACGCCAGACTAACAGTCGGACCATAAGCCCAACCTGCCATATGCACGTTCTTCTCTGCCAAATCCACTTGTTTCTGCAATAGTTGATAATTCAGGTTATTCTCTATCGAGAAATTCTCGCCCAGCAGAGTCAGCACATTATCCGGAGAGAGGACATTATCCAGATCCTCGGTCAATGTCAGTTCGGTTTCGGCGGGAACATCTAGTAGCACCTTCAGACTATTGGTCGCCAACTCAATATTACGTTTCTGCGCATTGATAGAATTCTTCAGCGTATTGACACGCACGCGAATCTGGTCGGCAGAAGTCTGTTCGGCAGCGCCCGCATCTACTGCATGTTGAGTGATGCTTTCCAATTCCTGGATATTCACCAAACTGGAATCTAGTAAGTCAGAAATGCTCTGCAGAGCCAAAACAGACACATAACTACTCATCACGCTTCCGCGAAGTTGAGTCTCCGACTGCTCAAGCGAGATTTTCTGCATATCGATAGCGATATTGTTCAGCAACACGCCAACAATACCTTGACCGTTAATGCCAATCGATGCAGTCACTCCCAACGCACCCACGTTAGGCATGTCAATATTGAAATCACCCATCGCAGTTGACATCGTCGCACTATAGCCCAGATAGTTGCTATAGCTATACGAACCATCCACTTGTGGCAACATTGCCGCTATCGTTTGCCAGCGTTGCGCATAAGCTTGCTGAACGGCCAGAGAGGCATTCTTCAAACTGCGGTTCTGTTTGACGGCATAATCCTGCGCCTCTTTCAAACTGAGGCTGAGAGCCTTTGTCTCTCCTCCTTTTAGGGAGGAGTCGGAGGTAGGCTTACTACTCTTCGTAGCTGCCATCACATGGTCTTCTGCCATCATTGTTACACTTATCACAAGCGCCGAAATAAAAAATAAGAACTTTCTCATATATCTTTTTTGTGTCATTTATACAACTCCATTCCTTTTTCGCTCAGGACACCGCGTACAAAAATTTCCATTGCTGTGTGTCCCAGTTGATGCATATTATGTCCGTGCGCCTCTATCTGTTCAAAATCACGGATAGCATCGCTGTGAATCTTAGCAAACAAGGTTGCCGTTAACTCTATATTAAGGTTCGCGCGCACGTAACCTTCTTCACGTCCTTGCTCCAGATAACGCTTGATATATTCTTTCTGAGTTTGGAAACACTCATGCTGAAAATCGGCGAACTGGCGAGGATAATATTTCTTGAGGTCATAAACCAATTGCGGTACACGGCGCACATCGTTTTTCTCTGCCTCCTGATGTTTGAGAAATTTAGATACTAACTGCCTGAAATCATGCAATTTAGCCATTTCCTCCATCTTTTGGGAAATATAGTCCACATTGGCGTGCAACAACTGTGCCACCAACGCATCTTTCGACTCAAAATAGACGTAGAATGTCTTCTTCGACATGCCTAATTCGTGACATATATCGTCTATAGACACGCTACGTATTCCCAGGCGAAAGAACATCTCGCCCGCTGTTTTGATGATATGTGTACGCTGTTCGTTTGACATCTAATTAATTATAATTGTGGTCTCCTTTATTCTTTTTTTGTGGCCTCCGAAAATTTTAATTTTTGGAGAGAGCGGAGGACCCGTAGACTCTAATAAATCCGCGATTTATTCTTCGTCGGAGGGATCCGAACGCGAAATCGGCCGCAAAATTACTACAATTATTTGATATACGCAAGAAAAGCGGAAACTTTTTTCACTCTAAAAGTTTCTTTGTAACATCTAGTTAGCAATTTCGCTACCTCTCAAACACCCTTTTCCCTCTACTTCCCCTCCTACCTGGTCCCCTTTTCTCTCCACATCCATTCCTCTCAAACACCCTTTTCCCTCTACTTCCCCTCCTACCTAGTCCCCTTTTCTCTCCACATCCATTCCTCTCAAGCACCCTTTTCCCTCTACTTCCCCTCCTACCTAGTCCCCTTTTCTCTCCACATCCATTCTTCTCAAACACCCTTTTCCCTCTACTTCCCTACGAGCCAGTAGTAGGTTATTAGTAGGTTATTAGTAGGTTATTAGTAGGTTATTAGTAAGTTTCTAGTAGATTATTATCGAGACAGGACTTACTTGCGGGAATCGCAACTGGCACAAAAAAAACAGCCCGCATTGCTGCGAGCTGCTTTTTTATTCCCTTCCTTTTAGGGAGGGGTTAGGGGTAGGCTAATTACTTAACTACTGCACCTTGAGCGTTGTACTTCACACCATTCTTCTCGATGATCAGTTGACCGTTCTCAATCATCTTAACGGCCTTGTCGAGAACGATGGTCTGCTCTACGCCTGCACCATTCAGAAGTGTGAGCTTAGCGCCCTGAGCAACTTGGTAAGTATCCTTTGTTGTGCCATTGTCATCCCAAGTGGTATGAACAATATTACCAACTACGCGTACACGGCAATGCTCAACAATCGCAGCACCATCCTCAGCCGAGCATGCAGCTCTGTATGCTTGGATATTTCCATAGGTCGAAGAAGGATCGTCGTTCAGCCATACGGTAATATTTCCGTGCTCTGCGCTATAAGCATTTTTAATTTGAGCTACATAAGCCTCGATGCATACCAATTCAGAACCATCAACTGGCAGAGCTTTTGCGCGATTGTAAGCCTCAACTGCGCCAATGGTATCCATCTCAATTGCGATAGGCTCGCCGTGAACGGCAGTACCTTTGTAAATTTGATACTGAAGACTGCCAGAACTGGTTTTGCGTTTTGCAATAAAGCCACGAACATACATATAGTCGTTCTTAACAACGGTATCGTTGCCATCTTTGATGGAAGCATTGGATGCCTGGAACTCCCAACGACCGTTCTCTACGTCAGCCATACCAAACGACCAAGTCTTGTCGGTATTACGAGCCCATACTTGAACGGCATAACCTCCTACCACATACTCTTTAGATGAGTTGGTGGAAGAACTATTGGAAGCTGGCTCTGCCAACGCTTTTGCAATTTCGAGAGCCTGAGCGGTAGTGATGGTATCCGGACCTTTGATAGTACGGTCTCCCTCAACTTCCTCAAGAAATTCCACTGTAGGATTTACAAGCTCCAACTGAGATTTTCCATCTTGAACATATTTCTTAAAGGCACCAAATGCGCGTACCTTATCACCTGCCAATACTTGATAAACTTGACCATCTTTAGAAGGATATGCAGCATAAGCTTCAAAAGTAGAATCCGGAGCGGCAAAATCATCTACCATAAAGAAAATCTGATTATGATATGTATCGCTATATGGATCTACGTGTACGGCATAACCTTCAACATAATATTTAGTTTTCGATGTGCCGTTATCTGCCAATGTATCAGCAATTGCCTTTGCCTGTGCAACTGTCAATGTATCATACACAGTCGGGACAATTGGAGTTCCACCGTCCGGAGATATAAATTGAATCTTGTCCCAACGGTTGAAACCATTAGCAGACCCCTGCTTCATCTCAATAACAACTTGATAGAACATGTTCGCAGCCGGAGATGCAACCTCGAACTCAACCTCACCTACGGCAATGTCTGCATTAATTTTTGTTGCACTGGTAAAATCAGCATTGTCAGCTACTTGAAGATACAATGCACTCGTTTTGTCTGCCAATACTTGTGTGAAGTCGATTACGATGCGCGATACTTTGTCTGTAATTGCAGCCGAAGTAATGGTTGCAGTATCTGCCTTATTTTTACTACCTGCACGAACAGCGTCCCACGAGTCACTGTTAGTTCCATTGTTAATGTGGCTGTAAGTTAAAGTGTAGCCGTTCGTTGTCAACGTAAACGACTTTGAGTAACTTCCCGCCTTAGTAGATGGCTCGCCCGGATAAGTTTGCTCAAACAGAAGACCTTCAGCCATCATGCTACCTGCAAAAAGCACAGCAGCAATAATTGCGAATAATTTTTTCATAATTGATTAAATAAAGATTAAATTGTTAGTAAATATATGTTGTAAAACACACGTTCTGCGTATTTCCACATTTTCGCGGCAAAGGTACAACTATTTCCTGACATAACCAAATTAAAAAATGTTTTTTTTACAAATTTCTGCATTTACTTGCGTAATTCAAAAAAAAGTCGTAATTTTGCACAATATTTTTGGTGTTTATGGCAAAATTACTCATTATTGACGACGAGCGAAGTATTCGCAACGCGCTGAAGGACATTCTCCAGGACGAAGGACATGAGATCGAACTGGCCGAAAATGGCAAGCAAGGCTTGGAAATGGCTAGTCAACAGGCCTATGACCTGATTTTCTGCGACATCAAGATGCCGGAGATGGATGGCATGGAAGTGTTGGCGGCTCTCAAGAGCGGAAAAGACATGGAACCGATAGAGGGCCAGATAGTCATGATTACCGGTCATGGAGACGTAGATACGGCCGTTGTCGCTATCAAGGCGGGCGCATTCGATTTCCTGCAGAAACCTCTGGATTTGAATCGTGTTCTTATCACAACGCACAACGCATTGGAATCCAAAAGTCTCCGGCAAGAGACCAAATTGCTTCGCAAAAAAGTCCAGAACAACAGCCTGCAGATGGTCGGCAAATCGGCGGCCATCGAGCATGTACGTGAAATAATTGATAAGGTTGCGCCAACCGAAGCACGTGTGCTGATTTGCGGCGCTAACGGAACAGGAAAAGAAGTAGTGGCTCATCTCATTCATCGCCAATCGGCACGTGCCAACGCGCCAATGGTGGAAGTCAACTGTGCTGCCATTCCTTCCGAACTGATCGAAAGCGAACTCTTCGGACACATGAAAGGTTCGTTTACCGGTGCTGTCAAAGACCGTGCGGGCAAGTTCGAACAAGCAGATGGAGGAACGTTGTTCCTTGATGAGATTGGCGATATGAGTCTGGCCGCACAAACAAAAGTGCTGCGCGCATTGCAAGAGAACGAAATCACACGTGTCGGTTCTGACAAGCCCATCAAAGTGAATGTCCGCGTACTGGCCGCCACCAATAAGGATCTGCAGAAAGAGATTGCTGAAGGCAATTTCCGCGAGGACCTTTTCCATCGTTTGAATGTAATCCCAATTCACGTTCCTGCTTTGAACGACCGAAGAGAAGATATTCCGCTGTTGATAGAATATTTCACGGGGCTGATTTGTGCGGAACAAGGTATTGCTGCTAAGACTTTCGACGATGCGGCCATCAAAGCGTTGCAAGCACGCGACTGGACAGGAAATATCCGCCAACTGCGCAATGTAGTGGAGCGACTCATCATTCTCGCCGGCAGCAAAATCACCAAAGAAGACGTTGAATTGTACGCATGATTCTGCAGGAACTGAACATACTCAACTATCGCAATATTCGCGAAGCCGGTTTGGTCTTCGCGCCCAAACTCAATTGCTTTGTCGGCCTAAACGGACAAGGCAAGACTAATGTTTTGGACGCAATCTATATGCTCAGTTTTACTAAATCGGCCATGACTTCGCAAGATAGTCTCAACATCACTCACGGCGAAGAAATGGCTATGATACAAGGTATCTATTCCAGCGAATGGAGCATGGCTAGCGACGAGAGTTTTACCATCAGTTGCGGTTTGCGAAAAGGTATCAAAAAGCAGTTCCGCCGTGACAAAAAAGACTACCCGCGTTTGATTGACCATATCGGTCTTATTCCTCTAGTCATGGTTAGTCCTGCTGACCAGCAACTGATAGAAGAGGGATCCGACGAACGCAGACGATTTATGGATATTGTCATTAGTCAGCGCGACCGAAAATATCTGGATTGCCTCACTACTTATAGTGCATTACTCAAACAGCGCAACGCGTTGTTGAAGCAATACGCCGACGCTCCTGCTCCACCCGATGATTTGCTGGAAGTGCTAGAGTGGCAAATGATTGAACCAGCAGAATACATATTCCGTGCCCGCACAAGCTTCTTTGAAGCTTTCGAGCCGTATTTTGCGGAGACATACAGTGCCATTAGCGGTTCTGAGGAACAAGCACAACTACGCTATATCAGCCAACTGCAAAACCGCGATCTGCGCGAAGCGTACGTTCGCACTCGCCCACGCGACTTGATTCTCGGTTGGACCAGTCAGGGCATACACAAAGACGATCTGGATATGCGCCTCGGAGGCTATCCACTCAAGCAAGTGGGCTCGCAAGGTCAGCAACGCACTTTTGTACTGGCAATGAAATTGGCACAGGCTTTGTACTTAACTGCTCAGAACCCGGAAAATCTGCCGATATTGTTGCTAGACGATATCTTCGACCGACTGGATAGCGAACGAGTAGAACGAATTGTACACTTGGTTCAGCGCCCGGAATTCGGACAAATCTTTATCACCGATACAGACAGGAAACACCTGACAGAGATATTGCAACCAAACGAGAATGCCAAGATTTTCCACGTAGAGAATGGTGAAATTGAATAAGCCTACCCTATCCCTCTCTAAATGGAAGGAGCAGAATTAATGAGAAATAAACTAGCTATATTACTGCTTTTAGCGACGTTATCGGTGCAGGCTGAGATCACTTTCCGCGGAGCATGGATTGCCACAGTGGCCAATATCGACTGGCCATCTGCCGAAGCCGTGGGACAGACTGATTTGCAGCAAACAGAAATGCTCTTTCTTCTCGATTCGTTACACTCGCTGGGCGTGAATGCCATCATTTTCCAAGTACGTCCGACAGCCGATGCTCTCTATCTGAGTGAATATGAGCCGCTTAGCCATTGGCTTACTGGCAAACAAGGTAGTTGGGGTGAGCAAGAAGCGTGGGATCCGTTGGCATGGACTATTGACCAAGCACACCAACGAAAAATGGAAGTGCATGTGTGGCTCAACCCTTACAGGGTTAATCTGGCCACGACCGATACTTCGCTTCTAGCTACAGATCATATACTACGCAAACATCCCGACTGGTTCTGGCAATACGCGCAACAGTGGTATTTTGATCCGGGTTTGGATGTCACCCGCGAATGGATTTGCACTATTGTGCAAGATATCGTTACTCGCTACGATATTCAGGCCATTCATATGGACGACTATTTCTATCCTTATCCTTCAGGCAAACGTCAGCTTCCGGACTCAGTCACATTTGCTAATTATCCGCGCGGATTTACCGATATTCGCGATTGGCGCCGCAACAATGTGAATCTGGCGATTCAGGATATTCACCGGACCATCAAAGAATGCAAACCCGAAGTAGAATTCGGCATCTCGCCTTTTGGCGTATGGCGCAACGCGTCTGTCGATTCTACGGGCAGCAAGACTAAAGCGGGAATCACCAATTACGACGATCTTTACGCTGATATTCGCTTGTGGATTCGCGAAGGATGGATCGATTATGTGTTGCCGCAACTCTATTGGGAGATTGGCAAGAAAGTGGCTGATTATGAGATTTTGGCGCATTGGTGGGCCAACGAAGTGCGTGGCACCAATTGCAAGCTCTACATAGGAATGGCGCCTTATCGCCTGGAAAAAGCCAGTGCCAAATCGCCTTGGGGACAAGGCAACGAAATCAGCCGACAGATGCAACTCAATCGCACTATACCAGAAATAACGGGCGAGTGTTTCTACTCCACCCGCCCGCTACTTCGCAATCCACGCAATGTGTGCGATAGCATCATTCAGTACTCACTTCCTCTTTCGCAGTAGGATATTCGAAAGTCAGCGGAATACTTTTCGGTATACTCATGGCCGCGCCTCCAACACGAATCACGGGGCGCAGATTGACTGTGATGCGACTCGTCTCATCGCCTTTGCCTACCAGATTCCAAGCCAGTTTGCGCATGCTTGCCTGATTGGAACCGGAAAAGAGTTGCGACATATTGAGACTGAGCGGCAAAGCCAAATCGGCCGAGGTGCCACCTAAAACTGTGAAATTCTGAGCATTAGCGCCTTCTGCCACTTGCACAGTATCATCTAGAACAACCGTATAATAGAGTCGCTCCATGGACGCAATACCTTTGTTTGGATTGGTCACTTTCATATGGAGCGTGAAGCCCATTTTGACATCTTCTCTATTCGGGTTTGCCAAGAAACGGCCCACGCGCACAGCGCCTGCCAAACTAAGCAGTTCACTGCGGTTCATTTCCAGAAAAGTAACATCCGAAATCTTGCTATATTCGTAGGTGCAATCTTTCAGTTTGATGGCTTGCACAATAGAGCAGCCACACATTGCAAGCGCTAGAATAGTTGCGCACAGAGACCATTTGACATTTCGTTTCATAATCGGTTCATTTTGTTTTCCGCTGCAAAATTACATTTTTTTTTGCTAACTACCAAACAAAAATGATTTTTTTGTATAAAAAATTTGCACTTATTTGCGTATGTCAAAAATTTTTTGTACCTTTGCAGCCGCAAAGGTTTTGGAACAAAATCAACATTAACAAACAATACTTAATAACACATGATTTATTCGAAAGAAGTACAAGAAATGTGCGTTGTAGCGAAGGGTCCGAAGCACGGACCAGCACCAATTCCCGAGGAGGGCAAATGGGTGAAGGCTACTGAGATCAAGGACATCTCGGGTATGACGCACGGTATCGGTTGGTGTGCTCCGCAACAGGGAACATGCAAACTGAGTTTGAATGTAAAGAACGGTATTATCGAAGAAGCTCTGGTTGAGACTATCGGTTGTTCGGGTATGACTCACTCGGCTGCTATGGCTGCAGAGATTCTGCCGGGCAAGACCATTCTGGAGGCGCTGAACACTGACCTGGTTTGCGACGCAATCAACACCGCTATGCGCGAGTTGTTCCTGCAGATCGTTTACGGTCGTACGCAGAGTGCGTTCTCGGAAGGCGGTCTGACTATCGGTGCAGGTCTGGAAGACCTGGGTAAAGGACTGGTTAGCCAGTGCGGTACACTCTACTCGACCAAGGCTAAAGGCGTTCGTTACCTGCAACTAACCGAAGGTTACATCACCAAGGAGTTCCTCGACGAGGACAATGAGGTTTGCGGTTACGAATACGTTCACATGGGCAAGTTCATGGACGCCATTAAGAAAGGTGTTCCTGCAGACGAGGCTCTGAAGAGCGTGACCGGTACATACGGCCGCACAACCAAAGAGCAAGGTGCAGTTAAATCGATTGATCCACGCAAAAACTAAGGAGGGACCACTATGATTCGTGAAGTAAAATTTGAGTCGCAAGACCGCCGCGAGAAACAGATTCTCGCC